>SUWF01000001.1 GCA_015061575.1 Lentisphaerota bacterium
CCCAATAAGGTGCTATTGAACCCGTACCGACAATTTCATCCCCAGATACCGCAACATACATATGTGCAGAATTTGCCTGATTTTTGATTTTTTCAAGGGTAAAGTAATTACAATACTCCTCCATCAGTTCTGCCGGATAATCTTTGCCATTGATTTCCCGCAAGCCACGATGGATAATGTCTTGTACAGCCTCGGCATCGGACTCAACAAATAAGCGGATAAGCAATTTTTCTTTCATATATACACCTCACGCCATAATATAACCTTAGACAAGAAAAATACAATCCCGAAAAACGCAAAAAGGCGGCAAGATTTCTCCTGACATAGCTTGCATATTGCCATGGGATTTTTGCTGCGCCGTCAGCATGCCCTGCCGCATCTGCCGATTGTTTTTGGTGCTGGATACTGCATAGCTTAAACAGTTTGAATTTTGCATGATGTCTGCTCCTCTTTGATCGCTCCGGTTGAAATAATAACCGGTTTATTCAAAAAGTAAAGCGGCTGTGAATGTTTTTTTCAATGTATCAGGCAATTATTCAACAGTATATATCCAGCAGCAAACAGCTGTTGGGCTTTAAGGTTACGGTTTGATTTCTGCTGAATTTTCTGTCATGCCAGAAGTCGCTGAGTTCAGTTGCGTTTTCCGGCAGCTTGTCCAGAGTTATCGATTTTTCTTCGGGCTGCCAATTTATCCAGAGCTTGCGCCAATGTTTGCTGCTAACTTGCTGGGTGAATTTTTGCGCATATTCTGCTTGCAGAAGATCATCGGCGGTTCCGGCCCTGCCGCGCACGGCGGAGGCGGCCTTGCGAACCAGCTCCAGCCCGAAATCATTGAGCTTGAACAACGCATCCGAAAAAGTCCGTTCGCCGCCGGAAATCAGGATCAGCGACAATAAAATTTCCGCCTCGCTGCCGGTCATTTGTCCGGCACAGCTCCATTGGCCATGGAAATCATCAAATTCATTGGCAGCCGCATTGATATATACCTGATTGGGGCGCAGCAGATCCATAGCAGGATCATCACTGGTGTCACAGCCTCTTACCAAAGCAAAATCCGGATCGTTTCGCCAAATCCGCTCATGCAGATTCAAGCGGGCGGCAATGCTGGTACTGTTGGTTTTTATGCTGTCGAAATTAGCATGTATATCGCTGGCGCAGCGCACGATATCCAAATACTCGCTGCCGGCCGGAAAAAGATGATTGCACCCCATCAATATTGCCTCACTGCCGACACCTTCCCGGATCGGGCGGATCAGGGAGCGGATTATTGCGTTGGCATCGGCATACGGATCGTGAAATTTCCGGGCATTGAGCGTGTGCTTCAGAAAATCCAGCTTAAAGTAATCAAACCCCATCGCCCGGTAGTGTTGGAACAATTCAAACAAATATTTTTGCACCTCCTGGCGGGTCGGATCCAGCAAAAATCCCCGCCGGCTCATACACTCAAAGGCCAGACACGGCCAATCGTTTTCGCCCCGGGCCAGATACTGCCAGTTTTTTTGCGCAAACAAGCTCTGCGGTTCGGCAATGCCCGGCGCAAACCACAAACCGGCACTGAAGTGCATTTTATTCAGCTCTTTGACCAGTTCGGGCATATTTTTGAAGCGGGAATTCGGCTCCCATTCGCCATAACAATTCATCCAGCCATCATCAATGATGATGCGCTTGATGTGCTTGGAAAGAACCGGATCCCAGGCAATAAATTCCGCATTAGCCAGTACATCTCCGGCACTTACGCTCCAGCGGTAATAGTCCCAGCTGCTCCAGGCAGAAAAATCATCCGACTGGCGCAGCGAACGCTGCGGATAATGTTTGTTTGTCCACTCATCAAGCAGCTGCTGCAGATTGCCGGAGCGGTGGATGACGATCGTTATTTCCGGCAGGGCCGTTTTCCGGGCAAAGCGTTCCCGGAGCTCGGCCCGGAAATTGCGGATAAAACCATTTTCCCAAACTCCGCACCAGAACAACTCTCCGGCGTTGGTGGACGCAACTTCCAAAAGTATAAAATCACGGCCTTGTTTCAGCACGGTCATACCGCAGGAGGCAAACTCCCGCTGCGGCGTTGCAGCAGTCAGTATATGGCAGTTGCCCATGCTGTCGGAAATCGTCAGCATTTGTTCGCACTGCAGATCGTCAAATCCAACCTGGCAGATCCAGTTGGCAGGCAGTTCCTGCTCAGGTTGGCTTGCTGCCGATGCGCTCCAGCAGGCAGAGCCGGTGCCGGGAGTATATCGGCAATGCCAGCAGACCGTATTGTCTGGCATTGCAGCTGAGTACCAGGAGGGTTCGTGCCACTGCAGCCGTCCGGTTGGATACTGATAGCAAAAAGTTCCTGCACCGCTCATAATGCACCATTTTTATTTGGTGTTTTTGAAAAATTGCTGCTCAAAACAAATGCCGTTGCGGTCAACTGAAAATACCTGCAAGCCATCCTGATTCGTTTTTACCAGCAATGCTGATTCATCCCTCCCGCCGTAGTCCGGCCCGTCGGCATAGATCACCGGGAACGGGATCTTTTCCACACTGCCTGCCGGGAAAAACTTGTGATTGTGGATGTGTCCGGCCAGCCAGAGGTCGATCTTATGGGGGCATTTATCACCGGCAAAAATGCCATCGATCAGCTTCATAAGATTCTGCGGCATATAGAGATTTTTGCCGAGCGGAACCGGGCCGCCGTGAGCCAGCACGATGCGGTATTTGGCACTTTTGAAGTCGTCGCTTTCGACATATTTTTGCAGCCAACTGCGCTGTTGCTGCATGTATTCAGATTCGTAAAGATTCAAAAAAGTGTGTGAGCCGGGCTGCGGTTTGTAGGCGTCACATTCACCGGCATCCAGCACGATCACGGCCACTGCGCCGTAGCGGAAAGCACTCCAGGCTTCACCGCGCGGCGCAAAGTAACGGAAAAATTCATCCGCTTCCAGCCCCCGGAATTCGTGATTGCCGCGCAGCACGATCAATGGTTTGGCCACTTTGCCGGAACTGCTCAGAAATTTTAGCCCGCCAGCAAATGTGCTGTACTCAAAATTGTCGTTTTTATTGGCAAAATCCCCCAGCGATACCAGCAAATCACATCCGGCAGCTCCGCTTTGAGTCCAGTAATCGCGCAAGAGTTTATTGCGTTCTTCGACAGTGCGGTGCAGATCCGAAAAGATGAAAAAACTGAAATCGGTTTTATTGGCAGCAGGGATGTTGAGTTCTCTGACCTCGCCAAGAAACTTTTCGCTGCCATCAGCCGGATCGACCGCAATGGGCGAAAGTTCATAGGTGGTGTTTGCTTTAAGGTTTTTTAATTCAATATGATGCACCCGTTCATTGCAGCGGATCCTGCCGCCGAGCATCTCATAACTTTTCTGCCAGACGGGGTCGCCAATTGGGCGATAGCGCACGCCGCCGCCGCAGGCAGTCCGGGTAATGAAGGTGACCCGGACGGTGTTATTTTCCTGCAAGCTGACAAAATAATCGTGATCCATTGCCGCTTCGCCGGGCATCAGCAGCTTATCCAGCACCCGGCGTGACAGCATTTGCATACCTTCGGCATCGGGTGCAAAAAATTTCACACACTGATACCAGCCTACGGTACCGCCCTTGCTGCGGACGGTCAGCTTATTTTTACCGGCTTGAGCCACGACCGGAACAATGTAGTTGCGGGCACTGGCCGGATAAAAATAGTTGCCGCTTTTCATGGTCGAAAAGACTACTTTGCCATTAAGTTCGGCTTCGCACCACCAATCTGCCCCGATCCCCATGATCAGGATCCCGGCGCGCGGCACGGTAAATTCGCAACTCATTTCCGCTTGCTCTACAGCTTTGCCAACCGGAGCTAATGCGTGCATCACCAGTCGGCCGTTGGCATCGCTGCGGGCGGTGCTTTTTTCGCCGTTTGCCCAGCAAATCGCCCACTCCATCGGGGTGGGAACTGCCGGCAAAAAGAGTTCCGGATTCCCGGCTGTATCATTTTGAGCTTGCAAATTCATAGTCAATAACGTTACCAGTGAAATGAGTATCAGAAAATTTTTCATCATCATCGCAAAAAACTTCAGTTATTGCGGCCATACCACAGATTTTTCTTGCCCAAATAGGTATTCTGCCAGAACTCCTGACGGCCCTCCAGCGTGTTGCCGGCTTTGACGGGGATCATTTCCACATGACCATCGGTGTAGCTTACATGTGCTCCGCCATGGCCCAAAAACACATTTTCATCCATCTTGGCCAGCACATCTAATTTGCCCCAGGCACCGAACTTGTTCAGGCGGCACGGTATCTGGTAGGAACCGGTATCGTTGGGCCAGCTGATTTGTTTGGCATCTGCAAACATGATCAAAGTTGCCGGATCTTCGACCTGAGCAATATTCTGATAAAGCCCGTTGAGCTTGGCTGGCGAAAACGCATAATTCATGCCGTAATCAAGTTTGGCATAGCAGTCGTATTGGAACGAACTGAACTGGGATTTGCTGCGGGCCGGACAATGAAATTCCTGCGGCAAAGCCCAACCGTCAGCACCGGTGGTGGCCGTTTTTTGGGTCGTCAGGATAAAGTAGGGCCATTTGGCAAAACTTTTGGAGGTGCTTTTTTGGCCATTAACGGTCAGAGTGGGTTTGAAAGATGTATCCATGGCGGGGGTGAAAAAGTCATCGTTGCTTTCCAGATAGGCTTGTTGAAGCTGGCCGAGTTTTTTCAGATTGTCGCTGCAGAGCATACCTTTGGCTCCCTGCTGCGAAGCCGAAATCGCCGGGGCCAGCACGGTGGCGATCATGGCGGTCAAACCGATCACTACCGAAAGTTCCATCAGATTGAAATGTTGTTTTTTCATAATATATCTCCTCTTTTTTTATAAAAAATTTAATTGGCGGCCGGGGTGAGTCTTAAAATTTTTGCATCATGTTCCGGAATCGTGAATACTGCGGAACTCTGGCCGCTTTCCATATCCAGCAGTTCCTGCGTAAAACTGTATTCCACCGGGCGGTTGCCGAAGTTGGCGACCACCAGATAGGTATCGGTGTTGACAAACGCTGTAAGCATGGTGTTGGCGGGGGCGGCTTTGATCAGCGAAGATTTTTTCACATCCCGGTAAATGTGGGTGCCGTCTTTGCTCATGGCACTCCAGATGCCCAAAAAATGTTTGAACCAGGTAAATTCCATGTTCCAGGTTTTCTGCGCCGAATAACTGGCTACCGGGAAATGGCCCAGCACCATGGTGTAAGCGTAAACTTCCCGCGGCGAATAGTAAGTAAAACCGTGGAACATTGGCAAAAAGAAGATATTGCCTTTTAAATTGCGGTGGCGGTCGATATGGGCGGCCATGGAGGGGGTGCTTTCGCCAACATACTGTATATCGCAATAATCTTCCATATCGGCGTGGGTTTCGGCAAAAAGATACAGGAGTTTGCTGTTTTCCCGGCAGAGCGCATAAAGCCGGTTCATCATATCTTTGCTGGAGGCCCGCCCCGGAACATCGTGCGTAAAAGCATGGATGTGATCAGCTTTGGTACAGCGGGCTTCTTCGGCATTATTTACGCCGATATCCACATAAATGCCGTCGATCGGGTAATTGTCAAACATCTTTTGCACATTGCTGAAAAAGTAATTGCGCCAGACCGGTGAACCGGTACAGATCTGCCCCCATTGGATCGGTTTGGCCGGAGCAGTACTTTTGTCCGAAAATTCCCAGGTCGGGTTGTAGTCTTTATTGAGCTTGACCCAGGCCGGCGAAACATACGCAATAAATTTTAAGTCCCGGTCGTGACAGTATTTGATAAATTTGCGGTAATCGTCTTCATCGGCCTGATTACGGGGCCGGAAAGGACTGGTGCCGTCGATATCTGCCCAGTAAGAGTGTACCTTGACCAGACCGACCCCGGCAGCTTTGGCGTCATCGAGTATCGGCAAAAAGGTATCGGCGTGACGGTATTTGGCCACATATTGTACCCAGAGCTGGCCGGGGATGGTATGACCTTTGCGTTCCATGCGTTCGCATTGCTTGAACAGCGTTCGGGCCCGTTTGAGCTCCTGCAGCGATGCCTGAGCTTCGGCAACCGAGAATTTTTCAAACTTGCGGATCCGTTCCCGCATAGCCTGAGTTGCTTCGGCAACAGGCAGGGGAATATTTTTGCTGGCAGTGATCCGGTTGGCGGGATTTTCAAAAATCACCAGTTCAGCTTTGGCAAAGGCCAGCGGAAACTGGCGGTTCTGCTGCCGCATAAGTTTGACCAATCCTTCGGATCTGTCAGCAACGTTGATCAACTCAACTTCCACCGGATAATCGGCTTCCACGAGGTCGTCGACATCAAAAATATAATCGGTTATATCTTCTTTAAAATAAGGGTTGAACTGCTCTTTGGGCAGAAAGTTTTCGCCATAGCCTACATCCCACGACTTCATGTATTTATCAAACCACGCACTGCCGGAGTAGCGTTGGTTGGGGCCGCCGGTCAGCTGTTTGATGTCGGGGCGGTTGACCAGCCGGGGCTGCTTGTTGGCATTAAAGCGTTCCACGAGCTTGCCGTTGACTTTGAGCTGCATGATCATAGTCCAGCCGCCGTTGTACGACTTGGAGAGAGCTATGGCTTTGACCCGCAAGCCCACCCGTTTATTGCCCCATTTTTTATCGGTGGTTTTAAGGCGGCCGCCTTTGAAGTGCTGTTTTTCCCCGGCTTGCAGGGTCAGGCGTTTTTTTATCAGCGGATGACGCTCCAGAATTTTGATTGTTTCGGCAGTTGCTGCTCCGGTCAGGAGGATAGCCAAAAACACTAAAAGAATTTTTTTCATGGGTTTGACGTTCCTTATGTTAAAAGTTATTCCATTAACAATATCCGGGTGCCGGGATTGGCGATTTTCAGCTCAAAAGTGCCGCCATCGGAAAGTTTTTTACCGGTAAATGCATCTTTGACGGATTTTACCGGTTGCGGCAGCGATACTTTAATGACCTGTTCCTTTTCGCAGCCGTTATGAAACATCAGCAGACGGCTGTCTGCTGCCATTACTACCGGAGCGCGGGTGTATAAATGCACTCCGGCAAATTCAGCAATGTTGCATAACATTTCCCGGCTCAAATAGGGCACTGCAGAATATATGATATTGCAGTTATTCAGCTTCTTCAAAGCCATTACCGGCATATTACGACTGTTTCTGCCCAGTACGATAACACTTTTATCGGTGATTTCAAAGTTGGGATGGACGCATTCCGGATGTACCGGTTCGGCACTCTTCCAGCCGGAAGCATCCAATACGGTATTCTGCAGGTCTTTCAGCAACGGATGCTGCAAATTACTCAGAGTCATCTTCATAACCTCCGGCTGGTCGATCTTTTTTACCTGCATATTGCAAAGTGAAGATATCCCGTTGACATCAAAACTCTTTTCGCCGACGTAACCGGGAGCATAGAGGAAAACCAGCGTTTTGCCGTCACGTTTGAGTTTTTCGATCGCTTCCCGCTGAGCCTTGGTCACATAAAATAAATTCATGAATACATAAAGTTTGTATTCCGGTAATTCCTTATGGAGCAGATCTTCAGCAGTATAAACATCATACGGAGTTCCGAGGAACGGGAAATCCTTGAAAGCCATTTTATCAATCAAATTATAGTAAACTACTGCACTGTTGAGCAAATCTTCCCGTGCAGGGGACTGCATACTGTAAAAGAACGCCATTTCAGATGCGGTTTTATGTGTCTGACCAGAGTTGGCAAGTTTGCGGAAAAGCTCCAGCATTTTTCCGGCCGGTTCAGCGGCTTCTCTGGCACCGATCCAGCTGGATTTGCTTTCGCTGAAATTCAGATAGGAGCCCTGACTCATATCGGCAAACCATGCTCCGGCCTGACGGGTGTACATCCAGGCCAGATCCCGCTTGATCAGCGAATCAGTTTCATAAATACTGCGGTGACGCCCGAAGTTGAGCGTTCCGGCGGCAATGGTTCTTATGTCGTAGTCCGCCATATACATGCGTTTGTGCAGAGCCATGGAGCTTGTCGGCTGATAAACTACGATCCCATCTCCGGCCTGACGCCGGTGGTAGGGCATGGCCTGCACATACATATCAATATTTTTATCCCGCAAAAGCGTTTCAAGGTCATAGTTGCTGCCATGCAGCCTTATGCCGGTTGGCTGCGGGCGGGTCAAATTGTTCAGCACCGCACCATAATGCACAAATACCAATGCTTTGTTATTGGTCTTACGCTTGATAAATTCCGCCATCGCCCGTTTGTAGTTACCCAGGAGCGAGGGGAAAAACGTCCAGTAATCCACTGCCGGTTGACTGGTTGCCGGGTTACGGAAAAATCCTCTTTCCGAATCCTGAGAACCAAGTATTTTATTGCTGATGCCGGCATTTTCAAAGCTCACTGTCGGATCGTTCCACGCCGTTTGCAGAGCCTTGACATCATTATTGTAACGCTGACGCAAAAACTCACGGAATTTTTTGATCGCACCGGGGTGATAGTCGCCCAACTGCAATTTGCTGCGGTCAGAAACCATGTTATTGCAGCGGATACCGCCGATATAGGAGTCATTTTCGGTATTGCTCCACGGCTGATACGCTATGACCCGCGATCCCCACGGTTTGCTGTTTACAAAATTAATCAACTCATCCAGAAATTCCAGCGATTCTTTCCACAGTTTTTCTGAACCGTAAGAAATCAACGGGCGATTGTTCTGCAAAAGCTTGCTGCCATCTTCCCGCAGCATCATTTCGTTGGGATTTTCGGCTTTCCACGCTGCCGAGGGGCGCATATCTATACCGACAAGTATATAGGATTCCGGACGAACCCGCAGCAGCGAATTTGCCAGATGATCAAGCCGGGCAAACGTTCCTGCCCAGGTGCGTTCAGGCCCGAACATATTGGGGTAAAGCTGAATATTCTGCAAGGATGTGCCGTTGAGCCGGGAGGAGAAAAACCGTTCATAATCCAGCGTACAGCACCAATGGTTCATAAAAGGCGGATGCAGCTCGTTGCCAACCAGAAAACCTCTCCAGCCGTTTTTATCGCCAATACCTGCTGCCGGAGCACTCTCCTGCAACTCAAGTTTTTGTTCAGGCAAGACTTCGATGGTCAGGATTTCGCTTTTATTCAGCTTGACCAAATGCTGATTGTCTGCCGTAACTACCTGTGCCTGCAACATGGTTTTGCCCGCCGGCATCCACGGCGGTAAAGTTATACTGCCGGAAAAATGTTTTTTGCTGCGGTCAAGACCGGTCAATTCGACCAGATCGCAGCCGATTTCAAGATCGCCGAAATGCTGCCGCAGGCCGATGGATTTTTCTTTCATTTCCAAAAGCATATAGACCTTGGGCAGCGGAACTTCATTGGGGGCGTTGAATTGGGCATCAAATTCGATTTTTACTGTATCGCCAGCCTGGGCGGTAACGTTGGCGGGAGTTACATTGCTTAATGTCACGCTTACTTTGTCCAGATACTTATCCGGCATAGTTACCGGCGGCAGCGGCTGATCCGGCCCGGAGAGCACAACTTCGTAAAGCCGTGGGGCTTTGTTGTTTGCGCCGATAATATCCAGTTGTATCCGTTCGGCCCGGCTCAGCGGCAATACGGCTTTGCCTTTGACTCCGGCGAGTTCAGTTAGCAGTTCATATTGGCCGTTGCGCCAGACTTTCAGTGCAAGTTTTTCAAAATTCCGTCCCTGCCATTCGATCTGATTGAATTTTACCGGGGTGCGCCATCTGGCTTTTATATAGTGTGGAGCTTTGCTGTCAAAAGCTTTCCAGCAGGTGTGTTTTTTGCCGTCGGCAAGGCGGTCAAAATAGTGGACTGTTTCCAACTTCCAGCTTTTCTGTTCAGCAGCAAAACTGGAGCCGGAAAGTATACAGCCCTGAGCTTTTCCCAGCAAATTTACCCCTGAAGCTGCAAGTGGTAAACACACTGTCATCAACAATACAACGACCGCCTGCCAACGCATAACATCTTTTCCTTATTCTGATTACGGCTTGATGTGCCACTTGTTGTTGTCCGGGTCATCGCCGTAGGTAGCCTGCCAGAAAGCTTTGCGGGCGGCTTCGGTCACTCCGCCGGCAGCGGCAACAAATTCAGCATGACCATCTACAAAACATACATTGGTGCCGCCGTGTCCGGTCCAGACATTGCGGTCGATGGTTTTTAGGCTGTCAGGAGTCCCCCAACCGCCCTGATAACTGATTTTAGGCTCAATGGAATACCAGCCGGTGGCATTGTCTTCCCATGAGAGATAAAGGCTGTCGGCAAAAATGATCAGACCGGAGGCATCCGGCACTTTGGATATATTCTGGTAAACATTGTTACCGAAAGCATAGTTCATGCCGTAATCCAGCTTGGTATAGCAGTCAAACTGGAACGAACTGAACTCCGAATTGCCGCGGCTGGGACAATGGAATGCTTTGTCCAAGTCAAAACTTTCCACAAAGAGTCCGGACGTCATCATGAAATAGGGCCACGTGGCAGAACCACCGGCGGTCAGCGTCTGACCGTCGATCGTCCAGGTGGGCTTGTATCCGGAAACAACGGTCGGAGCAAAGAAGCCTTTATTGTTGTCCAAATACATATTGCAGGCAAGACCGATCTGCTTGAGGTTGTTGATACATGCAGAAGTGCGTGCCCGTTCCCGGGCGGCTGACAAGGCCGGCAAAAGCATGGCTGCCAGAATGGCAATGATGGCGATCACTACGAGGAGTTCTATAAGGGTAAAGCATGCTTTACCCTGCCCATGGGCAGGCTTTTCACGATCACAGCAGACCGGTGACTTTTCGGCCAAAAGTTCAAACAGCGTAAAATTTGGGTTCTGAGCTGCCAACTTCCGGCACAACTGAGTTCGGAGCGACTTTTTCATGGATTCGGTTCCTTTCGGTTTATCCGGGGCAAATCTGTTTTTATTTCCCCCATAAGTTGATATTTATTAAATTACACTTCCTGAAAACTCAAAATCACAATCTATTTTTACTTCCGGAGCTTTTTCCGGAGCTGCCGGGTCGAACCACTCTTTATGCTGAGTCAGCAGTTCCAGAGCTTTTTCCACCATATCGCTGTAACGGTATTTGATGCCGGCAAGTTTGGTATCGATCCGGAAATCGCAGTTGAAACCGCTGAAGCCGATCACCGAAATATCTTCCGGGACCCGGAGCTTGAGCTTTTTCAGCTCCGACAGCAAAAAGATCGCATACAGATCCGAATAGCAGACAAAAACATCCGGCTTTTGCGCCGGGCCGTTGCAGAGCTTATTTACATGCCGGGCAATGGCGTCCAGATCATACTCCATATAGCTTAAATCATACAGATTTCCGTTACAGGCCTTTTTCAACTCCGCTTGAGAAAATCCCCGGCAACGCTCTTCGCCATCCGCCTTGTGTCCAACAACTGCAATACGCTTAAAGTTTTTATGCTGAACAAATTCCAGCGTTTGGGCAAATGCACGGCGTTCGTCCGCTACTACCGAGGCAAAACCGGTGCGCAAATTGTCACCCATTTCGCCGTGCGGCAACACCACCGGCAGTTTCAGTGCTTTCATGCGCTGCACCAACGGTTCCTGACCGGTAAAATAGCCGGTCAATATCACCACGCCTTCGATGGCTTTATCCTGAAAAAAACGTTTGATGAGTTTTTCCGGCAGCAGCTCTACGAGCATCGGATCGATCACTTCCAGGACAATGCCCTGTTTTTCGGCACTTTTCATCAAAAGTTTCATCAAATACTGTGTCGGACAGCCCAAATTGTTGTCGCTGCCGGTGATTACGGCCAGTTTTTTGACCCGGCTGGCCGCCGAACCTTTGACAAAAGTCCCCCGGCTGCGCATCCGTACGATCAGATTTTCCTGCTCCAAACGGGCCAGTGCCGAGCGTAAAGTAACTTTGCCGACCTGTAATTCACGGGCAAATACCGTTTCCGGAGGCAGTTTCATGCCGACCGGATAGGTGCCATTTTGTATACGCTCGCGCAAGATATTGTATATTACATCATTTTTGAATTGGAACTGCATAAATACCTGCCTTGATTCTATATGATCCTATGCAATGGTATAATAATACAATTTTTTTATCTCTTTGTCAAGGGTACATCACAAAAAAAACGTTATTTTTATAAAATTACACCAACTTGGCACCGGGCTGGAAGTTTTCAAAGTACTCCCGCAGCTCCGGCGGCAATTCCGGTATATCCATCGGCACGTTGCCGTTACGCATGGAATAATGCCCCTGCACGCCGACTGCTACCGAATCACGGGCCGCCGCCGGATTGGCATTCGTGGGCGTGCCCGAAGTAATAAAGTCCAAAAAGTTGCGGACGATCGCCGGATCCGAACCGCCGTGTGAACCGCTTTGCGGCTTGAGGTGATAAACAATATCCGGAGTTTTGCGCGGCCCCCGCTGAGTCCATACATGCACTTCGCAATCACCGGAATCGCCGACATTTTCCACCCGGCCTCTGGTGCCGATAAAAGTGTAATTGCGTTCAGCATCCGGTGTATAGTGGCACTGCATGTAAGAAGCTTGCGCTCCGGAATCCAGCTGCATCATGATCATATTGTGATCTTCCACGTCGATCTCCGGCGCAAAACCTTTGCAAGCCAGCGGCGGATACTGCTCATCCCGGAAAGTTGCATCGCCATACTCATCAGTTACCCGGCGTTCGCAGCGGTTGTAAACCGAAAGCATCCCCATGCCGACGACCCGGGTGGTGCGGCTGTTCATGATAAAGTGCATAACATCAATATCGTGAGCACCTTTCTGCAGCAGCAAGCCGCAAGTATTTTTCTGTTCGCTGTGCCAATCCCGGAAGTAGGCATCGCCGCCATAAGCTATAAAGTGGCGGCACCAGCCGGCCTGAACTTCGCCGATCAAACCGGAATCCACGATTTCCTTCATTTTAAGTACTACCGGAAAATAGCGCATATTGTGCCCGATAAAGAGCCGGTTGCCGGTACGTTTGGCAGTTTTCAGCAGATTGTCGCAGCCTTCAATAGAAATAGCCAGCGGTTTTTCCAGATATACCGCTTTGCCGGCTTCCAGCGCAGCCACGCCGATTTCTTCGTGATTAAAGTCCGGCGAGAGCACAAAAACGGCAACGATTTCGGGATCAGTCAGCATTTCCCGATAGTTTGTGCTGACCGCAACCTGAGGATACTTAGCTTTGAAAGCGTCACAGCTGGCCTGACGGACATCCGCTGCAGCAGCAACTTCCCAGCCTTCGATATTTTCAAAGTAGGACATAATAAATGCCCGGTTGCCCAAGCCGATAACGCCGACTTTTCTCATATTACGCTCCTTTTTTTTCCAAAAAACTACCCAAGCAGCGAGGTTTAAACCACAACTTGATTCTATATGATCCTATTTAAATATATTCTCTTTTTCTTTTTTTGCCAAGTAAAATTCATCAATTATTGGCAAAAAAATTTTCTGAAGCAGAAAATCATGATAATTTCTCCTGAAACTCAAGTGGTCAAGTGCGGAGTCTGCGCGGTAAAAACCGCCCGTAAACAATTGGGCAAAAAACTGAAATATTTGGTTATTTGCCCGGGAATGCAAAAAATTGAGCATTCCAGGTACTAATGGTTTACCCTTTGAAGACAAAGAATTACAATAAAATACTGAAGTTTTCGACTCAAAATGCGTTTCTGTCGAGCGGAAAAAATTAGTTTTTGTTCTGCAACAGCCTGACCATAAGCTGTTGCGGTCAATTTTTTGCATGCCGGTATTGGGCTGGAGTTGAGTTCAGGTATTTTTTGAACGCTGTTGTAAAATGTTGTTGACTGGCAAATCCGCAGAATAAGGCGATTTCGCCAATCGATATATTGGTCTGTTTAAGCATGTCGCAGGCAATTGATAAACGCAATTTCAGCAAATACCCTGTAAAATCGATTCCGCAACTGCTTTTGAAGAGATGGGAAAATCTGGACGGACTCAACGCCGCAGCTTCGGCAACTGTTTTGAGCGTTATATGCTTGGAAAAATTTGCCGCAACAAAATTCAAGGCTTTTACTATCCGGTTATCCATATTGGTATATTCCGGATAACGGTTGTAAAACCTTTCCAGTAAATCAGCCAGCAAAAGATTTACCAACTCCGGCAAAGTATTTTTCAGATCGCTCCGCCACGGAGTCAGCAAAGGCTCATCCTTGTTTGCCATGCTGAATGGGCCGCATAGCACACAGCCTAAAATCCGCCCGGTACGGCAGATCGGGATCACCAGTTCGCAGGCTCCGGCATGACATTGATGCAGAAACGGCTTATCGCCGTTGTTCCGCAAATGGCGGATGATCAAATCTGTATCGTTGCGTTGACATGATTTCAAACCGCATTGCCGTTTGACTGCATCGCAATAGGGGTGATCGTGCATGTAACAATTTTTCAGCCGCCGTTCGGTCAGACAAAATTCCGTGCGCTTCCAGACACAGCAGCTGCCGATGAGCGAACCAATCAGCTGCAAACGCTGGTCTATTGTCTGCATCAAATCTTCCATTTTTTCTACTTTTATATCAATTTTTATCAATGTATAGCTTAAAGTTATAAAAATATAGCATAAATTGTGTAGCAAATCAAATTATTTTTTGATAAATTATATGCAGTTTCATATTTAAAGATAGAATTTATCCAAATCAAAGGAGATAATGCTATGAAAAATTCAACAACTTATTGTCCGGCAAAGAACTGCAAACTCTTTACCCTGATCGAACTTTTGGTCGTAATTGCTATTATTGCCATTTTAGCGGCAATGCTTTTGCCCGCACTTTCGGCAGCCCGGGAGCGGGCGCGGGCGGCAACTTGCACCGCCAACCTCAAACAGCTGGGGTTGAATGCTCAAATGTATACCGATCAGAGTAACAATATTCTGCCGGGGATCTATTATCGCGCCGGGACTCAGCTGGTGGAATGGAGTGTGGTGCTGTTTGGCGGAACTCCGACTAATTTTGCAAAAACCAATTCTTCGCAGTTAAAGATGTTCACCTGTCCGTCGCTTACAGATAAACTTGAGGAAGATCTTGATTACACCTGGCATACTTACGGTATGCTGGTAACTCAGGGTACTATTCCTTCGGAGTGTTATGTGCCTTCGCCGGTAGCTGCCAAACTTGGCGGCGTAAATCTGGGCAGGATCAATGATCCCTCAAGCTACATACTTTACGCAGACTCGGTAGTGCCGGGAACCAGCAAAGGCGCCTGCCGGCTGGTTTTGGGCGAAAAAGACCCCAAAACCAGCGATACCGAACGCACCGGGCACTTCTATACCTTGCACGGCAATGTGGGCAATATTTGTTTTGCCGATGGTTCGGTACGCTCCAACCAGGCCAGCGGCTTGAAAAAACTTGCTGAAATCATGTTTGATAACTCTGACAACGAGCCCGATCCGGTATATTACATCGACAGCAGCAATACCAAAAAACAAGTTGATTGATTTGAGCGTGATTTATGAAAAAGTTCCTTTTACTTGCACTTTGCCTTTGCTGTCTGCCGGTTTTTTCCGGCAACACCACTCTTCCGGTGAGGGAAAGTGATTTCAATAATACGATATTTTCCGGTAAAACACTCAAGGTGTTTGAAAATAATTGGAAATTCTGCAAGGGCGACAACCTTGCCTATGCCCAAGCAAACTTTGACGACTCCCAATGGCAGAATATAAAAATAAATACGCCCCTTGATAAAAAAAATCAAAGCAAATTTTACTGGTATCGGGTAAAGTTTGAACTTGCCAATGCTCCGGAAAAAGGCTTTTACGAGCTGGATATGGGCTATATTTCTGCCGGGGATCAGGTATTTCTCAATGGTGTAAAATGCGGCGAATACGGTTTTTCGCAAGTGGTCAGACAATCTTCTGAACACCACCGCCGTTACCGTTTTGACAATATCAATATCTTGAAAAAGGGCACCAATGTTTTGGCTGTCCGGGTAAAAAACGGCCATAAATCGGGCATGTACGAGGGGATCCCCAACTTGCGCAAGCTCGACGATCGCCAGATCTTCGGCAAGCTCAACAACCGTTCCGGCGGCCGAGGCGCGATCCACCGGCATATAACCAGCATTGATGCGATCAATGAATTTTACCCTGAAGACCGCTTGTTTATTGCTCCGCAGCTGACTTTGTGCGGTAGTGTTGAAAAACTTGCCGGAGTATTTGATATAATGATCCGGCAAGAGAATAAAACACTCTTTAAGCAAACCAGAAATCTGGTGCTGGAAAAGGGCCAATGGCTTTTGCCGGCAGCTTGTGAAGTCAAAAATCCCGGCGTGGGCGTTTATCAGATAAAATGCACTTTTTCTGTTGCGGGCAAAACGATCTGGCAGCAGCAGAACAACTTTAAGGTGATTGAAAAAACGCCGCTTGCCATAGCTGTAGAACCAACATTGGCACAACTTCCGGCAGCAGATTTTCCGGTCAAAGTCGGCGAATTTTCCTACGGCAATCTCGGTTTGCGGGATGTTGACAAAAAATATACGCTGTTTGATAATTACGATACTCCGGATGCCCGCAGCGGTGTGGCCAATGTTTACGGCATTAATAAAAAATACCCCGGCATGGTGCTGCTGCACAGCCATATCAAGCACACTCCAAGTGTAAAAAGTGCTGATTTTATCGATCAGATCGGCTGGAAATATGATGGCTTGACCAATGGCTGGAGTGCCGGGTGGATCCGTCCGGCTGCGAGCAATAAAGTTAGCAATATCAAGACGTTGGAAACCAGCTGGACGGCTAAAAAAATCCGCTTTGAGTATCCCCGGGAAACATTTCTGGATCTGACCATATCCCAGCTTTCGCCGGCATTGCAGATCAGCGGAAATACCAATGAACTTATCTGCTTTGAAAATTTCCGGGAAATCGGCTCCCCCCGAATGATTTTAAGCGAAAAATCCGGCCAATTAGTTGATGGCGGCAAGCTGATAACTGCGTTTGAGAAAAACTATCTGGTAGTATCGTTCCGCAACGCTCCGGGCTGGAATGAGTTTGATATACCCTATTTGATGGTCTTTGAAAAACGCCCCCGGCAAGTGGAACTGCTGGCAAACGGCGTAAAGGTGGTGTTTGCTCCGGGCAAGAGCGGCATAGTTCAAATCATGCCGCTGTACGGGGTAAAACTGCAGGCTCAGGATAAAAATTCAGCTGACTTGCTGCAGCAGGCAAGATTCTGGTCGCAGGCACTTCTGGCGATGCCGGAAAAAGTCACCCGCACGGTCAGGATCGATTATGCCAACAATAATATGCTGGTGCGGGATTCTTTTGCCCGCAAAATCATCAAAGATGATTGGGACACACCGCCGCTGCAGTTATCTCCGGTACCGCCATCGCTGATGCTGGCCGGCTCCAGCGGCTTGAAAACAGCCATTTCCCACCCGGTAACTGATTGTAATTACGCTGGATTGAGTGGCCCGTTTTATGCTGTTAAAAACAGCGACAGTTACACTTTTGCAATTTTGAATGCAGTAAATCTGGTAACCGAAGTACGCAAAAACAGAAATCTGAAAAATACCCCGGAAGTTCAGGCGGTAAAAAGAGATTTGCTTAATCTGGTTCGCCGCAAGATCATTCCCGAAATTTCAACGCATCCGTGGCAGCGGCTGGTCGCCAATAAAAAAGGCAAAGCGTGGAATCCGGGAGGTTTGGAAGCGGACTTTACCAATCTTTTGCTGACAATGGATTTTCTGCCGGAAAATGTCAAAAAAAGGATCATTAAAGAAGTAACGCAGGAATTTCCGCTTTTTCTGGATCCTGAATTGAAAGCTCTGGAAAAGAAAAGAGGAAAAAAATCTCTTATCAAAGTGAATACCACTGTTTACAATCCCCTTTCCAACAAATATTTGAACACATCCACACGGCATGTATTTGACAACGGCATCGATGGCCCTTGCTGGGAAGCGTTGCGGATCTATCTGGTGTGGAGCTACGCTTATCGCTGCAGCAGCTTTGACTGGCTGGCCAAAGGTTTGCCCGAGTTGGAAAAATCCTATAACATGATCGTAAACTCGCACGATTGGGCTTATTCGCTTTGTTGGGACTCTTTTGCCGGGTGCCGCATTGGCAACGGCTTGCAGGAAAGCAGCATTTTCCATGCCGGATTTGCCGCTTATGCCCGGCTCATGCACCAAATCGGCAATACGGCGGAACGGGATCGGGCGGTCTACTACTCTTTGATACAATTAGTGGGTATGGGCAGCAGCGTTTCGCCAGAAACCATCAAATTTGCCAGAAATAACCGCCCGGTACTGCCGGAACACCAACTGGCAGGCGAAGTCGATTGGCTGGAAGCAAGCTACCCTGACCGCTATTGCGAAATCAACGAGCGGGGCGGATTTTTCAGCTGGATCATCTATCCGGCCACGCCCTATTATGACTCGATCATCATGACCAGATTGCCGGAGATCATGCGTCCATTCAAGGAACAGTTCGGCAACTTCAGTCAGAAGCATTTTTCCGGCAAACGCAATGGCCGGATGGTCTGCCGCACTCAGACATTCATATTGGATATATTCTGCTATGTAACGCCGGTTCCGCCGTACCCGGTTGAAGAACTCTTTGCCATCCGGAAAAATATGCGCATTGATAATTGGCGACGCATAGCTGATTACCGGGCATTTCTGGAATACAACAGCGATATTTATTACGAAAAATTGTGGTGAAAAATATGCAGTATGATACCGATGTATTGATCATAGGTGCCGGACCCGCCGGATTGGGTGCCGCCATCATGAGTGCCCGCTCGGGCATGAAAACCATGGTTGCCGAAGCCTACGGCGTCCCCGGCGGCATGGCGGTCATTGCCGAAGTCCAGCCTTTTATGATCAGCAGTCACAACGGCAAAGATCTGGACTATCCGGTTTATCAGGAGTGGAAAAATGCCATGAATAAATATCTTTCAGCACCCGCTCTTGAGTTGCGTAATTGCGACAAAGGTTATGCCCCCCGTAATATCAACAAGGAAATCGCCGCATTGGCTGCGGAAGATCTTTTGCTGGAATCCGGAGTCAAAGTGCTTTATCATCACCGTCTTGTGGATGTGGAAGTTGAAAAACACAATATAAAATCAGTAACTTTGCACTCCAAAAGCGGCATGAAAAAAGTCACTGCCCGCATTTACATAGATTGTACCGGCGACGGCGATCTGGCGGCACTGGCCGGGTGCAAGTTTGATATGGGCGACGAAAACGGCAACTGCCAGCCGATGACGCTTTGTTTTAAGCTGGGCAATGTGAATATACCCCATGTCAATAAGGATGAAGCATTGAATTTGATCGACCCGGAATGGCGGCAAAAGCTCAATGAACAGTACAATGAGGCAGTCAAAGCCGGAAAACTCCATTGCGACCGGGAAGATGTGCTGCTTTTTCCATTTAAAATACAAAGCGGCAATATCATCCACTTCAACACCACCCGGGTCGTTAAGCACTCCGGAATCAACGGCAAAGAACTTTCGGAAGCTGAAATCGAAGCCCGACGGCAGATGCGCGAACTATTTTTCTGGCTGCGCAGGGAAGTCAAAGGCTTTGAAAATGCTGAAATCATTTCTATGGGCGTGCAGATCGGCGTGCGGGAAAGCCGCCGTATCCACGGGGTGTTTACGCTGAAAAAAGAACATTTTGACCAAACGGCCAAATTCCCCGATGCCATTGCCCGCAGCAATTATCACATCGATATCCATTCGCCCAACGGCAGCGGCACCTATCGCCAGAAGATCGCCGCCGGAGAGTATTACGAAATACCCTACCGGTGTATTGTGCCGACTGATTGCGATAATCTTTTGATCGGCGGCCGTCCCATATCAGCAGATATGGCTATGCACAGCAGTTTGCGTATTATGCCCACGGCTGTATCCATCGGGCAAGCTGCCGGCTGCGCCGCCGCTATGGCGGTCAACGAAAAATGCGCCCCCCGCCAACTCAACGGTGTATCGGTTCGTCAGAAACTCAAACAACTGGGGGCTTTGCTGACGCTGGTTCTGGCATTTACCGGGTTCAATCTTTTGGCCGCTGCCGGCAATGGTGATTTGAGCAAACACTCCGGCAGAGTTTTTATAACCCGCCACGGACAGCGGGCAGCTATTCAGGCTCCGGATTTTGATCCGCCGCTGACTGCAGACGGCCGGAAGCAGGCCGAACTGGTTGCCGGAGAGCTGGCCAAACGCAATTTCAGCGGCAAGATCTATGCTTCGCCCTACCGCCGCACGCTGGAAACCGCATCGATCATTGCCCGGAAACTCAATGCTCCGCTTTATGTATCGCCGCTGATTCAGGAATATATCAAACACCAGGGCAAAGCGCGTACCCTGGCCCGGCCGCTGAGCGCACTTAAAGCAGAATTCCCGCAGCTCCGCACGGTCAGCATGGCAGATGACTGGCTGCTGCAAGGCCCGGAATCCCCGCAGACAGTCGTTGCCCGGATCGTAAAACAGCTGCAGATCCTGCCGGCCAAAAAAACTGCCGAAGACTGGCTTTTTGTTACGCACGGAGCAGTGATCAAAGGTTTTCAGCTTTATTGCATCGGCTACCGGGGCACGGTCTGGCCGGAAATGCCGATGAACTGGAACTGCTGTCTTTCGGAATACCAATTTATTGCCGGCGGCAAATTGCAGCTGATAGAACTTTTTGATGTATCATTTCTGCCGGAAGAACTGGTGACTTCCAACGAACGCCGTAAAAAGACTGTCCAATAAGATTCAATTTCTGCACAAAGCATACAAAAAGCATAATCTTACTGTTGAAGAATTAAAACAAATACCTTATGCCCTTTATAATCCTGTCATGATTTTTGATTCATCTGACAGATCAAGTAATTTTCAAAATGGCATGGTTGTTGTAACTCAGATTCGGGACAGTAATAAAAAGCCGGTTATAATTGCGCTGAATATAGAGAAAACAAGCTCTTTTCATAAAATAAATGATATAGCCAGTATTTATGGTAAAAACAATGCTCATCAAATTATAGATTGGATAGAAGACGGTTTTTTGCGATACAGTCACAAAAAAAGAGCCCTCGCTTTTGCGCGACTCCACAGGCTCCTATTGCCAAAGAGAGCAACCTTAAGCGAAGGCTCTAACTCTAATACTATAATAGATGAAAGCGCAGATGTCAAATCTGAAAACGAAAAAAATCGCAGATTTTCTATTTCGCCTGCGGCCGGAGTATTCTGTGCCGGTGGATTTGCCGGAGCCGGGGAAGGTACTTGAGATCATCCCATATTTTGCAGATATGAACTTAAAACGGAGTATGGAGCTGCTTTGAAAGTTATTATAGATTTTTATAATAAAAAAGTAAAAAACAAGTCGGTGATAAACTTTTACTCTGATAGATCAGACCCCCGGGGTCAAGCCTCATCGGGAGGTTTCACCGACTTTGCCGATAATGTATCACAAAATGCGGAAAATGCAAATAAATTCCGGTATTCCGTGCGGCCGCAGGAAGCTAAGATCCAGGCCTGGGAACTGAAGACGTCAACGCTGCAGTTAAGAGCATTTTCAATGTCGCAGCTGCTGAAGTAATCGTTGCTGACTGTCACGGCGGCGGTTTCATCCGCTGCGGGATACTGGATTGCAGCTGCTGTCAAACCGGGCAAGTTTACAGCAGCCGCAGTACGTTTAAATTTACTGTTTATTGAATGGATACGGAGTCGAAGCGCTGATCGGTTCCGGGCGGATCTTGAATTGATTGGTTGCAGTCGGGCAATCGTATTCCTGCCCGGGTTGTTCTGCAGCTAATTCATCGAACAGATCGTAGGTGGCATCTACTGCCGTTTTAACCATGGCTATGGAATAGCGGGGCGGAAAATGCTGCTTTTGAGCTTCGTATCCGCCTTGCAGCAGAAAGTTCCCCGGACACATGTAGTCCTGATAGCCGGTGGCGCCGAACGCAATAAAGTTTTTCCGGAAAGCTCCATGCCATTTAACTTCTGCTCCCAGTTCTGCGCACCACTCGCCGGGCACTCCGACAAAGCAGACATCGCCGATTGCCAGACACTGGATCTCCAGCGTAATGGTATCTTTGCCCAGATCCCGGTCGGGGAGGATTGCCGGATTGTTCCGGTACATGCTGCGCAACGGCACTTCCACGCTCCGGCAGAGTGCGCCCACCCGGGGCGACTTCATGCAGAATCGCTCCGGATTGCGGGTGGCATCGAGCAAACTGCGGAAAATACCTTCCGCCAGACTTCTGCCCATAGCTATTGCGCCATCGCTGCCCAGCTCATCTTTTTGAGGGATCATATCGCCGCAGGCGCCGCTGACAAACATAGCTTCGGAGCCGGTTTCTTCCATGATATACTCCCGGAACGGGTGCGGATAATCGGCCGAGATCCGGCGCGCACCGGTGCCCAGCGGATGCGCCGCCAACGGGTGCGCTGCATAGTTGCCGATAATGTATATGGGGAACCGCTCCTGGCCTTTGACCGCCGGAATGAATATCACGCTGCCGAGTTCCTTATCGGTGTAGCCGTTGGCCAGTTTGCGCAGTTCGGCATTGTGGGGGAGGAACGCTGCATAGTTATCGGGCGTAACGACCCGGCGGTTTTTATTTTCGTCAGCTTCGATGCTGTAAAAAAAGGTATTGCACTCCACTGCTTGCGGGGCGGCGGCTAATTTGCTGCATTCTTCCTGCAGGGCTTTTTCCAGCATTTCCATATATGGTATATTCAAATGATCGGCAAAACCGGCCTCGCAGTTGGTCTGGGGGCCGCCGTGGGTGTGGGTAAAGGTCAGCATGACTGCGTCGGACGGCATATTCAGGATCCCGGCGCACAGCTTGCGGAACGAGTAAATATACTCTATATCCATGCACTGCAAATCAAAACTTATGAGCAGAACTTTATTTTTGCCATCATCGGCCAGCAGCCCGGTCATAAAAAGTTCGCTCCATTTGGAAAAAGTAACATCTTCCATACCGTAGCCCGATACCCGGGTGCCGATTTCCGGTGTGATTGCACGTTTGAACCATGAAATTTTCATTTTTTTTCTACCTTTCTGCAGTTGGAGTGATTATAAATTAAAATCCGGTAAGGCTCCGGAAGAATTTTGGGCATTTTTGCGGTAACGCAGCGGAGTTATGTTCATATTTTTCTTGAAAATCGTGGAAAAATAGGTGCCGCTTTCAAATCCGCACGCAGTGGCAATCGCCTCCATGGACATGGCGCTTTCTGTCAGCAATGCGCAGGCTTTGCGCATCCGCTGGTTGGTCAAAAACTGCATGGGCGATACTCCGTAAAACTTTTTGAATTCCCGGAACAACGTGGGGCGGGATTTTCTGCTGGCCTGACACATCCTTTGCACTGTCCAATCTTTTTCGCAGTGTTTGGTCAGCCAGCCGACCAGTTCGCCGATTTCGGTAGGCTGGATTTGATTTTGTTCGGATACTTGCCGATCCCCCTGACAGATCAAAAGCATAAACGCCTGAAACAAAGATACCATCGCCCATTGATAACCGTTTTCCCGCCGGGATTGAAAATCGTGCATTTTTTTCAATAATTCAATAGCTTTGGCAAACTCTCCGGCGTTGAGAAAATTCCGCACTGCTTTACCTTTTTTATTGCAGTGCGAACGGGGCGAAAGCACAAAAAGTTTCTGAAATCCAGCTGTGTGCGGCAAGTCAAACAGCGGCAGTTTGAGCTTGTTGAAATCCACTAACAAGTTGTAGTAATCAAATTCGCACTCCTCGTAATTGTGGTACATCCCCGGTTCGCTTATCAACAGTTCCTGCGGTTGGAGCTTGTAGGATTTTTCGCCGTAAATATGTTTGGCACTGCCGGAAACGATCAATACGATCTCATGAAAATGCTCGTGCTGATGCCGTCCGGGCGACCCCTTGCCGAAAAGCTGTTTGACTGCCAGCGGAAAGCGGTTGGACTCAAAAACAAACTCCTCGGTAACCAGCGGGGAGTTATGTGGAGACAAACTCATACTTTTGATACTATTCTTAAAAAAAATGATATTATTTAACTTGAAAAATCTCTTTTTACATTGTATAAGGTAATATAGACACGTTTGGGAAAAAATCAAACTGTAATACAGTAAAAAATAAAAAAAGAAAGGTCGAGCTTATGAAAAAGAGTGTATGGGAGCGCAAAGTTTCTGCTCCGGTGCGGAGTTTTACCCTCATTGAACTTCTGGTGGTGATCGCTATCATTGCTATTTTGGCTGCGATGCTGCTGCCAGCGCTTTCCGCCGCCCGGGAACGGGCAAGAGTCGCCAGCTGTGTAGCTAAACTTAAAGATATTGGTACAGCTATACACATGTACACCGGCAATTACAAGGACAATGTACCCGCCGAACAGCATAATAATTGTGTTGTTGGATGTGTCAATTACTGTAACAACCGTTATGCAACAGGAGCATTTTCCATGCCGGCATTGCTGATTCAAGCTGGTTGTATAGGCGAAACTTTTGTTGGAGTCGGCGAAGCCAATGTTACAGCTCAGCGGGATCGTTTTTTCCGCTGCCCCAGTGATTCAACAGTAGCTACCAGCAACTATCGCAATATGAGTTATTGGTACTTTGTGTGCAGTTCTGCCGGAGCTCAACAACATCCTTCGTATGGCGACTGGGGTGTTGATGAGGTCCCACGAACCGTAGTAGGACGGGATAATCCGGATAATGTTATCTTGCTCGATCAATTCAAAACATCTGCTACTGCCATTGGCGGACATCACCCGAACACAATCAATAACTTGCGGTTAGGCGGCAATGTGGCTTCTTCGCCATATAAAGAATCTGATTTTTATGATGCAGCCGCTGGTGACAGATATTCGGCAATCTTCAAATATCTTGAAAACCGTACCAAGTAAGTTGTCATGCTGAAAAAATCGTTGCTGCTTTTGCTGCTGGCTGCAGTTCTGCCGCTTCCGGCGGAGGTCGTTTTGGTGGAAAACGGTGTTGCTCAGGCGGGCATTGCCTTTGACAGCGAGTATAAAGAGCTTGCCAAATATGCTCAAATCCTGAGCGATTATGTGCAGAAAAGCTCCGGCGCAGCTTTGCCGTTGAATGGCCAAATGCCCAATACCATCAAGCTGCAGATCAAACCAGCTTTGCACAGCGATATCGAAGAATTCAGCTTTACTTTTCCCGATAAAAATACCGTCGTGATTTCCGGCGGCAGCGAAAACGGTTTGAAGTTTGGTGTCTATCGCTTTCTGGAAAAATATCTGGGCTTGCGGAGATTGTTTCCCGGCAAGCTCGGCGATCATCTGGTGGAGCATAAAACCATCACCGTTCCGGCTGAAAAGTACATTGATAAACCCGCTTACTTATCCCGCTATTTAGGCAGCGGCGCTTATACGCAAGATACCCGGGAGTATTACGACTGGGTGCGCAGTTTGGGGTCCAACAATCCCCGTATCTATATGGGGCACTACCTTTTTGCCCTGCTGCCGCAAGAAAAATATGGTAAGAGTCATCCGGAGTTTTACCCCGAATTCAACGGCAGACGGGTGGTTCCCCAGCCGGGCCAGACAACTTTTTGGCAGCCCTGTTTTACGGCGCCGGGACTGGCGGAGGTTTTGGCTGAAAATGCCATTGCCAAGCTGAAAAAAGGTTTTGATCAAGAAAATAAAAATGTAAAAATTTCCTCCCGTGATCCCCGGCGCAAAACTGTATCGCTGGGGGTGAACGATGCCGGGGGTTACTGCACTTGTGCCAACTGCCGCAAGGTCAACGGCAGCCGGATCAACTACGCCGGGATACCCGATGCTGCCCCCGGCTACATAAAGCTTATCAACCAGGTTGCGGATCTGGTAACTGCTCAATATCCGGATTGCCGGATACCTTTTCTGGCCTATGCGGCGGTGGCCGAGATCCCGCCCGGGACCGGCAAGCTCAACAAACGGCTGGTTCCGGAAATAACTTACGACAGTATGTACACTGCCGATCCGGTTTTGCGGGATAATTTCCGGAAAGTGTTTACCGCATGGAGCCGCAGTCTGGAAGAATTGGCGCTGGGGGACTATGTTTACGGCGAACCGTTTGTGCTGCCGCGCACCAACTTCAAGGCTTTTGCCGAGCAGGTGAGTTGGGCGTACAAGCACGGGGCACGCCACTACTACGGCGAGAGCTACCCGGGTAAAGAGTGGACGGAAGGGCCCAAACTTTATTTGCTCATCAAACTTTTGTGGGATCCGGCTGCTGACCGTCACGCCATTCTCCGGGATTGGTATATTTGCTGTGTGGGCGCCAAGGCGGCACCTTATCTGCAGAAATATTACGAAAATCTGGAAAAATTCTGGACGGAAGATGTTTTGAAAACTGCGTGGTTTCAGGAAAGACGGGTTTATCCGGCTTTTGGCAGTACCGCTTATCTGGAGGCGTATTCAGCTGAAAAACTTAACGAAAATGCGGAGTTGCTGAAAAAGTGCGCCCGTTTGGCCGAAACGCCTTTACAGAAAGCCCGTGCGGAGTATTTTTTACAGCTTTTTATGAAACGCAAAGGCGTGATCGAAGCTTTCTGGCAGGCGCAGGCGGTGCGGAAAAACGCCGCCAAGCTGGATTTTTCGGATCGTATATACTCGGCAAACTTCGATCCGCACCCCAAACATGTCAGCCATTGGCAGCGGGCCAAACGCAATGCCAAATTTTTGCGGGATAAAGTGGGCGGCACTGCGCACAGTGAATGTCTTTTGATCGATGCTGAAGGTTCTGTCACCGGACCATCACTTTATGAAGTGCGGATCCCGGTGCAGGATAAACGATCTTTCCGGATTTCGGTAAAATGCCGGGCCGAAAGTGCTATCGGTTCTTCTGCCACAGTTGTTTTGCAAAGTTACTGGCGTACTCCTCAGGGCAAAATGCTCAGCAACACTTATCGGGTCATTGAGGCGTTGCCCAAACCTTATGATGACCATTGGCGGACGGTTACGGTGTACAATACCACGCCCACTGATGGGGATTTGAGATTGTGCATAGGTCTGTGCGTTATGGGGGCAAGCAAAGGCAAGGTACGGTTTGACGATTTGACCGTCGATGCCACACCTGTCCGGCTTTTTGAAGAAGAAAAGTATACTAAAACACTTTATGATTCGGCGTTTGAAACTGCCCGAAGCAAGTGGGCCTGCTGGCAATCCAATTCCGGTAAAGCCATAAAATTTGCCCGTACTGCCGCTGGCGGAGTGAATAACAGCGGTGCGCTGCTGGTGGATTCGGCCAATGATACGGAGCGGGCCGCCGGAATATACATAAAGACCATACCAATTGAGCCCGGAAGCAAACTGCTGGTCAGCGGGCAGGTGAAGCTTTCGGCCGACTGTTCAGCAGATGCCATCGGGCGTATAGAGATAGATTATCTGGATAGCAGCAAAAAATCCATTAAAACTTCCAGCCGGAAACATGCCGACTATCCGGCGGTACGGGATGGTAAATTCAGGCGGATAGCTTTTTTCAGCCAGGCACCTGAATCGGCTGCATATCTGAAAATATCGCTGGCAAGCCGCCGGGCCGCCCCCGGTCAAGTCTGGTTTGATGATATAAGCTTAAAAACTATCAAATAAAAGGGAGAAAAAATGAAAAAACTCTGTCAAAAATGGTTGGTGCTGGCAGTTCTTGGCATGGCTTGCAGCTTTGCTTTGAACGCAGCGGATGAGTTTGTAGTGGTGGAAAACCATCAGGCCAAATGTTCGATCGTGGTGCCCGAAAACACAGCCCGGTACACGAAGTGGGCCAAAGCACTTGCCAAATATATCAAAGCTTCCAGTAAGGCTGAGCTGGCAGTCCAAAGCGGTTCGGCTGACGGAGCGGTGATCAAACTGCAGATCGATCCGGCCAAACACAGCGATATTGAAGAATTCAGCTTCACTTTCCCGGATCAGAACACCATCGTGATTTCCGGCGGCTGCGAAAACGGCCTGAAATACGGGGTCTTCCGTTTTCTGGAAAATTATGTGGGATTGCGCCGTTTGTTCCCCGGCAAACTGGGCGATCATATCCCTGAAAATGCCACCATCAAAGTGCCCCGTAAAGAGCTGAAATGCCGTCCCAAGTACCTCTCGCGCTATCTGGGGACCGGGGCCTATAAAAACAATCCGGAATTTTATGACTGGAGCCGCAGTCTGGGCGCCAACAACCCCCGGATCTGGATCAGACACTATCTGGCGGAGCTGCTGCCGGTGGAAAAATACGGCCAGACCATGCCGGAGATCTACCCCATCCATAACGGCAAAAGAGTTTTGCCGGCCCCCAAACAGCATACCTTCTGGCAGCCGTGTTTTACGGAACCGAAAGTGGTGGATGCGCTGGCCGAAAATGTGATTGCGGAACTTTCGGACAACAAACGCAAGTACCCCAATATGGAGGTAAATGACAACGATCCCCGGTTGAAGACCATTGCTTTGGGCATCAACGATGCCGGTGGTTTCTGCGAATGTGAACGCTGCTTGAAAACTGTTCCGGAAAAACGCAACATGATCGGGAGCAAAGATTACAGCTCAAGCTACATAAAAATGATCAATCAGGTCGCCGACAAAGTTACCGCCACCCACCGTGATTGCAAACTGCCGTTTCTGGCTTATCACAGCGTGCTGAATCCGCCGGCGGATGGAGTCAAACTCAATCCGGCACTGGTTCCGGCCATTGCCTTTGACAGTATGTACACTGCAGACCCCGAACGCCGCAAAGAATACCGTGAGCTGGTGCAGAAGTGGAACGCTGCGCTGCCGGAACTGGGCGTGTGGGACTACATCTGGGGCGGAGCTTACCTGGTGCCCCGTACTTTCAACAACATGATGACTGAGCATTTGCGCTGGAATTATGCGCATGGCATCAAGCACTATTATTCGGAATTTTCGCCCGGCAAAGATTGGACCGAAGGGCCCAAGGCTTATTTGATCATCAAAGTGCTGTGGGATCCCGATGTGGATAAAGATGCCATTCTTGACGACTGGTTCAACTGCGCCGTCGGGCAGGAAGCTGCGCCTTATTACAAAAAGTATTTTGAAAATATGGAAAAATTCTGGACGCAGGATGTGCTCAGCACCAGCTGGTTCAAGGCAAGACGCGGTTATTCATCTTACGGCAGCAGCGGTTATCTGGAAGCGCTGCCGCTGGAACTGCTTGCCGAAAACGAAAAACTCCTTGATGAAATGGTCGCCAAAGCCGGAACTCCGCTGCAGAAAGAGCGCGCCAACTACTTCCGCAAACTCTTTTTGGATCGCAAAGACCGGATCCTGGCTTTCAAGAATAATATCGAAGTCAAGAAGAATGCCGCCAAGTTTGACTTTTCCAAGCTGCTTTATTCGGCAAACTTTGACCCGACGCCCAAAAACTTGAGCACTTGGCAGCGGGCAGGCCGCAAAGCTAAATTTTTCCGTACCGAAACCGGCGGTGTCGATCACTCCGCAGCGCTCGGTATTGATGCCGACGGTTCCGCCCGGGGCGGCGCATGTTATGAAGCCAGCATAAAAGTTACCGATAAACGCAAGTTCAAAGTGGTTGTGGATATGCGGGCCGATGGCGTGGAAAACAGTGCCAAGATCTATCTCTCCGTCCAATGGCGGAATATGAAAGGCAAGATGCTCAGCAGCGCTTACCGGGTGGATGATCCGCTGCCGCAGCCTTACGATAACTTCTGGCGCACTTTGACTGTGTATACTGAAACTCCTCCGCTGGATGAACCTTTGAAACTCTGTGTGGATACCGGCATAAGCAACTCTTTGCGGGGCAAAGTTTATGTGGATAATATCCGCATTTATACCACTTCGGATGTGATCAAAGATGTTGATAAGTACACGGTCAAACTGCTGAATCATAATTTTGATAAAAAACCGCTCCGCTGGGCCAGCTGGCAGCCGAAAGGCCATCAGATAAAATTTGTCAATATGCCCGGAGCCGGACGGGAAAATTCCGCAGCCATGGTGGCAGATTTCAGCAACGATAAATTTGCCAAAGGTTCCCGCGGCAATCTTATCCAGAATGTGAATGTAAAAAATGTCAGCAAAGTGCTGGTAACTGCGTGGGTAAAGATTTCGGATAAAGCCGGCAGCAACGCTTACGCCGGACTGGAGCTTGCGTTCAGAGATGCGGCCGGTAAAAAGATCGCCGCACCCAAAGCTCAGGCTGAACATCCGGCGGTGCGGGACGGCAACTGGCAGAAATTGCAGTTTACTGCCGATGTGCCGGCCAATGCTGAAAAAATGCAAATGGCGATTTCGGTACGCTATGCTGCTTCGGGTATGATCGCATTTGATGATATAACAGTTTTGGGAATGCCGCGTTAACTCCCGGCCGGAATTTATTTGAATGCGAGATAAAAGCATGTTTTATAAGAGTATTTTATTAGCAGGAATGATATTTATGGCATTAGCAGAATCAGGATTGTCCGCAGAAAAACTTCACCTTTACCGTTTGCCGTATCCGGGCGCAGAAGATAAGTTTTACGAGAATAGTTCGCAGCTTTTTTACCTGCCTTTGAAGACCCGGCGGGCGGTGATGTCTCCGGCGCATCAGCGGTGGAAACCGGAAAATTTTTCAGCAAAAGTTTACACTGCCTGGAACTCCCGGGGCTTGATGATCGCTTTTACGGTTCGTGACCGGCAGGCGCATAACAATGCAGTTTTGGCAAAGTTATGGAGCGAAGACTGTCTGGAAGTTTTTCTGGATCTGCGCAAGAAGCCCGAAGCTGATTACGATGGCGATGCAGTACACTTTGTGGTGGCGCCGCCGATTGCCGGTACTTCGGAAGGCCGGTTTTACGTCGTTAACGAACGGGATATGGGCAAAGATTTTTCGGCCGTAAGCTACCTTTTGCCCGATGGCTGGGGCGGCAAGATATTTGTACCGTGGTCGGCGTTTCCGGAGTTTGAGGCGGTACCGGGCAGCGAGCTGGGCTTGGGATTGCAGATCAGCGATGACTATGGACGCCCCAACAACAATCCGTTTTTCTTTGCGCAATATTTAACCTTTTGCAAAGGCCGCATGTCAAATAATGCGCATAATCTGCACCGTTGGGTGTTGAGCGAAAAATTTGCACCGTCCGCCGAAAATGACCTGGCCAATGTCATGGCTGTTGACGTGCCGAATCTTATGTTCAGCGGGCAGGTCGATGCCAACATTGTTATGGCGGAAGCTTTTGCAAAAATGGCATCCCATATCGACTGGGAGTGTGTGATCGCAGACCGGAAAATCAGTGGCACAGCTGCGCCGGATAAATTGTCTTTCACGCTGCCGGCAGGAGTTTTCGGGCGGGGTACAGTCAAGCTGAAAGTGTACGATGCGCAAAAACAGCTCCTCGGTGTACTGAATTTGCCTTTTGAACGGTTCAATGGAGAAGCTTTGCAGCAGCTGCAGCAGGATGTGAGCAGCTTGCTCAAAACAACCGATCTGAGCAAATTGGCCAAAGATTTTCCGGGCAAAGTGGCCGATTATTTTGGGTTGCTCAACAATGTTGAACAGCTCAAACGAATGATTTTTCTGGAAAAAACCTCCGATATCGACCTGCTGGTAGACGAGATAAATCTGCGGATGCAATTGCTGCAGAATAAAACGCTGCAGACTGAAAATAACTTGTTCAAACTTTTGCAGATAAGTGCCGATCAGGATGCGCAACTATCGGTTGAATATCCGCGCTATCACCCCGATAACAAGCGCCGCAACGATGCATTGATCAAATTCTACAGCGGTTCTGTTCCGCTGGCCCGGGTGCGGGTGACGGTCAATGAAAAATCTGCTGCCGACCGGCGTAAATGGATCCCGGCGGTGTACCGGCGGGAAATCATCCCGACCGAAAACAAGGAGCATTTGCTGTTCTTTTTTACCGTTGGCGGCAGTCACAACAAGTCCTATTGGACTAATGCAAAGTCTTTGGATGGAGTCCGGAATATCGATGCGGCAGTCATTGCCGACAACGCTCCGGCTGACCATGCTCAGGCGGTTCGGGAATATGCTGCCAAGCATAAGCTGCCGATCGTTAAAGAAGCTGATCTGAACAAAGGTATGCAAGTGCTTTACGCCGGCAGACCGGAAAAATCCAGCGCAATCGGCAAATTGCTGGATAAGACATTCAAGTTGGTTTGGACAACAGCCGGGCGTAACGATATGGTTCTGGAGCTTGCCGATGGCTTGATCGCCAATATCCGTTGTATTTCCGCAGCAGGTTGTGAGTTGATCGCCGATGCGCTGACCGCCCGGCGGCCATTCACCCGTCAGGAAAATGTGTTACTGGCCAAGCTGGTGGCTGCTGAACTGGCCAAAAGTTCGGTCAAACCGTGCAGTATACCCGATAATTGCGACCTTATGGCGGCCGATGTGCATTGCCACAGTATATACTCCGATGGATTGCTTACGCCGTTGGGGGTGCTGGCTGCAGCGCTTTACAGTCAGATGGATTTTCTGCTTATAGCGGATCACGAAACGGCCGCCGGAGTACTTACTTTGCAGCAGAAACTCCAGTCGTTCGGCTTTAAGTTTCCGTTGATCGCCGGTGAAGAAAGCTCTTTGCCGGACGGCCATTTGAACAGTTATCCGCTGACCGAATCGATACCGTTCGGGTTGAGTTTTGAAAAACTTATCCAGGCAGCTCATGCGCAGGGGGCGCTGGTGCAGTACAATCACCCTGCCACCTACAGCAACCGGCGGGATCTGCAGCTTAACGGCATAGCCGGCAGCGGGCTGGAAGCGTGGGAACACGAAATGCCGCCTTACGCCAAAAACTGGGCGGAGATCCCGGCGCAGATCGGTTCGTCAGATAATCACCATACGGCATTTCCGACCGAACGGACGATAACTTATGCTGCAAGCATGGATGGCAATGTGTTCAAAAATGCCGTCCGGAAGAAACAGACTGCTATGATCGATGCCGCATCTGAAGAATTTATCTATGGACCTGACGAACTCAAAGGTATGCTGCTGACAGCGTTGCAGGAGCCGGAAAAATATTTGCACACTCCGCATTACCGGCGTTTGCAGAAGTTTTTGAACAATGCTGATATAGCCGGATTATTCAATTCAATGCCCGGTTACACCCCGATAGAGCGCGGATTGGAATAAGTTATCAAGCTGAAAATTTTTCAGCAGAAAGAAGTTTTTATGAATATTGAACGCAAGTGGCACGGTTACTGGATCAATGCCGGGCGCACGATGATTTCGCCCACAGATACGGTTTTGCCTGCACCTTATTTGCGGAAAACGTTCGTTTGTGATCAGGATCCGGAAAAAGCGGTGATTTATCTTTGCGGCTTGGGCTGGCATGAACTTTATGTGAATGGCCAAAAAGCCGATGACCGGGTGCTGGCTCCGGCGATAAGTCAGTTTGATAAACATGTCAACTATATTGAGTATGATGTAAAAAATCTGCTTAAAAAAGGTAAAAATGCCATAGCTGTTCTGTTGGGCAACGGTTTGTTCAACAGTCGGGTGCCTCAATGGAGTTTCGATAAAGCTCCCTGGCGGGATTTTCCTAAGTTGCTGTGTGATGTGGAAGTTGACAACCGGATCGTGGCGCAAAGCGATGCAAGCTGGAAAGTTCACGAAAGTCCTATAATTTTCAATGAGTTCCGCAATGGACAGATCTACGATGCCCGGCGGGAGGTAATAGGTTTTGCCGATCCGGAGCTTGACGACAGTAACTGGAATAATGCAGCTTTGTGTATGCCGCCCGGCGGCAGAGTGGTGCTGGAAACTCAGGAGCCATGTAAAGTCATGCAAAGTTATCCGGCAGTAAATAAGCGATATGTTACCTGTTGGGAATCGACCTATGATTTTGGCGTCAATCTTTCCGGCTGGTGCAAGATCAAAGTCAAGGGCCCCGCCGGAGCGTCAATGAAATTGACGTATGCAGAAAAAGTCGATCCGATTTCCGGTTTGATCAACACTGCAGAAATTGGTCCTTATGAAAATTTCGGTGCATTCCAAACCGATGAATATATCCTCAAGGGCGATCCGGATGGCGAAGTTTATGAATCGACTTTTGCTTATCACGGTTTCCGTTACGCTCAATTCTGGAGCGCGGGCGATGTGGAGGTTTTGGATATATGTGCGCAATTTGTGCATACAGCTTTTGCCGAAAACGGCCGGTTTGAGTCGTCGCATGAGCTGCTTGATACTCTGCAGCGCAATACCCTGCAAAGTTATAAATCCAACTTTGTAGGGATTCCCACGGACTGTCCGCACCGGGAAAAAAACGGCTGGACTGGTGACGCAGCTATTGCTGCCGAGGCTGGTTTGTGGAACTTTGATATGGAAAAATCCTACAGCCAATTTCTCCGGGTGCTGGCTGATACTCAGCGCCCCAATGGCCAGCTGCCGGGGATAGCACCAACCGGCGGCTGGGGATTTAACTGGGGCAGTGGCCCGGCGTGGGATAATTTACTCTTTGAATATCCGTATCAGGTATACCGGTTCTGCGGCAAAACTGAACTGATTGAAATGTATTATGATAATTTCAAACTCTATTTGGAATATTGCGAAAGCCGTTCACAAGATAATCTGTTGAACTTCGGGTTGGGGGACTGGTGCCATTGGAACCGGCTGGCGATCACTCCGGTGGAAGTTACTTCCAGCGGATACTATTATCAGAACGTATTGCGCACCGCATTTTTTGCCGAATTGCTGGGCAAAAGTGCCGATGCGGAAGCTTACCGGCTTTGGGCAGAAAATATCCGCAAGAGCTTTGTGCAAAAATTTGCCAATGCAGACGGTACTTTTGCTGACCGGGCGTTGACCGCTACGGCGGCAGCAATTTACTTCGGATTGGTCGAAGGTGCTGAGGCGGCCAAGAGTGCAGCTGCACTGGCCGGGCAAGTCAGGCAGGAGCATTATCACGCCAACTTTGGCATCATCGGGGCCAAATTCACGCCCCGGGTGCTGGCGGAATACGGCTATATCGATGATGCTTTCAAGCTTATTACCCAAAAGGAATTTCCCGGTTGGGGCTGGCAGGTGGAGCAGGGGGCGACTACGCTGTGGGAAACCTGGATCGGCAAAGATTCCCAAAACCACATTATGTTTGGTGATATATCTGCATGGATGTATCAGTATCTGGCCGGTATTCAGCCATGTATTGAGGCGCCCGGCTTCAAAAAGTTTGTTCTCAAACCCGGTTTTGCTGCCGGGCTTGATCATGTCAAAGCCAGCTATAATTCGCCTTACGGGGTGATCAAAAGTCAGTGGCAGCGGCAGGATAACCAAATCAAATGCGAGTTTGAAATTCCCCAAAACAGCACGGCTGATATTGTTTTGCCGGGAAAAACACTCAACGATGTTTCCGGCCGGATCGAAGCAATTGTTGGATAAATCATAGGAAAATATATTATGCTTAAAAATGCTCAACTTAAACCTATCAGCGGCACTTTTGCCAACATGCTTATCTCCGATACCGGGATCGTCAACGCCGGTTTGAAGGATTGGGAAAATGACTTTAAGATGATGAAAGCTATTGGTATGGATCACATCTTTATCATCCGTACCGAGTGCGAACAAAACGGCATCAGGCTTTCTGCCGAAGATCCCCGCTCAACTACCTGGAAGGAAGACAAGTGCATATTGGATATGATCTTCCGCTTGAGCGAGGAATACGGCATGACCGTATACCTTGGCGGCCCCCAGAGTATAACCAATTTGCATAAAGGCGACTGGCACAAAGAAGTTGATGACAACAAGCGTTACTACGACCGCACGGTGGAAAAATACAGCCATTACAAGTGCTTCAAGGGCTTGTATGTAACGCTGGAAGCGCTGCCGTGGCACTTCAACTTTCTGGATATCTGCACCGAAGTTTTGCAGTATATGCGGAAAAATTTCCCGCACATGAAAACCTTTATGTCGCCCGGGTTCGGCGGCTTGAAAGGCGATATGAGCAGTAAATATAATGTGGATGAGTGGGTGGATATTTACGGCCGGTATTTCTTTGAACGGGTCGCCGGTCTGCTGGATTATTGCGCTCCGCAGGATAAGATTACCTGCCCGGCGTGCCATTACGGCGAAATTCTGGATAACGGCATCAAAGAGTGGTATCTCAAGGTCGGTGAACTCTTCAAACGGTGCAATATCGAACTGTGGACCAATGTGGAAACTTTCCAGCAGCCGTTCCCCGGTCACGGTGAACCCAGCGGAGTATACCGCCAAATCGACTACCGGTCGCTGTATATGAAATTGTCGGAAGCTTCGCCGCTGGTCAAAAAGATCATCACCTACGAATTTTTCAGCTTGATGAGTCCCAACACCGAATGGGGTTCCAGCCGCCGTCTGCTGGCCAGATATTTGGAAATGCTGGGCAAGGATCCGGCGATCATCGACGAAATATATTCCCGCTGATATTGGCCCGAAAGCAACTGCGTATCCCATGGCTGCAGCAAAATATGACAGTTTTGCTGCAGCCATGATCGTGTTTGCCGGGTAACTGCTGTTGACTGCAGCAGATAACGCAATGCCTGAGAACGGACAGTCCGGTTGCCGGATTCGACTGTAGGTGCCGCAGAAGGTGTTTTTTTAGCCATTAACGCAGAAAAATTACATTTTTTTCTATATTACTCTTGACAAGCTTGATTTTTTGTTGTATAATATCTGTAAATTTACTCGTGTAAACAGGAAGTTTTTGTCCGGGATTTATGACAGCTGCTCGTCTAAAACATTTGGTGACCCGTAATGATGTAGCTGAAGCTTGCGGCGTAAGCGGAGCTTTGGTCAGCTACGCTTTCAGCGATAATGCCAAAAATAAGGTCAAATCTGCCACCCGGGAAAAAATCTTGCGCACTGCTGAAGCTATGGGGTATCAACCCAGTTTGATCGGCCGCAGTTTGAAAACCCGCCGCAGTTATAATGTGGCGCTGCTGCTGCCGGAACAGTTCGCCAGCGGTATATCGCTGCATCAATTGCGGATATTTCACGGGGTGTGTCTGGCCATGCAGGAAACTGATTACCGGCCCATGGTGTTTTTTGGCGTAAATGATAAATTTTTCCGCACGCTCCGGGAACGCCGGGTGGATGGGATCATTCTGCTGGACTCCGCTAACGATCTGGATTACATCGAAGAGCTTGTCAACTTCAATCTGCCGCTGGTTCTGGCCAATGTGGAGTATCGGTTGGATTCACCGCAAGCAGCCAGTGTGCGTTCTGACCACGAAGGCATTGTCAAACTTTTGTTCAGAAAGCTTGTTGGCAATAACTGCCGCAAGATCCTGCTGGTTTCAGCTCCGGGTGATTTGTGCCAGCCGAATTGGATATTGCAGGAAGCTTTCCGGAAAGAAGCGGAAATTTATTCATCACAAGGTATCTCGGCAATATCTTATTGCCCGGATGGTTACTGGGTAAACGACACTATGCGTGCGCAAGTTGGCAAGTTTTTTCAGCAGCCGGAGCCGGTTGACGGCGTGCTGGTTGACGGTGGCGCATTTGCCAACATGGTCGTAGAGATTGCTGAGCAAAATGGTGTAAAGCTGATACGCAATAAAAATTGTTTTGTTACCTGCAGTCAGGAGAATAATTTTCCGAATTGGTCGCAGGATTCGTTTGGGGTGGGGATAAATGCCTGGTCTGCCATGCAGAAAATACTCAATGGCGAATCACAGATGCCGCTGCTGAAGATACCTTATTTCAGTGCCGACAGCGAGGAGGACTTGCGGAGTCGGGGTAAGCACCTGCTCTGCAGTAGAGAATATCAGGTTGATAAATAACTGATTTAACAAAGAATATCACAAAAAACATCACAAACAACAAAAAAGGAAGAGAAAGATGAAAAAACAATTCACTCTCATCGAACTGTTGGTGGTAATTGCCATTATTGCCATTCTGGCGGCCATGCTGCTGCCGGCTTTATCCGCCGCCCGGGAACGGGCCCGGCAGGCTGCTTGCATCAGCAACCTCAAACAGATCGGGGTCGCCACATTTATGTATGCCGGAAGCAACAAGGACCATGTGGCCTGCGGAACGGTCCGCTGCGCAAATGAAGGATGCATTTTGCACATGGGTTCCAGTATGACCGATAAACAGTCCACTGCTTATTTGCTGGGTGCAGGTGGGTATTTCCCGGAAGCGATCGATGGGACTAAAGTTACTCTGAATAAAGTGCTCCGGACTTATTTTATCTGCCCGAGCGAAGATTTGGAGGGTAAAGACGTGCAGGGCAACAGCAAAGGCTCAGGAGTTGCCAGCTATACATTCTTTTACATCAACCGCCCGGGAACTAAACATCATACCAATAATGCCTATGACGGCGAAGAATCTGCCCGGGTAACTATCGGTCAGGATCGCCCCGAAAATATCATTGCAGTTGACCAGTTCATTTATGGCAATAAGACTTTGTATGGCAAGCTGAATCATCCGACAACTGCCAGCGGCTTATCTTTGGGCGGCACGGTGGAAACTCAGACCAACGCTCAGAATTGGTCTAAGGAAGCCAATGTCCAAACCGTGCTGGGTAAATATTTTGAAAAAGTGGTAAAATAATTTAACAGCAGCTTATTATGAAAAAAATTCTCTCTGTGTTGGCTCTGTTCTTTACAGTTGTCTGGATCGCCTGTGGCGCAATGCCGGTGCCGCCCCGTCCGATAGCGTATGATATTGATCCGCCGGTAGTTTGCGACGGCAAGCTGGATGATTGGCAGCGGGCAGCGGTCTTTGCCGATCTTACCGGCAAAAAACAGCTGGCGTTTGACCGTACCCGTTCGTATAGCGGCGAGCAGGATCTCGGCGCCCGGATCAAGATGCTCTGGCGCAGCAATGGGCTTTTGATCGCTGCGGAAGTTATTGACGATAAACATGTGCAGGCCCATCCGGATAAACTTTGGGCGGGCGACCATATCGACTTGCGCCTTGACTTGACGCCCGAACAGGATAAAGAGCGGGAAATGTTTGGTGATGGCCAGTATCAGCTGCTCCTTTCGCCCGGCGATTTTCAGCAGCTTAAACCGCAGATGCAGCTGGTCAAACCGCAAGGGTTGAAATTTTCCGGCGGCGAAATAGCAGCGGTCAAAACCGCTTCGGGATATACGCTGGAAGCGTTCATCCCCTGGAGCGGTTTGGGCGCCAAAAATACGGTGCGGGATCAGGTATTGACGCTGGATGTGCTGGTTTCTGACTCCGATGATCCCAAATTTTCCCAGCAATGCTACAAGGTCGCCGGGCCGCTGCCGTTTACGCAGTACCGCAACCGGATGATCAAAGTTGTGCTGGCCGACGGCAATGGCGAATCAGCTTTGACGCAGCCGGAAAAGATGATTGCAGAGAACGAAACGGTGGTTCATGTCAAGCAAGCTTATACGGTTGAATTTGACCTTACTGCGGAAGATTTGCAGAAAAATGATTATTTGCTTAAATTCTATGCCCGGGCGGTTTCCGCCAAGCCGGCCGGATTTGGCTCCAATATGCTCAACGTTGAACTCAACGGCAAGATGCTGCAGGCGGAAAATCTCTTTGGCATACCTTCGACTTTCACCATGCGTTCCGGCCGCTCTTTAAGTTCGATCGGCGCATCCGGTGCGCTTACTCTGCCCTGGGCGCCGGACTTCAAGGGCGTGGACGGTCACAAGGATTACGCCGTCGAAGGGCGCAAAAGCAGTGAATTTACATTCTCGCTGGCCGGATTGCTCAAAGTTGGCAAAAACAAGCTGGTATTCAAGGTTTTGCCCACGCCTGTGCACCGCAAAAATAAATTCAATATGGCCGTGGGCAAAGTTTCGCTGCTGCCGGCAATCAAAGGTTCGCTGATCGACAACACCCGGCCGCCGACCGGCAAACTGGAACGCTTTGAACCGGAAGCTGCGGCGGATTTTCCGCTTTACAAGCAGCTGAAAAGCCGCGGCAACGAAGTGACTTTTCAGCAGGGCAGCAGTCAAATCTCTGTAAAAAGTCAATTTCTGACTGCGGGCAGCAAGTGGGGAGATCTCTCCGGTACTTGCGTGCAGCACCAGCGCAAAGTCATCAGCAAGGATGACTGCATTATTGTGCGTGATGTGTTCAAAAACACCTCCTCCGCTCCGGTGGCGGTACTGCAGCGGCACACGCTGAATATAAGCGATCTCAAAAAAGTTTTTATCAGCGGCAGCGAAGTCAGTTTGCGTTATAATTCATCCCGGCAGTTGGGCGGAAACTGCACGATCATAGCCATGAATGATCAAATTTCAGTCGGGCTTATGCCGTGGAGCGATGCGCTGTCGGTACATGCAGACGGGGAAATCATTTCCGGCAAACCGGCCTTGGCAGATTATCAGCTGGCGATCGGAGCCAATGCGGTTTACACCTCTGAATTTGTTATTCTGCCCTGGCACAAAGCGGACTATTGGAGCTGGATCAATCAGGCCCGGCGGCTGCTGGATGTCAACTACCCGATCACATTGCTTTCCGGATTCTGGAACCATTACGAAGCTACCAAATTGAGTCATGCTACTCAGCGGGCCATGATCGATAACTTTGGCATCAATGCAATTGGCCAGTCCAATAACTGCGTACACGATAAAGACGGCTATCAGACCCGCGGCAACGATTTGATCAATGGCGATCACAGTCAATACCGGGCCATGCGCAAACTTATTGACCGTTATTATCCGGATGGCTCGGTCAAGCAGCTGCTTTACTTCCACTGTTTTTTGGATACCACGGTTGCTGATCTGACCAAATACGCTGCTGACCGCACTGTGTTGGCCGATGGAACGCATCCGGTCTACGGCACCAGCAACACCGGTCGCCGGCTCCACCATATACTGCCCAACGAGGGCGGCTGGGCGGAAGTTGGTGAACGCTGGATCGAGCTGATCATCAGTGATTTGAATGCCGACGGTATTTTCTGGGATGAATTCAACCGCAGCAATGTCGTCTACGACTACAGTTCCAAACGCTGGGATAATGTTTCAGCTGATATCAACCGGAACACCGGTAAGATATTGCGTTTGAAAAATTCTGTGACTTTGCTTTCGCTGCCGTGGCGGCTCAAGATGGTGCGCAAACTGCGTGACCGCAACAAAGTGTTGATCATCAACGGTGCGCCGCTGAGTCATACCATGCGGCAGCAAAAGATCCAGACTATGTTTGAAACCGGTCATATATCCAACGTGCTGCAAGGTCATCTGGCGGCTCCGGTTGCGCTGGGCGACCACCTGACAGAGCGTAAATTCGCTGATTCGTGGAAAGTTATGCTGCGGGCGCTGGATTTTGGCGGCTTGTACTGTGTGTATCAGACGGTGCGGGTCTTTCCGCGGCATCCGACACTGACCAAATACATGTATCCTTTTACGCCGATCGAACTGCACAAAGGTTATCTGATCGGCAAGGAACGCATCATTACCAAAGTAAGCGGTCTTTTCGGCTGGGGGGATGCTTCTGAGTTTGACATAAAAGTGTTTGATACCAACGGCAAACTGACCGATAGTTATCCGGGCAAAAAAGTTGTTATCGACGGCAAAAATTATGCTGAAATAAGAATCCCCGGCAACTGTGCTGCGGCCATTATCCGCAAGTAAAGCAACCTTATAAAAAAGCCGCTCTGCAGTCAACGGAGCGGCTTTTTTTTATGTTTACGGCGAACCATCTGGTTTATTCAGAATTGGCGTAACCGGCGGCGTAAAGGCTGCGGTACTGTTTGGGCGTCATAGCGTAGTTGCGGAAAAATATCTTGCGGAAATGTGCCAGATCCTCAAAACCGGCCCGATTGGCGATCTCTTTGATCGACAGCTGCGTTGTCAGCAGTAATTTTACCGTCAAACGCATACGCATGGCGTGGATATCGTCGGTAATGGTCGTGTTGAAAGCTGTCCGGTAAAGCCTGCCCAGATAGTCGGCGTTGCAATAAAGTTCCGCCGCAATTGCTGAGGTTGTAAGTTTGGTGTAGTATTTCAGCTGAATGATCCGCTGCTTCCCGTACCAGCCGGGCCGGCTGCAGCAGATTGGCTGGTTGATTGAGTTCGTAAGCTACCTGACCGGTTTTGGTCATTTCATGCAAAATCAGCTGCCAGACGATATCTTTGGCCGTTTGATCGCCGGGCGAACTGCTTTGGATCGAAAGATACAACTGCAGATATTCCGTAAAGCGCAGCCGGTCACCTACCACGCCCTGCCGGGGAAGCGATTTTATGAAATTGACCGCTGACCGGTTTTGCGGCTGAAAATGCAGCCAGAAAAACGATAACCCAATCTGGTAATCACTCAAACCGCCATGTTCAACGCCCGCTTCCAGCAGCAGCCGGTCGCCGGGCGCCAGATGAAACTTCTGATTGCCGGCAAACATATCCAGAGTGCCGGAAACTACAAATATCAGTTCCCACTCCGACAAACAGCGGATACTGTGACGCCCTTTGCCGCGAGAATAAAATCTGCCGGCCTGTAATGCTTTGTATTTATTTTCTGCCATAAATCCAATCCTGTTTCAAGTTATTGAGAATATAAGTATATTTTGTAACTTTGCAAGAAAAAAAGTGGCAAAATAACACCTCATGTCGGAATTGCCATCTTTTTTGCGTATTCGTGTATCTTGTTGACTCTCTTATTCTGATGTATATTTTTATAGAGTGCAGGATAGCTGAAAATGATTCCGGTCGTCCTGGCAGGACGATCAATAATTTTAATTCAACCTTGATAATGCAAACTATGAAACTTGATTGTTTTAACACGCCTGAACCGGGAGCAGTCAAACTCACCGATCAGGTTCTGTCGGTGCGGGTGGAAAAATGTTTGACTTCCACGATCCCCGCGGCGATAAAAAAGGCTTGCGAAAGCGGCCGAATAGATGCTTTGGATCTTAAAAACCAATCGGTCAAGCGGGAATATTTTTATGATTCAGATACCGCAAAGATCCTTGAAGGTATCGCCTATGCGCTGAAGATCCGGCCGGATGCAGAATTGCTGCAGACTTTTCAAAGCTGGGTCGATAAGATAGCAGCCTGCCAGCAGCCGGACGGCTATTTAAATTCCTATATATCGGGCGCCGCCCCGGAAGACCGCTGGAAGCACCTCAATAATCTGCATGAACTGTATTGTGCCGGACATTTGATCGAAGCTGCGGTGGCCGGTAAAGAGCTGCCGGGCGGCGAAAAATTACTGGCGGCGGTCTGCCGATACGCTGATTATATAGACAGTGTTTTTGGACTGGAAGCAGGCAAACGCCGCGGCTGGCCCGGGCATGAAGAAATCGAATTGGCATTGGTGAAACTTTACCGGGCAACCGGCAATGAACGTTATTTGCGTTTGGCCAGCTATTTTATCGATGACCGGGGTACTGAACCTTGCGTTTTCCCCAGCGATGAATGGAACTTTGAAGGTTTGAAAGTGATCCGGCAGGCCGATAAACCGGTTCGGGAGCAAGTTGATGCGCACGGTCACGCAGTGCGGGCGGTCTACCTTTACACCGGTATGGCCGAAACAGCTTGCGAAAACGGCGATACGGAATTGCGGCAGCAGTGCGAAAAACTTTTCCGCAGCATCTGCAGCAAACGCATGTACATTACCGGCGGTATCGGTTCGACTTTTTATTACGAAGCGTTTACCCGGGATTACGATTTGACCAACAGCTCTTTGATGTATGCCGAAAGCTGCGCTGCCATGGGGTTGGTGCAGCTGGCGCTGCGGCTCTTTAATCTGACCGGCAAAGCCGAATATCTGGAGGTGTTGGAAACTGCCGTTTACAATGGAGTGCTCTCCGGGATCAGTTTGGCAGGCAATACATTTTTCTACTCCAATTATCTGGAAGTTGATTCCAACAGCAGCTTTTACAACTTTGGCGCCGCTGAACGCCAGCCGTGGTTCAGCTGTCCGTGTTGTCCGACGAGTTTTTCACGATTTCTGCCGCAGTTGGGCAGTTTTATCTACTCCACAGCACCGGGACATTTGTATGTAAATATGTTTGCAGCCAATCAGGCGGAACTGCAAGTGGGCGAGCTGCCGGTCAAGCTGGAAATCTCCGGCAATTATCCCTACGATGGCAATATAAGCATTATCCTGCAAAGCTCCGGCGATTTTACGCTGCATTTGCGGATCCCGCAATGGTGCAAAAACAGCAGTGTCAAACTCAATGGTCAGGCTTGCGATCCGGTGATCCGCCGCAGTTGGCAAGCTGGAGATGTGATTGATATCGAGTTGGATATGCCCGTGGAAGTGCTTTTTGCCAACCAGCAGGTCACCAGCAATCTGGGGCGGGTCGCCCTGAAGCGCGGTCCGCTGGTCTATGCACTGGAAGAAATCGATCAAAGCTGTCCGGTGCGGGAACTTTTGATAGTTAAAGATCAAAAGTTTGAACTGAAACCTGCCCCCGGACTGCCGGCGGGAACCGTGGCGATCTGCGGAAAGGCCTGCCGGGAGATCCTGCCGTCAGACGAGTTGTATTTCAGCGCCCAGGCGCAGTACGAAGCAACCACGTTCTGCGCTGTACCTTATGCATTGTGGGGCAATCGCACCCCGGGCAATATGTGTGTTTGGAACCGTTATAAATAATTTTTGGCAACTTAACAAACCTTAAAAAGGAGAGTATAAAATGAAAGCAAGTTCGCAACAACAAGTCCGTGGAAAGTCCATGAGTTTTACCCTCATTGAACTTCTGGTCGTCATCGCCATTATCGCCATTCTGGCTGCCATGCTGCTGCCGGCTCTTTCGGCGGCCCGGGAGCGGGCCAAATCGGTATCGTGCCTGTCCAACCTCAAACAGTTCGGTCTGGCGTGGTCGGTTTATCAGCAAAACAATCACGATTACTGTCCGGGCGGATTCTACCGGGAATACTATTCGTTTTATGCACCAAACAACACCAGATGGTTTGAACAGTTTGAAGGCGATCAGTTGATCGATAAAAACGTGACCCGCTGCCCCTCTTCAGCGAACTGGAGCTTTGACTCGGCCAACCTCAATTATGGGGTGTTGGTAAATATCTGGGGGTGGTATCCGAATACCATCAGCATGGCCGCCAGCCGGGGCAGTAAATTTGCCGATCCCAGCCGCATGACCTGTATCATCGACTCCATGCCGGCCAAAAACCGGGTCGAAGCGGGGATTTCAGCTTCATCTTTCGGCTTTGCCGACCTGGCGCATTTGTGGTATGTTTATCCGGCGATCCCCGGTTTGGCGGGAGTCGGCACCATGCCCGGTATTGAACGCCGTCACAGCGAAGGCGCCAATGCGGTCATGCTCGATGGTCACGCCCAATGGGTAAATGCCACCCAGATCCGCAATCCATGCACCATTGCTGCTGAATACGACGATAAAGCTGAACCCGGTGTCTGGGATATGCGCCCCTGTCATGGCAGCGGCGGCAACGAATCCGGATCCTGTGCGCTTTAAGCTGAATAGATGTTATGAAAAAATTCCTTGCAGCAGTGTCAATGACGACTGCGGTGCTGCTTGCCGGTGCCGCAGTTACCGAACAACCGGCCGGTTACCGCAAAGCGGTTTTGAAAAATCGCTTTCTGGAGCTGGAGTTTATGCCGGATTCGCTGGGGCGTTTGAATCAGATCAAACTGAATCATTCCGGCCGGAAACTTTTGCTGGAACGTATTCTTACCAAAGTCAGCGTGGATCCGCTCTATGAATTTTACCGCAACAACTCCTTTGGCTGTGGCGAAAATTTCTGGAAAAATTACGTTGCTCAGCGTGACGGCAAAAGCCAGCTGATACGTCCGGATAAAAACAGTATCGTCTTTAAGAACAAGTGGTACGGTGGTTTGCCGATTGATGTGCAGCGCAATTCAGTGCTGCTGCCGGACAGCACCATGTGGCGCTATGAAGTCGAGGTTTTCAACCGTGGACAAAAGCCGTTTTATATGGCCTTGTGGTATGCTTTAACGCCCGATAACGCCGCAAACAGCATCTTGCAGCTTCCGGCGGTCGGTCAGGTCAAAAAACATCTCTTGGGTAATGTAAATATTCTCAAGCAGGACAAGATCGTATCGACTGAAACCGGCCTCTTTGCGCCCGGACGCAACTGGATTGCGACGGTTTATCCGGAGGATAAAGCGGTATTGGCGATCATTGCTCCGCCGGAAGAGTTTTTTCCGGATGGCGGGTTTTACAGCTGGTTCGGAGAGGATAATCAGGTAAAATACCGCTCTATGGAAATAATTTTTAACGGGCGCAGCATTGCTCCTGAACAAAGTGCCCGCAGCAGCTGTATTTTTGCGGTGTTTTTGGGCTTGAGCGGAGTTAAAGATATTGCCGGAGTTACTGCAATAGATGCCAGGCCCAATGGCCGCCAGATCACGCTGCAGCTCAGCGCAGCCAGACAAACTGCGCCCGGCAAGATGCGCATCAGTGCCGGAAAACAGCAATACGAAATAGCCATTCCGGAATTGTTCCCGGGAAAAATCCACCAAATTACAATAGCAAATGCTCTTCCCCTGAGCGGAACCCTGCCTGACGGCAGCAAATTTGATCTGCGTTAAACAAGAGAAAAATCAATGAAAAAATTATTGACCATATTTTTATTGGCGGCAATTCCGGTTTTTGCCCAATTGCCGGAATTTTTGTGGCACAGTCCGGGTAAAGACGGATCATTCAAGCTGCAAATCGCCGAAAAAAATCCGCTTTCCATCCCCGGAAAAATCCGGATTTATAACGGCAAAAGCAAAAAATACACTCCATTGCGTTTGCTCAGTCAGGGTAAAGAACTGGTTTTTGCGGCGGATGACTGTCAGTTGATCGTTCGGCCGGAAGTACGGGGCAAGTTGTTGATTTTCAATAATTCTTTGATCAATACCGGAAAGCAGGAGCTGTTTTTGCAGCCGGAACTTGTTTTTACTTTCCCCACAAGCGGACAGGATTTCTTTTTCAACGGCTACGAAACGCTCCCGGTCAAAAAGCTGCCGCTGCACCGCATCGGCTTAAAAGGTCGCCCGGAAAAAAAGCTGGCCGGGATCACGCAGGTTTTTCCGGCGGCGGGGGTGATCGGTCCTGAGTACACACTTTTTGCCGGACAAGTACCGCAGGAACTGGTAAGTTATCACGCAGCGCATTTGGAAGCAGCCGGGAACGCTTATCGCTTTACCTTTGATCAACGGCACGCCATCGGCGCCGGTAAAAAAGTCGATTTCAAGCTGATCATGGGGTTGACGGCAACCCGGTATGGCAGAGAACAGGCGATGATCCAGCGGATATTTGATGCGTTCCCGGAGCTTTTTGGCCCGGTCGTCGGCTGGGATAATCCTTACATCTGGGGTACCGAACAGTATCTGGTCAGCTACTTGGATATACCAGATTACGAAGCGGAACGCCGTTATCACGCCACATTGACCTGGGCTTTTGTGCCGTTCAAGCGGGCAGGGGATATTTACGGCGAAGCTGATTTGTGGGATTACAAACCGCTGCGGCCATTCAAATGGTGGTACAATACCCGCATTGCCGGAAAAACTTTTGACTACCGGAATCTCAGTTGGGAAAAATTCCATGCCCAGCGCCGGGAAGTCTGGAACAAATACGCCAAAGATTTCGGCTATGCGTTTTACAACAGTGCCGCCGGGGTCTGGTGCGAAGATCAGCTGGCGGTGCAGCGTTACTCTGATTCGATCGTTGATGATACCGATAAGGTGAAAAAATATTTGAGTCCGTGGTGTACGCCGTGGGATCAGCATGTGCGGGTATTTTCTTACGGTACAAGTTTCGGTAAAAAATTCCGCTCGGATATGAAAAAAGTCCATGCCGAACTCGGAATGCCCGGCTTTGCATTTGACTGTGTGACTCCGGGCGCATACTACCGGGGACCGGCTGCTCAAGATCCCGATATGCCCGGGCGGGCGTGGGACGCTGAAGGCGTATTTATCGATCAATCGGTGGCCATCATCAAATTAACTGATTTTGTGCATGAAGAGCTCCCCGGAACCTTTGTCTGGCTCAACGGCATCACTGGCCGGGGCGACAGCTGTATGCTGGAATACGGCATATTTGAAGATTCATTCCGCAGTGTAATGCCGCTGGTGCGCTACAATGCCGGGCAGATCCCTATGCAGACCAGAGGTTACGGCTTTAACCGCTTTTTGTTTGATTATCTGCCGGATTGGCGGAACATGAGCAAAGAAGAATTTACTGCGGAACTGCAGAAACTTTCTGTACATTTGATCTTCAACTACTTCCAATACGGTTTGACCGGCACTTACAATACGGCCAACGGCTGCTCGCTGGAGCAGTACATCATGCCGGAGTTGCTGGAAGTGCGCAAACTCGGCTGGCAGGCACAGGTGCCGGTAAGTGTGGACAGCGATAAACTTTTTTATTCCGCCCGCTACGGTACCGGGGCTGACACGGTTATTTTTATGGGCAATCCCTACGCCGAAAACGCAACTGCTCATGCGGTGATCGGCAATGATATTCTGGGCAAAGAAAATTACATCTTTATCCGCAAGATGCGTGACTGTGCCGCTGCAGTCAACCGGATCAAAGGCCGGACAACTGAACTGGAAGTTCAGCTGCTTTCCCGGCTGCCGGTGCTGTACGAAAGTATCTGCGGTTTGAGCAGCGTTCCGGAAAAAGGTCTGGAAGTGGATGCCGTTGTGCAAAAGGATCTCAACGCAATTACTTATCAGCTGCAATTCAAGAATGATCGTAAGTTCACCACCCAACTGACTCCCCGCCGGATCGCTGACTTTGAGCTGGCTGAAATTACCGTCAACGGCCAGAAAATCAGCGGCAGGAATCTGACGATCCCCGCAGATGGAAAAGTTGAATTGAAATACCGCTCAAAGTATTTTACTTTCAGCAAAGCTGATTTGATGCAATTTCCTTTTGCCGCTGACAACAGGAACGCTGCGTTGGAAATCGTTTTGCCGCAAGATGCCAACGCTTCTGAACTCCGGCAGGCGGAGCGTCTGAAAAAAGTGTTTGATTTTCTGGTCAAACACAAGGTGCTTGAAAGTTCCGATATTGCCATTGTCCGGGGTAAAGGTACTGTTGGAAAACCGCAAATCGTTATAACAGTTAAACGCAGTGCCAGCACTCCGCAAGTGTCGCTGAATGAAAACGTTTGGCAGATAAATGCACCGGATGCGGCCGCTGCCGATTTGCTGGTACGCAAGTTCAGCTATATATTGGATCAAAAATTTGAATACATCTTTCCCTTTCAGCCCCGGGCGTGGGACTGTTTGCACCCGGATATGCTCAAGTACTTTGATCTGGCCCAAGATCGCTTGCCGTTAGAGCGATGTTTTGAAAATAATGGAGGTAACTGATTATGAAAAATTTTAAGCGATTTGTGGTAACTGCCGCATTGGCCGTGGCGTTCGGCGCATGGGCCGGGGAGCCGGAAACTCAGGAAGTGAAATATCAGAAACTGGTATTGGAGAATGAGTTTTTGACCGTTTCGCTGCTGCCCGAAAGTATGGGCCGGATCGATCAGATCACGGTCAAAAAAAATAATTACAATATCCTTTATCCCCGGCACAGTTTGTGTACCAATTACGGTTCATTGTTAAAAACAGTCAAGGGTAATGCGTTCGGCAGTGCCGATACTTTTCTGCAGCGGGATCTGCGGTCGATGGATCAAAAAATGAACGTGGAACAACCCGATACCCAGACAGTGATTTTTTCGGTAAAAAACTATGGCGGTATGCCCATAACGATGACCAGAAAAATCACCCTGCCTGCCGGTTCAACGATCATCAAAACCGAATCGCAGCTCCAGTGGCATGGCAAACCCAATAGCGAGATCACCCCCCGGTGGGACTTTTTTCTTAACGGCGGCGACCCGCTGCCCTCCCGGAGCAATTTGTTCATTCCGCTGGTGCGAACCGCCCGCCCCGGCAGCCGATACGATCAGCTGAACCGCTGGAAACAGCGCACAGTTGTGCCGTCAGATAACTTTATGGCCGTGATCATCCCGCCGCAGGATCTGACTTTTGCCTTGATCGTCGATCCGGATTCCATGAAACAGGACAGTAAATTTTACACCCTCAGCGGCGGCTACAACAAAAAGTGGTATTGGTGGATGGCTTTTATGCTGCCGCCGCAAAAAATGGATCCTGACGAAGTGCGCAAATACGCCTTTGCCGCTGCGGTTTATCCGGGATTGAAAAATATTCAGGAAATTTGCGGCGATATTGCCATGTATGCTTATGTAACCAAACGCTCGTTGCCGTGGCGGTTGGGGGTAGTGATGATGGCAGCCAGTCCAACGCAGGAAAACACGATCCAACTGAAATTATCCTCAGAAGATGGCAAGTTTTTTGAAAAAACATTCACTCTGCCGCCCCTGGTGCCGGGCAAGATGCATAATGTAACTTGGACACTTTCCGGCTTTCCGCCCGGCAAGTACCATATATCCGGCAATATTCCCGGCAAGGGCGATTTTTTGCTGCCTGAACCGGTGATCGAAATAAAATAAATCAACAATATGGAAGCTGAACAATATTATGAAAAATCCATTCCGCCGCAATAAAATGACCGGTATTCACCACAGCAGCAAAATTCTGCACCGCTATGCCGGTAATCCGATATTGACCGCCGCTGACGTACCTTATCAAGCCGATCTGGTCTACAATGCCGGAGTAACTTTTTTTAACGGCAAATACTGCATTGCTCCCCGGGTGGACTCTGCCGACCCGGCGCCCGAGCCGGGCGAAAGCAATTTTGCTTCGATCAATACCGGTTTGGGCTGGAGCGATGATGGTATCCACTTTGACATCGAACCGGAATTTGTCCGGGTGCATTACGGCGATGAACTTTTGCCGTGGGTTTGCGACGGCCGTTTGACGGTGCTGGAAGACGAATTGTATCTGACTTTCTGTTTTGAAAATCAACACTCCGAACGTCCCGGTATTGCCAGATGGCGCGGCAAAGGTACGGATTTTGATGTGGTCTGGCTGGGCATACCCCAGCAGCGCAACATGGTTTTGTTTCCGGAAAAAATCAACGGCATGTACATGCGTTTGGAACGCCCGTCCAACCAGTGGGGGGATCCTTTCCATATCTGGTACGCATTTTCGCCGGATATGCAATATTGGGGCCGGCAGGAACTTATGCTGGGCTGCGAAGATGTGCCGTTTGCCAGCGTAAAGATCGGAGCCGGGGCGCCGCCGGTAAAAACCGATCGCGGCTGGCTGCTGATTTTCCATGCGGTTGACGGTGTTCCGGCTGCTCCGGAAGAATCTGACAACCGGGGCTGGACCAAGCGTTATATGTCCGGAGCTGCCCTCTTTGACCTGAACGATCCCACCAGATTGATCGCTATTACCAAAGAACCGCTGCTGACAGCTGAAATGCCTTATGAAACCGGAAAAGACAAAAATTTCTGGGTGCAGGATACAGTTTTCCCTTGCGGCGCGGTGATTGAACCCGATGGCGATACGCTGCGGATCTACTACGGAGCGGGCGACACTAATACCTGTCTGGCGACCGTTTCTCTGCAGGAGCTGTTTGATTTCATGTCTCCGGCGACCCGGCTTGCCCCGCGGGCAACCATTCCATTCCGTTACAAGGATTGGCAAAAATAAATCGTTTGGATCAAGCAATGGGTCTGTTGCAAAACCTCGCAAAAGGTTGTAATGCCCCTGTTTTTTGCATGAATTTTTAGTTGCTGTCGAAAAAAAACAGTAAGCTTGAATTCATATAACAGCAGTAAATTTTATAATATATAAAATACGGTATCTTTCTTATATAAAATAAGTTGGAATTACTTTTATTACTTGTAATAAAAGTAATTCCGGCGAAAGTTTTTGGAAAATGGGGTGTGGGGAAAAGAACCTTTTTTCAAAAAGGTTTTTTCCCCACAAAACAGTTTTGCAACAGCCCATTTTTTGTCTGGAGTATGAGTTTTTTGCCGGGTCAGCTGTTTTTGCAGCGTATCCGCAGAGTTACTATCTTGGTGGGATGATTGAATGGTGCCGGATCCGCCGGGTAATAACTTGCTGATGAATTTGACGGAGCTGTGTAACAAAAGTCTTCCGGTATGGATATAAGCTCTTCTAAACGCAGGTATATGCCATCGCAAATACTTTCTATGTGCCGCAGAAAATCTTTTCCGGATAAATATAACGCATTGTTGACTACGATCATTATGCCGTTGTCGGCTGCCAGCGGACGCAGTTTGTTGATCACGTTCAGCGGATTGTTGGCCAGATCGATCACCCCTTTGGCGGTACGGGAGAAAAAGGGCGGATCCACGATCACACAATCAAATTTACTTTGCGCTTTACGCAGCGCTCCCACGGTCGGAAAAAAATCTCCGTAACGGAAGTTTTTGCGGGTAAAGGTCAAACCGTTCAGCGAGGCACTGCGGTAGGCGGTTTTTAAAAATTTTTCCGAAAGATCTGTTTGCAATACCATAGCTGCGCCTCCGGCGGCAGCTGCCACGCCCAGACTGCCGGTGTAGGCAAAGGTGTTCAGTACATGTTTGCCTTGCATGTTTTCCAGCAAATATTTACGCAGCAAGCGGGTGTCGCTGTAAAAGCTGTTATCGTGGTTCATGGTCAGGTCAATGGCGTAGCGGACGTGATGTTCTTCGATAAAATCATCGGTTTTGCTGCCGCTCAGCAAAATACCGTTGCGCTCTTCGGCAGTTCGTCCATTGCGGCGTTTGAGCAGTACTGCCTGCAAAAAATCCAGTTCGCCGGAGAGTAATTCGGCCAAATCATTGCGATTTGCCCAATCATTGCTGTAATCATGGATCACAGCGGTACGGCCCAGCAGATCGATCGCCAGATCCGGAACGCCTTCGGTAAAGCCGTTGCAGAGCCGCAAGGATTGATGATGCGCCGGATCGCTGTTCAACGCATCTTGCCGCCGTTGGATGGCTGATATGATAAGTTGTTTTGCTTGAGTTTCCATAATACTATAATATAGCACCGGATATTCATTTTGCAATCCGCAGAATTTTTTCAAAAAATTGTTAAAGTTGCCATTCCGGCTGGAGGAATGTTTGACTTTTGATGTATAAATGTTATATTAACCAAAGTTATGTAAATGGCTGAAAGGCCGCAACTGATAAAGGAACAGGGTGTTGTGAAAAGTAAACTTTACGGATTGATTCTGGCTTTGCTGATGCTGGCAATGGCCGGAGCAGGGGCTGGAGATTTTACGCTGCAGGAAAAAAATGGATCGTTTGCGATCACGTTCAGAGACCGGGAACTTATTTCGGAAAGTCTCTTTACGATCGATGGCAAAAATGTTTTTAAGCCCGGCGAGCTGACGGTGGAAAAAAAGCAGCTGGCGGATGGCTCCACGGCTTTCAATATCTGGAGCAAAGACCCGCAGCGGCGCTATCGGCAGGAAGGTGTGATCAGTGCCGACGGCAAGCGTCTGGAATTGAATATGCAGTTCGATTATCTGGCTTATTCGCCTGCCGAGGGCAAAGTTGTGGAATATATCTTGAAAATGCCGTTCAAGCCGCTGGCCGGCTGCCGGTTTGAAGCTGTTCATGGCCGCAATATGCGTCCGGTTTGGCAAAAAGGGGTGATCGCTGCGGATCTGAAAGGCAACCTGACTGCCGACCGGGCCAGAATGTTGACGATCAAATTGCCGGAAGGCGATGTGCTGTTGGATTTTTCGCCGCAAGGCGTGTGCAATTATGCAGGTGCTACCGGCAATACTTGCATTGGCATGTGGCAGGTCGCCCGCATGAAGGAAGATCCGGAGGTTCTGAGTCTGGCGGCTATCCGCAAGGTTCCCGCCTGGGGCGGCGGCATTGCCGGAAAAGTGGTGATCACAGCCGGTTCCAGCAAAGAATACAATACTTATCACCCCCGGAAAAAATATTCTTATTATGATGCGCTGCCAGCTCAGAAGCTTTACAGCTTTGGTGCGGAAAAGGTCGGTCGCAAATACAGCAAGCTTGATTTGCGCGCTGCCGGCAAGCTCGATGGCTGGGCCGATCCGGGCAATGGCAAGATCGTTGCCGGCAAGCATCCCGGAGCATTTTATTCGGCGGTAGCCGGTTCCGGAAAGGCTTTGCTCAAAGTTAAGGATCTGCAGCCCGGGTATTACTTTGTAACAGCCGGGATCGGTAATTTTGACCGGCAGAAAAATAAATTTTCCATCAAGGTCAATGGCGTGGATCTTGCTAAAGATATTACCGTAAAAGCTGGTGAAGCTGCTTCGCTGACCAGGGTTTTCAAGCTCGATAAGGGCGTTGCGGATATTGAATTTACCGGCAACTGGCGCATATCTACGCTGGGTTTTCAGCTGTTGAGTAATTTTTACGAGGACTACAGCTTCAGCCGTGGGTTCTGGGTGACCGATGGATTTGAACCCGGAGTTATGTACAACAACAGCCACTATGCCAAGGAGCCGGCTTTTGCTACCGGCCGTACTGATGTGGTTATGCCGGATCCGGATAAAGCTCCGGCTCCGGTCAAATCGCTGGTTTATACGGTCAAACAGCCCTCGGCCAAGGCGCAGGAAAATATGCGCTGGCGCTATACGGCAAGAGTTTCGCAAGTCGGAACGCAGAACAATGGTACTTTCCAGGAATTTATCCAGCCCGGTGCGGTCGAACGGCGCATGGATGAGCTGAAAAAAGAAAATTTCAATCTGATCATAGTCAGTGGATTGCTTTCGCGGCACACTTATCCTGCGCACCTGCAGCGGGTTCGCAGGCAGGTCAAACGTATGGCCGCCGCCGCCCATGAGCGGGGCATGAAGTTTTATGACCACATCGACTATATCCTGCTGTGGAATATGGATTCCGGTTTCCGGGTCGCTGCCGAAAAACCGTTCTGGCTGGCCCGTGAATTGGATACACTGCTGCCGACGACCGACTTCTGCGTCAATAACCACGAACGCAATTTGGCGTACCGCAAGTATTTGAAAAAATATATCCAGGATACCGCCATTGACGGGATCATGATCGATGAAGTATGCTTCCCGGGCGGCAATTTCTGTGGCTGCGGCGATTGCCGGGAAGATTTTACTGCCGATACGGCGCAGGAATGGCCGCTCAATGAAATGGCCCCCGATCAAATCACTGCCAAAGGATCGCAAGCGGCTACTGCATTGGCTAAAACTCATCAGGCGTGGCGGCGCAAACGGGTCGGCGACTGGTGGGTGGAATTGCGCAGCTTTTTGGATAAAGATTATCCGGAGTTTGGATTTTTCTGTTACTCCACGCATTATGGTTTGAGCAGCAATTATGCTTCCAACAGTCTGGGGTTTGATTTGCTGCAGGTCGGTAGGGCAGTGGATTTTCTGGGTACTGAGATCATGCCGAGAAATGTCTGGGCGTGTGCCCGGCCGCTCTTTTCTTACCGCAAGGCTAAAAATATGCTGCGCAATGCGTTTGGTATGCCGGTCTATGGGCAGATCTATGCGCCCGGCGGCTGGGACGTTGCTTACTTTGGCTGGGGCTTGATGAATATGAATGCGCAGGTTTACTGGGCTGAGCCGCCGATGGCATGTCCGCCCGGAAAGTCCGATTATTACAAGTTTTCCGACCGCAATATGGATATTGGCAAGGCGGTCAGCTGTGCTGATGTGGCGCTGCTTTTTTCCAGTCAGGGGCGCGATAATGGCGTGCGCATGAATTATAAAGTTGAACTCTTCGGTATGGCGCAGACTTTGGGCGAAATGCATGTCAATTATGATATTATTTGCGATACTGTGCTTTCGCTGGAGCAGCTCAAAAAATACAAGGTGTTGTGGGTGGGGGCCTCGGCTCCGCTGTCGGATAACCAGATAGCAATCATCCGCAAATTTGCAGAGCAGGGCGGGCATGTGGTGCTGGGCCCCATTGCGGCTGTGGCCAATGAATATGGTCAAATGCGTGATAAGTGGCCGTTTGAAGATCTGTTCAAATTCAAACCCGCCAGCCGTCAGAGCAAGGTCAGCCGACTGGATCTGGATAACGGTACGACGGTGACACCAGCTAAGATCATTCCGGCCTGGCTGCCGGATCCGCGCAATATGAAAATGCCTGCTGCTCCGGTAACTATGGTTTGGGGTAAGACCCGTATTCCGGCGATTTTCAACGCTCCACTGGGGAAGGGGCAGGTCATGTTTATGCCGCTGGCCATCGGTTCGGTGCTGGTACAGGAAGAGATGATGGTAGGCCGCAAGCTGAATTTTGAGTTGGACGAAAATACTGCTGCAGCCTGCCGGTATTTGTGGGAAAGTATCCTCAAGAATGCTCAGGCCGGCACCTGGCAGTGTCAGGCTCCGGGTAAGGTGTTGAGTACCCTTTATAAGCAGGATGATTGCTATTATGCCCACTTTTTGAACGCTACCGGAGTGAATCTTAAAAAAGATGATGTGGTGACGGTCAATATGCCGGAAAATGCGTTCCCGATGATCGGAAAAGATATCGTCTTTACGCTGCCGGATGATTCGCTGACCGTGGCCGAAGCTGCCAGCCCGGACTTTGAAGGCTGGAAAAAACTTCCGCTGCGTAAGGTTGCCGGAGGCGTGGAAATAACTTTGAGCAAGGAGCTGCTTAAAGTTTATGCCATGGTGCGGATTAAGTAACGCTTAAAAAGAGCAAGTTCACCTTTCGCCGGGGCTGCTGCAAACAGATGATTTTTGCGGCAGCCCCGGTTGATTTTTATTTGACCAGCCGGGCAAAAGTGCAATGGGCTTCCGGGGTATGCAGGGCGTTTTTTATGGCATCACTGCCAGCGGCGTGCAAGGCCGCCAGTTCGGCAAAAACTTCCCGGAGGGCGGCTCCGTAGAGCATTAATTCTTTGCTGCTGTGGGCCATGGTCGGGTAAAAAGCGGTTCCGGCTATAAAATTGCGTTCCAGCATTTTTATGGTAAAAAGCGTCCGCATGATATTGGCGTGGCAACTGTCAAAAGCAAAAGTCGCCAGACAGCCGAATTCGCTGGTCAGTTTGATGGGTAATGCGGATTTTTCTGCCGTCGTTTTCCACAACTCCATTACTTGTTTGCCGATGTTGTTTACATAGCTTGCGGTGTTGGTCTGCTGCATTTTTTGGAGCGTGACCAATGCGGCAACCGGGCCGGTGCGCTCCGTCCAGTAGGTGCTGCTCAAAAAGGCACTGGCTGCGCCGTCAAAAAACTCTTTTCTGCCCAGCACTGCTGCGATCGGATGCCCATTGCCCAGAGCTTTGGAGTAGATCGCCAGATCCGGTTCCAGAGCTAAATTCAGATGCGATCCGCCAAAACAGTAACGCCAGCCGATGGTTATTTCGTCACAAACCAGCAGAGCACCGTATTTAGTGCAGCTGCTGCGCAAAAGCTGCAGAAATTCCGGCGCAACTTCTTCATGGCGGCAAGGTTCCAAAATGACCGCTGCCAGTTCGCTGCCATGCTGTTTGAATAAGTCAGCAAGCTGTTCGCAATCGCCGTGCATACAGGGTATGGCTGTGCCGGATAACTCCGATGGAACTCCGTGCGGAGAAAGACCTTGCAGCCACAGTCCGCCCAATGCGTCAGGATTGCCTAAGTTGGCTGCCAGATACCAGTCGTGCCAGCCGTGATAACCGATGATCAGAACTTTGCTGCGCCGGGTGCAGGCCCGGGCTATCCGGATGGCCACGGCGCAAATTTCGCCGCCGGTACGGGCAAAACGGGCCCACGATGCCCACGGATGTATTGCGCATAAACGTTCGGCCAATTCGACTTCTTCCGGCGGGTTAAGAGTGGAAAAACTGCCGTCAGTTACGGTTTTGATCACTGCCGAGCTGACATCTTCATCGTTGAATCCCAGCAGACATGCGCCGATGCCGCAAGTGCTGAAATCGATCAATTCCCGATTGTCGATCGTGGTCAGACGGCAGCCCCGGGCTTTTTTGAAATATGCCGGAAAAACTTCCGGAGCGAACATTTCCGGGCGTTTGCTCAAGAGGCCGGTTCCTCCGGGGATGATGGTTTTGGCGTAGCGGTAAAGTTCCTGATCGTTCATAACAATATACTCCTGATAGTTGGTTTGCCAACTAATATATCTACTATTACCGGAAAACTCAATTGATTTTGTATGTAAAAAACGATCACGGATATATAAAAAACGAAATAGCCGCTGTCGGGATTTGCAAAAATCAGCTTCCGGTAATATATTTTATGAACGAGGAGATAACACGCCATGAATGACCGTTTGAACCGGGTACTTGATTATTTGAAAAATTTTGATGTGCAGACGCATCCGGTGAGCTTTCAGAGTGTGCCGGATGGACGGGTGCCGACAGAATCTTTTGATTATCATGTACATAAATATTGGGAAGTAAAATTTTGCAGCGATCCCGGCGAGTTGATCATTCAGGCTCCGCAGACCGTACACTGCGCTACCCGGACGGATCATGTTTTTGCTGTAACGCATAATTATGTGCAGCTGGAAGAATGGTTTTTTGATCTTTCGGATGATAAAAATATATATAATTTTTTACCGGAATTGCTGGATAACTTGAGCCGGATGCCGCTGCGGAGTGAATTCAATACCATGCGCACGCATCTGGTGGAAGCGGTGGTCAGCAATCTGATCGTGATCATGACCAAACTGCAGTGGGATGCCGAAGTTGCGCTAAAACAGCGCGATTTGGCGGATCGGGTGCTGGATTATATGCAAAATCACTACTTCCACAGCGATTTGAGCGTGCAGGATATTGCCCGCTTTGCGGGGATTTCTGCGCAGCGGCTCAATATACTTTTGCGGCGCAAAAACAATTTGGGCATCCGGCAGAACCTTATCCGCATACGCCTGGAACACGCTGCAGAACTGTTGCAGGACCCAGCTTATATAGTTAAAGACGCCGCTGCACTTACCGGTTGGAAATCAGCTTTTTATTTTGGCAACAGCTTCCGTAAGCACTTTGGATGTGCTCCGGGCGAATATCGCAAGAAATTTATTTGACTGACTGCCGGAAATTTTTTGATTGGCCCGGCAGCGAACTTCTGAAATTGTTTCTGTATTAAAAATAATACACTTTTTCTGGTGTCCAATTATCCGGAGGGCAAAAATCCTGCATTTTTGTATTATTTTTGCCGTTTGAACGTTGCATCGTATTTTTAATTTGATTATAATAACTTGCAAACCAAGAGAGTTTTATTATGTCAAAAACGTCTTTATCCAAAAATTATTTGCAGGAACGGCTGGCGAGGTTGTTTGCGGAAAAGATCAGCTCCGGTATCTGGCTGCCCGAAAGCCGGATACCGTCGATCCGTCAGCTGGCAGTTGAATATAAAGTTTCCACCGCCAGCGTGGCCGGGGCGGTGAAGATCCTGCAGCAGAAAAATTTGCTTTCAGTGCGTCCCAACAGCGGATATTTTGTGACTTTGCCGGATTTGTGGCAGGATGATATGTTAACTGAACAAACGGTCGCTGACCCGCTGTTTGAGCGCGGTGATCAGGTGGAATTTGTCCTGCATTTTCTCTTTCATCTGGATAGCGTGCTGGGAACGGAATTTGTCAAATTTTACACTTCTATCATCTGTTTGATGCAAGAGGAAGCGGAGGCGGTGAACTGGCAGCTGCGTATTGGCAACGCAGCCAATATCCGCGAGATCATAGCCAACGCTGACGGCGAATATACCCGGGGCGTTATTTATATGCCCGATCAGGTCAATGCCATGGACTTGCAGTGGCCGGAACTGAAATTTCCCAAGGTGCTGTTCAGCATTGGCGAAAAGAGTTTACATTCCAATTATGTAACTCCCGACAACTATCAGGGCGGCTGTCTGGCCGCTGAGTATATGAGCCAATGTTCGCTGCGCCAGATCATCGTCCGCGGTCGATCCCAACAGGAACACTATCTGGGAGAACGGCCATACCGGGAACGGCTGCAGGGATATATTGATTATTGTAAACTGAATGATTTGCCGGAACCGGAAGTTGTGGAGCTGGAAAATTTGCAGGCGCTGAGCCGGGTTTTTGATCCGGCGCTGCAGCTGCCGGAGACGGAACGGCCGGGTGTGGTCTTTTTAGGTGATTACTTTATGATCAAGCAGGTCGAAACTGTGTTCAATGAGCTTTACCCGCAGCAGGTATTCGGGCAGGATGTGCGGATTCTGGTGTTTATGGATTATCAGGATCATTACAGCAAAAATTATGTTTCTATCGGGTTTTCCAAACGGCAGATGTGCCGGGAGGTCGTGGCGTTGGTACGCCGGGTGGCGCAGCATCCGCGGGAAACTCCGATCCGGGTGAAAATTCCCATGTTTTTAAGATCTTCTGAAAATCAAGGAGTCGATTGATAATGGCCGAAAGAAAAAAACTTACCGCTGAGTTTTGTGTGGTCGGGGCCGGGCTGGCCGGTATGTGTGCAGCATTGGCCGCCGCCCGCAGCGGGATCAAAACTGTGCTTATGCATGACCGGAGTCTGCCCGGCGGTAACGCTTCCAGCGAGATCCGCATGTGGGTGTGCGGCGCAAGGGGCGAGAATTTGCGGGAAGGCGGCATCATCGAAGAACTGCTGCTGGAAAATCTCTACCGCAATCCCGGTGCTGTTCCCGCTTTGTGGGACAGCGTACTTTATGGAGCGTTGGAGTATGAAAAAAATCTTACTTTATTGCTGAATTGCGCCTGTCAGAGTGCATCTGTTTTGCCGGATGGAAGTATTGCTTCGGTCTGCGGCTATCAAACCACTACGCAGACGTTTATTACGGTTGAAGCCGGATACTTTGCGGATTGTTCCGGCGACAGCGTGCTGGCTCCGCTCTGCGGTGCGGAATATCGCCACGGCCGGGAGGCCGTAAGCGAATTTGGTGAATCGCTGGCGCAGCCGGAGCGTGATCGCTGCACTATGGGCAGCAGTTGTCTTTTTCAGGCCCGGCAGCTGCGCAAAAAGACCACTTTTACGCCGCCGGTATGGGCCAAAAAATTCCGCAGTCCGGAAGAGCTGCCGCCTTATCGGGGTTTGCTGCTGGAGGGTTTGGAAAACTTCTGGTGGATGGAAACCGGCGGACTGGGTGATACTATTGCCGATACCGAAGAACACCGCCATGAACTGCTGGAACTGGCGTTGGGGATTTGGGATTATTTGAAAAATTATGCTCCGGAAAAAGAAAAAAATGCCTACTGGCAGCTGGATTGGCTCGGTTTTCTGCCCGGCAAGCGCGAAAGCCGCCGCTATGTGGGCGATTATATAGTTACTCAGCAGGATGTGCAGTCCGGCGGGAATTTTCCGGACGTGATCGCTTATGGCGGCTGGACGCTCGATGATCACCACCCCGGCGGGTTTTACTATCCGGGGATGCCGACGGAATTTATTGAAGTCAAAGCTCCATACGCTCTGCCTTACCGGGCACTCTATTCAGTTAATGTGCCGAATCTTTTCTGCGCCGGACGCAATATAAGCGTCAGCCACACGGCGTTGAGTTCCACCCGGGTCATGGCCACTTGCGCCATTTTGGGGCAGGCGTGCGGTACGGCGGCCGCTTTGGCGGTCAGGAACGCTCTTACGCCCCGGGAGGTTGGCACGTTACGGATCAAAGAATTGCAGCAGCTGCTGCTGGAAAATGATTGTTTCCTGCCCGGCGTGCAGCGTCAGGTGCCTGAGCTGACAATGCGTGCAGCTTTGCAAGTATCCAACAGGCAGGATGGCGAAGTGCTGCGCAACGGTTTTGATCGGGGAGATCAAACTCAAACGCATTGCTGGAGCTGCCAAAGCGGGGATACCGCCGAATACCGCTTTGAATCTCCGCAGCCGGTCAAACGCATCCGGCTGGTGCTGGACAGCGACCTCAACCGGCCGGAAAAAAATATTGTGGCTTTGCGCACACTTGATCAGCCGGAGCTTAAATTGCCATCGCAGCTGTTGAAATCGTTTGTTCTCAGTTACCAGCTTAGAGAAAACGGCAAATGGTATAAGCTTGCAGAATTTAAGGATAACCACCGGCGACTGATCATCTTGAAAGATCTGGATATTGAAGCATTGGCGGTCAAATTGACAGTCAAAAGCTGTTGGGGAAAAACTGCGGGCGGAGTCTTTTCGTTCGATTTGGCATAATAAAAATTTACTCAAAAAACCAAAAGGAGAGGTAAAATGAAGCACCATCAAACTGTAAGTCCCCGTTGTGCCGGAGTTAAAACACAGCTTTTTACGCTGATCGAACTTCTGGTCGTAATTGCCATCATTGCTATTCTGGCGGCCATGCTGCTGCCGGCGTTGTCAGCTGCCCGGGAGCGGGCCAGAAGCTCCAACTGTACCGGCAACCTCAAGCAGTTCGGCACGGCGTTGGCGATGTATCTGGGCGATAATCAGGATACATTCATGCCGCAGAACTCGCCCAGCGGAAGTACGTTCTGGTCGTCCGGAGTTCACGGTTCATTTCCCCGTTATCTTTGTGCCGAAAATCCCAGCGACAGCATCTCCTGGTACAACACTGCTGCCGGAGCACAAGTAGCCGATTGCCCGACCAATGTCAACGGCGGCGAAGGTACGACCAAAACCAATTTGAATTACGCTTACAACTACCGGCTGGAAAGCATTGCTAAAACTGCCGGTAAGGTAACTGATCCCTCCGGCGCATTGGCTTTTACTGACTTTGGCGATACGACGGCCACGGGCGGAGCAGGGATGTATCTTATTGGCATTAACGGCGTCGGCGTGTGGAACTCGGCCGGGCACATGCAGTTTATCCATGGCGGATTTGCCAATGCTGTAATGGTGGGCGGCAATGTTATGCCCTTGAGCAAAAAGATGATGGAAGAAAAAACAACCAATACCTCGTACAGCTGGCTGGCAGGAGCCAGCAAATATCTGGTGCCGGTGTATTGAAAAAAAGCAGGCTGTTTTTGATGTCAAAATACATGTTTTTTGATGATCTGCATCTGGCTGAAAAGTCCAACTGTGTGGTGCGGACGATTCAGCCGGGACGGGGCTTTACGGCCTTGAAAGCCGACCGGGAATGGGAACGCTGCGGATTGTGCGGCGATCCTTGCATGACGCTGCTGGATGATGATGGGGTGATCAAACTTTATTACACCATAGTTTCGCCGGATGCGGCGCAAGGTTCCCACCGGGAGTTGAGCGCAAGTGAACGGGCCAGTTTGGATCTTGAGCATATCGACGCTAAATTTCTGGCCGACATCCTCTGCCCGGAACGCTACTATTTGTGTTATGCTTACAGTACGGACGGAAGAAACTGGGTCAAGCCCGATCTGGGGATCTATGAAGTTGACGGCAGCAAACATAACAATATCGTCTGGGGCGGGCGCATCGGCGCAACTGTATTCATTGATCCGACTGCTCCGGCGGAAAGCCGTTACAAGATGATCCACGGCGGCTCGCTCAAATTGCCGCACTGGATGAATGGAAAGTTTATCCGCATGGCCTACACCGGTATTTACGGAGCTGTCAGCAGTGACGGCATCCACTGGCGCAACAGCGATAAACCGATCATGCCGCACTACACAGATACGACCAATGTATGCTTTTATGACGATGAACAGCAAAAGTATATCGCTTTTGTCCGCACCGATAAAAACATGATCTATGATAATGGCAAGACCGTGATGACCGATCCGGAGCATCGTACCTACCGGATCATATCCAGATCGGAAAGTCGGGATTTTTTCAACTTTCCGCCGCCGGAAACGGTTATGGAGCCGGCTGCGGAGGATTGCCGGGATTATCACTCGCACTGGCAGTGTAAAGCAGGGATGGATTTCTATAACCCGGCGGCGATGAAATATCCGGCGGCCAGCGGGGTGTACTTTTTATTTCCATCTTATTTTCATCACGATACTGACGAGGCGATCATCCGGATCGCCGCCGGCAGGGACAGTAAAAATTTTACCCGCAATGATCAAATTTTGATCCCGCCGGAAGCAGCTCCCGCTTTCCGGGCCCAACAGCAGTATCTGGCTTGCGGTATGCTCAGCGGGGCGGACGATTCGCTGACTGTATATGCACACGCCTGCAGTGTCGGGCATGATGCGCAGGGAACTGCTGCTGAACGGCAGCATGAAATCGTGGGGTATACTTTCCAGACGGATGGATTTTTGGGGCAATACAGTCGTGGCGGCAGTTTGACGACGCATTATCTGGACGTTCCGGAAAATTGCCGCACTGTTAAATTACGGGCACAAATCAATGCTGGCGGCCAGCTGCAGTTGGTATTGCTGGACGAAAACAGCCAAACTCTGGATGTTCAGTTTGTCCGTCAGGCGGCGGCTAATTGCGGAACAATTTTACAGGCCGTTTTGCCGGAACAAGTCAAGCGGATAAAACTGCAGATGCAGATTGTTGAAGCAACGGTTTTTTCGTTGGAATTTTTATAAAAGAAAGGTCAAAAAATGTTTAAAAAACTCCAATTATGTTTGCTGTTGACTGCAGCGGTAAATATGTTGCCGGTGAATGCTGCTGAGCTGGTGCTGGCCCAAAATAAAACCGCTGCGGCGGTGATCGTAACACCGGAAAACTGTGGAAAAGTTGTTGAATTTGCCGCCCGGGAGCTCAAACAGTTTCTGGATGAAGCCACCGGTGCGGACTTCAGAATAGTCAAAGCTGCTGAAGATGGAGAAAATGCCATTGTGCTGGGCGATTGTTCCGCAGCACAAAAGGCCGGGATCGAGGTGAAAACGCTCAAACGGGATGGGTTCCGGCTGCTGCGGCAGGGCAACAGGATCTTTATCGCCGGTCGGGATGATAAAAATTATGACCTGGATGCTTTTGTGAAAATGCAAAAAGTTCCTCCGCACAATGGCCGGGGCTGGTTCAATCATGCAAGCAAACCGGAATATGCTACTTTGTTTGGCGTGTATGATTTTCTGGAACGGACTGCCGGGGTACGTTTTTACTATCCCGGCAAGCTGGGTACTTATGTGCCCAAACTGGATAAGTTGAGCGTGGATAAATTGGATGTGATCAATGAACCGGCTATGATTTTCCGTTTTACCATGGGCCTGGGGGATCGCAGTCACGGCAAATACCGGGTGTGGCGCATGGCCGATTATCCGGAAATCGGGGTCAGCCGTGAAGATTCCAACTATTACTCTTTGCGCTGCCGTCAGAGTACGCTTTATGTTCCGCAAAATCACGCAGAGGGTATGCTGCGCTGGCACAAACGCTTTTGGGAAAAACCGGAAAACCGGCGGGCAGAACTTTTTGCCCTCAAAGCGGACGGCAGCCGTTATGCCGAAAGTCAGCACAAATTTTCGCTTTGCTACTCCAATGAGGCGGTCGTCAGGCAGATGGCCGAAGATGCCTGCGTATTTTTTGCCGGACTGCCGGCAACTAAAATGAAAAATGCGCCGTGGAATGCCAAATGGGTGGAAGACCGGGCGCAGGGAGATTATTTTTCCATTCAGCCCAATGACTTTTACGGCAGCGGTTGTATGTGCAGCAAATGTACGGCGTTGGCCAATAAGAATTTTTCCAGCGGGCAGAATGCCGACTTGCCTGGCGAATTTGTTGCCAATCCTGCTGAATACAGCAAAGTTATGTGGGATTATTATCGGAATGTTGCCGAAGCGGTCGGCAAAAAATATCCCGGTAAGTATCTGACTACGCTGGCTTACGGCAAGTGGCGGCTGCCGTACGAAAATATGACTGAATTGCCCGATAACCTTTTAGTTGGCGTGACTACTATACCCAACGGCAGCAGCAATGATCATCCGGCGATGAAAATTATTTTTAACGAAATCGCCAAATGGAGCAAATTGACTGATTCCGGCATCTGGTTGTGGCACTATCAGATCAACCGTCCGCAGTATGACGGTATTCCCCAGCCGAGATTGTGGGCCGCCGGGCGGTTCTATAACGAACTTGCGCAGTATAAACTTGTCGGGATTTTTATGGAAACTGAAATAACCCATGGCTTCCAGCACCATCTGGATATTTATTTGAACTGCCGCTTGATGTGGGATCCGGCCGCTGATGCCGACAGTATGATCAAAGAATACGCCCGGAATATGTATGGCGAGGCAGCAAATGAGGTGTTGAAATTGCTGCATATCTTTGAAGATTGCTACCTTAAAGGTATTGTGCGCAAGGAAGCGGCCGGTATTTCCGGCGCTGCCTACCGGGATGTGGTGGATTGGCCGGAAGGCCGCTGGCCCGGCGAAGGTATGAAGGGTTTGCGCCGGGAAGTTTATAATGATGCTGTGATCGATGAAATAATCAAATTGTCCAAACAGGCCAAAAGCAAAGCAGCAGCAGACTCTGTTGAAGGGCAGCGTTTGAAACTCTTTACCGGACGCATGGTTGGCGAATTATTGAAAAAACTTAATATCAACAGGGAATATTAAAATGAAAAAATTACGTTTGGGCGTGATCGGTACCTGCTGCCGCGGACTGCTGGCTGATTGGGCACATCAAAAAGAAAACGGTGTGGAAATCGTTGCCGGTGCTGATATTTATGAAGAACAGTTGAACAGCTTTATTGCCCGGTACAAAGAAAAGAACAGCACGGTCAAGGGCTATTTTGACTATCGGGAAATGATCGAAAAAGAACATTTGGACGGTGTGTTTATAACGTCGCCGGATTTCTGCCACGAAGAACACGCCTGCTTTGCACTGGCCAACCATGTGCCGGTCTATCTGGAAAAACCGATGGCGATCTCGCTGGCCGGTGCTGATCATATCCTGCAATGCGCTCATGACAATAAAACTCAGTTGATGCTTGGCCACAATATGCGCTATATGGATTTTACCCGCAAAATGCGTGAAATCATCCGCTCCGGTATGATCGGCGAAGTAAAGGCTGTCTGGTGCCGCCACTTTGTCAGCTATGGCGGTGATGCCTACTTCCGGGATTGGCACGCCGACCGGGCCAAAACCGGTTCGCTGCTGCTGCAGAAAGGCGCACACGATATTGATATAATCCATTATCTGGCGGAAAGCCGTACCGAGCGGGTCAACGGTATTGGCTCGCTTGCAGTCTACGGCAATCTGCCCCGGCGGGAAAAGGAAAAACTTGATTGTCTGACCATTGTAGATGTCTGGAGTACCAAACACTGGCCGCCGGAAGAACAAAAAGATTTTTCACCTAACGTAAATAATGAAGATATAAATATGATCAATATGCAGTTGGCCAACGGTGTGCAGGCTTGTTATTTGCAGTGTCATTTTACGCCGGACAGCTGCCGCAACTACACGGTCATCGGCACCCGGGGCAGAATCGAAAACTTTGGCGACTTTGGCGACTCCTGCACCATTCAGGTGTGGAACCGCCGAACCGATCACTATGCGCTGGAGGGCGATATAACTTACCGGATGCCGCCGCCCGGCGAAGGTCATGGCGGAGCTGATCCTTTGATTGTCAACGGATTTATCGATATGCTGCGGGGCAAATCTTCTCCGGAATCCACTCCGCAGGGGGCCCGCTACGCTGTAGCGGCCGGGATATTGGGCGCTGAATCCATTCGCAATGGCGGAATGCCGTATGCGGTGCCGCAGTTGCCGGATGAATTGGAAAAATACGACTTTTCCAAATAAAACAGCCGCAGTTTATAATCGCCAAACGGGTGAGTTGACAACATCAAAAAAGATGTGCTGCCGCCCGTTTTTATTTTATAGAGTACCGGAAATGATACTTAAAAGAATTATTTGAAATTTTTTACCGGATAAAAGACTCCGGAATAGATTTGTTTTTACTTGCAATTTCGCTGGAGTGTGTTAGCTTATTTTAAGCAATCAGATGATCAAACAGGAGTTTTTTTATGACTTACGAAGAAAAAATGCGGCGTTTTAATCAGGACCGCTTCGGTATTTATGTACATTTCGGGTTGTATTCGCTGTTGGGGCGCGGCGAGTGGACGATGTATTCGGAACGTATCCCGGCAGCGGAGTATGCCAAGCTGGCGGATAAGTTCCAGCCGCATGCCAACTGCGCCCGGGAGTGGGTGGAAGCTGCGGTGGCCGCCGGGGCCAAATATATGGTTTTGACGACCCGTCACCATGAAGGTTTTTGTCTTTTTGACAGTGCTTATTCAGATTATACCAGCGCCAAACTGGGCTGTAAACGGGATATTGTCCGGGAATATGTGGACGCAGCCCGGGCGGCCGGATTGCGGGTAGGGCTGTATTACTCACTGCTGGATTGGCGCTTTCCCGGCTACTTTGAGCCGGAAAAATATCCGGAATCAAAAGCAGCTTTGATCAAACAGATCTTTGGTCAGGTGCGGGAGCTGATGACCAATTACGGCAAGATCGATATTCTGGAATATGATGGCGGCTGGGATGCCAAATTGTGCAAAGACCGAGCGCAGTGGGCCGAATTCTGGAACGCAGTTGAGCTCAACAAAATGGTGCGCTCGCTGCAGCCGGATATTATCATCAACGACCGCTCCGGAGCTGATGAAGATATCGAAACACCTGAACAGGTGGTCAGAGCCGGTGTGCAGCGCATGACCGAAAGCTGCATGTGCATCGGCGATTCCTGCGCCTGGGGTTATACCAGATTCAATCCCAATTGGAAATCGCCGGAACAACTGCTGCAGCATCTGGTCATGGCTGCGCAGCTGGGCGGGAATTATCTGCTCAATATCGGTCCGTGCCCGGATGGCTCCATCCGTAATGAGGAGTTGGAGCGTTTGCAGGCAGTCGGACGCTGGCTGAAAGATAATCACGAAGCGATCTACGGTTCCGAAAGCTGCGAGCTTATCGGGGCATCGCAGCCCGGTTGCGTGGATTTGAATCTGCAGGGACCGTGGACACGCAAAGGCAATATCGGCTATTGGTGTATTTTCCGCTGGCCCGGCAAAACGGCTGCGGCAGTGCGGGTGGGCGTGCCGATAAAAAAAGTTGCTTTACTGGCCACTGGTCAGGAATATCCGTTCACTTGGGATCCATGCGACGGTAAGTTGACCATTTTTGATTTGCCGGAGCTGCCGCCGGATCCGTTGGCGTCGGTGCTGAAAGTGGAGTTTGAGGATATACCCAAACGGATGACTGAAACTGATCTGGCAGCGTGGCTCAAGCTGGATTGACGGTCAGGGTCTGCTGCCGGACAGCTGCCGTCTGTCAATGACTTAGCACATCTGTTGGCAGTTTGAGCAAGGCCGCAAGCAGGCATTATGCTTTTTACAGTCATGTGTAAATATAAAAAATGCAGATTTTTTGCAAGAAAAGTGCGTATAAAACTTGCGAAATTTTAAAATGCGGTTATATTAATGTTTCATTGTGTTACGTTAGAACAATTATAAAAATTTTTACATAAAGGGATTTTATCATGGCACATAAAAAAGGTCAATCCAGCAGCCGTAACGGCCGCGACAGCAATCCGCAGTATCTGGGTGTGAAAAAGTACGGTGGGCAGAGCGTTCTCGCCGGCAACATCATCGTCCGTCAGTGCGGTACCAAATTTCATCCGGGCAAAAACGTTGGCTGCGGCCGCGATTACACGCTTTTCGCTCTTTGCGATGGTATTGTGGAATTCCGCAAATCCGCTCGCACTGTCAGCGTGATTCCGGTCGAAGCGTAAGTTTGACGCTTCCTGCGAACAGATTTTTCAAGCCCGTACTCTGTTTTATTCAGAGGTGCGGGCTTTCTGTTTGTCGGGAAAATAGCAAGATATTTATATTGAGGTAGATCGTATGTTTGTTGATCGGGTAAAGATTTCTGTAAAAGGCGGCCGGGGCGGCAACGGCTGTGTGAGCTTCCATCGCGAAAAATTCGTGCCGCGCGGCGGTCCGGATGGCGGTAACGGCGGCAACGGCGGCAGTGTCATACTCAAGGCTGATGTCAATGAACAGAGCCTTATTGATCTGAGCTATAACCGCCACTACGATGCGGCGAACGGGCCGCATGGCAAAGGCAAAAATATGTATGGCCGCAATGCCGATAATGTTATCGTCAAAGTGCCGGTCGGAACGGTGGTTTATGATGAAGAAAGCGGCGAGTTTCTCGGTGATTTGGAAACTGCCGGTATGGAGCTGGTCGTAGCGCGCGGCGGCAAGGGAGGCAAAGGCAATGCGGCTTTTGCCACCAGCGGCAACCGGGCTCCGCGTTTTGCCGAAGAAGGTACTGAGGGCGAAGAAAAACTTTTGCTCCTGGAGCTTAAAACCATTGCTGATGTGGGGCTGGTGGGGTATCCCAATGCCGGAAAATCCACGCTGCTGCGGGCGCTTTCGGCGGCCAAGCCCAAGGTGGCGCCCTATCCGTTTACCACGCTGCACCCCATGGTCGGGGTGGTGGAGTATCCGGACTTCGGACGCTTGACGGTTGCGGATATACCCGGGTTGATCGATGGAGCGCACCGCAATGTGGGATTGGGACATCACTTTTTGCGCCACATCGAACGGACGCACCTTTTGGTCTACGTTCTGGATATGGCCGGGATCGACGGACGCACGCCGTGGGAGGATTTCCGCCATCTGCAAAGCGAGCTGGAGCTTTACATGAAGGGGCTCAGCAAACGCCCGGCTCTGATCGCTGCCAATAAGATGGATTTGCCGGAAAGTGCCGAAAATCTGGCGCTGCTGCGGGAGGAACTTGCCAGCGAAGTAATTGATATCGTGCCGATTTCGGCAGATAAGTGCGAGCTGGATAATTTGAAAACGCTGCTGCGGGAAAAAGTCGGTTCCATCCAGAAGTCGTCGCCATTCTTTGTGGGCGCCAAGCATACCGGCGGGGTGGACTTGGTGGAGCTGGAAGATTCTGACGAGCTGCCGGATATTTTGCCCGATCTGGATATGCTGCTTGATGACAACGATGAACTTTGAGTGTATCTATGAATAAAAGTGAACTGCTTGCCCAGTTGGAAAAACTCAATATGCGCCCGGGCCGCGGCTTGGGGCAGAACTTTTTGCTGGATAACAATCTGCTGGAGTTCATCGCCCGCAGTGCCAATATCATGCCCGGAGAAGTGGTGCTGGAAGTCGGCCCCGGATTCGGAGCGTTGACCGAAAAACTGCTGGCGTACGGTGCTGAACTCTACGCTGTGGAGTTCGATCACCGGGTGTGTGAGTTTTTGCGTGCCAATCATCAGGAAAGTAATTTCCATCTGACTGAAGGCGATGGCTGCCGGGTTGATTATGCGCAGCTTTTGGGCGCAGAAACTCCGTTCCGGGCCATTGCCAATTTGCCTTATGCGGTAAGCAGTGTGCTGATCGCCAGGTTTCTGGAGCTGCCCAATCCGCCGCAGCAGATGATTTTTATGCTGCAAAAAGAGATGGGCGAACGTCTGGCGGCGCAGCCGGGGAAGGGCAGTTATGGGGCGCTTTCGGTGCGGGTGCAGCAGCTCTATGATGTAAAAATATTGCGCATTGTGCCGCCGGAAGTATTTTATCCGGCCCCGGCTGTGGATTCGGCGTTGGTCGCATTTGACCGCAAAGCGGATTTTCCGGCTCCGGAGGCGCGGAAAAAGTTGGAAAAAGTGGTCAAATTAGCTTTCCTCAACCGGCGCAAACAGCTTGGTAAGGTGCTTAAACAGCACTATTCCGAAGAAGCGATCCGCGCCGCTTTGGCAGAGGTCGGACACCCGTGGGAGATCCGGCCGGAAAAAATTACAGTTCAGGAGTTTGAAAAATTGGCAAATCTGCTGAACGATCGCTGAAAAATTATTTTAAGTTGACAAAAACTCTTCTTGTTGCTAACACCGTTACAAGGAGAGTTTTTTTATGCAGATACAATTTTTGGATGCACCGGAGTTTGCCATTGACCGCAATGGCGTATTGCGCCGCTCAGGCAGTTGGCTTTTGAGTGCCGCAGAAGATACCTGTGATATTGCTGCTGCCGCTGAGAGCTGGGCCGGAACCACCGGCAGCGCATGGCGCAAACCGACCGCTTCCGGCGAAGATTATACTTTGGATCCGGAGGTTATTGTTACTTCCATAAATTGTCAGGCCTTGGACAGTTTGAATGTCAAAGTTACTTTTCAGGGGACCAAGAGTTCCGGACAGGTGATCGAAGCAATCAAGTCAAGTTACCGCTTTGAACGGCGCAAAGATCTCAGCGAATACAAGATCGCTCAATTTGAAATGGCCGCCTCCGACGTCGAGTCCATGCCCAAAATCGGCGATTTGATCGATTGGGCCGGCGAAAATTACCGCTGCGAGTCCGCTGTGGCCGAAGCTCAGGGCGATGAAGCGGCAATCGTTACTTTGACGGCAGTAAATATTGCTGTTGAACTGGAAGGTCGGATCGAATCTGTCAGCAATGCGGAATTTGAACAGGTCAAGGTCGGTACATTTTTGCTTATGCCGGATGCGCTGGAGGCGTTTCTGGAGCGTAATTCACTGCACAGTCCGGCCGAGTGGGCGGGCGAAAATTTTTATATTTTCAATCAGGAGTGCGAGGTCGCTGATTCTGCGTTGCGCACCCGGGTGATCCTCAAGGCCCGCTATGTGCAGCTGCAGATGATCGAAAATCTGCGCAGCGAAGAGATCGTTTCGCTGGGCAATGATATTCCGGAAATACTCTATATCTGGAGCAGCCGCTGGCGGGCCGCCGCCGGAGACCAGGCGATTTTTGAAGCCATGTTGGGTACGGCGCCGGTCAATTGGGGCCACCCGGAGGCGGTGATTTGTCAGATCACTCCCAAGCGGATTTCGGATTGCGAGTTTGAATATCAGTTGGAAGCCCGGCTGCCGGAAACGGTCGGCTGTTCTATCAACAATAAATATTGGCAGGATCGGGATCTGCCGGATCGCCGGGAATATTATGCCCGGGTGGGGGAAATGCGTTTTTCGCCGGTGCAGTGCGGCTATACCTGGCGGAGCAATGGCAACTACACGCCGCTGAATAACTGGCAGCCGGCTATGCAATGCCCGCTGAATACAACCAATCCGCTGCCCCAGCGCTGATCAATCAGCCGGTCAAGATGCTGGAGATCGTTGAAGTTACTTATCTTAAAGGAGTATCTTCCAAAAATATGGATAGTATCGTCAGCTGGTTTACTGGCGGCAGGGTGAGCAATACTACTTTGATCGGCATTACGGGCAGTTTTCTGCGGTATGATCTGGATGTGGACGATGTTATCGACAGCCGTGACCGCAAATGGACCCGGATCACCAAAGCTTACCGGCTGGCTCCCGGCGGATTTGACTGGAGCCCGACTTACTGGATCTGATGGGAGGAGTGAAAATTATGATCAGAAAATATACCCCGGTACCGCACAGTAATTTTCCGCTGATCGGCGGCGAATGGCTTATTGCCGAAAACAACGCCCGGGAATCGATAATCAATTTTTCGCCGGAGTTTTGCCTGGAAGATCCGTCAACTTACCGGGGCAACTTTCATGTGGTACCCGGTTCCAACGATGGACAGGTATCGGTTTTTGATACGTCGTTCAGCGACGAAAGCAGCGCCTTGGCTCAAAGCCGTTCCGGTACGGTGCAGCTGCGCTGGCAGGAAATTTTTTCCGGCGAGCTGGCCAACAGTTATTACTCCCGGCCGCAGCGGGTGGTGACCAATGTGGCTCCGCTGATTGATTTTGATGTTGTGCAAAGCGGCTGGCTGCTGCTGCGCATGACGCTGGCCACAGCAAATCTTTTTGATTTTTTCTTTGAAGACAGTTATTTGGGAAAGGTCTATTTGAAATTCGCCTGGGTGCTGTTGCCGGAACTGCCGGAACCATCGGAAAAAAGCGATTATTTGCCGGTGGCAGCCTTGATATTGGACAGCAGTGGCAATGTGGAAATCATTCAGCAGCATTATGGGCCGGGAACGTTGTGGATACCGCTAAAGGAAGCATCGCAAAGTGACAGTCAGGATAGTTCAAGTTCCAGTTCCAGCAGCTCTTCTGGCTTGGAATCCAGTTCCAGTTTGAGCGAAAGCGGCTCTTCCAGCTCGGTTTCGGATTCCGACAGCAGCAACAGCGATGAAACAGCAGAAATCGAAGTGACTTTTGTTTATCAGGAATCGACTGATTCGCTGGAGTCGGATGGCTCCACTTTCCGGCGTTATGGTGAAGTATCGCTCAGCGGCAGTTTTACTGCGGCGGCGCCTTACCCGGATGGCGGCTACACCGTGGTTTTGACCGGCAGCGAAACTTACGATGACGGCGAAGGTTACGGCGAACAAACCTATCCGGCACAGCACACGATGAATATTTTCCGTAACGATGAACTCGGTCGATGGGATTTTTATGATGCGGATGCTTTTGATTGGGCGGATCTGCTTGATTATGAAGATACTGTCGATGATATAAGTTACAGTACGCCGGTTTATGATTTTCCGAAAGCATCGCCCGGAGATGTTTATCCTGACGGCACGATCCAGGTCGATCACTATGTGGTCAACGGCCTCAACGAGCCGGTGCCGTTTTATGTGCTGACCAGTTCGCTTATTGTAACATTCAAGGTAAAAAAATAAAATGCACAGCAGTACAGTCGATATAGTTATACCGTTGGGCAGCACCAGCAAATATGCCAACTTTGAACTGCGTATGGCGCTGCGCAGTATCCATAAATATGGGCGGCATTGCCGGAATATTTATCTGGTGGGTTCCGATATTCCAACTTGGGTGCGCAACTGCCGGATCATTGAGTATCCGGATCATCACCGGCACAACAAAGATGCCAATTTGATCGATAAATTGCTGGCGGCTGCCCAGCTGCCGGATTTGAGCAGAAAATTTATCTTTTGGAGCGATGATCAAGTTGCGCTGCACCGTTTCAGTGCGGTTGCGTTGCAGCCGGCTTACAATCGCCGCAGTGCTGCGGCATTTGACCGGCAGCGCATCTGGCACCGCCGTATGAAAAATACGCTGGAATATTTGCAAAAGCACGGCTGCTCAATCAAATACAATTGGGATAGTCACCTGCCGCAGATCATGGATAAAGAGTTATTTTGCCGGATCATGAGTCAGGTAAATTATACAGCGGAACCCGGTTTTTGTATAAATACGCTCTATTTCGGTTTGCTCAATACTCCGCCGGTAGTGGAGCAGAGTCAAATCAAAAAAACGATCGAAAGGGGGGAGTTTTTAACCGCTTTGCCTGGCGATAAACTCTTTTTGGGCTACAATGACTCCGCTTTGCAGGGCAATTTAGCCGGGCTGCTGTTGGAACATTTTCCGCACGCAAGTGTATTTGAAGAGTAAAGAGGCAGCTTGACAAATCGCCCACCAGGGTATATATTAGCAGAAAATTATCCCAACGGAGAGATACGGAGGTTTTTTATGAAAGTATTACTGGTCAATGGCAGTCCGCATAAAGAAGGCTGCGTTTTTACCGCTTTGTCGGAAATCGCCGGTACTTTGCAGCAGGAAGGAGTGAACAGCGAAATTTTCTGGATCGGCAACAAGCCGGTGCAGGGCTGTATTGCCTGCTGGCAATGCCGCAGTGAGGAATCAACGACTCACCGCTGTGTTTTTCAGGACGAACTTTACAGGAGTTTTGTGGAAAAAATGGCGGCAGCTGATGCGGTCATTATTGGCGCACCTGTCTATTATGCCGGGCCGCCCGGAGCGTTGTGTGCGATCCTTGACCGGGTATGTTTTTCGGCATCGGAGCTGTTCAAACACAAACCGGCGGCGTGCGTTGTCAACTGTCGCCGGGGCGGGGCCAGTTCGACCTTTGACCGCTTGAATAAGTATTTTACGATTTTGCAAATGCCGGTGGTTTCCAGTCAGTATTGGAACTCAACGCACGGTTTTACGCCTGAAGATGTACAAAAGGATCTGGAAGGTTTGCAGACTATGCGCACATTGGGTAGAAACATGGCGCATTTGCTGAAAAGTTATAAGCTTGCATCCCTGCCGCTGCCGGAAGCAGAAGAACCGGTAATGACCAACTTCATCGACTGAAGTTGCCGGTGTTGAAATTAAAAAAGGCCGCCGCAAACGGTTAAGTTTTGCGGCGGCCTTGATTTTATTCAGCTAAGCTTGGGTCAGATATTTTTTATCGACGCTTCGATGATTGCTTCGGCTGCTTCCGGAGCTACGGTATCTACGCCCGGCTGGACTTCGTAGCCGCCGCGGGCAAAACATTCCTTCATCGGAACATAACCGGAGGGCGACTGAGCCAGTTCGGCGATAAACGTGTATTTGTAGGAACTGGCTTCGCGGATCGCCTGCGCAATGCCGTTGAAAGGTTCGCCCGGCAGACTGACAAATGCCAGATCATTGCCGATTTCGATCGCCGTCAGGCGGCAGTCGTGCGACGGCACGCTCTTGGCTTTGCAATCCAAGGCCCGCTGCGCAAAGTAACGCAAGGCAGCCGGAACCTTGTTGGCCAAATCCTGACTTTCAAAGTCGCCATCTTTTTTGATATCCGGAACCGTGTCCAGAATGTTCTGGGCCGCTGCAACTTCGGCATCCGTAAGCTGACGGTGCGGAATGGTTACCGTGGTATTTTTGATCTGCAGTTTGTCGGCAGCTACCGGTTGGAGATCGCTCAACGCATCCAGCACGATCCGGGCGTAACCGCGGCCGATGCGCACGGCTTCGTGATAACCTGTTTGATTGATCTGCTGGTGGAAGTCAAAGTGGTTGATGTTGCCGGAAGCATCATCCAGCACCATCACCGGCAAGCTGCTTTTGAGTTCGTGTTGAACAGCTTGCACAAAACGGCCATACCAGTCCGCCGAAACCAGATTTCCTCCGATGGTATCACCGTGGTTGGCAATGTTGCAGATCAAAGCCGCAATGCGGCCGCCCTGCTTGAGCGCCAGAATATTGATTGTGCGGTCGTAGTCACATTCAGGTTTATCGATATTGGGATTGCGCCAGCCCGGATTGGTCACGATGTCGCCGCTGGTCATCCAGTAACGACGGACAAAACCGTAGGGGTTGTTGAATACTTTGGTGGCTTCCAATTCCGCCGGCAGCAAACTCATAAAGGCACGTTTGAGGGCCCGCAGAACAGCGTCAACGATCATATCAAAGGCATATTGATGCAGCTCATCAACTTGCTGATCTTTGTTGACAAATTTGGGACCGGTATGGGTGTGAGTTGCGCAAATCAGCAGATTTTCGTAAAGACCTTCGCCAAATTCCGCATCCACACGTTTTTTGATCGCCGTAAACATTGCTCCGGTGATATTGCAAAGTTCCAGCGATACCAAACCGGTACGTTTGCCATCGATTTCCATGGCAATGACTTTGACAAAAAGGTCGTCAAACATCCCTTCGTTGGGGCGTTCATTAAAGTAACCGGCCAACCCGACTCCGGCAGGAGGGGTCATTACTTCCTGTGCGTAACCAGCTTTGAGCATTTTTTTTACTCCTTTGCCTTGCGGCTGTATTTTTTATTTTTCTTCAACTGCAACAGCAGTATCGTTGAGATTGTTTTCTATCGGCTGCCGGGAGCGGTCAAACAAGTCAATGACCACCTTGTCGGGCTGGGCGCTGAGCAGCGAAACCACTACCGTAGCGATGGCGCCAGCGGCAAACCCCGGGATGATTTCATAGATCATGGTCCAGCCCATAAACATATACCACAGGGCATCCACAACAAAACCGACAATGATCCCCGCCAGTGCGCCGTTGTAGGTCATGCGCTTCCAGTACAGCGCCAGTAAAATTACCGGTCCAAAGGCCGCACCAAAGGCCGCCCAGGCGCAGGAAACCAGTCCCATAATGCCCTGACAGCTGGGATTGCTGGCGATAAAATAAGCAACAATGGCAATGACGAATACGATAACTCTTCCGGCCCACATCATCTCTTTACCAGAGGCATTTTTGCGGAAAATCGGTTTGTAGAGGTCGGAGGCAAAAGCTGATGCCGAAGCCAGCAGCTGCGAATCCGCCGTACTCATGGAGGCTGCCAGAATTGCCGACAACAGGATACCTGCAGCAAAGCTGGCGATCATCACGATACTGGCGGAATCGCCGATCCAGGCAAACACATTGCGCACCATGTTGATGAATACCAATGTGTTGCCATCTTTGGTGGTTGTGAGCGTATCGCCGAGGAAGCGGCGGCCCAGCAAACCCACGATCGAAGTGGCCAGCAAGATCAAAAAGAGCCAGCTGCAGCCGATGATCTGGGATTTGCGCATCTCTTTTTCGCTCTTGACCGAAAAATAGCGGATCAGAATGTGGGGCATACCAAAGTAGCCAAGGCCCCAGCCCAGACCGGAAATGATGTCCGAGGCACTCTTCCAATCCATCTTGCCGCTGGAAAGGATGTTGTAGTAGCTTGCCGGAATCGAAAATTGCGGCTGCACAAAACCCGTGGAATTCATCATGGCCACGGTCAGAATCGGTACAAGCATCAAAGCTCCCAGCATGAGCATACCTTGGAAAAAGTCCGTCCAGCACACCGCATTGAATCCGCCCAGCAAGGTATAAAAGACGATGACCACACTGGCAATAAGCATCGCCGTTTGCGGCTGCATACCTATAACAGTATTGAACAAAGTGCCGCAGGCATAAAGACTGGAAGCTGTGTAAACGCAGTATGTTATCACAAAAACCACCGCTGAGATCGTCATGATGCCTTTGCGTTCGGTGCAGAAACGGCGGGTCAGAAACTGCGGTACGGTAATTGCGTCGTTGGCTGCGATCGAATATCTGCGCAGTGCCGGAGCCACCCAGATCCAGGCGATGATCGTACCCAGCAGCAGCCCGATAGCGATCCAAAGCTGGCCGACTCCGTAAAGGTATATGGAACCGGGCAATCCCATGAGCACCCATGCGCTCATATCTGAAGCTCCGGCCGAGAGGGCCGAAACCCAGCCGTTCATCTGGCGGCCGCCAAGGAAGTACGCTTTTTCGCCGTTGTTGCCTTTCCGGTCTTTCCAGAAAAAGTAGATACCGACGTAAAGAACCAGTGCAAAGTAGCAGAGCAAAGCTGCCAATTCAGCAATTTTCATTTGATCCATCTCCGTTTGTTATGTTTGTTTCAGACGTACTAAAATGTATTTAATATACATCCATACAAAGATTTTACAACCCGTCAATGCGCTTTTTTGCAATACGGGGGGATTTTTCCTGGCAAAAAGCGCTTTTCCATTGCCTTGAATGTTGCAATAATCATTTTAAGGTAGTATATTAGATGAAATGCATCCGACTTCGGGATGGTTTAGATTTGCCGCCGCTCCGGAGAGGGGAGGTTTTGTTGTAATTGTAATTCCGGAACAGTTGAACAAGGGAGTTGTTTTTTATGTTGGCAGTCGTGGTTTTTTGCGGCCTTTCGCTATTGCTGGTGGCGGGAAAGATCATCCGCAGCTATTTTTCTTTTTTTCAAAAGCTCTATCTGCCCAGTTCAGTCATCGGCGGCTTGCTGGGACTGGTGCTGATTTCGGTTTTTCACAACTATATTCCGGCGGAATGGATCACTACGATCAAAAAGCTGCCGGGATTTTTGATCAATGTGATTTTTGCCACGCTGTTTCTGGGGTTGGCTACTCCCCGCTTCAAAGAAATTTTCCGTATTGCGCTGCCGCAGCTTTGTCTGGGGCAGATCCTGTCCTGGGGACAGTATGTTATTGGTCTGGGCGTGACCGGATTGGTGCTGTGCAAGCTTTTTGATGTGCCGGCGGCCTTCGGCAATTTGCTGGAAATCGGCTTTCAGGGCGGTCACGGCACGGTCGGCGGCATGAGCCAGAGTTTTGAAACTTACAACTGGTCAGAAGGTATTGCGCTGGGGTACACTGTTGCTACCGGCGGCATGATCATTGGCATCATCGTCGGTATGATGCTGGTCAACTGGGCGTTGAAAAATGGCTTTGTCAAATCGGTGCGTACTTTTGCACAGCGCAGTCAGCTGGAACGTATCGGGGTTTACCGTAAACTTAAACAGCCTTCTGCCGGACGGCAGACAGTGCTGAGCGATTCGATCGATTCGCTGGCGCTGCATCTGGCTTTGGTGGGGGTGTCGATCCTGATCGGGTTCGGTATCCTCAAAGGCTTGCAGGCGTTGGAAGTTGCGCTGCTGCCGGATTGCAAAACCAGAATTTTTATCGGTTTTCCGCTTTTTCCGCTTTGTATGATCGGCGGAGTTATGCTGCAGATATTTATGCAGAAAAGACGGCTTTCCCGGTTGGTCGATCATGATCAGATGCAGCGGATCTCCGGAGCAGCACTGGATTATCTGGTGGTTTCGGCAGTGGCAACTATCCAGCTTTCGGTAGTGGTCAAAAACTGGCTGCCGCTGCTGATAATCATTGCGCTGGGCGCTCTCTTTTGTGTGGCCATGGTAGTGTGGCTGGCGCCCCGGTTGTTCAAAGAAGATTGGTTTGAACGGGCTATTGCTGACTTTGGCCAGGCCACCGGAGTTACCGCCACCGGGCTGATGCTGCTGCGCACCGTGGACCCCGATAATAAAACCTCGGCGGCTTCGTCGTTTGGATATAAACAGCTGATCCATGAACCGTTCATGGGCGGCGGAATTTGGACGGCACTGGCTTTGACACTGGTCTTTACCATCGGCTGGCTGCCGGTTTGGATCTTTTGCATCGTCATGCTGATCTTCTGGGGAGTGATCGCATTGGTCATTATCCGGAAAAACCGCTAACTACAGTAAAATTAAGGATATATATCTATGATTATTACCAGGATACTTGAACGCAACGCCCAGCTTTACGGTAATGATGTGGCTTTGGTGGAAATAAATCCGCAGGAATTGGAAAAACGCCACACTTCATGGCGGGAATATTCTTTGATCGAACCCAGTCCGGCAGATTCTTTCCGGAACGAAATGACCTGGAACGAGTTCGAACGCAAAGCCAACCGGATGGCCAATTTTCTGCTGTCACGCAATATCCGCAAAGGCTGCAAAGTAGCTATATTGCTGATGAATTCTCTGGAATGGCTGCCGATATACTTTGGTATCCTCAAATGCGGCGCACTGGCAGTGCCGCTGAACTTCCGCTATACATCGGACGAAATCAAGTATTGTCTGGAACTTGCTGATGTGGACTGTTTGGTTTTCGGTCCGGCTTTTACCGGACGTATTGAAGCGATCTGCGACCGGATACCCCGGGTCAAGACGTTGCTGTATACCGGCGAAGATTGTCCGAGTTTTGCCGAACCGTATTCGCTGGCATCCTACTGCTCAAGCAAGGCTCCGGCGGTGGCAATTGAGTTGGATGACGAAGCTGCTATCTATTTTTCCAGCGGTACGACAGGATTCCCCAAGGCGATCGTCCATGCACACCGCAGCTTGTACCACGCCTGTGTAGTTGAGCAAAAACACCATCACCAGACCCGGCAGGATAATTTTCTTTGTATTCCGCCGCTCTATCACACCGGGGCCAAGATGCACTGGTTCGGGAGCTTTTTAGTCGGCGGCAAAGCGGTATTGCTCAAGGGGATCAAGCCGGAGTGGATCATCCGGGCGGTTTCCGAAGAACAATGCACTGTAGTGTGGCTGCTGGTGCCGTGGGCGCAGGATATACTTGACGCTATCGAGCGGGGCGAGATCCGTTTGAACGACTATCAGCTGGCGCAGTGGCGGCTGATGCACATCGGCGCCCAGCCGGTGCCGCCGAGTTTGATCAAACGCTGGAAAAAGGTCTTTCCGCACCATGATTACGATACCAACTACGGCTTGAGCGAATCCATCGGTCCCGGCGCTGTGCATCTGGGGATGGAAAATATCGACCACGTCGGCGCTATCGGCAAAGCTGGCTACAACTGGCAGACAATGATTGTTGACGCCAACCGCCAAGCGGTCAAACCCGGCGAAGTCGGCGAACTGGCGGTCAAAGGCGACGGGGTGATGCTGCGTTATTACAAAGACGAAAAAGCCACTGCGGAAGTGCTTTCAAGTGATGGCTGGCTTTACACCGGAGATATGGCTAAAGAAGACAAAGATGGTTTTATTTATCTTGTTGACCGCAAAAAGGATGTGATTATTTCCGGCGGTGAGAACCTTTATCCGGTGCAGATCGAAGACTTCCTGCGGCGGCACAACTCCATCAAAGATGTGGCGGTCATCGGTTTGCCGGATCCCCGGCTGGGCGAAATCGCCGCTGCGATCATTGAGGTTAAACCGGATTGTACGCTTACTGAAGAAATGGTCAATGATTTTTGTCTGGATCTGCCGCGTTATCAGCGTCCCCGCAAGATAATTTTTGCCGGGGTGCCCAGAAATCCCACTGGTAAGATCGAAAAGCCGCTGCTGCGTCAAAAATACGGCGCCGATCTGCTGGTAGCTCAGCAGAACGAAATAAAATAAGTTGCAGGCTTCAAGTTGTGCTCCACGCATCACAAGTGGAGCGCAATTTTAGCGGTTCGGCAATATTTAGTTCATAATATAGGAAGTTGCAGAGTATGATTTATTACCATGATTTACCGCATAATATAGCTCCGGTGATTCCGTGGTGGACTTTCAATGGCTATATGACCGAAGCGGAATCCTGCCGCCAGCTGGATGATTTTTGCAGCAAAGGTATCAGCGAGTTTTTTATCTATCCCAATTTCGGTTTGGAATATCCGGATTTTTTGAGCGATAACTGGTTTGAGTTTATCGCTTTTTTGCTGCAAGAGTGTAAAGTTCGGGGGTTGCGTTTCTGGATATATGATGAACTCAACTGGCCCAGCGGTTCCGCTGGCGGGCGCATGGCCGATGAACACCCGGAATATTTGATGCGTACCATGCGGCGCCAGGATCACCCCTTGCAGCCCGGCGAAAGCTGGCAGCCGGAACCAGACGCCGAGTATATCTGGTGCGGGGTCTTTGACAATAACTGCACAGCGCCAACAGAAATAGCTTTTGATCAGATATACATTAACCGATCTGATCAAAAGCAAACAATTATGACGATCGAAAAGGTGTTGATCAATGATAATTTTTTGTGCAGTATGGGCATATCCAACACCCGCAATCAGCGGGGGATCATGGATGCACTTAATCCGGCGGCGGTGCGCTGCTGGATGCAGTACAATTACCTGCCTTATGCGGAGCATTTTCCATCTGAATTAGGCAAAACCATCCGGGGATTTTTCTATGATGAACCGACCATGGTGTCGCCTTTCCATACTGGAGACCTGCCGTGGACGCCCGATTTGGAGGAGGCGTTTTCTGCGCGGTACAATTATTCCTGCCGGGAGCTGTATTGGTCGCTCTTTTATCCGGCGGCAGATTTGACAGGATGCAACCGGCATATTCTGCAGTTCCGTTATGATTTCTGGCGATTGGTCAGCGGCCGCTTTGCGGAGGCTTTTGCCCAACAGCTTTCGGAGTGGTGCAGTGAGCATGGTTTGCTCTTTTCAGGACATAACTGGCCGGAAGAAGTTTCGTGTCAGCGTTTGATGATCACTACGGTGGGCGATATATTCTATCAGCAGCAGTATTTGCATGTACCGGGAACGGATTTTCTCTTTTTTGAAAATTGTTTTGCTCTCAGTGCCGGCATGAATCCGGGCGAGGCCAAATGGGCCCGCAATCTGATTTATTCGGCCCGGCACCCGGTTTCGGTGGCCCGCTACAATGGGGCGGTGCATACGATTTGTGAGTCATCGGCGTGTTTGGGCAAAAACGGATCTTCGCCGGCGGTGCAGAAAAAAATGTATGACTTTTTGTATGCTATGGGTATATCGCTGATGAATCCGGCCCGGGCGTATGATTTTACGGATTTCCGCAAATATGCTGTTGCACAGGATGCAGCTCAGCCTTATTGGGAACATTACCGGCATTTTGTTGATTACATGCGCATTATGAGCAACTTCAACAGTCGGGGACATATTGATGCGCAAATAGCGGTGCTCAACGCAGTTTCCGGCAAATTTGCGTTCAGCGATATTGCTGCCGATACTTCCATAAGACAGGAACGCACGCCGCTGGAGCCATTGGGTGATGCCCGGGAAGCCACGTTGTCGGTGTTGGATGCGCTGGTCAGAAATCACCGGGATTTTGAACTGATCTTTGAAGATATTGTTTTAAATAGCCACGTTGGCAGTGACGGCACTTTGCTGGCGCCCAACAGTGCGTTTAAAGTCATAATTCTGCCTAATTGCAGTGCGCTGGATGATGCAGTATGGAGCAAATTGTCGGAATTTGCCCAAGCTGGCGGTGTGGTAATCACGGTCGGAAATGCGCCTTTCATACCTTTGAAGCACGACCATACGGCATTAAATGTACAAACTTTGCCATCGGTAAATGTGCAGCTGGATGAAAAGTTTCCGGAAAATCTGCTCAGATTTGTAACTGCTGCTGTACCGGAAAAATATACTTTGCATGGCGAAAAATGTGATGAAGTGCTTACGTTGCTGCGCAGCAGCGGAGATTGGCATGGTTTGCTGGTGGTCAATGGCACCGCAGGCAGTAAAACGCTGGAGCTGACCGGTGATTTAACAGCCGGTATCCGCTCAGTGGTGGATAGCTGCAATGGCCGCTGTTATCGCTGGCTGCCGGGCAAAAAGTTTGTTTTGCCGGAAAACGGAGCTTTTTTGCTGACCGGTGATGAGCCGCCTGCAGATGCGCCGGGGTTTCCGGCGGAACTGCAATGTGTTCAAGCGTTGGATGATTTGCTGTGGCAGTGCGGCAACCGGGTGCGCAACACCATGCTTATGGCTTTGGAATGTACCTGCAATGGAAAAACTCTGGCGCTGGATGACGATGGCGCTTGTGAAGTAAAACTGGATCCGGAGACGGCTGATAGTGTTTTACTGCATGGACGCTTTACCGTGCGTGACCGGGTGCCGGAGGATTTGCGGATCTGGTTTGAAAAGGCTGATTTTGCGGAGCTTAAAGTAAATGGTCATGCTTTGTTGGAATGCAATAGCGAGTTTTTGTTTGCACCGGAAAATGTAAGTGTGCCGATCGGGCAATATTGTCATCTGGGGGTGAACGAAGTTACAGTCCGGGTTCCGCTTTCCCCGTGGATGCGGGATCGTCACGGTTTGCGCATACATTTTCACATGCTTATGCAAGGTTGTCAACCGCTGGTGCTGATGGGGACTTTTGCCGCTGAAGGCGATCACACGATCGCTGCGTTGCCGGAAAAGTTCCACGCCGGAGCGCTGGAAGTGCAGGGCTTCGGAATGTTTGCAGATAAATTGACTTTAAGCAGTTCTTTTGATGCGCCGGAGTGGCAAGTTGTCACCCATTTGGCGATCGCTGATACGCTGCTGCCGCTTGCTGTAGAGCTTAACGGCGTGGCGCTGGGGGTGCGTTTCTGGCAGAATGAGGCTTTGTGCATACCGGAAAATGTGTTGAAAGCAAGCGGTAACCAGCTTAAAATCACTCTTTACGGCGAGATGAAAAATATGCTGGGGCGGGGCTGGCTGGGCGGAAAAATCCCAAAAACGCCCTTTATATTGCCGACTTTTGAGTTAACCAGAGAAATTTATTGAAAGGAATCGGAAATGCTTGATAAATCTGTGCCTTACGTCGGTTTTATTATGAAGATGCGCCGGGAGAAACTCAATAAATTGCAAGTTCCGGAGCTGCCCGATGGGTATTATTTTAAATTTTACGAACCCGGCAACGAAAATGATTGGGCCCGCTTGGAAAGTCTGGTCGATGAGTTCCCCAGTTTGGAAAAGGCCTTGGAGTATTTTAATAATGAATACCGCAATCCCTACAGCGATGAGCTGCGCCGGCGCTGTGTTTTTGTCTGCAGTGCCGATGGTACGCCGGTGGCTACGGCTACTGCGTGGTTCATGTCCAGCAGTTTGGGCATGAAAAGCTGGCTGCAGTGGATCTCCTGCGATACCGCGCATCAGGGCAAAGGCCTGGGGCGGGCGGTCATTGCCAAAGCTTTGAGCTGTTACCCGGATATTGCTCCGGAGTCAGATGTGTATTTGCACACGCAAACCTGGAGCCATACAGCTATGTATTTATATTGGAAGCTGGGCTTTGAACTGTTTTTAGGTGACGCTATCAAGGTGGCGTGGCACCGGGAGCCGGGGTTCCGGGTGATGACCAACGATCCATTAAAAGCGTTGGATACCCTGCAGGGTGTTTACACCGATGAGCTGATCGGAAAAATGCGGCAGGGCGCCGAAGCTCCGACTGCTGATGAACTTATTGAACATGAATTACTGTCGCCGTTTCCGGCAGGATATAGTTACTGAGCAACTGCGCTGCTGGTGGAAAGCAAGCTCTTGGCCCGGCAAAAAAAATGCTGCAAAAGTTAAAATGCAACTTTTGCAGCAAATTTTTTTCAGTCTGAGCTGTTTTATTCCCAGAAGCCTTCGCCGGTTTCGGCGTATTTGCGCAGAATATCCCGCTTGATCTTGCCCGAAAAAGTTTTGGGCAGACTGTGGACAAATTCGATTTCCCGCGGATATTTGTACGGTGCCGTGATGCGCTTGCAGTGCTGCTGCAGCTCTTTGACCAGCGATTCGGTGGCTTCCCAGCCGTCGTGCAGCACAATATAGGCTTTGACTTTGGCTCCGCGCATCGGGTCGGGCGCACCGACCACAGCCACTTCGTGAACTGCATCGTGCTGCATGATGGCTTCTTCAACTTCCAGCGGGCCGATCCGGTAGCCGGAGCTTTTGATGATATCATCGCTGCGTCCCAGGAACCAGAAGTTGCCGTCTTCATCTTTCCGGGCCTTGTCGCCGGTGTAGTAATAGTCGCCGATAAAGCACTGTTCGTTGTCTTTGCGGCCAAAGAGATAGCCGTTGAACAAGCCCAGCGGACGCCTTTCGCTGATTTTTACTGCAATGCGGCCATCTTCCCCATCCGGCACAGGTTTGCCGTCATCGTCGTGCAGCTCAATATCCCAGCCGGGGGAGGCTTTGCCCATTGCGCCCTGACAGGGCTCAAAACCGGCGGGGTTGCAGATCATACAGACGGTTTCGGTCTGACCGTAGCCTTCGCGGATGGTTATGCCGGTGCCTTCTTTCCACAGCCGGATAGTTTCAGTATGCAGTGATTCCCCGGCGGAGGTGCATTGTTTGAGGCTGCTGAGGTCAAATTTATGCAGATCGTTCAGCACCAGCATCCGGTAGATGGTCGGCGGTGCGCAAAATGAGGTAATGCTGTATTTTTCCAGCATCGGCAGCACCAGATCGGGATCAAATTTGCCGCGGATGTCAAAAATAAACACACAGGCGCCCACGATCCACTGACCGAAATAGTTTCCCCAGAGGTTTTTGGCCCATCCGGTATCGGAGGCTGTGTAGTGCAAGTCGTTGCTGCTGAGTCCGTGCCAGATTTCGGCCGTGATCCGGTGAGCCAGCGGGTAACTGCAGGGGTGCGATACCAGTTTGGGCGTCTTGCTGGTGCCGGAAGTAAAGACCAGCAGCAGCGGATCGGTGGCTTTGGTCGTAAAGCGTCGGGCGCTGGTCACTGCCGTAGACGAAAGTTTTACCGGATAGAGAATATCGGTCTGATAATTGATCCAGTTTTTACGTTCGCCATCGACCAGCACTTTATCGCTCAAACTGGGACATTCGTCGCAGATAGCTTCCACCTTGTCAGCATTGCTGGAGTCGGCAATGATCATCTTGAATTTGCCGAAATTGATCCGCTGTTTGAGGTCAGCCGGGGTCAGCAGAGTCGGCACATGGCACTGGACTGCGCCCAACCGGATCAGCGCCAGAGAAAAGACCCACCATTGAGGCAGCCGGGGCAGCATCATAATGACTTTATCGCCCTTGGAAATGCCATGTTTGAGCAGCAGGTTAGCCGCCTGGATCGAGAGTTTGCTCAAATCATGAAAGGTAAACTTTTTTTCGCCGCCGTGCTGATCGACCCAGATCATAGCCAGTTTGTTGCGGTCACGTTCGGCCCATACATCCACAATATCAGTGGCAAAGTTGAAGTATTCCGGACAATCGATGTTAAATTTGCTGATTCGTTCGGCAAAATCTGCCGACGGAGCAGTGATTTCATACTTTTTGCTGTTTACAGCCATAGTTAACTCCTTGTTTTGGCCGTTGGGTGAGGATGAATACATCAGCGTTCCGAAGCGGCCTTATCAAAAAATAATATACCATAAGAATCATTATTTGCAAAAAAAAACTATTCCGGCGGGGAATTTTTTTTACAAAAACTTTGGAAAAATCTTGCATCGATCAAAGAAATAAAGTAATGAATTTTGCTGAATTACTTGGACAAAAAGCATTTTGGGTTTGACAAAGAGTGCTTTTTATGCTAAGTTATGCGGGAGGGAATGTGGGCGTGAGAATGTTGGTGTATCAGTTGCCGCTGAATGCTGCGGCTTAAAAATCTTGAAACCAAGTTGGATTTATGAAGCAAATCAGTTTTCCGCTGAGCCGGCATGAATGTATTACTTTGCAGGGAAACTACAGTTCCACGGCGGGCGATATTGAATTGTTGGGTCGCCTGACCGGATTGCCGCTGGTGGAAAAGAGTCAGTGCGCTCCGGAAGTTGTCTGGGAGCCGTGCGGCAAGCCGGTTCCGCCGGATAGTGTGGTGGTTTACCGGACCAAAACGGTTCGCATGGTCTATTGTGACAATGACCACTCTTTTCACCTTTATCTACTCAATGATTCCCAGCTGTACCGGAAAATATATGGGGTGTTTTTGTGGCATCTTTCCATACTTTGCGCAGCGGTCGCGGCAATTTTGCGGGGCAAAAAAGTACTGATCGTGCATTGCTCAATGTTGGAAAAAGCTTCCCGGGCATTGCTGCTTATGGGCGAGAGCGGCATCGGCAAAAGCACCAGTATGCGGCGCTGGCAAGCATCCGGCGGACGGGGCGTAAGCGATGATATGGTTTTGCTGGAATATGCTGAAGATGACCGGATATTGGTGCATCATATGCCGACTTGGAGTGCCTGCCGGGTCGGGTTGGAAAATTTGTATTATCCGTTTGAAGTACCGCTGGAACTTGCCAGTGTGCTGGCGGTCACCCGCGGCAAAGATACGGAAGTGGTGGACAAGGTAAGTTATGCAGAATTTTTTGCGCAAATTTACCGTTGCTGTTTTTACCATTATTTGTTTGTAGCCGGGGAGTTGCCGGAACCGGAAAAAAAGCTGCTGACTTCTGCGGTGCGGGAGTGGGCAGAGGTTATTGCCGGACGCTTCCCGCATCGGGCTTTGTTCGCTCATTTGGATGGCAATATAAGTAAAAGTTTGGAGGGTATTTTATGAAAGTAAATCCGTTTGCAGTTATGCAGGAAGAATTTGATCATACCGGCATTGTTTTTAATCCCGATAACAACCGGGTGCTGACTTTGAACAAAAGCGGTGTGGTGCTGTGGAAGGCTTTTGAAGAAAATTGTACACTCGACGAAGCGGCGGCTTTGCTGGTGGAAAGATTTGACGGCGTTACACTGGAAGATGCCCGGCGTGATGCGGAAACTTTTGCCGCCTGCCTGGTGGAAAAATCCCTCCTGAGTATGGATTAAGCGTTGTTTATGGTATCGCCGGCTATTGCGGCAGCGGCATGTATCCGGGGTAGCGTTTTTGGAAAAAAGCTGTAAAATGATGAAAAAAAATAAATCCACGCTCAGACGATTGATTTTTTCGGCGGCCTTCCGGCGTTATTCGCTGACAGTCGTGGCGGCCGAAGCCGTGGCTGTGCTGCTGGGGGCGGTCAGTCCGCTGGCTCAGAAATTTATGATCGATGGCGCCAGCCGGGGAACGTTGTCAGCTGTGTTGTATGCGGCAAGCGTTTTGGCTCTGCTGCTGGTGGGCCAGTTTGCCTTGCGCAGTCTGGGGCGTCTGCTGCGTGGTATATTGGGTGTGGAACTGCACAAAAAGCTGAAAAGCGATATTTTCCGTCATCTGCTGGCCTTGCCGGAGGAGTTTTTGCGCAGCCGGGGCGCCGGATATTTTTTCAACCGCATCCAGCACGATATTGGCGAAATCGGCGCTTTTGTTACCGGCAACGGGCTGCTGCAGTATTCCGAAATGGTCAAACTGGCGGCGGCAGCTTTGGTGATATTATATTTGAATTGGTCGTGCCTGCTGTTGCTGCTGCCGTTTCTGCTGCTGCAGGTGTTTTTTTGTTACCGATTCCGGCGGCGGCAGTATCAATTGGCGCACCAGCTGCAGGAGTGTGTGGCGCAGGAGCGGCAGCTGATGCAGGAGTATCTGGCAACGCACACGATCGTTAAGACCCATTCCGTCGGTGCCAGTGCCGGAGAACGTATCGATGACGGCTTGAGCAGATGGGGCAGTTTGATGCGCAACCGTCTTGGCCACGAAAATGTCTTCCTGGCCTGTTTGCAGATACCCATGTGGCTCTGCGGCGGATCGATCCTGCTGTTCGGACTTTATCAGGTGATCGAACAGCAAACGACTTTGGGCGAAGTCTGGGCGCTGCTGATGCTGATGAATATGTTTTTTGCGCCCGCCCGGACTTTGGGCGGGATCATCGTCCAACAGCAGTCGGCATTGGCCGCCTGGTGGCGTTTGCAGGAACTTTGGCGAACGGATACAGAAGACGGTGCAGGCAGTGTACCTGAAGTCGATTTAAGGGGAGAGGTGGTGTTCGATAAAGTCGTATTTGGCTACAATCCCAGCCGGATGATCTTGAATAAACTTTCGTTGCAGGTGCCGTGGGGCAGTGGAGTTTTTTTGTGCGGAGCCAATGGCAGCGGCAAAAGCACTTTATTTTCGCTGTTGCTGCGGCTCTACGCTCCCGGGCAGGGCAGTATAAAAATCAACAACTGCAATATCAACGATTATCCGCTGGCTGAGTACCGGCAGCGGATCGGTTATATCGGTCAATATTTGGAGTTTATTCCCGGAACGCTGCGGGATAATCTGCTGATGGGCAAAACTGCGGTCAGCGACGAAACACTTGAGGCGTTGTTCCGGCAGCTGGATTGTGCGGATTTGCTTGAACGTTTGCCGGATAAGCTGGATACAATGGTCGCTGAACGGGGCGAAAATTTTTCCGGCGGCGAACGGCTGCGATTGGTCTTAGTGCGCGAGCTGCTGCGCGATACTGACTGGCTGTTGTTCGACGAAGCCGCTGCCAATCTGGATATGGCCGGCCGGCAGCGTTTTTATGAGCTGCTGCAGAAGTTGCCGGGGCAAAAAGGAGTGATTGCTATTGCCCATGATTTGCCGGAAAACTCCAGTTGGCCGGTGCTGCAGATCGAAAAATTACAGGAATAATGCCCAATTAAGCTTTTTTAAGCAAAAAATCCTGCAAAAAGATTTGACAATATCAATATTTGATGTTATATTAAACAATGTACCAGCCGAAGTGGCGGAATTGGCAGACGCACTAGACTCAAAATCTGGCGGTGGTGACACCATGTGGGTTCGATTCCCACCTTCGGTACCATTTGATTTTATCATCCTGCTTGAATGAGCAGGATTTTTTTTGCCTTGCTGGCAGCTTGGTCAGCAAAATCTTTTTCAAGTGACTATGCCACTATATTTGTAAAATAATTGATGCGGCAGATTGATTTTTCCATTTCCGGGGTTATAGTACCACATATAGCAGACAAGAGCTGTACAGGCACTTTGCCTGCCCGGGCGTTTCCAGCGGCCGGCCGGCGGATCAGGCCGTGATACCGGAAGCCGCACGCACGATTACAGTTGCAGCAGTAAGATGAAATTATTTCAAGGATAAGGAAAAAGCTATGTCATTATCAGCTCCCTGGTTTGGTGCATGTCGTTTGTGGCTGGATGAAAATGGCAGCCGTCCGAATGCTTTTATGAATGTGCGTAAGGTTTTTACGGTGGAAAATACCTGGCAAAACTGCCTGCTGCGCATTATGGCTGACTCGGACTTCATGGTTTATCTGGACGGAGTGGAAATAGCCCGCGGACAATTTTCAGATGATCCGGATTCGCCGACTTATACAGATGTGATGCTGGAGGATCTGCAGCCGGGCAAACATCTGCTGGCGGTAAGAGTTTATCATAAAGGGCATGAATTTTCGGTCTATGCGCCCGGTTTGCCGGGAGTGGTCTTTGCCTTGCTGGCTGCCGGGGAAGCCAAGGTGCTTTCGGATGGCGACTGCAAAGTTTCTGAGGCCGTTGAGTTCCGCAGCGGCATGATGCCGTTTACTACTGTGCAGCTGGGATTCAGCTGCCAATACGATGCCCGGCTGGGCGATGATGCCTGGCTGCAGCAGATTGAGTTTGATGACCATGTCTGGCAGCGGCCTTTTGCTGAAATTGAAACGCGCACCATGCAGCCGCGTCCCGCAGCGGCCAAACCGGTGCTGGAAAAATTCATTCCCGGCAAACTGATCAAAAGCGGTTGGCTGCAGCGTTACGGTGAACAGGACTCTTTTGCCGCAACAATGGCTTGTGATCATGTCTGCTGGTGGCGCAATTTTTCCGACAGCCAAAAATTCGATCGTCAGTTGCAGGTTTGCGACGGCTGGGCGATGATCTATGATCTGGGCGAAGAAAAGGTCGGTTTTATTGAATTTGCGTTGAACGCTCCCGCCGGAACTGTTGTGGATTATGCGCATGGTGAACATCTGGACGATGGGCATGTGCGTATGGAGTGCTTTAAGCGCAATTTTGCTGACCGCTACATCTGCCGGGGCGGCGGTGAGCGTTTTCAGCTGCCGTTCCGGAGAATTGGCGGCCGTTATATAGAATTGCATATCATTGCCCCCGAAGATTGCGCAACTGTAACAATCGAAGAAGTGGGTATTGTGCCGTGGACGCTGCCGCTGCCGGAACCGGTATCTTTCTATACAGAGGATGAAAAACTTCTGGAAGTGCGCAAACTGGCTATCCGCACGCTGGAACATTGTATGCACGAGCATTACGAAGATTGTCCGTGGCGGGAACAGGCACTTTACACTTATGACTCCCGCAATCAGATGCTCTACGGGTATTATTTGTGGGGCAACTACGACTTTGCGGCATCTTCGCTGAATTTATTTGCCACCGGGGTGCTGCCATCTGGTCAGATACGTTTGTGTGTGCCGACCAGAATGAAGCTGGTAATTCCGGTTTTCAGCATGATCTGGCCGCTGCAGGTCTATGAACATTTGCTCTACAGCAATGATGTTTCAGTCTGGCAGCAGAACAAAGAAAAGATCCGCTTTATGTGCCGGACGCTGCGGCAGACTCAGGATGCGGAAACTACGCTTTATCAGGCGTTGGATCCGGATTTCTGGAACTTTTATGAATGGACTCCCGGTTTGGATCGCACGAGTATGGGCAAAGCGGAAGTCCACAGCCTTTACAATTTGTATCTGGCCAACATGCTGGAAGCGGTCAGCAAGTTGGAGGCTTGGGAAGGAAATGCTTCAGCTGCGGAAGAATTGGCCAATGAAACCCGGCGCATCCGGCAAAAAGTTGACGAACTTTTTTATCTGCCGCAGGAAAATTGCTACGCCAGTTTCCTCAAAAACGGCATCCCCACCAGCGACCGCCACGAGCATGTGCAGATAATGATGCTTTATTCTCATGCAGTGCCGGAAGAACGCTGCGGAAAAGTTCTGCAGAAACTGTTCGAGTGCGATGGATCACTGGTGCCGATCACACTCAGTGTGATGCCTTATCTGATGGCCGCTATGCTGATACATGACTACGGCACGGCAGGGCGCAGCTTTATCCGGCGCAAGCTGGAAGAAAATTACTACCCCATGCTGGATGGTAACAGCACTACTTTGTGGGAAACCGCCAAGGGGAGCGATGACTTTATTTTTGCCGGCAGTTTGTGTCATGGCTGGAGCAGTTTGCCGGTCTATTACTGCGGCGCCGGTCTGCTGGGGGTGATGCCGCTGGAGCCGGGGTTCCGGAAGTTCCGGGTGCGTCCGTGGTCGGATGGGCGGGTGAGTGCGGAAGGTTTTATTCCTGCGCCGTCGGGCCGGATACATGTCAAATGGCAGCTTAATGATCAGCAGAAGTATGATTTGCAAATCACCAGTCCGGCAGGTTTGGAAGCGGTCGTTGAAGAATTGCCGGATACTCCGCTGGGCAAGGTGGAAATAATAAGCTGCTGAGGTATTAAAAATTTCCGGGAGCCGGGTGATGGCATTGTGATGCTGTCAGCCCGGCTTTTTCTGTAAAAAAGGTGGATATTTAATTGCAATATCAAGTTTGGAATGGTACATTAAAGAACTGTATTTATATACAACTCTAAAACAAAATAAAATAAGGATCAAGGCCATGCTTAAAAATGTGGAAATCAAACCGATCACCGGTACTTTTGTCAATATGCTTATTTCCGATACCGGGATCGTTAACGCCGGACTCAAAGAATGGGAACAGGATTTTAAGATGATGAAAACTATCGGGATCGATCAGCTTTTTATCATTCGTACCGAAGTTGAGCAAAATGGCGTCCGGCTTTCTGCAGAAGACCCCCGCTCCACAACCTGGCCGGAAGATGAAAATTTGCTGGATATGGTGTTCCGGCTGGGCGATAAATATGATATGACGGTATTTTTAGGCGGCCCGCAGAATATAACGAATCTGCACATGGGCGATTGGCTGAAGGAAGTCGATGATAATAAGCGTTACTACGATCGAACCGTGGCTAAATATGCTCACCATAAATGCTTCAAGGGCTTGTATGTAACGCTGGAAGCGCTGCCGTGGCACTTCAACTTTCTGGATATTTGTGCCGAAGTTTTGAAGTATATGCGCAGCAATTATCCGGATATGAAAACCTTTATGAGCCCGAGTTTCCGGGGGCCGCTGGGCGACATGGCCCGGCAGTATACGCCGGATCAGTGGGTGGATATTTACGGCCGGTATTTCTTTGAACGGGTCGCCGGTATGCTGGACTATTGCGCTCCGCAGGATAAGATTGCAGCCCCCGCCTGCTATTACGGCGAGATCCAGGATAACGGTCTGGCAGAGTGGTACACCAAAGTGGGCAAGCTTTTTGATAAGTGCGGTATTGAATTGTGGAGCAACATCGAAACTTTCCAGCGTCCGTTCCCCGGCCACGGCGAGCCCCGCGGGGTGTTCCGGCAGGGCGATTACCGGTCGCTCTACATGAAGTTGTCGGAAGCGTCACCGTTAGTCAAGCGGATCATTACCTATGAATTTTTCAGCTGCATGAGTCCAAATACTGAGTGGGGATCGGCCCGGAGATTGCTTTCGCGCTATCTGGAGATCATCGGCAAAGATCCGGCGATCATTGACGAAATTTATAATTGATCAAAAAGTTGTGCAGTCAAGCGGGAACCGTCTGCAGTATGGCGGTTCCTGCTGGAGAAATATCCTGCTTATGGACGAAATGTTTGATGTTTATGACCAAGATGGCTGCTGGATCGGGGTGCGTCCGAGGAAAGAGTGCCACGGCAATCCGGCGTTGATCCACCGTTCTGTACATGTGGTGGTATTTGATTCAACTGGCAAGCAAATATTGCTGCAGAAGCGTTCGGCCGCCAAAGATATCCAACCCGGCAAATGGGATACCGCCGTCGGCGGGCATGTGGCCGCCGGGGAAAGTGTGGAAGCTGCGGCCCGGCGGGAGCTGGCCGAGGAGCTGGGTTTGACCACAGACGATTTGGAGCTTTTCTTTGAATCGACTATCCGCAACAGTATTGAATCCGAGAATGTTACTGTTTTTAAGCTGGTCAGCGATGGGCCGTTTGAATTTGCCGCAGATGAAATCGACGAAGTAAAATTCTGGCCGCTGGAGCAATTCAAATCTGCTGCCGGACGGGAACGGAATGATTTTACGCCCAATCTGCAAGTGGAATTAGCTGAAATAGTTGCCCGGTGCGCCCAATAGGGGGGCGTTGAGATGAAAAAAATTTCCTGGAAACGCAATTTGGCCTGTATATGGATCGGGCAGCTTCTGGCCATGGCCGGTACTTCCATGGTTTTGCCGTTTATTCCGCTGTTTTTGCGGGAAAAATTGGGGATCGCCGCCGAAGCGCAGCGGGCGATGGCCGTATCGATGTTTTATTCGGTGGGCATGTTCAGCTTTTGTCTGTCCAATCCGATTTGGGGCGCTTTGGGCGACCGGTACGGGCGTAAGCTTATGCTGTTGCGGGCATATTTTTTTACTGCCTTAACGTTTCCTGCAATGTATTTTATGCCGACTTGGGGAAGCTTGATCGTAATGCGCTTTTTTGCCTCGATGTTTTCCGGAACGGTGGCGGCGGCACAGGCGCTGGTGGCGGTGACTACGCCGGATAAACATCAGGGATTTGCGTTGGGGACGCTTTCCACTGCTTTCTGGTCCGGCAATATGCTGGGTATGGTTGCCGGTGGGGTGGTGGTGCATTATTGCGGCTATATGAGCGCTTTTTTAGCTTGCGGCGGCGCTTTTTTAATCGCCGGGATTATGACGTTGCTGCTGGTCGAAGAAAATTTTGTGCCGCCGTTGAAAAAGCTTGCCGTAAAGAATGGTGCCCGCCGCTGGAAGCTGGCGCTGCCGGATTTTTCATTTGGAGTGTGGGTACTGCTGGGGTTGTTTTTTATTCTGCCGCTGGCAAGGCGGTGCGACGAACCTTTTCTGGCATTGCTGGTCGAGCTTATTTCCGGCGAGGAAAAAGCTGCGCTCAATACCGGTTGGGTGACGGCTTTGGCGGCAGCAGGCGGCATCCTTTCCGGAGTATTTTTTGGTTATATGAGTGACCGCTGCAAGCCGTTGCAGCTGGCGATCCCGGCTTTGGCGGCGGCGGGAGTTTTTATGATCATACAGTCAACGGCCCAATCTCTGCTGGTGTTGGGGATGACCCGTTTTCTGGTGTTTTTTGCAGCCGGCGGTCTGGAACCGATCTTTCTGGCTATGTTGTCCCAAACGGTTGATCCGGCCAAACGGGGGAGTGCTTTTGGCTGGACTGCCAGTTCCCGGGTGTTTGGCGGCATGTTTGGCGCCTTGATCGGCGGAGCGGTCATTGCGTGGCTGGGCACCCGGGGAGTATTTGCTTTTGGCGGCATATTGATGCTGCTTCTGATCCCGATATTGATCGGTGCATTCAAACTTATCAAGCGCAGCAAAAGATCTTGAGCTTCAGTCGGAGGTATTGCCTTTAGCTGATTTGGCCCGGGGATGCGCTTTGCGGTAAGCTTCTTTCATGCGTTCGGTACTTACATGAGTGTAAATTTGCGTAGTGCCTAAATCGGCGTGGCCGAGCATTTCCTGCACGCTGCGTAAATCAGCTCCGGCATCCAAGAGATGCGTGGCAAAGCTGTGACGCAGTTTGTGCGGCGTAAAATCCGGCGGCAGACCGGCTGTCTGCAAATATTCTTTTAAGTTGCGCTGAAAACTCCGGGGCGTTATACGGCCGCCATTGCGGTTGATAAAAACCGGGTCGTTGGGACTTTCGCTGCCCCGGCGCAGACGACGTTCGATTATATATTCACGCAGAGCGTTGCGGGCCGGGCGGCCGAGTGCGCAGTAGCGCTCTTTTTTGCCTTTGCCATGCACCAGAACAGTTCCGCTCAGCAGGTCTATATCACGAAAATTCATCCCCACCGCTTCGCTTATACGCAAGCCTCCGGAATAGATAACTTCGATCAAAGCCCGGTCACGGGCGGCGGCAAAGTCAGCGAGTTCAGCATTTTTGGCCATGCCGTGTGCCAGCTGCTGTGTCCAATAACTGCGCACGCCTTCCAGCAGAGTTTCGATTGCTCCCAGACTCATTACCTGCGGCAGTTTGCGCTCCCGACCCTGCGGCGGCAGCCGGGTGAACGGATTATTGGTAAGCACGCCTTCCAGCTGCATATATTTGTAGAAACTCCGGATGCTGGCCAATTTTCTGGAAACGGAGTTTTTGGCCAATTTAAGTTTATGCAGTTCCTGCAGATAGCTGCGGGCATCATCCCGGGAAAATTTTCCCCAATCGTCAAAAGTCAGGTCATTGTTGGCCATCAATTCAATAAATTGCTGCAGATCCAGCCGGTAACCATTTATGGTATGTTCGCTGGCTTGTTTTTCCACGCTCAAATATTTGAGGAACTTTTCCAAATTAGTCATAAATCGAATGCTCCGGTCATTGCAAGTAAATCATTTGACCATTTTATGACCAGATGATCACTTTTATTCCCAGCATTATCAGCACCGCTGCACCCAATATCGTGCAGTGTTTGCCCAGAAGTTTACCGGACCAACGTCCCAACAGACAACCCGCTGCCGAGATCAATAAGGTAACAACGCCGATAACGATCACATCCATAAATATGCTGCTGCGCAGCATACAACGGTAACTTACCCCGACAAACAAAGCATCGATACTGGTGGCCAGCGCCAGAATGAACAGCTGTTTGACGGAAAACGCATGAGGCCGGTCATCGCTGCCGTCAAAGAACATCTTGCCGCCGATAACGATCAGCAGCAGTCCGGCGATCCAGTTGCCGTATTGATGAACGATTTTTTCGGCAAAACCACTGATATAAAAACCGATCAGCGGCATGAAAAACTGGAAGAAGCCAAAAGCTCCGGCGGTCAATAATATTCTTGACCAGTAAAAACGCCGCCGGTTAGCTGCCCCCAAGGCAACTGAAGCGGCCAGTGCATCCATAGCCAGCGCTCCGCCCAGCAGAACTGCTTCCAGAAAATTGTTCCAGTTCATCCCCGTATTCCCGTTTTACCACCCCAGATCGCTGAGGAAGCGTGCCGCAAGTTCCGGCCACGATTTTACCCAGTCAAATTGTCCTTCCATATTGGGGCGATCCCCCAAACCCAAACCGTGCGGGCCGCTCGGGTAGATGTGCATTTCGGCGTGGATATTGAGTTTTTTCAGTGCCAGAAAGTATTCAATACTGTTGCCCACCGGTACGGCGGTATCGGTGGCGGTATGCCACAAAAATGCGGGTGGTGTGCTGCTGTTGGCAACCTCCGGCCAGCTGTACTCTGAATAGGCTTCTGCCGGCAGATCATTGCCGAAAAGATTATGATAACTGCCCAGATGGATCAAATCCTCCCGGCAGCTCAAAACCGGGTAACAAAGTATCGAACTGTCCGGACGTGCTTCCGGCGAACCGGGCATATTGGAAACCATACCGGCCAGATGGCCGCCGGCGGAAAATCCCAAAACCGCAATTTTATCGGCCTTTACTCCCAATTCATCCGCATGTTCGCGGGTGTAACGCACTGCGTTGCGGGCATCTTCCAGCGGCACCGGGAAAACTGCCGGTTTTACCCGATACATGCAAACTGCTGCATGAAAGCCCATTTCCACAAATTTTTGAGCCACCGGAATCGCTTCATGGGGGGCCAGATGTTGATATCCGCCACCGGGAAACACAATGATTATACCACGTTTGCCGCCTTCCGGATGCAAAAAATACTCAATAGTACAAGCTTGATCCTGAATTATTTCACCAAGTTGAATTTTCATGACAGCAGATCCTTATTTAAATCTGATAAATATATATAATGCTTGAATATGTCTGCGGTTGCGGTTGTTTAACCATTGCTGCGCTCAAGCGGCTTAATGCAGGCAGGCAACAACGTCCTGTCTGCATTAAGTCGGGGGGGGGAAGACCGCTTAAAGGATGGGCTTGGCCGCTTCCAGCCAGGCATCGGCGATCAGCTGATGACCGGCCGGGGAGGGGTGAACTCCATCCCACAACCAATAGCTGTTGGGAGCCAGTTTGGCTGCGGCGTCCAGTTTATCCTGCAGCGGCAGGAAAATGGCGTCAAATTCAGCAGCTACTTTGCGGGCGATCGCCGCCCGGGCTTTGACTTCCTGCAAAAATTCTTCATCGACCACATCGCTGAGCAAGGCAAACGGCTCCATGATCAAAAGTTTAACTTCGGGCAGCACTTCTTTGGTCCAGCTCAGCAGCATCCGGTAAACTTGCTCAAAGCGTTCACACTCCACGCCGTTCTGATGGCCGAACTCGTGCCAGACATCGTTTACGCCGATAAGTATGGAAATAATATCCGGACTGAAGTTCAACGCATCGATCTTCCAGCGGGCATACAAATCGACCACCCGGTTGCCGGAGATGCCCTTATCAATACAGCGGTACATTGCTTCAGGATTGTTCAGCAGCAGCCGGCCGCTGACAAAGTTGGGATAACCGTAGCCCAGATGAGCCGGTCTGTTGATTTCAGCTTCCCGGGAACGGCCGCAATCGGTGATGCTGTCGCCTTGAAAAAGAATCGTTTTCATAGTTTTTACTGCTCCGTATTTGAGATTATTTGCGTTTCATGTGCGGGAAAAGGATCACGTCGCGGATGGAATCTGCTCCGGTGAGCAGGATCACCAGCCGGTCGATCCCCACGCCCATACCGCCGGCCGGCGGCATACCGTATTCCAAGGCGGTAAGGAAGTCTTCGTCGATCTTGTCGGCCATGAGTTCTCCGGCAGCCTTGTCACGCTCGAACTGTTCGGTAAAGCGTTTGCGCTGTTCGATGGGGTCGTTGAGTTCGGTATAAGCCGGGGCGATTTCCTGACCGTTGATTTCCAATTCAAAGACATCCACCAGATTGGCATCATCTTTGCAAGCCCGGGCCAGCGGCAGCAGCACCGAAGGCATCCGCATGACGAAGGTCGGCTGGATCAGGGTATGTTCGATGAGTTTTTCATAAACTTCGTTGGTTACTTCAAAATCCGGCGTGGTGTTGTCCACATCCAGACCCAATGCTTGCGCGCGCTTGACCCGTTCTTCGTAAGTTACGTCGAACCAGTCATCTCCGCCTTTTTCGCGCACCAGATCGTGATAAGTCACCCGCCGCCAGGGTTTGCCCAGATCGATGATCTTGCCGGCACCGTTGTCGATGGTCAGCGTGCCGCAAACTTTCATGGCCACAGTTTTGATCATTGATTCGATGAGTTCCATCATCGTTTCGCAGTTGCCGTAAGCCTGATAGAGTTCCAGCATGGTGAATTCCGGGCTGTGACGGCGGTCGATACCTTCGTTACGGAAGTTGCGGTTCATTTCAAAAACCCGTTCAAAACCGCCGACCAGCAGCCGTTTGAGGTAGAGTTCCGGCGCAATACGCATGTACATATCAGTGCTGAGTGCTTCGTAATAGGTTTTGAAGGGCTTGGCACTGGCGCCGCCGGGGATGGGCTGCATCATGGGAGTTTCGACTTCCACAAAGTCACGTTCGCTCAAAAAGTTGCGGACTTCACGCAAAATGGCAAAACGTTTGCGGAAAACTTCCATGCTGTCCGGATTGGTCATCAAATCCAGATAGCGCTGGCGGTAACGCTGTTCAACATTGGTCAGGCCGTGGAATTTTTCCGGCAAAGTACGCAAGCTTTTGCACAACAGAGTAAATTCTTTGACTTTGATGGTCAATTCGCCGGTGCGGGTGATGAACAAATTACCTTTGACGCCAACAATATCGCCGATATCCAGCTTTTTGAACAGCGCAAACGCTTCGTCGCCCAAATCACTTTTGCCGATAAAGAGCTGCATACGGCCCGAACTGTCCTGCAAGTTGGCAAAAATGCTTTTGCCCATCAAGCGGATGGCCATCAAGCGGCCGGCAGCGCAAGCGGGTTGTTCAACTTCCGGGGCGGCTTCCGGATCAAATTTTTCCCGCAAGGCGGCACATTTTTCGGCACCGTCAAAGCGTTCTCCCCACGGATTGATGTTCATTGCTTCCAGTTCCCGGACCTTCACGGTACGCTGGGCAACGATCTTGTTGTCGTTTTCGATAGTGTTTTCCACCTGGTTTTCCATTTCAGGTGTCTGAGGCTGTTCGCTCATGATTTTGTTCCTTTCAGCAAAAAAAATATATTTTTCAGCAATTACTGTTTTTTGTTACTGCATTAAACACATTTATTAATATAACATCGTTTGGCAAAACTTGCAATTTCCGGAAATGGAGATATAGTAATAAAGCTGAAAAATTCGCATGATACCATGACGATCAGCGTTTGAGGAAGAAAAATCAAAGCGCATCGTCTGGTTTTTTTTGTGCCGAAAATAACAGCTGACACGGGTTTGCAGGCTTTTTTGTGAAGTTTGAAGTCCGGACAACGCATTTGCAATATACACGTTGGCCGGTCTTGAAACTCTGCAAAAAGTTTGCGGGAATAATAACATCAATTATTGAGGAGGTCATGAAAATGATCCAAAAGTTGTTCGGTGCCGTTTTGGCGGCATTGGCGCTGGCTCCGGCAGCCGGTGCGGCAGAAGCCTGCAACGCTGCAGTTTGCAAACTGCAGATGCTCTGGCTGGTCGCTCCGGTCGCATCGGTGTTGGCATTGGTTGTGGCGGTCGTCTTCTACAAGAAGATGATGGCGGCCAGCGAAGGCAGTGACAAGATGAAAGAGATCGCCGGTTATGTGCGCGAAGGTGCCATGGCTTATCTCTTCCGTCAGTACAAGATCGTCGGCTGGGTTTTTGCCGTGCTGTTTGTGCTGTTTGCCGTGCTGGCTTACTTCGGTTTGCAGAACCCCTTTGTGCCGGTGGCGTTTCTTACCGGCGGTTTCTTCAGCGGTCTTTGCGGTTACATTGGTATGCGCACTGCTACGGCGGCCAGCAACCGTACCGCTCAGGCGGCCAGCGAAGGCTTGAACCGCGGTCTGCAGGTGGCGTTCCGCTCCGGTGCGGTCATGGGTTTGGTCGTGGTCGGTTTGGGCTTGTTGGATATCTGCCTGTGGTATGTCATTCTTGACAAATTGGTCTTTACAGCTGCCAATATGACCAGCGGTCTGGAAGTTTTGGGCCTGGAACTGGTCAAAGCCGGCTGCACGGTTCCGGAAAAATATGTGTCGATCACCACTACCATGTTGACCTTTGGTATGGGTGCATCTACTCAGGCTCTGTTTGCCCGTGTCGGCGGCGGTATCTACACCAAGGCTGCTGACGTCGGTGCTGACCTGGTGGGTAAGGTCGAAGCCGGTATCCCGGAAGACGACCCCCGCAACCCGGCTACCATTGCTGACAACGTTGGTGACAACGTCGGTGACGTCGCCGGTATGGGTGCTGACCTTTACGAAAGCTATTGCGGTTCCATTCTGGCAACTGCCAGCTTGGGTGCTGCTGTGGCGGTGGGTGCTGCCCAGTGGGATCTGGCCAGTGCGCTCAAATTGATCCTGGCTCCGATGATCGTCGGCGGTCTGGGTACTATTTTCTCTATCTTCGGTATGCTTATGGTGCGCTGCAAAGAAGGTGCCTCGCAGAAGAATCTGCTCAACAGTTTGTTGACCGGTACGCTTGGCAGCAGCATTCTTATTCTGCTGGCTTTGGTCGTGATGGTTCAGCTGAACTTCATCACCTGGGGCCTCTTTGGTTCAGTGGTGGCCGGTCTGCTCTGCGGCGTGATCATTGGTCAGGCTACTGAATACTACACCTCTGACGAATACAAACCCACCAAGGGTATCGCTGCTCAGGCAGTGATGGGACCGGCGACCACCATCATCGACGGTTTGGCTACGGGTATGTACTCCACGGGTATTCCGGTCATCACGGTCTGCGTGGCAATTCTGTGCGCCTTCGGCTTTGCCGGTGGTTTCGGCAACTTTGCTATGGGTCTGTATGGTATTGGTTTTGCGGCAGTTGGTATGCTTTCCACGCTGGGTATTACTTTGGCTACTGACGCTTACGGCCCGATTGCTGACAACGCCGGTGGTAACGCCGAAATGTCCGGTATGCCCCACGAAGTGCGTGAACGCACCGACGCGCTGGACAGCTTGGGCAACACCACTGCTGCTACCGGTAAAGGTTTTGCCATCGGTTCGGCGGCTTTGACCGCCATGGCTCTGTTGGCCGCTTATCTGGAAGAAGCCAAGCTGGTGCTGATGAAGGGCGTCAATCTGGCGACCAAAGAAGGTCAGGAACTGGCGGCCAAGATCAAAGATATTCCGGGTATGGCTGATTACTTTACGCTGCATTTGATGAACCCCTATCTGATCTGCGGTCTGTTTGTCGGCGGTATGATGGCTTTCATCTTCTGCGCCATGACCATGAAAGCTGTGGGTCGTGCGGCTGGCAGCATGGTCGAAGAAGTCCGTCGTCAGTTCCGCGAACTGCCCGGCATCATGGAAGGCAAAGATAAGCCGGACTATGCCCGCTGCGTGGAAATTTCCACCGCCGGTGCCCAGAAAGAAATGATCGTTCCGAGTCTGTTGGCCATCATCGTTCCGGTTGTGACCGGTCTGGTGCTGGGCGTGGCCGGGGTGATCGGGCTGCTGGCTGGCGGTCTGGTGGCCGGTTTCATGCTCGCTACGCTGTTGAACAACGCTGGCGGTGCGTGGGATAACGCCAAGAAATTCATCGAAAAGGGCAACCACGGCGGCAAGAAGCTGGCTGACGGCAGCAAGAATCCGGTTCACGGTGCTGCGGTTATCGGCGATACCGTTGGTGACCCCTGCAAAGATACCTCCGGCCCGAGCTTGAACATTCTGATCAAGCTTATGAGCATGGTCAGCGTGGTCTTTGCTCCGGTGGTGATCAAGTTTGCTCCGGTCATTCAGAATTGGCTGGGCCTGGGTCAGCTCTAAGCTGATTTGGACTTGATCAAGTCCACAAAAAATTCAAGGGCTGCTGCAAAAGTTTTGCAGCAGCCCTTTTTACATTCCTGGAATATAAAAAACAGCAAGGCCGATCTTCCGGCTGTGGCTGTTGGCAAGCAATGCCTGGTATCTCCAGCCACTGTAATTATAGCAGCAATATTGATATTATTATCAATCTTCTATTACCAAGGCGCAACATAACGTTTGATTCTCAGATTGCCATAATTGAGCAGGTAATAGCGCATTGTCAAGGCAAAAAAAAGGCAATGTGCAAATAATTTGCACATTGCCTGAAAAAAATCGCGATTACTTGTTGAGAGTAATTTCGAACATGCTGCGAATCTTTTTGCCGACGACTTCGACCGGGTGAGCGGCCAGAGCTTCGCGGGCAGCAATGAGGTTGGGAGCACCGTTGCCGGCTTCTTCCAGCCACTTCTTGGCAAATTCGCCCTGTTCGATGCGACGCAAGGATTCCTTCATGCGGGCCTTGAGTTCATCGTGCGGCAGAATGAACGGACCATTGCTGTATTCACCCCATTCGGCGGTGTTGGAAATAACGGTGTTCATCTTCTGGATACCGCCTTCGTAGATCAGGTCAACGATCAGCTTGGCTTCATGGACACATTCAAAATAGGCCATTTCGGCGGGATAACCGGCTTCGATAAGAGTTTCAAAACCGCATTCCATCAGGTCAACGATACCGCCGCAGATGACGTTCTGTTCGCCGAACAAGTCTTCGTAGGCTTCCTGTTTCATGGTGCATTCCAGCACGCCGGCACGGGTCAGACCCAAAGCCTTGGCCATGGCCAGAGCAATGTCACGGGCATTGCCGGAAACATTCTGATGCACGCTGATCAGACCGGGAACGCCAAAGCCTTCCACAAAGCGGCGACGCACTTCGGTACCGGGGCTCTTGGGAGCGACCATGATCACGTCCACATCGGCGGGAGGATTGATCACATCAAAAGCATAGGCAAAACCGTGGGAGCAGGAAAGAACTTTGCCTGCGGTCAGACCGGCTTTGATTTCGTTGGTATAAACGGTGCCGTGCATTTCATCGGGCAGCAGAATGTGGATGATGTCGGCAGTTTTGGCTGCTTCAGCAACGCTCATGACCTGCATGCCATCGCGGGTGGCAGCGTCAAAAGATTTGCCGGGACGGATACCGATGATGACCTGCACACCGCAGTCACGCATACAGAGAGCCTGATTGCGGCCCTGAGCACCGTAACCGATAATGGCAACAGTCTTGCCCTGCAACGCATCAAAGGTTGCAGCATTGTCGTGGATAAGTTCCATGATACTTTTTCCTTTATTTTTGCGGATGTCCCAACTGTCAGACTGCTCCCTTGGGAACCGGAAGATTCCGACATTTAAAAACACCCTGAGTTTAGTTCAAAATTACAATATAACTCAAGCTGAGGAAATTGCAAGTTTCAGAGTGATTATTTTGCATAAAAACTCCCAAAAAACTCCCCCTCTCAACGGATAAGCTTTTTGAGCAGCCTGCCGGGAGTGATGACGCATCGCTGTTTGATGAAAATATGCAGATGGGCAGCACTCTTCATGCCCGCAGTGTCGACGATCCCTATAACGCCGCAAATAGCTCCAAATTATGAGTTGCCGGAGCACTTCAAGCTGGCATCGCACGTCGGGCATATAAACTTACCTGAGTATTGGCTCCGATCAGATCAAACACTTCAGGCCGGGAATGGTGAAAATAAGTATAAAGTTTTACTGACGAGAGTGATAAGGAAATTATTTGTGATACTTATACGGCATCAGCAACAAACATCTGTTCATACTGTCGCAGTTTATTTTTCAGTGCGGTCGGGCAGCTGAACCAGCACTACCGCAGCAAAGATCAAACCGCATCCAGTCAGATTGACTATGGAATAACTTTCGTGCAGAAGCCCCCAGCCCCAGATCACCGCAAACACCGATGCGGTACTCAAAATGATCGCCGTGGTTGCCGGATGGACACATTTTTGTACTGCAACCTGAATGGTGCAGGCAAAACCGATAGCGATCACGCCGCAGTAAAAAAGCGGCAGCCAGCAGCCGGTAATATTGCGGCAGGTTAAATCTTCTCCACCGATCAATGCGGCAATTCCGGAGAGAATTGCCACGGTAAAAAACTGCACTGCCGCCAGCTGCAGCGCATCACTTTGCGGCGCAAATTTGGCCAGCGAAATGAATTGAAACGCAAAAAACAGCGCACAAATCAACATCAGTATATCACCGGCATTGCCAAAACTTTTCAGCGTGCCATCCGAACATAGCAGATAAGCTCCGGCTACTGAAAGCAGCGAAGCCGCCCAAATCTTTGTGGTGGATTTTTTCTTGAACAGCACTCCGATCACCGGGATCATGATCACATAAAGAGCGGTCAAAAAGCCTGCTTTGCCGGCGGTCGTGTAGAGTAAGCCGATTTGCTGCAGTATTTCGCCGCCGGCCAAAAAAAATCCGCAGATAATGCCGCCGGAAAGCAGTTGCTTATGGGGTTTTTCCGTTGATAAAAAATCACCGGCAAAAGCACTGCACTGCCAATCAAATAACGCACACAAACAAACCACAACGGCGGCATACTTTTCATTGCTTCCGACTGAGCAGAATAAGATAATCCCCAGATAGCTGCTGTCAGAAAAAGGGCAAATATTGCCAGTAAATTAGATTTTTTCATTGAAAATTTATCCATCGATTTATTTTGATTTGACTTTAATATAATCGTGTTGTATATTCAATTACAAACAATAAAATTGTATGGAATACAATAAAATGCCGATAAACTCATTTGCCCATTTCTATTTGAGCTGGATGCCGGATAAACACAAACTTAAACGGCCGTACTATCTGACTTTGGCTAATTTGCTGGAAGCTGACATTGTTTCGGGCAAGCTGACGGCCGGAACCAAACTGCCGCCGCAGCGGGAATTGGCGGATTATCTGGATATGCACTTTACGACTGTAACACAGGCGTACAATCTTTGCCGGGAACGTAATTTGATCTATGGCGTGGTCGGACGGGGGACTTTTGTTTCGCCGTTGCCCGGTAAGAATATCATCCATGCGCACGCCGGGCAGGGGGATTGGATCGAACTGGGGCTGGTCAAAGGTTTTGATCAACTTAAAACCCCTATTATCGAAGCCAGCAAAAGCGTGCTGCAAAAAGGTTATATTGAGGAACTTTATTCCTACGCCGATGCGGCCGGGCATCTGCACCAGCGGGCGGCCGGAGCGCATTGGATGAAGCAGATGAATGTTAATACCGACAGTGAACACACAGCGATTTTTTCCGGGGCGCAAAATATCATCAGTGCAGCGTTGCTGGCGCTCTTTAAAATCGGTGATAAGATCGCTATTGATGAGTTTACTTACTCCAATCTGATCGGTTTGGCCCGGCTTTCGCACATCCGGTTGATCCCTATTCCCGGAGATGCCGGGGGCATGAATGCCGATGAATTGGACTACTGGTGCAAAAAGGAAGATATAAGCGGGATTTTTCTGATGCCCAACTGCGCCAATCCCACTACCTGCACCATTTCAGAAAAACGCAAGGTTGAATTAGCTGAAGTTATTGCCCGGCATAATCTTATATTGATCGAGGACGATAATACCGGTTTGCCGCCATATAAGCATAGCGATTATCACTCCATGTTTTACCATCTGCCGGAGCAGACGATTTATATTTGCAATTCAACTATGGCGTTGTGCAATGGTTTGCGGGTGGCGTTTGCGGCATTTCCGGAAGCGTTCAGAGTGCCGCTATTGAATGCGCTTTTCCATTTGAGCATCAAAACTTCTTCGCTGGATGCGGAAATCATGACCGAATTGATTTTAAGCGGTAAGGCCGCCAAACTTTTGGAGCAGAAAGCGGAGCTGGCCAAGGTTAGGAATCAACTGTTCGATCAGTTTTTTCCGGAAGCGGTCAAGCCGGGCAATCCGGCGGCATTTTTCCGCTGGCTGCCGATACCTCAGCTGGGGATGGACGGCATGGAAATCGAACGGCAGCTGCAGCAGCGGGGAGTAAATGTACATTGCTCCTACCGCTTCACGGTAATGAATAATCCGCCGGATTTTATGCGGATAGCAGTTTCGTCGCCGGCAGATGAAGCGCAGCTGCAAAAAGGTTGTACCGTGATCCGGGATTTTATCCAAAATCACTGAAAAATAATAAAACCAGCGTTGATCTCAAAAAAAAACGGCGCCCAACTGCAGCGGACGCCGTTAAAAACTGCCATGATGCTTTAACGTATACGCACCATGGTGTACACTTTGAACAACTCTTTGGGTAAAACTACCTGAATTTTGCCGTTTTTGAGCTGCTTGAACTTCAATGCTCTGCCGCCTTCAAAGTCCGGACTGCAGGCGATAACTTCCCGGCAGTTGGCCTTGGCGATGGTAAAAGTTATATCCTTTTCGACCGGCGGGAAGGCGGGAACCGGCGCTTTGAGTCCGGTGACCTGACCGGGCTTCATGCAGGCACCTTGCGCATTGATAAAATGCACCACAATACTGCCGTCTTTTTCCTGCCACAGCGAGGTGAAAACCTTTTCCGGAGCATCGGTCTGCCAGATGTTGGCGGATTTGAAAACCGCAGTGAGTTCTTTCTGATAGAGCTTCTGCAATTCAGCATCGTGGTTGTATCCCCACTTGTGATTCGGCATGAGTTCGGATTCGTAAAGTTCGCTGGCAATCGCCATTGAGCAGTAGATCATTTCGCCTTTGCCGTATTTGGCACGCATTTGCAGCAAATTGGGTTTCTTGACGTTTTTGGGCAAAAACGCCGTGACCGGCCGGTTGATCGGTGTAACCTGCATCCGGTAAGCTTTGAGTGCTTTGTAACGGCGGGGATTACCTGGCGAGAATCCGAAAATTTCTTTAAACGGCCACACCTTGCGTTTTACCCCGTACTGCGTGTAAGCTCCGGCAATGGTTGACAGATACACCGTTCCGCCGTTGCGGGCAAACGCCTTGATCGCTTCGATCTCCTGATCGCTCAGGCAGCCGGCACCGCTGATCGCCAGCAATTTATATTTGCTGAGGACCTTTTCGTTCAAACTCATGCTGCCGACAAATTCATAGGGTATGTGCAGTGTTTCCAGCGTCTGCGCCAAGCCGTAAAGTTCCGATGGATAACTGACCCGCACGTTCCAGTCCCGGCTGTCCGGCGAAAAGAGCAGGGCGGCTTTGGCCAGCACTTTGCTGCCCACGCGCTGCATATTTATCGGCAGGGCATTGAAACGTTCAAAATCCACTCCGTTGGCCGGGCGTTCCAAAAATGACGGCTTCATGCTGCTTTGACCTGTCATGTTGGCAATGCCCCAGGCAAAATAGGCTGACGGCCAGTCGTGGACATAATACCAGGCATCTACCGGCATACCGTAGGCCAGAGTAAAGACATTCTGGGTGCGGCGGAACGGCAGCAGACTGCGGGAGGTTTGAATGACATTGCGGGTCATGACTTCGGTGCCGACCCAATCCAGCACCCGGCTCTGGTCAAAAAGATCCCAGCCCAGATTGACAGTCCGGCGGCTGCGGACGATGTAGCCGCGGTGAGTGGAGTAGTTGCGCAGCACCAGTTTGGGATTGAATTTATTGAGATATTTGCGCATGGCAATGTAACAATTCGTGATCGATATATCCCGCCAGGTGCTCCAGCGTTTCCACAATTCCGAATCCGGATTATTGATGTTTTTATCCAGTTCATTGACTGGCAACTGACAGCCGGTCGCCCGGTAAAACTCATTGCGGCAGTAGCTGCATGCGCAGGAGTGCGGCCAGTAGTTGAACTCATCCAGCTGGAAGCCATCTACCCCCAGTTTGACCAGATCGGCCAGATACTCAAAGTATACTTTCTGATACAGCGGATTATTGGGGCAGAGCTGGAACGTCGGCAGCTGATCCATGTAAGCTCTGCTCAGGTGCGGCAGCCGTTCAGTCAAAACCCGCGGTCCGGCGTCGCTGTTCCACAAGATCGTGGTCGAGTGGTGGTCGATGAGCTTGATGTTGCGGGCGTGGGCAGCTTTGACAATACGTCCGACGGCCGCTTTGCCCCGCTCAAGATGGCTGAAGTAGGTGTGTCTGGTGTGCATTCCTGAAAGCTCAATAGAGGTGTAGTTTTTATCTTTGAGCAGATTATCCATGTAACGGTTCAGGCGTTTGGGATCGTCCATTTCGGCCATGGTGGCGGCGTGGCCGAGCATCTTGGCGCTGTTGACGTTATGCAGCCAGGCAAATTCCTTCTGGCTCAGATCCTGATGCCAGACCGGGCGTTCCGGTTCCCGGGGATTTTTCGGCAGCTCCGTACCGGGTACGGGCAGCGTTATTTCCTCAATGGAAGTGGGGAATACCGGTTTTTTTGCATAATTTTCGTTGCGGTATATGTTGCTGGGTTCATAGCCGTTGGTGAGCCACAAACCACGGTTGAAGGAGTAGTCTTCGGAATCAAACAGCACCGGCTGTACGGCGATGGTCGAAAGTATATAGTTGCCTTCGAGCGTAAATTCCAACGTGTTGTTCTGCACATGGATGGTTTTGCTGCCCAGCCAGGCGGTGCGTTTTTTTACCGAAACATCCTTGCCGATCATCTTACCGTTGATTGTTACATCAAATTTATTTTCAGCTCCGGAATAGTTGCCGGCGCCAACAGTCGCTACATAAAAACCATTGGTCAGGCCGCTGACCTTAAAAGTCCGCTTGCCCTGACCGTAAATATGTGCATAGTAAGCTCCTTCCGGCGAACCGATGCGTTTGGCGGGCAGTTCCGTATCGCCTACCCAGCCAAAGCTGCTTTGGTCACTGAATTTCTGATTCCCGGCGGTGTAGATCTTGCCGAATTTATCAGCTCCGAAACTGTACAATTTGCTGGGGAACAAATGTTGATTGTATACATAAGTGCGCATACTGTGCAACTTGTCGTAATCGCTGTTCACGCCCTCCCGGATAACGATTTTGGCACCGGTCAAACCGCCGTAATTGTAGAGTTCCGAGCCGCCCTGAAACATAAGACGGCCGTCCTGATAGCGGCATCCCCATTGCCCTTTGATCACGCCGACTTTGTACATCATGCAGTAATCGGTCGGCCCGATGGGGTTGAAATCCAATATTACACCGTCACAGGCCAGCCAGCGGAACAGATCTTTGGTTTTTTTGCTGAAAGTCTGCTTGTCCGGCAGCCAGAGGCGGCCGTTGGTTTTAAGCGCATCGTAACTTTTGCCGAGCCACAAATCTTTGGGCATGTGCAGATAAAGCATCCGCACCAGATTGGTGTCATATACTTCGTTTTCTCCGGCGAGGGTGATTTCGATGGTGTTATTGCTTTTGTCGGCGACTTCCAGCCGGAAACGGTTGCCCCGTTTTTCGCACCAACGGTTCCAGACTTTGCTGCCGTCCGGGAGGGTTTGGAAGCTCTCCTGGACGGGCAGTTGATCCAGCGGCACGCTGGTTTTGACTTCCACGGTTTCAAAAAGAACCTGATTGTTGCGTTTGATGACAAAGTTTTTGCCTTGCGGCTCTACTGATAAGTCCGCAAACAGCGACGCCGCAGTAAAAAATACTGCAGCCCAAGATAAAATTTTCATAGCTGTACTCTTGTTGTAGAATTCTGGATTTTATTGATGACGGCCGTAGTTGGGCATTTCCGGTTCGATGTTGTGGGCAATGTGTTTGGTAAAACCGGTAGCACGCACTTCGCTTTCTTTTACGTTGACGACCTGAACATTTCCGCCCAAGCGCAGAGTGTTTACTATTGAACCATGCACCATACCGCCGCCGCCATTGGCTCCGGTTGTTCCGTTTTTATCTTTGCCGTCACTCCAGGGCAGCATATCCATGGTAATGGTGAATCCGGGATCATCCCGGCCGATGATCATACGTTTATTCAACGCATGGCTGGCGGTAAAGGTCCATTTTCCGCAGGAGCCATGATTTACGACCAGAAACATATATGAACACTCGACCTGGTCGCCTTCATCCTGGAAAAAGTATGTATCGCTGGGACATTTGAAATTATTCTTTTTATCCATCATGCCATTGGCCAGCTCGCCGAAGTATTGGCCGTTGTAGAGCAGCAGTCCGGCGATACTTGATCCGCCTTTACTGTAGCTGCCGGACATGCGGGAACCGGTCAAAGCCACACAGCTGTTGCAGGTGCATCCGCTGCGCAGGGCATATACCGGCAGACAATCACCATTGCTGTTGGCATACATGTGCATGGCTGTGCCGATCTGCTTGAGTTTGTTTACGCAGCTGGCACTTCTGGCCCGTTCCCGGGCGGCCGAGAGGGCTGGAAGCAGCATCGCTGCCAGAATGGCAATAATAGCGATGACGACCAGAAGTTCAATCAGCGTAAAGCTGAAGCCCATGGGCTTTCTGTCAGTGCTCTGACAGAAAATGATTGTTCGGTTGAGTTTCATTTTTTTTGCTCCTTTGTGGGTTTGTTTATATTGTGTTGATAAATTTATACTGAATTTCTTGCGTGATAAATATAATCCACATATATTTCAGCGGGCGCAGTCTGCGGCGAATACAGCAGCTTGACCGCCTCGCAGCCGCACGCCGCCAGATTGGAATCAAAAGCGGTGATACCGATGGTATTGGCTGCCAGCAGCGGACTATCCTGCAAGCTGATCAAAGATACATCTTCCGGAATCCGGCGGGATCGTTCTTTGAGCAATTTGTAAATTTCCAGCGCGTGATGCGGATAAACTGTAATGATTCCGTCAATATCATCGAGCCGGTGCTGCAAAGTTCTCATTCTGGACCGGCACTGACCGGGTTTGGCGGTAGCGTAGAGTTCGTTGCTCAATTTAAATTCCAGACCACAACTGCTCAATGTCTCCCGGAACGCAGTGCGTATGGGATTATCCCAAGAGGGGCCTTCATGAACCAGAAAAAGATTTTTTCTGCCCCGGGCGGCCATAAGTTCCACAGCTTTGCAGACGCACTCTTTGCGCATAAAATATATATTGTGGATCTTTTCCAACAGCGGCTGCCAATCCAAATAGTATTCCGGGCGGGAATTGACCAGAGCGATCTTGCACTCCCGCTGGATCAGATATTCGATGATATAACGGTAATTGCTGATGCTGTCGAGCAAAACCAGCGCCCCCGGCGGAATCGTTTTGACGCTGTTCCAATTTACATCGCCCTGCACATCGTTGTTGGTCAGGGGCACGAGCCGGATCTTGCCGCCGCTTAATTCAGTTTGAGCTATGGCACTATCCAATATAGGATTACGTTCGACTTTCAGCTCCAGCGGGCAGTGTATCAGGTAATAGATCGTGGCGTTGCTCCGGGCCGCCGTAAAAGTTCCTTTGCCCTGAAAGCGCACGATATCACCCCGCACCACCAATTCATCCAACGCCCGGGTTATGGTCATATAAGCTACATTGAACCGCTTTTTCAGCTCTGCCGTGCTGGGAACAGCCGTGCCCGGGGGCAGGGCGGCAAATTCCGCCGACAAACCGCTGACCAGCTGCCGGTGCAGACTGGGGGCGTTTTCATCGTGACAAAGCACAAAAGGTTTTTCAGCGGAATCCATGGATGAACCTTTCTTTTTCAGCGATGCAAATTTACTATCTCGTTTAAACTATACCACATTGAAAAGTAGATTTCAAGGGGTAAAACACTCTTTGCTGATAAAATATTGTAGATGAGAGAGCGTTTTTTATCATCATTCTGTAGATGACTTAAAAAAACTTATTGCTGTTTTAAAAATATGAAAGCGGCCGTTGCAAAACCTCATAAAATAAATAGCATGTTCAATTTTATAATTTGAGCAGGATTTGGGCCTGAAAGCGAATCTTATGGCCTGTTTTTTGCACCAAATTTACCAATACTTACTGTCAGCTCAAACAGTTGGTTTGAGCCGGCAGTAAAACAAACGTATTTAATGCGCTGCTTACTTTTACAGCAGCTCAAAAGTATATACAATGCGCATCCACGGGGGAATCGCATTTCCCCCGT
>SUWF01000082.1 GCA_015061575.1 Lentisphaerota bacterium
CCGCCTTAAAGATCCTCAGCGGCAAACAGGCACAGCGGGAGTTGGCCGGCTTGATCCGCTATCGGGAGTGCCGCCATGCCAATTTGCTGCAGATCCACCATATTGACCGCCTGCCGGATGGCCGGCTGTTTTACACTATGGATGCAGCCGATAATTGCGCAGCAAGCGGTTACGAAGCCGATACGCTGGCCCGGCGCGGTCAGCTGGCAGCGGCGGAATTGCGCCAAATCATTTTGCATATACTTGACGGTCTGGAAGTTCTGCATAACAAAAAGCTTATCCATCGGGACATCAAGCCGGAAAACATCCTGTTTATCAATGGCGAACCAATTTTGGGCGATATCGGATTGACGGCGAATTTCAGCAGTGCCAGCATCGCCGGTACCTGGCAATATCTGCCGCCGGAAGTGATCAGCGGGCAGCGGCCGCCGGATGCATCAAGCGATTTATACGCTCTGAGCCGGGTTGCCTATACAGTTTTGACCGGATATGCGCCCGGCAAATACCCGGCTTTGCCGGGCAAGCTGCCGCCGGAAGCAGCCAATATATTGGAATTCTGCCGACTGGCCGGTAAAAATCAAGTCGATATTGCCGCTTGCCGGAAAGCTTTGACTCAAAAAACCGTTCCATTCCGCCGCCAGCTTTTTACCGCCGCTACAGCAGTTGCCGCCGCAGCGGTCATCGGCACTCTTTTAATTGCTCTGCCGAAGCGTACGCCAGTACCAAAGGCACTTGCTCCAGCAGTAAGATCCATACAAGTGCAGCCCGCTCCGGTCAAGCTCCGTTCTGCAAAAACAACTGTTGTTTCAGCTCCCGCAAAATCGGCGTCCGGCGGGAGTTCAGCAGTAAATATATTTCAACCCCTTACAACTGATGAACTGAAAAAAGCCTTAGCTGAATTATCCGCTCAATATCCGGAAGTACCGGAGGAACTGGCCAAGCGAGCTGATGATCTCCACAGCAAAACTTTTATAGCGTATGCCACAAAATTGCAGAAGCTGCAGGAAAATAACTTGGACAGTCAGTTGATCGATACCGAAGAAAAATATGCCAGGCTCCGGAAAACCGACCGTTTGCTGCAGCTGGCTTCGCTGACGAACAGTATTGATGGACAAAAGCGACTTGTTTGCAGCCAACGCTATAGAATGCATCTTGACCGGTTGAAATCGCTGTATGCCCAACGGCAGCAGCTGTTAGAGGATCTACAGCAAAATCCGCCACCGCCGGATTCCAATCAGGCGATTTATTCTTTTGAATAAACTGTCCGGTAAATCATATATAGCAGCCATAATGCAGTATGTTGTTTTCTGATTTACAAGGTGATTATACGGAAGACGTTGAGTAACAAAAATACCTCTGTTGCGTTTCAGCCGATACAAACTGAATGTCTGATTCCGCAAAATCTGAAACAACCATTTTGCCCAACTGGCTTCGCCTCTGAATTTATGCAAATACCTGAAAGCCTTAAATATGGTGGAAGCAAAAATGCAGAAGTTTTCTCCCGCATTTCAAAAAAATCCGGCGAAAATGCAATTAAAAGGAAAATACAGGCGAAACTTTTTCAATTTTTGGGGTTAAAATATCAAGGGCTGCAATCTTTTTTCAGATTATCTATGTCGGTCATAGTTGTATTGCAGAACTTTCTGAATTTGAAAGTTCTGCTGAAAACACTATTGGCACAAATTTATGGAAATTCTGTGATTTTTATGAAATAAAACAATTGAAAATACTGTCTGTACAGTGTATATTACGGCATTGGGAGTATGTGATAATGAAAAACATTACCAGCAGCGTTTACAATTTTGAAAAGTTACGGCAGGAAGGCTATCTCTATGTCGATAAGACGGAGTATATCTGGAATTTGATAAATCCTGCCGGAGAATCCTATTTTCTGTCCCGTCCACGCCGCTTTGGTAAATCGCTGACAGTATCAACCCTTAAGGCTGTCTTTGAAGGTAAAAAAGAACTTTTCAAAGGGCTGGCAATCTATGATAAGCCGTATGACTGGAAACCGTATCCGGTGGTTCATTTTGATTTTGCTAACTGCGATATACAAACAGCAGATGAGCTTATTGAGTATTTAACCGGACAATTGGCGAATATTGCACATTCGTTCCATTTACAATTACGTGGAGAACAGCTTTCTGTTCGCTTTGAAAATTTGATCAGCGATATCGCAGTAAATGGCAATGTTGTCATTTTTGTTGATGAGTATGATAAGCCTATTTTGAATAACATTGCCAATCCTGGCGTCAAAGGAATTCTCAATGTGCTTAAGGGTTTTTACAGCAACATAAAAAAGACTGAAAGTAAGCTTCGTTTTGTCTTTGTTACCGGCGTCAGCAAGTTCTGCCATGTATCGCTTTTTTCCGACCTGAACAATCTGACCGACATTACCATGGATGCAAGGTTTGCAACCATGTTCGGTTATACTCAAGATGAGCTGGAAGCCAACTTCAGCGACCGCATAGCTGCTCTTGCCGGAGATTCGGATATTGCTGCTTATAAAACCAAGATAAAAGCATGGTACAACGGATACCGGTTTGAGGAAAATGCCAAAACGGTTTATAACCCGGTGTCTCTTGCACAATTCTTTGAAAACGGTGGAAAATTCAATAATTACTGGTTTTCCACCGGTACTCCATCATTTTTGATGGAGCTGACCAAGCAGAAAAACTTTGATTTTGAAGCCGCTTTAAAAAATGCAGTGCCGCAAGTAGCGTTCAGTGCTTTTGAAATCGACAACATTGATCCATTGACTTTGCTGCTGCAAACCGGCTACATTACCATCAAAGATACTGAAGAACGGTTTGAACAGACATGGTATTTTCTGGATTTCCCCAACCGGGAGGTGGCGGGAGCATTCAGTGCCTATATATTGAACAGCTATGCCGGTAAAACACAAACAACTTCGGTGCAATTTACTGCCGAGATCGCAACTGCGCTGCTGAACAAGGATTTGAAGAAACTCCGCAAGATTATGGAAGTGTTTTTTGCCGGAATACCTTATACTTCGCACAAGAAACAGGAATCGACTTTCCAGACGATCTTTTTCTCCATATTCCGCTTGCTGGGGTTGTATATCGAGGCGGAATCAGCCACCAACGATGGCAGGATCGATGCAGTTGTGCAGACATCTGATGCCATATTTATCTTTGAATTCAAGCTGGACAACGATCCCACCGCTC
>SUWF01000037.1 GCA_015061575.1 Lentisphaerota bacterium
CTCTTGCAACATTGGTCAACTTTAATTCGGTACGCTTGCTTGTTGCCGAAGCGACCGATCCTTCCGCAATATTCTGAACTCCGGAACGCGCTGCCTGTACCATTTGATCCGTGGTTCGGGACTTCGGAGGGATATAGAGTTCAACAAAACGGACGGTAATGTCAAAGCACAGCTGTGCCAGTTGAAAAGATTTCAGTTTTGCGGTAGCCACCGTGGTGGAATAAAAGCTGTTCTTTGTCTTCCATGTCAGTATGTGTCCGTTTTTGTCCGTAGACGCTGATTCAGAAAAACTCTCCGTTTCTGTCTGTTTTAAGTCCGTTTAAGTCCGTTTAAGCCTGATTATTCTGCAACTCCCCAGCGGAGGTACAACACGCCTGCAATAAAGGCAATGCGGTGAAAAATCCTTTCCCCGGTCAGCTTTTCAGCTTTTGACCGCTGCTCAAATCGCACTGATTTTCATAGCTTACTTGTGCCGGATTTTCTGCACTTCCAGCAGTTCGTCAAGATCGGTCAGCTGCAGGATCCCGGGCGGGATGAACGATTGCAAATACGGCGTGATCCGTTCCCGGCTGGCTGCTTCAAAGGTCTGCGGCAAAGTGTCCAGTTCCAGTTTTAATGGTTCTTCGCACAGCACTACGGCCAAAATCGCTACTGTTTTGCTCACACCTGCAGCCCGCAGCGTAATGGTTTCGGCTCCTTTGCTGCGCAAAAGTTTTATCGCCGACAAAACATCATGCACCCGACCGCCGATGATCGGCTTGCCCAGCAGCAGCCCCAGTGAAGAATAATGATAATCGTAGTTGTATCCCGCCGCCAGATGACGCACCGTTACTGGTTGATCACAGCCGTTGGGGATCAGCTCGCCAATTCCCCGGTAATCCAATGCAAAAAATGATGTTTCCGTCGATTCCGGCAATATTTTCAGCAATTCCGGCGCCGAAGAGAGTTCCGGCAGATACAACACTGCATGGCGATTGCTCACCAAATCGTATTCGGTGCGGGCCGCAAAAAGCGTTACGGTCATATCCGGTTCAGTTTCCACCCCAAACCTGCTCAACAAATCCCAATCCCGTTCGCCTTTGCGCTGGGCATAGCGCCGCAGCACCCGGTAGTCCGGAACTGGCACCGCAAGATCGATTTGCAGCAGTTCTGCCAACTTACTTTGCAGTTCCGCCAGCGAAAGTTTCCGGCTGTTCCGGAGCTTTTTAAGCTCATCCATCCGTTCGTTGACAATAGTTTGCAGATTCTTTTCGTTAGCTTGCTGCAGCACTCCGCCCGGCGGCAAACAGAGCAGTTCCGGTTCGGTCAATGCTGTTTTTATGACCTCTTCATTGCTGCTTTTCTGCAAAAAAGTACCGGTGAAAAAATCATACTGCGATTGCCGGTGTTCCACGCTCAAGCCGTGGCCATGCGGAGCAACTGTCAGCGACACATTATCTTCCTTGCCCAACAAAGTGTAGATTTTTTTGAGCATGGCGTAGGTTTCGCGGGCGCCCCGGACATCGAAAAAGTCCTGTTCCTGCGCCAATATTCTGACTGGCTTGGGAGCTTGCGCCAGTAAAAGATCGGCCATTTCGCCGCCATTTTTAAGCAAATTGAACGGCATTTGTTCGGCATCGACCGGCAATTCGTTTTCCACATTGCGCAAAAACGTCGTTATGTAGCAGCTGGGAGCTGCAGCCGCCAACCGGTCATCGCAGGCAAAAAGCATACTGGTCATAGTGCCGCCGCCGGAACAGCCGGTCACGCCGATTTTAGCATGATCGATATCCGGGCGGCTCAACAGATAGTCCACGGAGCGTATGCCATCCCACACCCGCCATTCCGAAAAGTTTTCGCCCACCGGCAGCAGATGGCGGTTCAATATATTGTGACCGATCGTCAGACCGGGATTTTTGCCGGTGTATTGGATGCGTTCGCCCTGGTGGATGGGATCAACGGCCAGCACGGCTATACCTTTGGCGGCCAGATTGATCGCTGACAAAGCATAGTTGCTGGCGGCTTTGCCGGTCAAACTGTGGCCGGCAAGCATCACCACAGCCGGAAGTTTGCCGGAAAATTTCGCCGGACGATACAAATCAGCTGTGACCGTAAAATTCGGACGGCTCTGGTATAAAACCTTTTCCACGGTTACGCCATTATACGTTAATGACCCACTTATTCTGGCGTTCAGCGGTGATTTTTCCTGCGGCAGGCGATAAGCTTTTTTGACCCGGCTCCGGGCCAGTTCCACGAGTTTTCGGGCATCGTTTGCATTCCGGGCGTTATCGATCGCCTGCCGGTACTGGCGCATATTCTGCCGGAATTTTTCCATATAGTAGTTTTGAACAGTTTCGCCCCGCACCGAACCAGTGACCGGCAGATCGACTGCCGGAGCGGCAGCTGGAGCGGCAGCCGCAGCAGCAGTGGCCGAAAGAATACACAGACAATTGGCGGTAGATTTTATACTCATAATAATTTTGCTCCTCATTTTAATATACCTTCCCTGCAGCATAAAAGCAAATCATCAATCTGCCAAAGCTTTGAGTAATTGCGCATGCCAATAAGCTATTTCGGCCGGATCGTTGTTCTGCATAAGTTTGCGGAGATATTCCGGAGCGATCCACTTCTGTACTCCGGGCTTGCCGGAGGCGGCGGCCAGTTTCAGGTAGTAGAGGTCTTCCACTGCTTCCCGCAAGGCTTCAAAACGCATGGTCGGTACCGGTCCGGAATCACTGTGATGAATAACGTGCATACCCCGCATACGTTTATCTTCACGGCTGTCGTAGTCATTACCCCGCCAGCTGTTGGCGGACCACAAAAACACCCCGTCAGCTCCGATCAGATACTCTTTGATCCCCCGGAAACGGTAGTATTCGTGGTAGTGTTCAAGTACGCCGCCGATACTGCACATGTAGGGGGCAAGTTTTTTGCCGCTTGCTTTAATGATATTTCTTACTTCAGCGGCGCTGCCGGAAGTGACCACCAAATACTCAATGGGGATCCAGTAATCCACACTGTCTTTGAGTTTGCGGAAATCTTCGACCACACTCCAGTTGGCCATAGTCTGATTGACCCGGAAACCATGTTTGCGCACAATTTCTGCAGCAATGATCACATCATCAAGATCGGCAGTGCGCGGTTCGTCCCACACCGGCACATAGCACTTGTTGAAGTCGATGTTTTCTTCGCGCATAAATTTGCTCCAATTGCTGATGGCTTTTTCAAAGATGGCCCGGGTGGCGGGATCTTTGAGCGTACAGGGCAATTTGGCGGCCTTCAGACGGCTGTACAACACAGCCCAGACACCGTAGTGATAGCTCCATTCCATGCCGGATGCCTGCCACTCTTTTTCCCGGAAGAGGTAATCGGATTTCTGATCCGAAACTGTTACCTGACCGTTTTGGATCTTGACCGCCCGGGTCAGCGGATCCCATACATGGATGCAGTTTACATGGTAGGATTTGAAAAACTCGTTGTATTTATCGAACTGACCGCGGGTGAAATCCGGCCGTCCCACATGATAACGCTGCTCAGCAACGTAGGGGCCGAACAGATAAAAATCCACCGGCAACTTTTCTGGCATGGTCAGATTGACCACTTCAAACTCCACATTCAGCCGTTTTTGCGGCACATCGGCATTGACCGGTACCAGCGTCAAACCCCACTGATATTTGCCCGGCGGCAGCTGGGTGAACGCTTCCAGATATATCGCACCGATATCCAAGCCGGGCACCGATACAACACCAGCTTGATTGAGTTCTGAAATTATATCATAAAAAACCTGCTTATTCACTGCCCGGTAAGGCAGCATTTCTTTGACTTTGATGATTTTTTTATAGCTTATTTGGGTGTTGGCCAAATATTCATCCGGCTCGATACGGTAGCGCAAATTCACATCGCTGCCATTGTAGAGTACCACCGGAATACCTTCCCGGTCGTTGCGGGCCAACGTAAAGGAGACTTTTTCGGTTTCGGCAGTTCCGGGGGCCGGCTCAAAGTCCGGATAGATCCGGGTAAACGGCAGCACCTGATAAATTTGTACACCATCCGAGGCCTTATTGCTGCGTTTTTTGCCCAATTCCGGAGCTTTGCCGTCAAATCCCACATAGGCCAGATTGGCTCTGAGAGTTGAACCAACTGAATAACTTTGCAGCTCGTAAGTGGCGTTTTTGACGCCGCCGCGGGCCTCCCGGCAGAAGTTGGCCCGGAAATATTCTCCGGCAGCGGGTTTGATATTCAAAGCGCTGAAAGGTATTTCCAGATACGCTGTGTAGCCTGTATCAGTAACAGCAGCAGCGGTTTTAATTCCCGGGCAGTTCCACAACGGCGAACTGTTGCGGGAATCAAACAGCACATTATCAGCATTGAGAGCAAAATGAAAATTATTCGCCGACTCTTTGAGTCCGTCAGCAATAAAAATTTCCACACAGTCATCAGTCCAGACCGGGCCGTCAGCTTTTTTGATCCGCCGCCGCAAAAGTTCCGGATTGGCGGTGCGGCAGTTGTAGTCAATGATCAATTTGCCATCAGCAGCAGTAACCTTAACCGTGGTCGGACACTGCGGAGATTTTCCGGAACCCGACAGCGCAAGTTTAAGCGTATTTTTTTGGGTAATATCCAGATAGTTGATTTCAGCCGCTGTTGGCTCCGCAGCAGCAGCTTTTTTAGTTCCCCGGCGGCCCATGCCTACGTTGCGGTCGCCGTACAAATAAGTGATCAGATTTTCCAGAAAAGGCGACACTGGCCGGTAATGCACCATCGCCGCATAATTGCAGACGATCAAACCTTTGCCCAACACGTCATTGCGAACCAGCGCCAGCGGAAAATTCTCAGATGAGCTTTCCAGCAGCACCTGCCAGCGTTTGTCATAATTTTTTCCGGCATGGCCCCGGCTGGAAAGCGGAAAACTCCGGTTGGGCTTGGCCGCCCAGCTGTCAGCAAAAGCAGCAGCGATCTGACCGGTCATACTGCTGCGGCCTTTGCCGAATCCGGCATATTTCTCAGGCAGCGGCGCCTGGATACTTTTGAAAAAATCAAACATCGCCTGCGGTTTTTCTTTCATCCACGTCCACGATGGTATACCTATATAGATGCCGCCGCCACGCTTGAACAAATTGGTCAGCGCCTGCTGCACCGAAGTATCTTCAAAGACCACCTGCGCAGTTTTGACTCCGGCATAATAGATGACCAGTTTGGAGTTATCGATAGCTTCGCAAAGTTTGAGAGTATCGGCACGGCTCATCTTTTCCTGCGGTGCAAAGTAATTGACGATCAAGCCGTATTGCTGAAGCTTAAGCTCGCCTTTTCCACCGATAACCGTCAGGACCGGAGCGGCAAAAAGCCCGGAAAAAAGCACAAAAAGAGCGACTGTAAGAAGTTTTTTCATAACTGCTTCCTGTTTTTATAATGTTATAAATTGTTGATTATTTTATTTTTGCGGCAAGTCACCATAGCAGTTTTTAACCAGATTGGCAATAAACGGAGCGGCTTTTTTGTTGTGCAGCATGGCACTGTAATTGACAAATACCCGGCCGTTGCCGCGAACTTTTTCCTGCAGGAATCCTACCGGATTACCGTTATCAGCGGCAAAAACCACCTGCCAACTGCCTTTAAGCGGCCGGTTGTTGGAACCATTGGCTGTCAAATCAAATTCTTTGTTGGGAGCAGTTACCCAGCTGTTGGCAAAACCATCAGTGATCTTGCATTGCGGATTTTTGTTCTTGGCATAACCGACCGGCAGCTGCACTTTGAGGTAGTTAAAATATCCGTACATGCGCAGCGGACGGCTGTTGACCCACGACCAGGACGGTATCCACAAATAAAAGGTTCCGCCCTGTTCAAAAAATTTATCCAGCGCAGCTTTGACCTCTTTATTGCTGAATATTTTGTTAAGTACAGTGGCGCCTTCTGCACATACAACTAATTTGCTCTGGGCAATGGATTTGACCAGTTTGGCATACTCCGCTGCGGAAGTGTTTTTCTTGAAATAAAAAGCGTTGACTTTAAGTCCGTAGGGTTTGAAGTGATGCTGCACTTGCCCCATAATGGTAACTTCCGGAGCTGCAAACACACTCAACATCATCAACATAGATAAAGCAAAAGCAAATTTCTTCAACATTTTTTCAACTCCTTATCAAATACCAAACGCTACATATTTATCGTTGTTGCCGCTGGTCGGATAGAGCGCATTGAGTTCAGTATTGCCGGGGATCCGGTTCAGCGATTCAGCGTGACCATCCACAAAAAGCATATTGACCAGACCGTTATGGCGGTCATGCGGCACGCCGCCGTTAGTAGAACCTTTGTGGTGTGCCCACATAGCATGGTTGCCATCATTGCTGTCTTTGGTGATAACATCCGCCAGATAGTATTTGCTGGATGGATCCGTAACCTGCCCCATGCGCTTCCAGGCGTTGGTACCATTACCGCTGCGGGGATTGGCAAAAAAAGTTGCGGTCGTAATGCCGTAATCGACTTTGCCGCTGTTGACCACTGCGGCAGTATTGTGCGGATTGTACATGGTCGGACAGCAGAAAATTTCAAAACCCTTCCCCACGGTGGTACCATCGCCATCTTTCCAGAATTCCGGCACATAGCCGCCCAGATTCAAGCCCCAGTAATAGGTACTTTTAAGCTCTGCACGGGATCCGAAACCGGCATTTTCCGGCAATGGCGAACCGACGGAAGCAAAGTTCCACGGCAGCAGATGATCGTTGCTGTCCAAACTGTAAGCCAAGGCCCCCAGACCGATCTGCTTTTGGTTGTTGAGGCAGGATGCAGTGCGGGCACGCTCCCGGGCGGCCGAAAGTGCCGGCAGCAGCATGGCCGCCAGAATAGCGATGATCGCAATCACGACCAGAAGTTCGATCAAGGTAAAGCAAGTACGTTTCATAAAAAACTCCCTGTTGATTTATTTTTGATTACCTCATTAAAAACACAAAAAACTATCCACACAAATATTATAGTCATTTTTTTGATTTTATCCTTGACAATCCCGCCAAAAAGTTGTATATTTATGCCATAATATAAATCCGTAATATCGGGCAGCTGTCGACACAGGAAAATTGCGGACTGAATAGAGGATAAAAAAATGCAGATTTTTTCTCTGGCTCCCTTTGAACATTCTGAACACTTGCAGTTGGGTTTGTATTTTACCCGCAAAGGCGAACATCAGGAAATGAACTTCCATGACCACACATTTTCTGAACTGGCGATCATTCTTGCCGGCAGCAATGTCATACATTATGCCGGCAAGCAGTCTGCACCGCTGCAGGTGGGGGATTGTCTGCTGCTGCATCCGGGCCTGCAGCATGCCTACCAGAATGCCGGTGATCTTCTGATCGCCAATATTCTTTTTGATGCCGGGCGGCTGCCGCTGCCGGGATTGGATGCAGCAGAATCATCCACTTTCAAGCTCATTACCCTGCCGCAAATCGGCAATTCGCAGCGGCATCTGCCGATAGCCCACCTGGCCGACGATGAACTTGCGGAAGTATCCGGATTGCTCAACAGACTGGATTCGGAACTGAAAAATAACCGCCCTGCCCGCAACATGATCGCTTTTGCCCTGTTCATGCAGATCATCGGTTTGATCGTCCGCTCCGGCAAATCGGAACCGCTGCCGGAATTCCGGGGAGCGGCGTTGAAAGCGGTTCAGTATCTGAACGAAAATTTCACCCGGAAAATCACTATGGCGCATCTGGCCAGACTATCCGGACTTTCGGAACGGGATTTTTACCGCAAATTTTACGCCGCTACCGGTATGCCGCCGTTGGCCTACAAACACAAAAAGCAGCTGGAACTGGCCCACAATCTTTTGCAGGACAGCAAGTTGACTGTCAGCGAAATAGCCAGCAGCTGCGGTTTTTGCGACTCCAATTATCTGATCCGGGAATTTTCCAAAAGCTATGGAGTATCGCCGGGTAAATTCCGCAAGAAGCAAATAAAATAATTTGACAAGACGGTAAATAAATGCTATTCTTAAAAAAAGTAATTTATCGTTCGCATCGCTCAAACAAAGGTAATACATTTATGAGTTCAGCAGTTGATCATCTTCTCCGAACTCCGGAAAATTCGACTTTCCCGGATGGCAGTGCAATACCCGAGTGGTTTTTTGCCGCTTCCTGTAACACCAACCGCGACAAAAAGCACTACAAAGTAACTGATTACGGCGTATTGCCGGATCGGGACAATCTTTTGCAGACTACTCAACTGCAAGCAGTTATCGACCAGGCATACAACAATGGCGGTGGTGTTATCGTCTTTCCGGCGGGAACTTACTGCACTGGATCGCTCTTTTTCAAGCCGGGAACCTCGCTCTATTTGGAAAAAGACGCCGTGATCCTGGGCAGCCGGGAAATTTGCGACTACAAATTGCTGAATACCCGCATCGAAGGCGAAAATGTCATCTACTTTGCCGCATTGATCAATGCTGACAAGGTGGATGGCTTTTCCATCAGCGGCGAAGGCGTAATTGACGGTAACGGACTGGACTATTGGCGGCACTTCTGGCTGCGCCGGAAGTTCAATCCCAACTGCACGAATATGGATGAAATGCGCCCCCGTCTGCTCTATGTATCAGAAAGCAAAAATGTTTTCATCACCGGCGTAACTATCCGCAATTCAGCATTTTGGAGCTGTCATTTTTACCGCTGCGACTACTTGCGCATCTGGCAGCTTTCGGTCACGGCACCCAAAGCGCCGGTACCATCGCCCAGCACTGACGCTGTGGATTTGGATGTCTGCAAAAATGTTCTGATCAAAGATTGCTATTTTTCGGTCAACGACGACGGCGTGGCTCTCAAGGGCGGCAAAGGCCCTCAGGCCAACACGGCGCCCGAAAACGGCAGCAACGAAAATATCATCATTGATCACTGCACTTTCGGCCCGGCTTGTCATTGCACACTAACTTGCGGCAGCGAAACTGTTTACAACCGCAACATCATCCTGCAAAATTCGCATTTGGACAACGCCGCCCGCCTGTTTTATCTGAAAATGCGCCCGGATACCTTGCAAATGAGCGAGTATATAACTGTGCGCAATATAACCGGCAGCTGTAAACTGATTTTTCTGGCCAACTCCTGGACGCAGTTCCGCCGCTGTCCGGAGCTGTATATTTCCGGCGGTCGCAAGATCGTGCTGGAAAATTTGAATATGACCTGCCAAAACATCTGTCAGGCCGATAAATCTGATGAATACACGCTGGAAAACGTTGTTTTTGCCCACAGCTGCATTACTTCAAAGGCTCCTTTGCAAATTGAGTTTGAAGACGGGCGTCCATTCGATTTTTCGACCACAAAAATAACCGTGAGCAAGTGACTTGCCGGAAGCTGGCGCACAGCCCGGCCAGCCTCCCCGGGCACCCGGCAGACGGATATATTGCTTTTTTCGTATTACAGATGGCACTGACAGGTTGCAATGTTGATTTTCGGTGCTATCTTATATGATAAAACAATAATGTGTGTTAATTTGAAGGGAACAGTTTTCTATGGCCCAGAGTGCAGTTTTTCTGATTTCCGCAGCTGACCGCAAAGGTCTTCTGGCGGAAACGACTATGTTTTTTTATCAGCGCAGTTTTAATATCCTTCATTGCCGCCAGTACACCGATGCGGTGGAAAACAGCTACTTTATGCGCATAAAAATCGACCTGACCGGCATGAGCATGACCCGGCGTCAGCTGGAAGCCGAATTTGCCGATTTAGGTAAAAAATTGGCTTTTACATTTAAAGTCTATTACTCCGATGCTGTCAGCCGCATGGCGATCATGGTCAGCAAAACCTCGCACTGTTTGTATGACCTGCTGGTGCGCCGGGAAGATGGATTCCTGCCTTGCGAAATACCGTTGATCATCAGCAATCACCCCGATCTGGAGGCAGTGGCAGACCGCTTCAACATTCCTTACTACTGCTGCCCGATCAAGGATAAGGCCGACAAAGCCGCCCAGGAAGCTCAAGTCATTGAACTTTGCGATAAACACCACATCGATCTGGTGGTGATGGCCCGCTATATGCAGGTGCTCAGCGCAGATTTTATCGACCACTTCAAAGGCAATATTATCAACATCCACCACGCCTTTCTGCCGGCTTTTCAGGGCGGCAACCCCTATTTCCGGGCGTGGGAACGGGGTGTAAAGATGATTGGCGCAACTGCACACTACGCCACTACGGATCTGGACGAAGGCCCCATCATTGAGCAGGATGTGGAACGCGTGTCGCACGAACACAACCCCGAAGACCTTAAAGAGATCGGCCGGGATATTGAACGGCGGGTGCTGACCAGAGCAGTCAAAGCCCACCTCGAACACCGGGTGATCGCTGCCGGAAAACGTACCATCGTGTTCTAACCGGACAAACTGAAATAAAAAAAATCAAATATTATGCAAAAAAAATTTGCAAAAGTTGTCTAGGCATGTTATATTCATTTGCAGACGCCTGACAAACTATTGATAATAGCGACGATTGTTTTTGCCGCCCGTAACAGTGTAAGGTAAGAATGGCATTGCAGGATACACGCTACCGCAAGATAACCATGGAGCTGGAAAACCGGATCCGTTCCGGAGTCTATGCTCCCGGCGACGCTTTGCCGCCGCGGGTGGAATTGATGGCAGAATTTTCGGTGGCCCGGGCTACGATCGATCGCTGCATCGGGGAACTGCGCCGCCGCAATCTGGTTGTATCCCGTCACGGCTCCGGAACTTTTGTTAAAGATGAGCTGCACCACCCCTACCGGGTGGCAGTCGTAAATATGCACGGCAGTAAATATCACTGGCCGGAAGCATGGGAGATCAAGCAGCTTTCCGGCACGACCTTTCAGCACAAATCCGATTGGCCGCTGCTGCTGGATTATGATGGAGTGATCTGGGTGCGTCCGGAACGGGAACTGCATCCGGCGATCACCTTTCTGCACGATCAGGTGCCGCAGGTGATCATCAACCGTACTCTGCCGGGAGAAGTGTGCGTATCTACCGACCACCGGGGAGCTTATTACGAAATAACCCGGGAACGGCTTGATCAGCTGCCTTCCAGTGCGGTATTTTTACTGCAAAGCAGCGGCAGTTCTGCGCCGCAAAGCTACCGGGAAGCCGGATTTATTGATGCCTGCCGTTCTGCGCAGAGATTCTATGAAATCTGGGAAATGCCCGAAAGTTTTGAAGAAAAACTTCAAAAGCTCGAAGACCTTCCCATCAACACCAACCAGCCGCTGCTGCTGATTTCCACCACGATCAGCAACACCGGCGCAGTAATGTGTTTTGCCCGCAATCACAATTTGCGCTGGGGGCAGGATATATTTTACAGCGATTTTGACAATGACCTCTCCTGTCATATCTGGGGAGTCAGAGTCACAAGTTATATACAAGATGATGTTGCACTGTTCGACGGAGCAGTTTCGGAGTTGGAAAGTTTGCTGGAAAGCCGGTTCGGCGGCGAACACCACACGCTGATCTTTCCGCAGCGGTGCAATGGCAATACATAAAATTAACCACCCTTGATTTACACAACATTAAGGAGAAGTAAAAATGGGTAAAGTTATCAAAGTAGCGATCGCCGGTCAGGGCCGCAGCGGTTATGGCATCCATGTCAACTACCTGCGCAATGATCCTGATTTCAAGATCGTAGCCGTCGCCGACGAATTGCCGGAACGCCGTCAACAGGCCATCGATGAACTCGGTTGCGTGGCCTTCAACGACTACAAAGAGTTGTTGGAAAAAGCTCCGGAATTTGATCTGTTCATCAACGCCACCCCCAGCCGCTTCCATGTCGAAGCTTCGCTGGCGGCGATCAAATCCGGCCGGGTTAAGTATCTGGTCACCGAAAAACCCACCGCCACCACGATCGCCGAGTTTGACGAAATCGTGAACACCGCCAAGGCCAACAATGTGCTGGTTTATCCGTTCCAGAACTCCCGTTTCTATCCCTTCTTCCAGAAGATGCTCGAAGTTATCAACTCCGGCGTGCTGGGCAAGATCGTTTACATCCGCACCAACTGGAGCGGTTTCGGCCGTCGTTGGGACTGGCAGACCCGTCAGGATCAAATGGCCGGCAACTTGTTCAACACCGGGCCGCACCCGGTTGACCAGTGCGTGGTGCTGTTCGGGGAAGAATATCCCACCGTCAACGCTACTTTTGCCGCTGAACACTGGGATTTCCCCGGCGATGCCGACAACATGGCGCTGGTGCGTCTGACCGGTAAAGGCCCGACCATTGATATTGATATCAGCAGCCTGCAGGCCTATCCCATCGGCAACAAATACAACGTCAGCGGTACTTTGGGCGGTCTGATTGCGGATGCAACCAAAGTTCAGTGGAAGTATTTCGATCCCGAAAAAGCTCCCAAGCAGGAATTCTGGAAGCCCTGGAGCCAGGATCGTCACTACTGCAGCGAAGAACTGCCGTGGGTCGAAGAAACCTGGTCTTACAACAACACCAACAGCAATGCCACCGGTTTTTCCGGCATCGTGCAGTCGCTCTATCGTGACTTCTACAAAGTTGTGACCGAAGGCAAAGAACCCGAAATCAAGCTCGAACAGGTTCGTCGTCAGATTTACATCATGGAAGAAGCCCACAAGCAGAATCCGCTGCCGAAGAAACCTTTGGCCTGATTGTAAAATCAGCTGAAAAAAAGCAGGCTGAAACAAAGCGCTTTACGTTTTGTTTCAGCCCTTTTTATTATTGCTGAAATTGGCAGTTTACTCTTGCGGCGATGGCAGCAGCAGCTGAAAAATCCCCCAGCAGACCAGAAACACCCCCAACAGCATCAACGCTTCCGAAAGTCCGGAACGCGGCTTGCACAGCATCAGCGCCACAAATCCCCACACACTGATCGCCCCGGCATACCGCCACAAGGTTTGTTTTTCCACGCCGGGCTTCCGGGCCGGGAGCAGCACCTGCCAGGCTGAAACCAGCAGGTAGCCGGCAAAAATATACCACAATGCAGTATCGCACCACGCCGGACGCCATAACAGCAGCGCACCGTCCCCCAGTAGGATAAGTGCCAGCAATGCCGCCGGGAAATACGACTTCCGCCGTTGGCGGCACCGGAGTGCATTCAAAGCAAAAAACGCTCCCAGCACCAGCAAACACCACGGCAGCACGCCCACCAGATAACCAAATATAACGTAGGGATAAAAAAACATCCCCCCACCCAGCAGCAAAGCGATTGCCGCTCCGACCGTCAGTTTGAGCCGGTAATCGGAAGTAAAAATTTTGCCTGTCTGCATTTTTTGCTCCAATCCACACTATTGGCGGTAAATATTATTCACTGCGGCGCCACTTTTAATGGCCCAGCCGCTTTATACAATCAACTCGCTTTGGCCCCAAAAGCAAACTTCAAAGCTCACCTTGAAGATTTTTTATGCGTTTTGCGGCATCAGCATGACCAAGTTTTTCGGCCATTTGATAACAATTCAGAGCTTTTTTCATATCCACACTGCCGCCCTGCCCCAATTCGGCCATGATCCCCAAATTGATCCAGCTGGCAGCGTTGCCGGTACTGGCAGATTTTTCAAAATATTTGCGGGCCTGCGTATAGTCCGGTTCGGTCTGCCGATAAAAAAACATCCCCAACCGGTGCCATGCCAACGGAAAACTCAACTCATCCGCCGCCTTACGATAATACTTGAGCGCTTCGCTATCCAATCCATGCCTATACAGATAATCTGCATAGTTGACCGTACCTTCCGGATCGTTCAGTTCCGCTGCCCGCAGGTAATATTTGCCAGCCTGCTGCTGAGCAGCTGCATCATCCGCTGACTTTTGCTCGCAAATATAACCCAACGCAGTAAAGGCCCGGGCGTAATTGGCCTGAGCTGCGATCTTCAAATATTTTTCGGCCTGAATGTAATCAGCCTTGCCCCAAACCGGCGATATATAAAGCAATCCCAATGCAGTGCAGGCCGCCATGGAGTTGCTTTCGGCCGCTTTCAGATAAAACTCCCGGGCCAGCAATGCGCTTTTATTGATCCCCAAACCATGTTCATGCAATCGTCCCATGGCCAGCAAACCATCCACATCGCCGCCCAACGCGGCCCGGCGGTAGTGCAGCACCGCCAGATCGTAATCCGGGGGGGTGTTATTTTCGGCCAGCTGCCCCAGTTGATATTCCGCACTCATCGAACCATTTAGTGCCGCCCGGGTCAGCACCCGGAGCGTTTCTTCTGCGGCGTTATCCACCGTAACCGCTCCGGAACGGTAGAGCAGCGCCAGATTGCAGTCACTGGGAGCGTGGCCCAGAGAACCGGCTTTTTCAAAATGCGCCCTTGCCGCTGCCAGATCACCGGCCGAAGCCGCCCGCAGGCCACGGTTGTAATATTGTTCGGCCTGATCACCACGCACCAGCAAAAACGCCATTACCACCACCGGGATCAACAAAACCGGCAGCAGCAGAAAATACAAAAGAGTGTAATTAGGTTCAGGCATCTGGTCATCGCGCATTATGCAATCTCCAAAAGCCCGTATATGCTGTCAAAAGTAAAATCCGGCTTTTCATCGCCGACAGTACCGTATCCGCAGGACAGGAACACGCTTTTTATTTGGGCATTGCGGGCCGATCCCAAATCGGTGTTATTGTCGCCAACCATCACGGTAGTGGCGGCGTCCGCACTCAGCACTTCCATAGCTTTCAGCAAAAGATCCGGTTCCGGCTTGAGTTTAAGTTTCAAACCATCACCGCCGATAAACTGCATAAAATCGGCCAACCCGGTCAATTTCAGGATCTTTTCGGCCGCATGGGCGTGTTTATTGGTCACCAGTGCCATGGCGCAGTTGCGTTTTTGCAGCTCCTGCAAAACCTCCACCACTCCAGGATAAGGACGGGTCAAATCCGCAATGTGTTCCGTATAGTAGTCCATATCGATCTTGAGTGCCCGGTCAAGATCGCTGCTGGAAAGCTTGATCCCTTCCTGCCGGAAAGATTTATCGATCAAATCCCGGATCCCCCAGCCCAAAAGCTTCTGCACTTCGCTATCCGGCAGCGGCGGCAGCTGAAAACACTTGCGCATATAGTTGAGAGCTGCGGCCAAGTCCGCATTGGAATCCACCAGTGTACCATCCAAATCGAATAAAAACGTCTTCATCGTCATAGCTGTTTATCCTTCAACAGGATACTTTTGTCCGGCAAATCTGATTGCCGTGATTTCCGGCAGCCGGGCAAACGCATCAAATCCAAATCCATCCCCCCGGCCGTTATCGGCCAGGTAGTGATAGTAACCCAAACCGCCGATCATAGCGGCGTTATCCGTACAATAGGCCGGAGGTGCCAGCAATAATTGAACATTTTTCGGCACTTCCGCTTGCAAACGTTCACGCAGCCGGGCATTGCAGGCCACACCGCCGGCTGTCACCAGCGTCTTGACCTGAAAATCCTTGATCGCTTTTAATGCCTTGCGCACCAGCACATCCACCACCGCTTCCTGAAACGACGCTGCCAGATCCGCCAGTAATTGCCCTTCGATAGCTTCATCAGCGGACTGCTGAAGTTTTTCGATCGTGTAAAGCAGCGCAGTTTTGATACCGCTGAAACTGAAGTTGTAGCGGTTTTCTTCGCTGAGCGCCTTGCCCGCCGCCCCGGTCAGCGGCCGGGGAAAATTAAAGCGTTTGCAGTCACCATTGACCGCAGTTTTCTGCATGACCGGGCCGCCGGGGTACCCCAAATGCAGCAGTTTGGCCGCTTTATCCAACGCTTCACCGGCCGCATCGTCAATAGTGAATCCCAAATGCCGGGCGTGGCCATCGCTGTGCAAAAGCAGCAAACTGCTGTGGCCGCCGGAAACTACCAGTGCCAGCATGGGATAAGCAGCCGCATCCTCCAGCATCCGGCTGCGGTCGCCTTCCAGAAAAGCTCCATAAACATGTCCGGCAAAGTGATTGACCCCATAAAGCGGCTTGCGATGGCGCAAGGCCAGACCTTTGGCAAAATTGATCCCCACCAGCAGTGCCGGAATCAATCCGGGGCCCTGCGTAACGGCGATCCCATCGATATCGCTCAATTTGACCTGCGCTTTTTCCAAAGCCTCATCCAACACCCGGGGAAAGGCGCTGAGATGTTCACGGGCCGCCAGCTCCGGAACCACCCCGCCATGTGCCGCATGACGGGCGATCTGCGAAGCCACCGCATTAGAAAGGACTTCCACTCCGTCCCGGACAACTGCGCAGGCGCTTTCGTCGCAGCTGCTTTCAATACCCAATATCAGAGTCATGGCTTGTAAAATTCCTGTAAAACTATAATTATTAAAAACTTAGCAGGGCATCAAATCCGGCTTGATTCCCATGCAAAACTCCTTATACAGAAAATCAGCCGTTTAAATATTCAACACCCGGAAAAATGCACAGAGTAAATATAACATACTTTACCGGAAAAACAACTGCAATATCAAGATTTATCCAAGGTTTTTTACAAGCTCAAGTTCACAGCATGTACAGCAACAGCCAGCTCTATTAAGTTCTGATATACAAAACGGCGGTTGCAAAACTATTGATGTCATTTACCAACAGCAACAAGGGCGGTCAGCCCCCGTCTTCGTTAGACTACGCCGTGGCAAGCCGCGAGCGGATGTGAGAGCAGTTTGCAGGATGAATTCCTGCAAACCCGAGGCAGTAAGCTGCGAGGTCGAACGGAGTCGAGCGAAGCTCCCGGCGTTTGAGGGAACTTTTGCGATTTTATCGCAAAAGTTGGTAAGGTCGCGACAGCGACCGCTCTGAATTTAAAGTCGCCAAGTAGCTCGCGCTTGATATTGCTGCCCAATGAGCAAGGGTGGTCACGGAGGGGAATGCAATCCCCTCCGTGGATGCGCATCAGACATAATATTGCTGGAATACAAGAGTTAGGCGCGCTGTACAAACGTTAGCTTTACGGTTCTGCTCAAACAAAATGTTTGAGCAGAACCGTAAATATTGATTAAACCGCTGAATAAAATAAGATGTATTGTTTTATTTTACGATTTGATTTGTGCCTAAATAATGATCAAGATATTATGAGAGACACAAGAGGTCTCTCATAATATCTTTTTTGGCAAATGCCGACAGACACTTGCAGTCAACCTCAAGTCAACTGCAGGGGCGTTGGCTTATTGAGCCGGCGAAAAGTCCTGTTTGCCGGCTCCGCAATCCGGGCAAACCCACGTTGCCGGAACATCTTCCCAGGCGGTGCCCGGTTTAACGCCGTTATCCGGATCACCTTTGGCCGGATCGTAGATGTAACCGCAAACATCACATTCGTACTTTTGCATTTTTTACTCCTTGAATTTATTGGTTATTTATCTTTTCCAGCAGTTTTTCTGCCAGAGTTTTTCCCCAGTTACGGCAGGATTCCAATGCCGCAACATCCGGAACGTATTTCACTGCCAGCGGCGGCAGCGGCTGTTCGATCTGCATATTGCTCAACGCTTCTGCCACTTGCTTGGCACCTTCGCCGCTCCAGCCGAATGAGCCGAACGCACCGCCCACAGCGATTTGGGGTTTCAAGCCGCGCATGTAAACGAGCATGTCCCCCAACGACGGATACATATTGTTGTTGATCGTCGGCGTACCGACTGCCAGCACTCCGGCACCCATGATCCGGGTGATCACTTCGCTGCGTTCGCAGCTGTGCAGCGAAATAACTTCCACCGGTACCCCCGCTCCGATGATGCCGTCGGCAATGGCATTGGCCATAGCTTCGGTACTGTGCCACATGGTGTCAAACAGCACCACGGCCCGTTTTTCCGGCTGCTGTTCAGCAAACTGCCGGTAAAGATCAATGATCCAGGCGTGTTCGCCGTTGCGCCAGATGGGGCCGTGATCGGGGGCCACCATATCAATATCCAGATTCAACGACGGCAGCGTGTTGAGCAGATCGATGATCTTGGCGGACTGCAGCAGCAGGATATTGGCAAAATACTTGCGGGCTTCTTCATAAAGCAGCGATTTGGCGTACTCATCGGCAAACCGCTGCGAACCGGCCAGGTGCATACCAAAGGCATCCTGCGAAAAGAGGATCTTTTCGCCGCTGAGGTAGCTGACCATGCTGTCCGGCCAATGCAGCATTTTGGTTTCCACAAAGGTCAGATCGTTTTTGCCAAGCTTGATCGAATCGCCGGTTTTTACCACTTCCAACGCCGGAAGCCGGTCGTGAAAATGAGCCTTCAAAGCCCGTTCGCCCTGCAGCGAGCAGAAGAGCTTTTCGGCCTTGAATTCCTGCATGGCACGGGCCAATGCGCCGGAGTGATCCATTTCGGCATGGTTGGATACGATATAATCGATCTTTTCCGGATCGATCACCGACGCTATGCGCTCACGCATTTCCTCAAAAAACGGTGCTTTGACCGTATCGATCAAAGTAACTTTTTCGTCAATGATCAGAAAGGCGTTGTAGGTGGAGCCGCGACTGGTGCGGTAGCCGTGAAACTCCCGCAGATGCCAATCGATCGCCCCCACCCACCAGACGTTACCGGTGACTTGGACTGCTTGAAAATTAGCCATTGGTTTTCTCCCATCTTTGCACGCAGCGTTCCGCATGGCAGCAGAACACTGCGGTAATGTATTGTTTATATTTCTTTTTCCCACAATCCATGCAGATTGCAGTACGCTCTTACTTTTACTTTTTCTTTACAGCTGCAGCAAAGCTTAAATTCGCCGCAGGGCTTTTCGTCCTCTGTTAAATACTTGCGCAAACTCCATGCGCCGCCCACTACCTCGATCCACACAATGTGGTGAGCTCCGGTCATCGGGTGCGGCTCGGAACCGATCTGCACGATCAGCTTATCATCGACCCGTTCAACGTGCGGAACGTGTTTTTCCAGGGCGGCATCCACCGTATTGGCTTTGACCGGCACGAGTTTTTCGCCGCAGCAGCGCATACACGGTTCTTCGCAGCCGCAGGCGGAGGCGATCTCCACTGCCAGATTACATTTGGGACATTTGTACAACTCCCGGACGTGATTTTTCATGGCAACACTCCTTGTGTTTTCAAGAAAAGGGTTGATTCCGCTTTTCCTGAAAATACTGACCGCTGCCGCTGATAAATAGTTTTATCGCTCCGGCATAAAAACTTTTTTTCGCAAATGCTCAAACTTTTTCATACTGCAGAAACGCCACTTCAGCGTGATCATAAATGCTTTAAGACCATCATGCCAGCGGATTTTTTTGCCCTCAGCAATGTGCCGGGGCGTGTACGATATACCCACTTCTTTGATCTTATAGCCCAATCGCAGCAGCTTGCAGGTCACTTCCGGCTCCCAGCCGAAATCGTCATTTTCGTAATCCAACGCCCGGATCAAATCGCCGCAAAAGGTCTTGTAGCAGGTCGGTTCATCGGTCAGATTGCAACCAAACAATATATCGATAAACCAGGTGACTGCCAAACCTCCCAGATAAAAGCGCAAATTGGAGTAGCCATTGTGCTTTTTGCGCTCCCGGGAACCGTAAATTACTTGATACTCTCCGGATAAGATCGGCTCAATGCAGCGCTCAAACTCATTGGGTTCATACTCCAAATCGCCGTCCTGAATGATCAGCACACTGCCAGTGCTTGCGGCAATGCCATCGCGCACAGCTGCACCTTTGCCGCCATTGTTCCGCCGCAGATATTTGACTTCAAACGCATGATCCTGCGCCATAAACTTGCGCACGATTTCTTCGCTCTGATCGGTGGAGCCATCGTTGACAATGATCACTTCCCGGTCTATGGACAGCGGCGCAGCAGCCACTTTTTCCAGCAGCAGCGACAAAGTCCGTTCCTCGTTGTAGACCGGAATGACGATCGAAAGTTTTTCTGCAGTTTTTTGCACCAACTTAAAATACTCCGTTTTCCGTACACCATTTCAGCGCCAGAAGCAAGCCTTCCCGGGCGGTGTAACGAGGTTCATACCCCAATACCCGGCGGGCTTTATCGATCGAAAAACACATGTGTTCCCGCAAAAACGGCAGCCCGGTATGCTCCGGATGACGCTGCTGAAACTCATCGGGATCGACCCATTTTATAGTGGATTTGCTGTTAAAAAACGCTATGATTTCGTTCAGATAATCGATCAACCTTACAGCATGACCGGTGGAAAGAATAAAAATCTCGCCCCGGATGTCATTGGTGGTATTCAACGCCAGAAGCATAGCTTGCGCCAAATCCCAGTTGCAGACGCTCTGCAGCATAATCTGGCGGCAATCCGGGATTTCCAGCGGACGGCTGTCCCGCAGCGCCCGGAAAAACTCCACATCTCTACCGCCCCACAGGTCCAGCGGTATCCGGCCATCGCCGATGATATTGGTCGGCCGGAAAATCGTTACCGGAAAGTTGGATTTTTTGAACAGTTCCAAAGCGTGTTTATCGTTGCGCACCTTGCCATGAAAATTGACGTGATTTTCCACTTGCCACAAATGACTTTCATCGGCCGGAAACTGCTGCAGCGGCACAAATGTGCCCGTGGAGCTTACTTCAAAAACATTCCTTGCCTGCGGAAAAAACTCCGCAATATTATCCAGACTTTCGATTGATGGCTTGGTATCCACAACTGCATCGACCGGCAGTTTACTGCAGACATTCTGCAGAAAGTCCCGGTCGAGCTTATCGCCGGAAAGCAGTTCAACACCCGTCAGATCTGCACTGGGCAAAGAGTGACTGCCGCGGCTGACACCGTAAACTTTGTGACCGTCTTTAACGGCCAGTTCTGCCAGACGGCTGCCCAATTCGCCGGTGATGCCAAAAATCAGGATCGCTCGCTTCATGCCCCAACTGCTCCTCAAATTCAATCCAGTTTGAACTTTTCCATAACTTTGCCGGCCAGCTCAGCAGCGGCACCATCGGCATATTGGAGCTGCCGCCAGTTCCAGCGGAAATCATCATCCACTCCCCGCGGCACAACATGCAAATGAGCGTGCATCACCACCTGTCCGGCCGCTTTGCCGTCAGCCAGATGCAGATTATAAGCATCGTAATCCAATGCCCGTTTAAGCGCAATACCCAGACGGCTGCCGACTTTCATCATCCGACCGGCCACTGCTTCGGGAATACTGCTGGCACTTTCGTGATGTTCTTTAGGAATGACCAGCACATGCCCGAAGTTGATCGGGGCTATATCCAGAAAAGCAAAAACCAATTCATCTTCATAAAGTTTTACCGACGGTATTTCGCCGGCCACGATCTTGCAGAATATACAGTTGCTCATAGTTTACTCCTTGACTTTTATCCGCCCGACAGCGGTATTTCAGCAATTTTGAGGACTTTTTGCTGCCTCTTTTTGATAATATAATCCGCTGAATGCGCTTTGCAAAGTTTAATAATCGAAAAAAGCTGCATTTTTAATGCTGTAAAGTTTGCACGAAAGCTTGCATTATGCTAAATTATTGTGATTATATATTGGAATAATGTTTGTTAAAAGGATAAGTAACAGAGAGGAAAATATGGAAAAGACCAAATCTCCCGCCTTGAAGGGCAGTCAGATAACTATAAAATGTCTGGAAAAACAAGGGGTTGATGTTGTTTTTGCCTATCCCGGCGGACAGGCGATCGAACTGCATCAGGCTTTGCAGGATTCGACTATGCGGGTGATCCTGCCCCGCCACGAACAGGGTGGAGCTTTTGCCGCCAACGGTTATGCCCGGGCCACCGGCAAGGTCGGTGTGGCTATGGCTACCAGCGGCCCCGGCGCAACCAACTTGCTGACCGGGATCGCTGACGCTTATATGGATTCAGTGCCGACGGTGTTCATCACCGGTCAGGTGCCGCTGGCCAGCATCGGTAAAAACGCATTTCAGGAAACCGACATCATCGGCATGACCCGCCCCATTGTCAAGCACAGCTATCTGGTGCTGGATGCCCGGGATCTGCCCCGGATCATCAAAGAAGCTTTCTATCTGGCCGCCAGCGGCCGCCCCGGCCCGGTGGTGGTGGATATACCCAAAAACGTTCAGCAGCAGTATGTAGCTGATCTGGACTTTGATTGCGATATGGCCATTCAGGCCTATGAACCTGAACCGTTGGCCAGCGAAGATGAAATCATGGCTATCCGTTCGCTGATCGCAGCATCCAGCAAGCCGTGCGTTTATATTGGCGGCGGGATCGTGGCGGCGGAAGCTGCCGGAGAATTGATCAAGTTTGCCGAAAGTTACAATATGCCGGTAACCAGCACCATGATGGCATTGGGCGCATTCCCGCTGCATCACCCGCTGAGCTTGCACTGGCCGGGTATGCACGGAACGGTGTATGCCAATAACGCCATCAACGAGTGCGATCTGCTGCTGGCCTTTGGTGCCCGTTTTGATGACCGGGTAATCGGCAATCCCAACAGTTTTGCCGCCGGAGCCCGCATCGTGCATGTTGATATTGATAAGTCGGAAATCAACAAAAACAAACCGGTTACGCTGGGCATCAACGCCAACATCAAACATGTTTTGACTGAGCTCAACCGGGATCCGATCTATCAGGAATACAAAGAATGGTTTGCCCAGATCGCCGGTTGGAAGCGGGATTATCCGCTGACCTACGAAGTCAAAACTGACCGCATCCAGCCGCAGTTTGTGGTGGAAACGCTCAGCGAATTGACGGAGGGCGAAGCCGTGATCGTGCCGGGCGTGGGCCAGCACCAGATGTGGGCCACCCAGTTCTATGGGTACCGCCATCCCCGCCAGCTTTTGAGCTCCGGCGGACTCGGTTCCATGGGCTTTGGCCTGCCGGCAGCTATGGGGGCCAAAGTGGCCCGTCCGGAAGCAACAGTCATCAATATTGACGGTGACGGCAGTTTCCAGATGAATATTCAGGAATTGGGTACTTTGTATGTGGAAGATATCGATGTAAAAATGATCATCCTCAACAATCAGCATCTGGGCATGGTCGCCCAGTGGGAAGACCGTTTTTACAACAGCCGCCGCGGCAATACCATTCTGGGCAGTCCCAAAGATAAATGCTACTACCCGGACTTTGTGACCATTGCCAAAGGTTATGGCGTTCCCGGCCGGACAGTTACCCGCCGGGAAGATGTGGCCGATGCCATCAGAGAGATGCTCGCCACCCCCGGACCGTTCCTGCTGGATATCCACACCGGCTACGATGAACACGTTCTGCCGATGATCCCGCCGGGCAAAACCTACAAAGATATCATCACCTCGCCATGGCATCAGACCAAGGTTTGCGAACAGTGCAAACTGCCGCACCGGTTCTGCGCTTTAGGCGATAGAGACGCAAAGTAAAGCAACAAAAAACATCCGTTCAACTGAGCGGATGTTTGCTTAGCATGGATAAAACGCTATGATATACCCCGGACCTCTCAATCGGGCTCAGCGGTTGAAAACCCAGAAAAACTATTGCAGATTCGCATTGCTCAACGGCATGTCGTACATGTGTTTGGGCGAAACTCTGATCGTGTTGTTTGCCATCAAACTCAACGCCCCCAACAGTATGGTTGCGGCATTGGGGGCAGTTATATATTTTGCATTTTTTATGCTGCCGGTCGGCAAACTGGTTGCATCCCGGGTGGGAGCTGCCCGCAGTCAGGCGGTTTTCTGGACGATCCGCAACATTGTGGCAGTTGGAGTAGGCTGCAGTGCCATTACAGCATACTTCGGGTATCACACGCTGGCTTTGATCCAGATATTTATTGGCGCATGTCTGTTTTACGGTATGCGGGCGGCCGGAGTGGTTATGTCGCAACCATTTATCGGCGACATGGCTACCGCTGAAGAACGTCCGCAGCTGGTGGGAACCAGC
>SUWF01000038.1 GCA_015061575.1 Lentisphaerota bacterium
GCCGATGCCGGAAATATCCTGAAATTCACCGATCACTTTCCCCGGGCCCGGGAGCAGGAGATCAAGCTGGAACAGAACTACCGCTCCACCAACAACATCCTCAAGGCCGCCAACGCCGCCATTGCCGGCGGATACGCCCGCAAAGAAAAGAGTCTGTGGAGCGATTTCGGCGACGGCGATCTGATCATTGTTTCCGGCAGCGACTCAGCGGAGGCGGAAGCGGATTTTATTGCCAGCTATGTGGAGCAGTTTCTGGATGAACACCGCGAATATAAATATTCTGACTGCGCAATACTTTACCGCTCAAACTATTTATCAAGACAGCTGGAACAGACGTTCCGGGGACGTGATATACCTTATCAGCTCGTGGGCGGACAGGAATTTTATCAGCGCAGCGAGGTCAAAGATGCCGTCAGCTATCTGCGTTTGATCGCCAATCCCAAAGAAGATCAGAGTTTGCTGCGTATATTGGGCAATCCGCCGCGCGGGCTGGGCAACAAAGCAGTGGAAAAGCTCAAAGAAATGCGGCAGAACGGCTGCCCGGGTATGCTCGAAGCTTTGGGCACCGAGGAATTTTTGAGCTGCTGCAATACCAAAGCCCGAGCCGCAGCGCAGTCGCTTTATGACACCATCAAAAAATACCGCAGTCTCTTTACCGTGCCCGGCGATCTGGGGGCCAAAACCAGGGCGTATTTGTTTGAAACCGGTTTTCTGGATGGTTTGCAGAAAGTCTACAAAGACATCAAAGATGCCACCAAACGCCGGGAAAATGTCGATGAATTTATCAACGCAGTGGCCCAGTTTGAAGCCAAACAGCCGGAACTGCCGACATTGCAGGATTATCTGGAAAAATTTGCGCTGCTGGAAGAAAACGACCGCACTGCCGATGAATCCGATAACGGCGACGGCGTGATCTTATCGACCATCCACGCCTCCAAAGGCTTGGAGTTTCCGCTGGTGTTTCTGGTAGCAATGGAGCGGAACATCTTCCCCAACGAACGGGCATTGGAAGAGGATTCCATGGATGAAGAGCTGCGCCTGTTTTATGTGGCATTGACCCGGGCCAAACGGCATTTGGTCATCACTCACGCCCGGGAGCGGTTCCGCTACGGGAGGATCGAACGCTCCCGGCCGTCGGATTTTCTCTACCGGCTGCCGGAGGATCTGACCGACAGCGGCGATGACTACGAATTTCTGCAGCAGCTTTCGGCAGATTCCATCAATGAAGGTTTTGCCAAAATTTTTGAAATGCTCAAGTAGATAAATTGCCCAACATGCGCTATATTATATAGCAGAAGTGTTTAACAGAGGCGGAAAAGTTTTTGTTTTCCCGCTGAATATGAGGATTAAATGATCATGAAACTTACAGATGAAGTAGCCAAAGCATTGCAGAATTGCGTGGAAGGCCTCGGCTCCATTGCCGAATTGTCCCGCCGCACCGGAGTGCGTATTGAACTGTTGAGCCGTTATCTTGACCGCCAGACCAAATCCATCGAACAGGATACCTGGGGCCAACTCTACCCGCTGATCAAACCCTATTTGAACAGCCCCAACAGCCAGAGCACTATGCCCAAAGTGATCGGCTCCCCTGCCCGGATGCATCACGATATGGTCAGTTTGAACTGTGACGAAAAGATCCTGCTTGACGCCTTTGCCGCACTTTCACCGGAAAATCAGCAAAAATTCCTTGCTGAAGTGCTGAAGCAGGCCGAAGCAGAATTGGCTGCCAAACGCAGCAGCATGTAATTACAGCAGGTTGCAGCCATGAACCGCTCAATTCTGCGTAAAGTACTGTGCAGCAGTTTGCTTGCTTTGCTGCTGACGGCTTATGATGTGCAGGCTTCCGGCCAGAAGATCGCCACTGTGGATTTGGAAAAAGCTTTCAACAGTTATTACAAAACCAAGTTGATCGATCAGGATTTTACCGATCAGGGCAAACTCTACCGCAACTATATCGCCCGGCAGGCCGAGCAGCTGCGCAAAGATGAGCAGCTGCTGCGGCAAAAGCTCGATGCTTCGCTGAACGTGGCGCTGGCTCCGGCTGAACGCCAAAAACGGCAGGATGAAGTCAACAAACTCGAACAGAGCTTGCGGATGCGCCGGGCCCAATTGGAACAGGAAGCCGCTGACCGGGCCAAATCCTTGCAGGAGAGCGCTGTCCGGGAACGCCGCAAAGTCGTGGATGAAATCCGGGCAGAGATCCGCCGCCGGGCAGCCATCGAAGGCTATACTATAGTGCTGGATCGTACCGGCAAAAGTATGAATGATGCTCCGCTGGTACTGTTCAGCGCTGATTCAATAGACATAACCGATAAAGTAATAACCGAACTCAACCGGGGAGCCAAGGCAGCCGGTGCAAGTGGTAAAAAAACTCAATAAGGAGCTGAATATGAAATCTCTCAGTGCGGCAGCGATTGCCGAAATGGTCAAAGGTACAGTCATAGGCGATGCAGCCAAAACCTGCACCGGAGTGGCCGGAGTCCGGGATGCGCAAGATAATACCATCTCTTTTGTCGGCAGCAAAAAATATCAGCATCAGCTGGAAACGACCGCTGCCGGAATCGTGTTGATCAATAAGGATTTGGAAAAAGAACCGCTCAACGGACGCACCTTTGTGGTGTGCGACCATGTGGATCTGGCCTTTGCCAAAGTGCTGGAATTCTTTGCTCCGGAACCGGTTGTCTACGCTCCCGGCATCCATCCGGCCGCCTCGGTCGATCCCACAGCCAAACTGGGCAAAAATGTCCATATCGGCGCCTGCGCTGTGATCGACCGCAATGCGGAAGTCGGCGATAATACCGTGATCCTGCCGGGTGCATACATCGGAGTGGAAGCCAAAGTCGGCAGCGACTGCTACATTGCGCCTAATGCAGTAGTAATGTTCCGCTGCACACTGGGCAACAAAGTCGTGCTGCACCCCGGAGTGGTCATCGGCGGCGACGGTTTCGGCTTCATTCCCGGGCCGCAGGGGTTGGTCAAAGTGCCGCAGACCGGGATCGTGGAAATCGGCAACGATGTGGAAATCGGCGCCAATACCACCATTGACCGGGCCCGCTTCGGCAAAACCCGCATCAAAGACAATGTCAAGATCGATAATCAGGTGATGGTCGCCCATAATGTGGAAATCGGCGAAAGCAGCATTCTGGTCGCCCAGTGCGGCGTCGCCGGTTCAGCTGAATTGGGCCGGGGCGTGATCATTGCAGCTCAAGCCGGAGTCAACGGCCATATCACGATCGGGGACGGTGCGCAAGTGGCCGGAACCTCCGGGGTGGTCAAAAGCCTGCCCGCCGGCGCTATCGCCATGGGTACGCCCGCTGAGGGGCAGCGTGAATTTATGACCCGTTACACGTTGCCGAAAAAAGTGGAAAAACTGCAAGCCAAAATCAACGAATTGGCTGCTGAAATAGAAAAACTTAAAGCCGAAAAGTAATTTGCTGCAATGCTCCGGAAAATCCTTCTGATCGCTTTTACAAGCATCTTTGCTGCGGTATTTTCCGGAGCAGAAACGCCCCGCAAACCGTCCGCAGCCTCCACGCTGCTGGAAAAAGCCCGCCGTGGCGATGCCCAGTCCCAGCTGCAGCTCGGGTTTGCATTTTTCCAACAGGGCAATCCGGTGCGGGCGGCCTATTGGTTCAACGCCGCAGCGCAGCAGAATCTGCCGGAAGCGCAATACAACATGGGCCGCTGCAATCAAAACGGTTACGGCGTGGAAAAAAATCTCCATACAGCCCAAAAGTGGTTTGAACTGGCCGCCGCTCAAGGTTTGCAGCCGGCGCAACTGGCGTTGGCCAAATTGTACTTGAGCGGGATCGCCGCCGCCAACGATGCCGTACCGCCCCGACCGGCCATCCCGCCGGATGAAAAAAAAGCCTATGCGCTGCTGGAAAAACTTATCAGCCAAAATATTCCCGAAGCCTGCACCATTTATGCCGGGAATCTGATCAGCAAACATTACGCTGAAACGCCGCCGGAAAAGATAATCCAACTGCTGGAAAAAGCTGTTGCAGCTCAGCATCCGGAAGCCATGCTCATGCTGGCGGATTATCTTTTGAGCCGTCAGGATCACCACCGCAACGAAGTCCGCGCCCGGGCCCTGCTGCAAAAAGCTGCGCCAGCCAGTCCAGCTGCCATGGCCAGATGGGCATTTGTTGTAGAACACGGTTTTGGAGCGCCGCCGGATCCGGCGCAGGCATTTGAACTTTACCAAAAATCGCTGGCAAAAGAGTTTTCAGCTCAAGCCGCAGTCCGGCTGGCCAATTATTATTTTACCGGGCGCAGCCCGATTCCCCAGGATATACCTTACGCGGTCAAACTTTACCGGCAGGCTGCCGATACCGGCCATCCGGAAGCATTGTACAAACTGGGTAGTTGTTTCAACGAAGGCATCGGTCTTGAGCGCAATACCGAAGAAGCTTTTGAGCTTTTTTTTCAGGCGGCCAAACTGGATTATCCGCCGGCACAATATGCAGTGGGGCGCTGTTTTGAGCTGGGCAGCGGCACCCCGCAAGATGACCGGGCGGCGTTTTATTGGTATTATCAGGCGGCCTTGCGCTACGAACCGCGCAGTCTGCTGGAAGCCGGGCGCAGAATGTTGGACGGCCGTGGCACAGACCGCAATCCGCAGCAGGCAGCGATCCTGCTGGAACAAGCCCTCGCCAACGGCATGACCGAAGCAGCCGGGCTATTGGCAAAGGCCCGCCGGATGACGCAACCGATCCAGCCTGCGCCCCCACCTGTACTCAGATTCAAACTGCCGCAGCAGCCGTAAAGCGGGTATTCAAACCGCCTTTACCACGATTCCGGATACCCCGTCAGTGATGACAGCAGCTGAATAATCTTTGCCGACCCATTGTTCCGCCATGGACAAAGCAACTTCCACACTGTCTGCAGCATACATGTGCATGGAGCGGATCAAATCATGGCTGCAATCAGAAGTTACTATAATTACTTTGTGATTCTGCAATATCCGGGCTAAAATCTGATACTGCCATTGATCCGGCGGCGTTTTATGGCGGGGTACTGCCTTGATTTGCTGCAGCAGTTCCTCTGCATCACACATCTTGCTCAACACCTTATAGAACGCTTCGCCGCCGTGGCCGTCAGCACAACTGGCAGCAATGATTATAACGCCATTTTTCCGGCATACAGCCTCCCCGGAAGTCATACCTTTAACGCTCTGATAGATATTTTGATCCAACGGATATCCGCCGTTGCTGGTAATGACCACATCGACCTGCGGAACACTCAGTTTGCAATATTGCTTGAGAAAAGCACATCCGTCGGCGTGCGCAGCTTCCGCATCGCCGGCAAAAGCCCGGATGATATTTTTCTGTTCATCGATCACTACATTAAGGATAAAAGCCAGTTTGGCCTGTTTGGCCGCAAAAAGCATATCCTGATGAATGGGGTTATTTTCCAAATTGCCAGTACGGGCAAATCCACTGTCAATAAACTCTGCACAATGATTGGCCATGACCGTTTCCCGGGCAGCGATCCCCGGCAGTACGCTTTTTCGGCCGCCGGAAAAACCGGCAAAAAAGTGTGGTTCAATAAAGCCTTCCGCTACCAGCAAGTCTGTTTGTACGGCCAATTTATTGAGTTTCAAAGTTCCGCCGGAGGGCAAAACGCCAAGTTCCACAAGCATATTTTCGTTATCGCAATCATGGATCACGATTCGTTCATTCCGAACAATATCTTCGCCAAATTTGCCGATCAGTTCTGCCCGGGAAGTCGCCCGGTGGCAGCCGGTAGCGATCAATATAGTTACGTCGATATCCGGCGATCCCAAACGCAACTGGCGCAAAATAGCCGGCATAAGTATACGGCTGGGCACCGGCCGGGTATGATCACTGGCAATAACTACAGCACTCTGTTTACCTCTGGCCAACACCTCCAACGGTTCGGAACCGATCGGTTCACGCAATGCCCGTTCAACCTCGCCAAGTGCATTGGCAGCTGCCGGAGGCAGTGCAGGCTGAAAGATGCCCAGCAGATGTTTATCATCGATTTCAAAATTCAAATTATTTTTGCCATAAGGCAGCCGCAGATTCTTCACTTTTATACTCCAACTGAAAAATTTTCATCGCCGCCAGAACAGCCTGGCTTGGGGCTGGCACAGTTAAAATATACCATTCTGACAATTTTTTGCAAACTTTTGCCGTTAAATTTTGCATTGCTGCTGCGGGGGAGATATATTACAACTTAATGGATAAAAACATCTCGTAAAAGAAAGGATATATTGATATGCTTCCTGAAAAATTGCAGCAGGCTCTCGACAACAACACCGGCAGTTACATCATGCCGTTTCTGTGGTATTCCGGCGAAAACAAAACTCTGGTCGCCCGGGAGATGGCCGCTATTGCCGAAAGCGGAGCCAAAGAGTTTATTTTTGAAAATCGCGGCGGCGACTGGTTCGGCACCGATTTCTGGTGGGATATTTTCGGTTTTGTACTGGATACCGCCCGCAGCATGAATATGCGGGTCTGGTGCATCGACGACTCCCACGTCAACACCGGCAGCGCCAACGACTCCCTCGACCGGGAAGAAAACGCTCAGTTCCGGGCCAAAAATCTGCGGATCGATATGGCCGATATCGCCGGACCGATCACCGCCGGAGCAGTGTCATTGCCCGGTCACAGCGAAGTCGAAAAAATCGTCCGGATCATTGCCTATAAGCGCAATGAAGTTACCGGCGATTCCTACGGAGAACCCATTGATCTGACAGATAATCTGCAGGACGGCATCTGTCTGCTGACGCTGCCGGAGGGCGTTTGGAGAATCTACTTTGTCATGACAGCCGACCCCCAGCGCAACGGTTTGTTCAGTAAATACATAACCATGGTATCCAAAGAATCCTGCCGCCATCTGATCAACGAAATACACGAAAAAATGTACGCCCATTTTGCCGATTACTTCGGCAACACCTTTGCCGGATTCTTTTCCGACGAACCGGCGTTCGGCAACTGCGACGGTCAATACGGCCCCAACGCCTACAATCTGCGCTTGGGGCAAATCGACAAGATGTTCCCCTGGTGGGACGATTTTCCGCAGCAGCTGGCGGAACGCTCCGGCTGTACGCCGGAAGAAGTGATGCTGAAACTGCCCGCCTTGTGGGATGGCATCGAAAATGTAAGTGCGCCGCTGCGTTTGGCTTACATGGATCTGGTCACCGACCTCTGGCGCAAAAATTTCAGCGAACAGCTGGGCCAGTGGTGCGAAGCACACAATGTGGAATATATCGGTCACAACCTGGAAGATGCCGATGCGCACATGCGTACCGGCTGGGGCTGCGGACACTATTTCCGCAGTATGGAAGGCCAGCACATGTCCGGTATGGATTTGGTTTTTGAACAGCTTACACCGGGGATTTCCACGGTGCCGCACGCTATGAATACCGCTTCCCGGATCCGTTCGTCAAGTTTCTATCACTACACGCTGCCCAAACTGGCGGCTTCGCTGGCGCATCAGACGCCCCACATGCACAACCGGGCCATGAGCGAAGTTTTTGGCGCAACCGGCTGGACTTGCGGAGCCTGCAATAACATAGCACTTTTCAACCACACCTTGATCAATGCAGTTACCTACTTTGTACCTCATGCGTTTTCCATGTCGCTGCCGACGGTGTTTGAACAGCAGCAGGAACGGAAAAACGTTTCGGAAGACAGCACCCCGCCCGGATACTGCATGAAATATCTGCCGCCAACGTTCTTCACCGGCGGATACAATCCGCAATTCAAGGTCTTCGGCCAGATCATCCGCTATGTGCAGCGGGTTGCGCATATACTTGATCAGCATCGGCATCTGCCGGATGTGGCACTCTACTACTGCGCTGAATCCGACTGGATGAATATGGCGCCGTACCGCTCGATGGATGATGCGGCCATGCAGCTTATCCGCGGCGGCTATGACTTTGATTTTCTGCCGCTGGAAACGTTGCTCAAGCGCTGCAGCGTAAAAGATGATCAGCTCTGCTGCGGGCAGGAAAGTTTCAAAGCATTGGTCATTCCCGGCAGCCGGATAATTGTGCAGGACTTGCTGAAAAAGCTGCAGGAATTTGCTGCCGCCGGTTTGAAAGTATGTTTTACCGATCAACTGCCGGAAACTACCGAATACGGCCCGATCGCTCCGGAAACGCTGAGCGGATTTGCCGTCGCCGACTGCCGGGATATTGCCACTGCACTGCAGAAAAGCTGCCCGCGCAACTTTGATGTCAAAGATTATCCGGCAGATTTGCGCCATTACCGCTTTGTTTCCAGTGACGGCGAACAAGGCTGTGTGATCTTCAACAGCGGCCGCAGTGATATAGCTGTTGCCCCGCAAACCAGGCAGGCGCTGATGATCTATGACCCGTGGAAGAACCAGCTTTACCGCCTTGGAGAAGATAACAACTTTACGCTGCCCAGTCAGAAGCTGATGGTGCTGTTTGCCGGCAATGCCCCGGCAGATACGCCGGAATTTCCGGCAGCGCCCCAACAGTGGCAAGTGCTGCCGCTGCAATACAATATATATTGCCGGGCGGCCGGAACGGACGGTGACTTTACGCTGCTGCGCCGTAATTCCCCGGCGGTGGATTTGAACAAAGCAGAAAAATTGACCCGCTATTGCGGAGAATTCCGCTACGAAGCGGAATTTGACTGCAGCGATCCCCGGGCAACCATGCTGGAAATACCCTATGGCGCCGATGCTGCCGAATTGATCCTCAACGGCCAAAGCTGCGGTATAGCGGTCGGGCCGGTCTGCCGTTTTGATATAAGCAAAGCGCTGCAGCCGGGCAAAAACACTTTGCAGATCCATACCTGGGACAGTCCGGCCTACGCTGACCGGGAAGGCGACAAATCCATCGGTTACGGTTCCGGCTATCCTCTGCGGCCGCATGGTTTCACCGGCGATATATTGATCGGCTGAAGTACAAGCTGCTAAAAATCAGGGACTGCGGCCAAGCGTTTGCTTTGTTGCAGCCCCATTTTTTACGCTTAAAACAGAACTGACGGGTGGTCGAACGACCGCTGTATATTATTAAAAAATCTGGATATATGCAACCCATCGACCAAACTGTGATTGACCTTTATACTGATGGGTATAAGGTTATTTTCCAGCTTGCCCCAGCTCAAGATGGGAATCGTCTGATCAAAGTTCATTTCCGCATGGGCAATGGATTCAAAATGCAGCCACGGCAGACAGCTTGCGCAAATAAAATCTTCGCTGAACTCACCCAGCGGCAGAGCTTTGCCCAGCTTGGCAGCCGCAATCTTAGGTGACGCCGTTGCTTTGAACTCTGCGAAGGTATCGCAGTAGTCGCACCACACCTGATAAAACAATTCATCCGGGCCCAACACCGGAGTCAAAGCCGCGATCCGGTCAAACTCCAGCGGCACATTATCCACCACCCGCCGCCGCAGCTGCTCCACCTGATTGGCCGCCCGCAAAATGGCGTACAAACTCAGCAGAAAAAACGATTCATCGTTATCTTTGGCATAATCATAAAGTCTTCCGGCCGAAATTTTTACCGACACATTATAGCAAGCTGCAGCATATTTTTGATAATCTTCAAACAATTCTTTGCGCGGCCATGACGCAAGTTCGATTATTTTGTAATCACTCATAAATCATTCCCCCTTATCTTTGTATAATTGCCGCCAAATTCCGGCGGTATACAGGTTGGTAACCGGCTTGCTGCCAATGATCATATAAATTGTTAAACTGTTCTTTCTGTTCGCTGTCGCCACACTCGGTGACGCTGATAACGGATTTGTTTTCCACCGGCAGATACTCCACCCACGGCACATCCACCCAATGCGATTTGCCATCCTGCCCAAAGACCCGCACCCGTTCGATCCGGGGTTCTCCACGGTAGCCGCGGGCCATGACCATAACTTGGCTGACGCCATTATCATCTTTACCCAAGTTTTTGGTTTTTAATATATTGCGGCTTATGCTCGCTGGATGTTTAAAGCGATTTTCGCCCATATAATTGACCAGCGCCTCATGCTCCCAGAAGCACGCATCATTGGCAGAGCTTCCGCCGTAAATAGTCCGGCTGGTGCGATACTGCTGATAGAGCGGAACCGTTAAAAGCGGAGCCAGCGCAAAAAATGTATCATGGAAGAAATTCCGGTTGAAAAGCAAAAACTTTTCCCGCATCCGCCGCAGCGAATAGTCGTGGAACTGTTTTGGCGCATCATCCAAATGCGCCGAATCAAGATGGCGGGCTTGAATAATATTCATCCGCTTGCACTTTTTAAAGCTGAAATCATCGCCGTAACCAACTTCTGTATCGTTCAGAAGTTTGAGCATCTGCTGCTGTGCCAGCGGCGTAAAAAGCAGTCGGAATTCAACTTCATCGCTGCGGTCAACGGCGTTGAAAAGCACTTCAAACTCATGGTTGGCCATCAAAGTAAAATTGGAATCATCAGTCAAATTGCGGGAGAACTTTTCCAATTTTTTGAGCTGCCGCTTTTTGCCCCAGCGGGCAAAAAAGCCATCCTGCCCGGAATATTCAGAAACCTGGCGGGAAAACGTCAAATCAGCGGCCGCCTCATTGCCATACCAAAGCAACGTTTTTTCTTCATACTCCGGAATTGGCTTATCCACCGTGGCCACCAGCGTCTGCGAACGCTGCTCCGTGTGGTATTTTCCGTCAGAACCACGCACCCGTTCCGTCCAGAAAATCGTTCTGGTACCAGTATAAGTCTTAGAACCCCAATGCATAGTCAGCAACCGGCCAAAAACAAACGGATTCCCGTTGATCACCCCGCTGTGCGAACATAAAACGGATTTATCAGCATTGAACGCATCACTCCAATCAAAGCACTCTTTGAGTTCCTGCAGCCGGTGACAGTTGAAAAAGGCATCGAACTGGATCCGGGGAACTGTTTTTTCGATCAATTCAGCAGTTATGCCCCAGTCAAAAATCTGGTTTAAAGGGCGCATATACTCCCAGGCAGCGGCGGTTTCAGCTTCCAGCAAACTGCTGAGCTTTTCAATTTTTTCGGCCAGAGTCCGGCGTTTGGGGATGACCAGACTCAACAGCAATATCCACGCAGCAGCCTCGGTCAGACCGCCCCACAGCAGCGCCGGAACAAAATTTTTGGTTTCATAAGTTACAAAGGCCGGAACCACCGCTGCGATCATAATAACGATCAAAATGCACAGCATCCAGTTCCAGAAACAGCGCACGCTTTGCGCCCGCTCCAACTGGGCAGTCAGCCGTTCGATTTTCTGAACCTGTTGCGCATTAACTTCCTCATCCACGCGGGATTGAGCAAGCATTTCGGCAAATTTTTCTTCCGCCAGTTTGGCAAAACGTTCCCTGAATTCCGACCGGTAACGCTCCAGAGGCTCATAGACGTCCTGAATCAAAAGAAGGTCTCCCGGGCCTTGGCTTTGACTTCAGCGGAAGCCGTAAAAGGTATGCGGGTAGTGTATCCGGCCCGGGCGGCTACGATCATGTAGGTCGGCCAGTTGAAAATATCCCGGTTCCACTGGTTTACAGTATCGTTGTAGAGCGTCCGGGCAGCGGTGATCTCTTTTTGCAGATAGCTGTTTTGCTGCATGGCATCAGCGATTGCCGCATGAGCTTTCAATTCCGGATAGGCTTCCACCTGCGGAAAGAGCCGTCCGAACGCCATATCCAGCTCTGCAGCAGTTGCATTGCGCTGACTGTCCGGCGATATCCCGCTCCGGAACGCCGCCACGGTTTTCATCACATCCTTATCCAAATCGATCGCTTTGGCCACCAGCGGCGCCACATTCTGCAATATCTGCACACGCTGTTCCAGATAGTTATCGATCTGCGACGCATCGGCCTGGATCTTCTGCTGCAGCTGCTGGAAGTAATTTTTGGCTCCGATTTTCATAAACAAAAATATCAGCCCCGGCAATATGCCGCACACCCACAATGCGATTTCAAAAATCAGCGATCCGACCCCGATCTGCACCGGCAGCTGTTTTTCGATAACATTGATATCCCGTCCGGCGCTGTTGACCGGCCCGGTCATTTCGTCAAGTTCATTAGCCATAAGAAAACCCTTTCCGTAAATTTTTTGTGCTGCAAGCATCTGTCTGGTGATAATGTATCACATTTACATGAGTTTGCAAACTTTTTTCAGCGATAATATCTGCAATTGATCAAGCTTCATACCAGCTGCCGCGGCGGCCGTAATCAAATGCCACCTTGCTGGAATAACTCTTTATACCTTCTTCGTGCAGCGGAACTGCGCACTCATCTGCTCCGCTGCCCCATTCAATAACTTCGTATGGAGCAAGCTGCAGCTTAAAGCAGTTATCGGCGATCTTTTCCAGAACTTTGCCGCCGAAAGTCTGCAAACTGCTGCGATCAGCCTGATCGAACCAGCGCAAAGAACCATCGTAGGCTTCGGCTCCGGCGGCGATCCGGAACCCGGTGACCACGCCATTTTGCAGCACCGCCGAAACGGTCAACCCACCCTCAGCTTTCAACTCATGGAACGACATGCTCTTTCCGCAAACATCCAGCACGCAGGGAAAGAGTTTAATTTGATTTTTATGGCTCTGGAGCATACTTTCGATGACCGAAGAAAGGAATCCGCCGCCGCTTTGCGTCATGCACATCGTATAATCCCGCCCCCGGCGGCAGCCGCTCTGACTGGCCAGCGAGTGCGGCTGAGTACCCTTTACATCAAAAGCCTGCCGCTTGGCCTCCAGCGAGTTCAGAACCCGGCCGCCAATGTAAGCAAACATGCCGTTGGATTTGACAAAATCCATCAGACCGACCTCATGCAGCATCGTATCGGCATAAGCTTTATCCCGCAGCCGCACGGCAGTTGCCAGCAGCCAGCCCCAGGTCAGATCGCAGCCGGAACCGATCTTGCCCGCCAGCGGTTTGCGGCAGGTGTGATCCAAGTGGCCATGCAGCGTATTTTTTGCCACCCCGGCCAGCGCAGAATCAGCATCCACATCATCGCCGGGAATCACGCAAGCCAGATAGCCGGGATGACAAAGTTCGGTGCGGCCCTTTCGCTGGCCGAGTCGATAAATTCGCCATTGCACTGCGGATATTCGGGAAAATCCTTGAGCATTTTTTCGATTTCCGCAGCCGTTGCGCTGCCCAGCTGCAGCTCGTCATTCATCTTTATTACCGCTTCCCACAACGGCTTGATCAATCCCAGATCGTTATTGGAGTTCCACGCCGGAACCGCCCCCTGCTCCGGCGACCAGGAGGGGCCAAACCGCAGCTGTCCGGCGGCATCGCGATCCGCCAGACGCAGATAAAACTTTGCCGCAGCTTCCATCACCGGATAGATGCGCTTCAGTAAAACCTCTTTATCCGGATAATACGCCGCCGCTTTGCGATAAAAATCCATGTAAAAACCGCTGGCACAAGACATCAGGCGGTACATGGCCGGAGCGGTTTCTTCGCCCCACAAGCCGCAACCGACCGGGAATCGAAGGCCATCCACTCCGTAAGTCAGACGGGTTTCTTCGGCGATCGCCGGCAGCCAGCGTTCGATCGTCCGGAACATACCTTCCAGCATTTCCGGATGGTTGAGCGGCCCCAGCGGCCAGCAATACATGGCCACATTTATATCGCCGGTGTAGCGACCGCTCCAGGGGGCTGAGCGCTCGGCGTTCCACAAGCCGAAAAGCGCCGGGGCCACATCGCCGCGGGACTGAGCGCCATATTGATATAAATTATTGTAGTACAACGCTTCCAAAGCCGGATTTTCCAGCGCCACCCCGCTCTGCTGCCAGAAGCCGTACCAGAAGTCGGCGTTGGCCTGGCGGATCGCTTCAAATCCCCGCTGCTCGGCCTTTGCCAGCTGTCCGGAAGCCATCTTCACCAGATCACCGGAACCGTCTTCGCTGACGACCATGGTCTGATAAACCGTATAGCCCAGCATATCTTCAGCGTGAACGTAGTCCAGATCCACTTCCAAACTTACCGAGCAGCCGGAAATTACCGGGGTGTGCCAGGAACATCCACTGACCTTGAACGCAATACAGGTTTTCAACTCTTCGCCGAATCCGAACAATATATAGGCCATGCCGTCATCAGTCACGCCAATATCATGCACCACTACATCCGGGTCATAGAGCCGGTAAAGTTCAATGCGCTGAGTATAGTTCAGGTAAGTATTTTTTTGCAGCGGATGCAAAAAATCATCCTGGATACAAGTTACCATCACATCGCTTTGCTGATCGACCAGAGTTATGCGCTTCATGCCTTTGCAGGCTAATTCATATCTGCCGTTGACTTCGCCCCGGGCAATATCCAGCTCCTGCTGCCGGTCAAACAGCGGACTGGCCGGTGCCCCGCAAAATTCATCCAGCCAGATGCGCAGCCGCCCGCCGGGCTTGAAACACGGCTCGATCCTGCCCCGCTTTTCTTTAGCCAGTTCATCATTCATCGTTTCCGGAGCTTCCCGGTCGATTCGGCGCAATTCATCCAACGTAAGCCGCTGCCATTTTTTCAGATGGTTGCGCCAGTGATTATGCCGGGTAAAAGCAAACTCCATAACGGTTTCTTCCGGCTGATAGACCAGTCCGCCAAACATGCCGTTGCCAACCGGGAAACCGTTCTGCCACTGTTCAGGGCTGTTTTCAAAAATCAATTTGTGACTGGCAGCGCGTTCCGGACCTTGAATAAACATTTTTCAACCTTTCTTTTGAACAGATTTTTCCGGCAATGACCAGGGCAGCAGGATCCCTGCGGCAAAGACTGTTCCGATAACTGAATAATAAAAGTGATAAACATCCATGCTTCCGGCATCCGGCGGCAGCACGAAGGCACTCAATTTAAAAATGAGCCAATTCATCAGCATCCCCACCGCCCCGGTAACTCCTCCAGTGACAACAAAAACCAGAAAAGTCCCGCCGATCTGCAAATCCGGCCTGACCGAAAGCAGAAAGTAATTTTCCAGCGAAGTACCAAACGCCATCAGCAATATTCCGCTCAGCACAAACGGTATCAGCAAATACCACCATCCCGGCTGTTCCGGCATGAAGATCCAGCACAAACAGAGCATCCACAACAACGGATACCCGGTCAACATCATCGTCCGCGGGCCAAATTTTTGCGTTACTTTGCGCACCAGCACGCAGCCGGAAACGGCCGCCAGCGCCTGCACTGCAGTAAGCATCACCACCAAAGACGCATCCGCACCGGCGCCCCGCCGGGCCGACAGAATATTTACCGGCACCACCGCTGCCAGCATCAGATTGAGCAGACACCCCACATAGATCTGCTGGCGTATCAACGGCTCCTGCCACGCTTTTTTGACCTGATCCCGCACCGGAGCAGCCGCCTGACGCCGCACTGATTCGGATTCAAAAACTCCGCCGATGGCTTTGCCCGCTAAAAAGAAAAACACTCCTCCGGCGGCCAGCACCAGCGGCATGGTATTGCCCCCCTTAAAAAGATACAATACCAGCGACACCAGCAAAAAACCGATCAGACTGCAGCTGTGCATACCTATATAGTTCCGGGCCAGCATGGCGGGAGTTTCAGCATCAACGGCAATATTCTGCTGCAAAGAAAAACGCATGGCAAAGTTGGCGGCCCGGCTGACCAGATAAACCGCCAGCCCGCCGAAAAAAAGCCAATGGCTTGCCAATGCGCCCGATCCGGCCAACAGCAGCGCCGCCAGCGCCATTACCGCACACTCTATATACATACTGCGGCCGGCACCATAACGGCCGCCTGCCCAAAACCCCAGCGGCAGCAGCAGAAAACACCCGTAATTCATAGCGCCCAGCATGGAAGTTACCGCATCGCTGATACCCAGTTCCATTGCCAACAGCGGCAGCACGGCATCGCCGCAACAAGCCATTCCCAGCGCCGTAAAGCACCAGTAAAAACACAATCTGTTTTGGGAACTGCGCCGCTCACTGGCATTCAAAAGCCGTTCGACTATCATATATTCTCCGCCATAAAAGATCGTACATCCTTAAAAAAACATCACTTAAGATAGCACAGGCGAAAAAAATTGCAAAAAATCACTACGGTTTTTTTCCGATATTATTGAGCAATATTTCTCCGGCGGCGATCGGCGAAACAGTGTCGATGAAACGAGCTTTGCCGTAGCACGAAGCCCGTCTGAGCGGCCGCATTTTTTCCACCTGGATATTTTTGACCTGCCCGGAAAACATCTGCAATTTAAAAGGTGCCAGCGTGTAGCCGAAATTCTGATACCCGGTCATAAAATTGACCTCCACCCGACTGCCCGCAGCTCCCGCAAGTTTATACTTTTGCTCAAAACGCTTATCCGGATCGCTGCACACCGAAAAGAGCTTGAACTCCACTTCCCGGCAATTATCCAGCTCCATGGAAAGCGTATACCACCCCGGGATCAAAGGCAACGTCGCCCCATCAGCGTCCTGCCACAAATTGACCACTTCCACGCCATAAGCTCCACTTTTATCCAGCCGGGATGGCTGCATATTCGCAGCCAACACCGGAGCAGCGATTTCTGCCAGTATCCGATACCCCGCCGCCGTGGGGTGTGCGCCCCGGAGATTAGCCGGTTTCTTCCACTCGGCAAGGTTTTGACGCAAAGGTTTTTCGTACTCTATCCAAACCACCCGGCCATCGTTGAAGCGTTCGGAAAGCAATTTGCGCAAATATTTGTTCACCAGCGATCCGGTACGCTCCCGAACCGTGGATTCACCACTTTTCATATCAAAAGGGCTGGGCAGGATCGCTCCCAGAAAGACCTTGCGGGTCATCGGTTTAGCCAACAGCTGCTCAAGAATCGAACCGATCCTGCCGGCGGCGGCCGCTGCCACCGCATCACTGTCACAGTCCCGCTTGGCAGCGCTGCTGTCGTTGATGCCGATCATCAAATGGTAATACGGGGCCGCCGGGACCCGTTCGGGATCGTTCAACCTGTTAAGCACCCGCACCGTGGAATCCCCGCCCTCCCCGGCGTGGGAATAGCCCAGCACCGCACTGTGCGTACCGGCAAAAGCCAGCTGCGGCAAAAGTTTAAGCAATTCCCCCCGGAAATGATCGCCATCTTCCGCCCAAGTCACACTGTCACCGATCATGCACAGCACCAGCTGCTCTCCGGCCAACTGAGTCATTTCGCCGGGGCTCAATGCCCGGGCTGGAGCAATAACGGCGCTGGGATTTTTATTTTCGAGCGTATCCCAAGTGCGGTTCGGCACATCCTCTGCGTTCATAAAAGCGGTACATCCGGCGGTAAAAACGGCAGCTGCAAGCAGTTTTTCGGTCATAGACAAAATTCCTCAGCTAAAAAAACATTTACTGCCTTGAATATAACATAAAACGTGCTATAATACAATATCTGAAACAATAAAAAATTTATCATTTTCATAAAAAACCGTCACTATGGATGTAGAACTGCTTTACTGGGGCCGGTCATGGGGCAGCAGCAAACCTGCCGGCGGCAAAGTGCAATTTGAATATCACGCCTACTGCCAGCTGGAAGTTTGCGTACATGGCAAGATGCCGATCGTCGTGCCGGATAAAGAATACATCCTGCACGCCGGAGATATGCTTTTGATCCCCTGCGGAGTCGGGCACTGTGTGCTTCATCCGGATGCCGACCATGAGTTTTATTCGCTGAAATTTGAAGCCTCCGCCGCCCCGGCAACCCCATATTTTGCCAACAGCTGCAAATTCAACCGCTGGTTTATTTCCACCTTACAGGAGTGCCATACTCCGGAGGCCCGCTACTCCATGCCCATCGATCCGGCCAGCCGGGAACTGGTGGAAGGGGTTTTGCTTTTGAGCATGAAAAAATTTCTGCACAAATCAACCAATCATCCCTGCAATGAACCGCCGATTTTCCGTAAGATCCGGCAAATCGTCCTCAGCAGCAGCACCTGTATAAATGTCAACGAGTGCGCCCAGAAACTTGATATGAATGCAGCCCAACTGAATTATCAATTTTCCAAAGAGCTTAAAGAATACGGATTAAACCAGCAGGAATACTCCGTAAAAAAAATCATTGACGAAGCCTTGCTCTATCAAATCGACCGTTATTTGGATTTTACAGATTTTTCCTTGAATACCATTGCCAGTCAGATGAAATTCAATAACGTGTACACATTTTCCCGTTACTATAAGCGTCTGACCGGAGAATCACCCGGCAACCGCCGCAAAAAACGTTAGCAGACCATAATGATCAGAAACAGGATTTTTCACTGTGTCTGTGCAATGCTTTCAAGCTTGGCCAGCTGCACTATCCGCAGCAGCTCTTTGAGTTTTCCGCTCAAAGATAATGCGTCGCTGATGCGGGGCAGACGGCCGTTGCTGCGGTAAGTATCGCTGGAGCGTTTGCGCATCAAAACTTTGCCTTCCTGCACGGCAATGCTGCGGAACCCGGCTTGAGCAGCCAGCACTTTGATCAAAGTCAAAGTCAACAGATTTTCGGTTTCCGGCGGCAGCTTGCCGAACCGGTCGCTCAATTCCAGGTGCAGCGCTTTGATCTGCTCCTCGCCAGTCAGCCGCCCCAGCGTCCGGAATATATTCAACCGGATGCGTTCCGATTCAATGTATTCCACCGGCACCCCGGCCGCCAGAAATTTATCCGTACCATGCAGCGCATAGCGGATAAATTCAACATTCAATTCCACATCCGGCAGCCATTGTACGGCTTTGCCCGCTTTAAGCAAGGCGATCTCGTTTTTCAAAAGCTGACAATAAAGTTCAAAACCAACAGCATTGATGTGACCGGATTGTTCAGAACCAAGCAGATTTCCGGCACCCCGGATCTCCAAATCCCGCAGTGCCAGTTTCATTCCGGCGCCCAGCTGGGTACAGCGGCGGATGGCGGCAATGCGTTTGCGTCCATCCGGCGTAATAAAACTCTGTTCCGGGATGACCATGTAAGCATAAGCCTGCCGCCGCCAGCGGCCGACCCGTCCCCGCAGCTGATAGAGTTCTGCCAGCCCGAACCGGTCGGCCCGCTCAATGATGATGGTGTTGGCGTTGGGTACATCCAGCCCGGATTCAATGATCGTTGTAGCGATCAAAACCTGCAGTTGGCCGTTGACAAACTCCTGCATGACTGATTCCAATTCATGCTCAGCCATCTGGCCGTGCCCGACTGCCATGCGCACATCCGGCAGCAGGGCCGACAGCTTTTTCAGCCGGTCGTTGATCGAACGCACCCGGTTGTGCACCAGATAAACCTGCCCGCCACGGGCGATTTCATCCTTGATGATCATTGCCAGAGCATTGTCATCTTCCCGCATCACAATAGTTTTGACCGGCAGCCGCTCCACCGGAGCGGTCATGATCGTACTCAGCTGCCGGGCTCCGGCCATAGAGAGATACAGCGTCCGGGGTATGGGGGTGGCGGACATGGTAAGCACATTCACATCGGCCCGCATCCGCAAAAGCTGTTCTTTGACCTTGACTCCGAAGCGCTGTTCTTCGTCAATGATCACCAGTCCGAGATTTTTGAATTTTACATCCGCCGAAGCCAACCGGTGAGTTCCAATAACAATATCCACGCCGCCGCTGGCCAGATGACTTATGACAGTATTTTGTTCACCGGCACTCCGGAAACGTGACAGCACATCGATCGTAAAAGGATACCCGGCAAAGCGTTCCAGAAAACTCAAATAGTGCTGCTGAGCTAAAACCGTTGTCGGCACGATGACTGCCACCTGATAACCGGCATTGACCACTTTGAACGCCGCCCGCATGGCTGCTTCGGTCTTGCCGTAGCCCACGTCGCCGCACAGCAGCCGGTCCATGGGTTTGCCGCCGGCCAGATCTTGATCGATTTCTTCGATACTGCGCAGCTGGTCGGCCGTTTCGGTAAACTTGAACCGGGCGGCAAACTCCTGCACTGCCAGCGGATCCGGCGCGATCTCCAACCCCGGAGAAGCGGCACGCACCGCCTGCAAACGGAGCATTTCGGCAGCATACTGGTGGATGGCTTCGGCCGTTTTCTGCTTATCTTTGGCCCAGCGCACCGAACCCAGCCGATGAACTTTTACTGAAGAATTCCGGCCGCCGCCAATGTAGCAGCTGACCGATGACGCCTGATGAATGGGTACTTGCAATATAGCATTATCGGCATATTCCAGAATCATCAGTTCCCGGCTGCTGCCATCTTCGGCCACATCGATTTTCATACCTTTATATAAAGCGATGCCGTAGCTGGTGTGGACAGCGTAGCGGCCCGGTTCCAAATCCGAAATCACCGCATTTTCAAGTTTAAGCTCCTGATCTTCCGGCGTGGCCGGCGGCGCTTTTTTACCTGCTTTGCGGCTGCTTTGCATACCCGACAAAAGTTCATTTTCGGTAATCAGAACATACCTTCCGGCAAAGTCCAGCAACCCGCCGGGCAGATCCATTACTGCAAATTCAACTCCCGACTTTTCCCATTGATTGAGCCGGAAATACTCCTGCAGACGCTGCGGACTGTTTTCATCGCAGCCGCAGATGATTATATCGTATTGGGAGTCATGCCATTGCTTGAACTGCATCTGCCACTGGCTGGCCAGCAGTTCGCTGCTGCAGCTGGCAGTTTCGCCGGGCAGATCTTTAAGAATGTGCGCCGCCGCTGGATAGATCCCGCACAGCTCCACATCCCCGGGGGTACCTTCGCTGGCACTGAAGATCCGCACATGATCAGGCTCCGTCCACCGCCGCAGAAACTTCTGATAGATCCGGCGCTGGTCTTCATCGCCGAAACGCTGAAAATATTCGTCATAAAAGCCGTTGTAAAGCTCAAAAAATGCCACCTTGTCATTGTCAAAATAGTCCAGTGCCGGTACGGTATTTTCGTAGGCGTTGCCCTCTTCATCGGTCAAAGTTTGAATGGTACAGCGGTTGATGATGCAGTATTCATCGACTTTTTGCGGCAAAGAGCGTTGGGTTGCCGGGTCAAACAGCCGGATAGAGTCGATTTCATCGCCGAAAAACTCAATCCGGGCCGGGTATTCAGCGTTGGAGCTGAATACATCAATTATACCGCCCCGCCGGGAAAATTCGCCGGGACTGGCGACTTCGTATTCATCATCGTAATCCAGCTCCACAAGTTTGGCCAGCAATCCGCTGAAACTGACGTTATCGCCCAGCCGCAGCCGGATTTCGGAATTACGCAAATGCTCGACTGCCGGCGCCGGAGCCAGCACCCCGGCCAGCGAAGCAATAACTACATCGATCCGCTGGTGGGCGATCATAGTCAAAACCCTCGCCCGGTCGGATTCGGAACCGGCGATGTAAAATCTGCCGCGCTGGACTTCATTGAGCAGTTCAATGCGCCACGGGAGCTGCAAAGTCTGCTGCCAAAGCTGCAGCTGGCGGCAGAGTTCTTCGGCATTATCCAATCTCGGCAGCAGAATAAAGGCCATTTTTCCAGAGCCGATAACCTGCTGCAGGCGCGGCAGCAAAACGGCTCCGGATACACTTTCATCCACGCCGTAGATCTCCGCAGCAGTCATAAGTTGCGCCTTGGGGGGCGGATTCAGCAACTTTTTTTTGATTTTCTCGGTTATTGACCTTGACATTTTGCAAAAATATGTTATAATAATCAAATTAGATTGATGTTTTGTCGCTTTACGGGATAGCGACCGATTTTTCGGCGGCCGGCAGCGTTGCTGCAAGCCTCAGAACCTCCGCAGGGAGAGTTCTGCTATATAAATATACCGCATATAGAAAAATTTGGCAATATCCGCGGAGCGGTTTTCGGTTTTTTTTGTCATATATTGTAAGTTAAAACGCTTTTGGAACTGTTTCAGCGATTCCAAAGCGGGAAAACAGGCGAAAAATTACATGGCAAGCAGCACAAAAAAAAGTAAAAAAATTACTGCGGCAGCTGAAGAAGCTGCTGCAACTGTTGACAGTATGCTTGAAAATGAAGCGGCCGCAACCGCTGCAGAAGCATCTGCAACTCTGGAGAACACAGCGGATGTCTCCGCAGATCCGGCAGCGGCCGTGATCACCGAAAATAACAACTCCAGTGCAGATGCAGAAACAGCCACCCAAGTCAAGGTTGTACGCCGCCGCCGGAAAACTGCCGCCGAAGCCGGAGCTGCAGAAGCAACTGCAGAGGAAACTCCGACTGTGGTCAAACGGCGCAGCCGCACCCGTCAAAGTGCGGAACCTCAGAGCGGAGAGGAAGAAACCGCAGTTCGTCCGCGGCGCAGCCGGGTAACGGAAATGCGTCCGCAGACCAAGCAAGAGAAAGATAACGCCCGGCGTACAGCTCTGGAATCCAGAATTTCCGGAGTAAGTAAGAATGATACCATGAAAGTGTACATGGGCGAAATCGGTCAAATATCGCTGGTGGGTAAGGATGAAGAAGCAGAACTCGCTGAAGCCATCCATTGCGGCAGCGGCGAACTGCACGACGAAGCCCGGGCCACTTTGATCAAAGCCAATTTGCGCCTGGTGGTGAAAATCGCCCACGATTTCAAAGGTCTGGGGCTGCCGCTTTTGGATTTGATTTCCGAAGGCAACATCGGCCTGATGCGGGCGGTGGAAAAATTTGACCCGATCAAAGGGGCCAAATTCAGCAGCTACGCAGCCTGGTGGATCAAACAGTCCATGCGGCGAGCGTTGGCCAATCAAAGCCGTACGATCCGTATTCCGGTGCAGTCAGCCGGCAAGATCAACAAGATCAAATCGGTGCGCATGAAGCTGACCGAAGAATTGGGTCGGGAACCGACTGACAGCGAAATTGCCGAACATCTGGATTTCAGCGAACGCACCGTTGCCGGACTGCGGCTGGCGGATCTGCGGACATTTTCGCTGCACGATCCGATCCAGCAGGGCGAGGAAGGCGAATTTCAGGATATTATTCCTGACCGCCGGGCCATGACTCCGGATCAGATCCTCGGCGATGTGGAATCCGTCGGCAGATTGCTGACACTGCTTGATGAGCTGGAAGACCGGGAACGTTTGATCCTGAAAATGCGTTTCGGTTTGGATGGCTATCGGGCCAGAACGCTGGAAGAAGTCAGTCAGGCGATCGGCCGTACCCGGGAACGGGTGCGCCAGATCCAGAATCAGGCGCTGGTCAAGCTCCGCACGCTGCTGGCAGATGAAAGCGGCTACTCAAGCGAATAATTTTTTGAAGAAGGATCCGCAGGATTGCGGTTTGAAGAAATATGAAGATAAATCTGATAACTGTGTTTGAAAGGGGGTGAAATTATGGACACCGAGATTCGCGTAAAGAAAGGCGAACCGATCGAGCGCGCTCTTCGCCGCTTGAAGAAAAAGCTCGACAAAGAAGGTACGCTCAAGGATCTGCGCAACCGCCGGCACTATGAAAAGCCCA
>SUWF01000002.1 GCA_015061575.1 Lentisphaerota bacterium
GTTTCTGCTTATGCAGGGGGGATCGTTGATTTTGATGTCAGCAATCGTACTACGGATGATAAAGCTGCTATTAATAACTTGTCATTGATCCAAGGTTCTCCAACTTATACGATTACTGTTTCGACTAATCAGGACAATGGTATCTATAAGTTAGCCTCCGGAGCTGTCGGTTTTACCGGTACGATTACGGTTGGTAATAACGATACGATCTATGGTTCAATAGCTGTAAATGGTAACGCCTTGGTGTATAACAACACGATATACACACTCACTCAAAATAATGGCAACTTAAATCTGACGATTGCCGAATTAGATGCAGTTGCGCCGGATGCTCCGATTGCCGTTGCCGATATTACCACTGCTACTAACGGCAAAGTGGTTGTTACAGCGACTTTTGCCGATGACTCGGTATTGAATGAATATTCACTGGATGGTAAAACTTGGAGCGAATACACTGATGCACTGCAGTTCATCACCAACGGCACGGCGTATTTCCGCAGTACCGATGCTGCCGGCAATGTCAGCGAAGTAGCTCAGTATGAAGTTGCCAACATTGATAAAGTTGCGCCGGATGCTCCGATTGCCGTTGCCGATATTACCACAGCTACTGACGGCAAAGTGGTTGTTACAGCGACCTTTGCCGATGACTCGGTATTGAATGAGTATTCTCTTGATGGTAAAACTTGGCAGACGTATGAAGCCGGAATCACTTTCAGCGAAAACGGTAGCGTCTATTTCCGCAGCACCGATGCTGCCGGCAATGTCAGCGAAGTTGCTCAGTATGAAGTCAGCAACATTATTGCAGCTCAACCGGAGGGAACCGCTTTCTTTGCCGGAAACTTCTTCGGGTTGGCCGATATGCTTTTGGCTGTAAAAAATGGCAAAGCTGTTGTTTACAGCAATAATGCTGTTTGGGCGGAAATGCCGCTGGATGCCGGTTGGAACGTTGTGGGGGTGGAAGATTTCAATGGCGATGGCAAATCGGATATTCTGCGCAAGTATACTTCCGGTTTGGTCATTGGCGAAATGTCTGACGGTTTGGGTAGCTTCACTCCGCAGGTGCTTAACTCCGTTGGTTCCGGCTGGGCGATTGAGGGAACCGGCGATTTTAACGGTGACGGCGTGGGCGATGTTTTGATCGCCAACCCGACCGCCGCCAGCGAAACTGTCGGTTTGCTTGGTTACTGGAAAGGCGGCACCGAGTGGACTTTGATCAACGGCTATTCGCCCGAATGGGAAATGGTTGCTACCGGTGACTACAACAACGATGGCAAAACTGACATGCTCTGGCGCAACGAATTCATCGGCGCTGGTGACTTGACTTATAATGCCTATTGCACCTGGATCGTTGACAACGCTAACGACTGGCGCATGGTCAGCGTTGCCAATCCTGACGAATGGGATTTCCTCTGCTCCGGCGACTTCAACGCCGATGGCTGCAACGACATAGCCATGATCAACGGCGACGGCGTAGTCGGCATCTGGGGAGTCAATGACGGATACATGAACAGCTGGAGCATCCTCAGCGCCGTTGATACTGCCACTTGGGAACTCGCCGGAGTCGGCGACTTCAACGGCGACGGCACCGACGACATCGCCTGGTGCAACACCGAATCCGGCTTAACCGGCTATTGGCAAATCACCAACAAAACCCTCGCCAGCTGGCAAAACATAGCCACGGTGGCGTAAAACAAAGGGGTGTTGGTATGCCTCGGAGGAAGGGAAAAAACCACTTTTGAGGAAAGTGGTTTTTTCCCTTCCCCCGAACCCCTATCCCTTTTTCCGCAAACCTTTTCCTGGCCAATTTTATTTTTTGCCTTTGCAAAAAATAAAATTGGCCGATCTCGTTTGTGGAAATGCTACTCGGCAAGTGGGCCGTGCCGTTCTTACCGTCCGGCTTCATGTTATTACGCCGTGACAAGCAGGGTCGGCCAGCCATCGGAGCAGTACGGTAGACCCCCGACTGGCTTGTCCGCCGTAGCCTCGTGCGAAGGTGGATGCCGGGCGGCGGCCTCGCTTCGCCTTGTCCGCCAGTTTGGCAAACAGGCCTTACCCACAAACAGATAGTGCCGGGCTAAAGCCCGGCAGCTCCGTACTAATCCGTAAACATCCGTACTGCTCCGTACAATTCAGTTTTCACCCCAGGCGTGCGCCTTATAACTGCACTCCGCCAGCAGCAAGGGCAACCCGGTAGCCCCCTGTCAACTTGTCCCCTCTGTATAACTTTGTTTCCGCTATTGGCGTTCACTTTACGACTCAATCGGACTGGACTGATGCTCCTCATAATTCTGAAAGTAGCCGTATCGGAGTTTTTTTGAAAACGGATGGGTAAAAATATTTGCAAAATACTTTTGTTGTGCTATATTATAGAGATTGACACGATATAAACTTAAGGTATCGCAGTCGCCCTCGATCCGGTTTTCCGGATTGCCGAAGCTCAACAATGGGGTTGAGTTTACGGGTTCCGTGAGGTGCAAATTGATCAGCTTTTGGAGCTGGGATGGATTTGTTTTTTTCAGTCCGGCTGATCAAACTCGTCACGAAACCGCTGGGGGATGGCGGTCCTTGCCTAACTGAAAAGTGACGATCAAAATGGATACGGCTAAAAACATTCGAGTCTACAGTGGCAGTTCACACCCGCAATTGTCCAGAGATATTGCTGATTATCTCGGGATTTCGCTGGGGAGAGTGCATCTGGAACGCTTTCCGGATGGCGAAATTTGGGTGCAGTTTGAAGAAAACGTGCGCCGCTCGGATGTCTTTTTGATTCAACCCACTTGTGCTCCGGTTAATGAAAATCTTATGGAGCTGTTGATTATGATTGATGCTGCACGCCGGGCTTCGGCGGCGCGTATTACTGCGGTTTTGCCCTACTATGGATATGCTCGGCAGGATCGCAAAGATCGTCCCCGGGTGCCGATTACTTCCAAATTGGTTGCCAATTTGTTGGTGGCTGCCGGTGTTGACCGTATTATTTCTATGGATTTGCACGCACAGCAGATTCAGGGATTTTTTGATATTCCGGTGGATCACCTCTATGCACGCCCGGTGCTGGTTCCGGAACTGCGTAAGGTCCTGGGGCCTGATCCGGTGGTGGTTTCGCCCGATTCCGGCAGTGCCAAGATGGCTATGTATTACTGCGATATGCTCCATGGCGGATTTGCGGTAGTTGCCAAACGTCGGCTTTCGGGCAGCACGGTTGCCAGTAGTCATCTGGTTGGTGATGTTAAGGATAAAATTTGCGTGGTTACTGACGATTTGACCAGTACGGCCGGTACGCTTTGTGCGGCGGCTGACTTGCTTAAAAAAGCCGGTGCCAAGGAAGTTTATGCGGCGGTTTCGCACTGCTTGCTGAATGAAAAAGGTAAGCATACTTTGTTGGCTAACGATGCTATCAAGCAGCTTTTTACCACCGACGCTGTGCCGCAGAAAGATGATCTTAATGGCCGGATCAAGGTGGTGTCGGTCGCTCCTCTGCTGGGAGAAGCCATTATGCGTATTCATGAAGGCAAGTCGGTTTCTTGCCTCTTTGACGTGCGCTCGTAATTAAAACAACCCATAAAGGTTTAAATAACAAAGGCGGCGGTTGAAAAATCGCTGCCGGAACAAAAAAAGGAAAGTAGATCAATGAGCAAGGAAATCATGGTCAACACCAGAACTGAATCCGGTAAAGGTGCGATGGGTCGCGCCCGTAAGAACGGTCTGGTTCCGGCGGTGTTGTACGGCAAGGGGACTGAAAATGTGATGCTTTATGCATCGGTTGGCGAACTTGACAGTGCCAAACTTCGTGCTGGTGACGAAGTGGTGTTGGCGCTGGATGGCGAAAAAATCGCAGTTCGGGTCATGGACGTCCAGGTTAATTACATGAAGAGCCAGATCCTGCATTTGGACTTCTGCCGGGCGTAATTAATTTGGTCTGTTGATTGGGTGTTGATCGGACATGTCTTACAAGCTGATCGCAGGTTTGGGGAATCCCGGCAGTGAGTATGCCAATACCCGGCATAACATGGGGTTTATGCTGCTGGAACGTTTTCTGGCAACGCATCGACCGGAGCGCTGGGAAAAAGTACATGTCTGCAACAGTTATTGCTATGTCGGCAGTTTTGCCGGCAGCAAGTTGATTCTGCAGATGCCGCAAACGTTTATGAATAACAGCGGAACTGCAGTAGCCAAGCTGATGCGTCAGGAAAAGATCGAACCATCCGAAATTGTCGTGGTTTATGACGATATGGATTTGGATGTCGGCCGCTTGCGGATACGCCGCAACGGAGCTTCCGGAGGTCATCATGGTATGGATTCGATCATTGCAGAGTTGGATAATTGCAGCAACTTTGCCCGGCTGCGGCTGGGGATCGGGCATGGCAAAACAACTGTTGATCATGTGTTGTCCAAATTTGACGATGCGGATCAAAAAGCTGTGGATGCTTGTTTGGATGCAGGCTGCAAGGCGTTGGAATTGCTCTTGCGCTGCGGTATCGGCAAAGCGATGAATGAATATAATTCGTGGAGCTATCAAGCTCCGGAAGAAGTTGGCAAATCAACAGATATTGAAGAGCAGAGTTTGAAAAATCAATAACTCTTTGAGGAGGATTTATTTTGAAAAAGTATGAGTCGCTGTTTATTCTCGACGTCCGTAAAGTCGAGGACGAAGGTAACGCCCTGAGCAAAGAATTTTGCAGCCTGATCGAAGGTTGGGGCGGCAAAGTCACCGCTGCTGATGCCATGGGCCGTCTGCAGTTCAGCTATGAAATCAAGAAGCGCAAGGCTGGTATCTACTGGGATTTCCACTTTGAGCTGGAAGAAGACAAGGTCAATCTGATCAAGGAACAGTATCAGTTGGATGAACGTGTTCTGCGTATCCTGACTGTGATCGATGATCGTCCGGAAAATGCAGTAACCTGCTTCCAGACCCCGATCGCTGATGATGCTGTTGCCGCTGTCCGGTAACAAAAACGCATTGATGCTTGAGTCGGAATATACGTTTGGGTAAACAGTCAACAGGAGTTTGATCATGCCTTTGAACAAAGTTTTTTTGATGGGTAATCTGACCCGTGATCCGGAATTGCGTTACACGCCCGGCGGTGCCGCCGTGTGCGAGTTCGGTATTGCGATCAACCGTTCTTTTACGTCCAATAATCAGACGCGTGAAGAAGTGTGCTTCGTAGATATCGTTGTATGGGGCAAAAGCGGCGAACTGTGTCAGCGTTATCTGGCCAAGGGTTCGCAGGCATTGATCGAAGGCCGCTTGCAGTATGATCAGTGGGAAGATAAAGCTACTGGAAAACGTTCCAGCCGTTTGCGGGTAGTGGCAGACAACGTGCAGTTTGTCGGAGCCCGCCGTGACAGTCAGGATAATTTTTCCGGCGGCAATCCCAATATGCAAGGTGGCGGAAATTACCGCAATAACGGCAATATGCCGCAGCAGGGTAATTACAACAACCGGCCGGTGATGCAGAACAATTCCATGGGTTCGTATCAGCAAGCTCCCGCTCCGATGCCGCCGATGCCGCAGGAAGCATTCAATCCTGATGCCGGCGAAGACGATATTCCGTTTTGAGTCAAATTAAAAAGTAACTAAATAAATAATAAAGATAAATTAAGAGGTTACACGATGTTGAAAAAGAGTTCCCGTCGGCGTCAGCCGGCCAAACCGAAGGTTTGCCGTTTCTGTGAAGCCAAGATCAACTTTCTGGATTTCAAAGATGCTGAAACGCTGAAGAAGTTCCAGACCGAAAAAGGCAAGATTCTGCCCCGTCGTATTACCGGTACCTGCCTGGATCACCAGAAGATGCTGGCTACTGCCATCAAGCGTGCCCGCATTGCGGCTTTGGTTTTCTAATTGAACTGCAAAGGAGAAAATAATCATGGCAAACAATGTTAAGCTGATCCTCCTGCAGGATGTGGAAAATTTGGGTTTGGCCGGTGCTGAAGTTACCGTGGCTCCGGGATATGCCCGCAACTATTTGATCCCCCGCGGTTTTGCCGCCAAGGCTACCCCGGGTATCCTCCGTGTGCTGGCTGCCAATAAAGAAAAAATCGAAGCCAAGCGTCGTGACGAACTCGTTGCCGCTCAGGCTATGGCTGCCAAGCTTATGGAAGCGAGCATCGAAATTGCAATGCAGGCCAGCGATGACAACCAGCTTTTCGGTTCGGTCACTGCCCGCAACATTGCCGATGCTTTGAGCAAGGCCGGTTTCCAGATCGACCACACCCGCATTACGCTCGACGGCCAGATCAAGTCGGTCGGCGAATTTACCGTGTCGGTCAAACTGCATCACGATGTGGTTGCTCCGATCAAGGTCAACGTGGTGCGTGCGTGAACCGGCTCCGGGATCAGGAATAATCCATGAGTGAAGGTTCATCCAATCCCCGTTATCAGACCGGTGGTGAGGGACGGGCGGAAGGGCGGCCAAGAGCCGCCTCGCCAGTGGCGGAACGCCCGTCACCGCACAATTTGGAGATAGAACGCGCAGTATTGTCCGCAATGCTGCGCGATCCCGCATATTGCGGGAGCAAAGCTGTTGAGCTGCTGGGAGCTCCGGGCGCATTTTATTCACAGGTGCACCGGGAGATCTTTGCAGCTTATATGCGTTTATATCAGGCCAGCGACTCGGGTATTGATGTATTGTCGCTGCAGGCCGAATTGCAGAAAGCCGGCAAGCTGGAAAGCTGCGGCGGTCTGCCGGCTTTGGCTGAGTTGGAAAATGCCATTGCCTCAACGTATAATTTTGACCGCTGGTGCCTGATGCTGCGTGATCTGGCAACCTTGCGCAATATGATCAATGTATGCAGTGATTCGATCCGCAAATGTTATGAAGCGGAAAAAGATGCGGCAGATTTGGTCAATGAGATCGAAAATGATATTTACAAGGTGCGTGGAGATGCCGACAGCACTTCCATAGTGCCGCTTAAAGATAGTGTGTGGAAAGCGTTCAAGCATATTGAACGGATCATCAATAAACAGGAAGAACCGGGCATTTCGACCGGATTTCCGGATTTGGATAATATGACCGGCGGCATGAAGCGCGGTGAAATGTTTGTAGTTGCCGCCCGCCCGTCCATCGGTAAAACAGCGTTGGCGTTGAACATTATCCGCAATATTGTGATGAAAAGCAATCCCAAAACAGCGGTGCTGTTCAGCTTGGAAATGACCGACGAACAAATATCCACCCGTTTGATCTGTACTGAAGCAGATATATCTGAACGGCAGTTCCGGGATGGTAATTTCCGCAATCAAAAGGATATGCTGCGGTTGTCCCATGCGGTGAATAATTTGCGCAATGCGCCGCTTTTTATTGACCCGACCGGCGGTCTGACCATTGCGGAATTGCGGGCCAAGGCCCGCCGGATGAAGATCCAGCATCAGATCGATTTGATCGTGATCGACTATCTGCAGCTGATGCAGGGATCCGGGCATGAGGAAAGCCGTCAGCGGGAAGTGTCGGAAATTTCCAGCGGCATCAAATCGCTGGCCAAGGAGCTGCAGATTCCGGTGATGGTGTTGGCGCAGCTCAACCGGGAAGTGGAAAAAGGTACGGCGTCCACCTTGCCCAAATTGAGCCATCTGCGTGAATCCGGTTCTATTGAGCAGGATGCTGACGTGGTGGTATTTTTGCACCGTGACCGTGATCAGGCTAAGAATTTGCCGCCGGGCGCATCGGTGGAGGCCAAGCTGATCGTAGAAAAGAACCGTAACGGGGAAACCGGTTACGTTAATTTGGAGTTTTATCCGTCACGGATGGAGTTTGTCAACGTCCGCTATACAGCCAATGACCGGGCTGAAGTGGAAAAAGATAAGAAAAATCAGTAGCGTTGTTCCGGAAAAGTGGCAAAAATCCGGAATCGCTGTATAATTATGTAAATAGATGAGGCAATTTCAAAAATCCTCAAAGTTGTAAAAACGCCTTTGCTTTGATCTGCAAAAGGTAGAGTTTCAGGCAGTTGTCTGCGCACAGCAGCTGAAAAACAGCCTTTACAGCTCTTGGTGAATGGTATTTTTGCCATTTTTTTGAATGATTTTTGAATTTACCTCAGATGATTCAAATTAGTGCCGCATTACAACGGTATATAAATTGAAGGCGAAGAAAAATAATGAAGCGAGCATACATTACAGGTCGTGGGTTGGTTACACCGCTGGGGATCGGTCAGGCTGCCAATATTGATGCACTGCGTAAGGGGAGCAGCGGAATTTGTGCCATTCCGGATTTTATCGAACATAATCTGGAATCGCAGGTCGGCGGAATGGTAAAGGTTTTGCCGGATAGTTCCAAGTATGACCGTAAACAGCTGCGTTTTTGTCAGCCCAATGCGTTGTTTGCGTTGGAAGCGGTCAGTGAAGCGCTGGCGGAAGCCAATATCGCTGAAGCTGATATACCGCAAATGCGCATAGCTTTGATCGGTGGTGTGGCCGGCAGTTATTTTTCTTTGATCCACGGCATGACGCAGGCGTATTGCGAAAGCGGCCGGCTGCGGGATGTATCGCCGTTGAGCGTGCCGAGAGTGATGCCGTCGTCCACGGTGGCGAATCTTTCATTGCATTTTGGTTTTAATGGCGAAAGCTACGATATAAGTGCAGCTTGCTCCAGCGGGGCGATCGCAATCATGCAGGGGGCAAGATTGATCGAAAGCGGCATGTATGATATTGTTGTAGCTGGCGGCGCTGAAAATCTGGATTGGGTTCAGGCGCTTGGATTTACAGCTGCCCGGGCTTTGTCCAGAGCATATAACGCCACGCCGGAAAAAGCCAGCCGTCCGTTTGATACCGATCGGGATGGTTTTGTTTTGGCCGAAGGAGCCGGTTTTGTGGTTATGGAGTCCGAAGATAGCATGGCCCGACGGGGTGTTAAACCGATTTGCTGCGTAAGCGGCTGCGCCAGCAACAGCAATGCCAAAGATATGGTCGTGCCGGATGCGGCCGCCAGCGAAGCGGTGATGCGTGAAGCAGTGAAAAATGCCGGTCTGACGCCTGAAGATATAGCTTATGTCAATACCCACGGAACCGCCACCAAGGTCGGCGACCCGGTGGAAATGGACGCGATCAAAGCGGTGTTCGGTTCCAAGGTGGCGATCAACAGTACCAAGTCGCAGACCGGGCACATGATCGGGGCTACCGGAGCGGTGGAACTGATCTTTTCGTCGCTGATGATGGAACACAAATTTTTGTCGCCTTCGATCAATCTGGATAATCCGGAAGCGGATTTTGCCTGGGCCGATTTGGTGCGTTCCACCCGGGAAAATGTGCAGATAAAGCATATTCTCAGCAATAGTTTTGCCTTTGGCGGCAGTAATATAAGTGTGGTTTTGAGCGATTGCGTGAATTGATATATGAGTGAGATCGAGTTGCCGCGTCCCCAGTTGAAACGGCCGGATTGGCTGCGTATCCGCGTGGCCCCGGGGGATGAACGGGAAAAAGTCCGGGCGTTGATGTCACGCCTCAAGCTGCATACGGTCTGCGCCAGTGCGCAATGTCCCAACCTCTGCGAGTGTTTTCACCACTCCACGGCAACCTATTTGATCATGGGGAATTGCTGCACCCGTAATTGCAAATTTTGTGCAGTGCCGCACGGCAAACCTGAACCGCTTGATCCGGGTGAACCGGAACGGGTGGCAGAGGCATCTGCTGAATTGGGACTGAAATTTGTAGTCGTAACCTGCGTTACCCGGGATGATTTGCCCGATGGCGGCGCCAGCCACTTTGCTGCTACGATCCATGCCCTGAAAAATCGGATCCCCGGCGTGAAAGTTGAGGTGCTTACTTCAGATCTGCACGCCCGCAGAGAGCATATAAAAATCGTGCTGGATGCGGAACCGGATGTGTTCAATCATAATATAGAAACGGTGGAACGGTTGTCGGCCAGTATCCGCTCGGTGGCAACCTATCGGCGGACGCTGGAAGTGTTGAAGATCGCCAGTGAGTTATCGGGTGGCAAGATCCCGGTCAAATCCGGCTTGATGGTCGGTCTGGGCGAAAGCGATGAAGAAGTCGAACAGACTTTGCGGGATCTGCGGGAGGCCGGAGTGAATATTGTTACCATCGGGCAGTATTTGCCGCCATCAAATACGCATTGGCCGCTGCAAAGATATGTCACACCCGAAAAATTTGACGAATGGGCCGAATATGCCCGCCAGTTGGGATTCGATCAAGTGGCCAGTGCGCCGCTGGTGCGCAGTTCGTATCGGGCAGGGGAGCTGTGCGGTAAGAATGGCTGACAGAGCTTTCAATATTGTGCTGGTGGCGCCGGAAATACCGCAGAATACCGGTAATATCGGACGCATTTGTGTATCGACCAACTGTCGGTTGCATTTGATCAAGCCGTATGGATTTATCTTGGATGATAAACATTTGCGGCGGGCTGGGATGGATTACTGGCAATTTCTGGATGTAACGGAATATGAAAATTGGGATGATTTTCTGCAGCGTAATCCGGAGGCGGAGATGGTGTTCTTTTCGACCAAGGGCGAACGCAATTATTGGCAGATAAGTTATCCGGATAATTTGTATATGGTTTTCGGCAACGAAGGTCACGGCTTGCCGGAGGATTTTTATACACGTTACAGCGAGCAATTATGCACGATCCCCATGCCGGGGACGCATAGCCGGAGTTTGAATCTGGCCAATTCTGTGGCGTTAGGCATCTACGAAGGTCTGCGGCAGGCGGAATTGCGGTAAAATCTTATATGTGCGGGAAAGGTGAATTATGAAAAAGATCGGCGATTACCTCGAAATCCACGCATTGGAGCTGGAAACAGTTGCTGCTCCGGAATCCGATAAGCTTGACCGGTCAGTTATCAAAGCTCATGTAGTGGCCAATACCCCGGTAAAAGTGCTGTATATGGCATCGCTGGAGCTGGATAATATGGAAATGCACGAGTCGTTCCGGCTTGTATTTGAACCGGGCATGAATCGCTGTGCATTGCCGGAAATCGCCGTGATCAACCCGATCCGCAGTCAGGATACTGCCCGGGGAAACTACAAACTTACCCTCAAGATATATGCTGCCGGCGGCGTAGTGCATGAATTTAATGAAAATTTGCGCTTTTGAACACACCTCATGACCGAAGAACGTAAAATAGCAGAAGTTTTTTACTGTCGTCACGGTATGCACCGCTCCGGACCTTATTCCCGCCGGACGATCCGGCATTTACTGCAGGCTGGATTGATCGACGCTCAAACCTTGATCAGCGTAGGTGATTTGCGGCAGATGCAGCCGCTGGGAGCCAGTCCGGCTGCGCAGGAAATAACGTGGGTGTCCAGAAGATGGGCCCGGGGGTATTCTTTGATCATTTATGCTGCCTGGCTGGTATTTATTCCGCTTTTTACCTCCGGGATCGCCGGGATGGCGATCATGCACTGTAAGGATGTATTGCTGCTGTTGCCGGCGGCGATGATCCTGGGGAATCTGGGAATGAGTATTTGGCTGTTCCGGACGTGGAAGATCCTGTTGGCTGAAGAACCCAACAGTATTTGTAAAGCTGCATTATATGCTTTTCCGATGACGCTGCCGCTGCTCAATTTTATCTGGATATGGATCGGGTATATGCAGCTGCCCAAGTATTGGCGCAAATTCAAAAAAATCCACAATATACCTGATAACAGTCCGTATAAACTCTATTATCTGGTCGTGATATTGTTTTATTTGCAAGGAATTCCCACGCTGCATGTGCTCAGCGGGCAGTGCCAGAATCTGCTGGAAGTGCAGATAATCGGGATCATTAATTGGATTTGGTATGGGCTGGTGCTGCTGTCGCTTTTTTTGACCGACCGCTTTGCCATGTTGATGGTCAAAGACAAACTCCGCAATCTGGCGTTTGGCGCAGTACGTTTTTGTGCGGATATAAACTATGATGTCATGCACCGGGCAGTATTGCTGCTGGCGTTACGGGCCCGGAAAAGTTGTTTTTATTTTCTGCTGGCACTGCTGGTGAGCAGTTGGATGATTGGCGGATGGTTTTGGATGAAAGCATTGGAAATCGGCTTTATGGAATACAATAATCAGACCATAAATTGCTGGAGCCAATGCCCGTTCTGCAAATAAAATCAGTCCAGTTTCTGCAATATCAGTGCCGTGCGGCAGGGCAGATAGAGCTTTATTTCGTGCTTGAGCAGATTATTGTCCAACTCCGGAATCGTCAGATAGGTTTGATCTTTCTGCAGCCGGGCGCTGCCGCCAAAACGTGTTTCATCGCTGTCAAGCAGCAGTTGATATTTGCCGGGCATAACTTCGATCCCATAATCGGTAAAAGATCTATGGCTGTTGAAGTTAAAGAAAAACCACAAATTACCCCGCTCAAAAGCGATGATTTTATCCTGATTGTCAACTCTGAGTTTGCGCACTGCCGAAGTCCATACATCAAATTGCAGCAGCAGCTGCAGCATAGCTTGATCAAAATTGCCGAGTTTAGAGTAGAACAACTCCGGATCATCGGCTAAAAACCACTGCCGCCGGGCGTAGTGACAGCTCCAATTATTGCCTTCCCGGGGGAAGTCGATCCATTCCGGATGACCGAATTCATTACCCATAAAATTCAAATATCCGCTGCAGGATGTCGCCGCTGTGATCAAGCGGGCAAGCTTGTGCAGTTCAACGGCCCGGACGATATTGAAGTTGGTATCGGTTAAACGCATTTTAGTATAAATATCGCTGCCGGCCAGCCGGAAAAACGCCGTTTGTCCGCCGACGATGGCTTGGTCGTGACACTCAACATAACTTATACAGCGTTCATCCAACCGCCGGTTGAGCAATTCATAAAAGAGTTGATCCATGTTCCAGTCTTCATCACGCAGATCAAAAAGCTTGAACCATAAATCGCTTACTCCCATAGCCATGCGCAGATCAAACCCCATGCCGCCATCAGCTGTTGGCGCAGCGAGTCCCGGCATTCCGCTGACATCTTCGGCAATAGTGACTGCATCCGGACGAACTTCGTGGATCAATTCATTGGCCAATGTCAGATAGGTGCAGGCGTCATTATCGACCGCATCCGAAAAATAATCGCTGTAGCTGCTGAAAACCCGGTTCAAGCCGTGGTGAGTATAAAGCATACTCGTAACGCCGTCAAAGCGGAAGCCATCCAGCTGATACTCTTCCAGATAAAAACGAAGATTGGACAATAAAAACTTCTGCACCTCTACTTTGCCATAATCAAAGCAGAGCGAATCCCAAGCCGCATGTTCGCCCCGGCTGCCGCTGTGGAAATACTGTTCACGGGTACCGTCAAACTTGGCCAATCCCTCGTTTTCGTTGCGCACAGCGTGTGAATGCACCACATCCATGATCACCCGCAAGCCCAGTTCGTGCGCCCGATCGACCAGACGTTTGAAATCATCCGGGGTGCCGAATCGGGAGGATATGGAGAAGAAATTGGCCACATGATAGCCGAAACTCCCGTAATAGGGGTGACTCATAATGGCCATCAATTGAATGGTATTGTAGTGGTTGCGGGCGATCCGGGGCAGGACATTTTCGGTAAATTCCGCAAACGTGCCCACTTTTTCTTCGCATTGGGCCATGCCGATATGGGCTTCGTAAATCACCGGCGCTGCCGGGCAGGGCGGCGGTTGGTGCTGAAAAATATACGGTTCCAGTGGTTCATAGACTTGAGCGGTAAACAGCAGCGTTTGCGGATCCTGCACCACATAACGGGCGTAAGACGGTAATCTTACCCCCACACTGCCGTCAGCCATATAGATATGCAGCTGATAGTGCATACCGTGCTGCAAAACGTTTCCCGGCAACTGCAGTGACCAGCTTCCGGCGGGCGTTTGCAGCCTTTTCAGCTCAAAACATTCCATTTCCTGAAAGTTGGAAAAATCTCCGACCAGAAAGATCCTGCGGGCTGCCGGTGCCCACTCCCGGAATATCCAGCTGCGGTCTTTCAAACGGTGCAGTCCGTAAAAATTGTGTTGATCGATCACCTGCGTCAGCTGCCGGTTCCGGCGGCCGGTCAGTCGCTGCCGGGCGGATAGATAGTGCTGGTGACGTGCTTCGACAGCCGGAAAAAATGGCGTTAAAAACGCATCATCCCGGAGCCGTTTTACCGGCAATGGAAATTTTACCGCATCCATGGGCATATTTTAATCCCGGTCAACTACCAGCGGACATTGCAGCATTTCTTCATAAATGCGGATGTACGCCTGAGCGGTGACATCGTGATTGAAGCGCCGCTGAGCTTCGTCCATGATCCGGCTGATCTCTTTGGCTTTGCTGTCGGCATCCAGTTGATAAAATTCCATAGCCCGGTCGATCGCCCAGGCGAGGGCATGCGAGTCATAATCGTTGAAGATAAAACCGTTGCCACGGTGCTGCCAGACATCCAGCATTTCCACCGTGTCGTGCAAGCCGCCGGTGTTGTGGACAATGGGCAGACAGCCGTATTTGGGGGCGATCATCTGCGGCAGTCCGCAAGGCTCAAACAAGCTCGGCATCAGCATGAAGTCGCTGGCGCCGTAACCCAGCTGCGAGAGGTCGTTATCAAACGGCACCACCGCCAGCCGGTCGCCGATATTGTGCATATTGCGTATGCGCTCAAAGACTTCAAAGTAAGCACCATTGGCCACAATCGCCACCTGCATATTGGCAAAACTGTAGCGGGCCAATGTGTTGTAAAGTATATCGCTGAGCAGCTGACAGCCTTTCTGCACCGGATCCAGCCGGGATGGCCAGAAAAATATCGGCGCATTGGCATCTTCCCGCAGTCCGACTTTGCGCTGGAAGAGCGTCTTGAGATTTCTCTTGACGATATGGTGGTTGCTGCTGGTGAATTTTTCGGGCAAAGCCGGATCTTTATCCGGCGACTGCGCTTCATCCGGGGCGTTGAGGATCCCCGACGCGCAGCCGGCATGGTATTTGCCGCGGATCTCGCCGCGAACTTCCGGCGGAATAAAATCAAACCAGCCCTGAACGACTTCTTCCAGAAAAGTCGGACTTACCGTATTGATAAAGTGCGCACTGAAGATCCCGCTGGCGAGCATATCGACCATATTGCCGGAACGGGATTCTTCATAATTTACCGGAATGCGGTCATAATAAAGTTCCCGCCAGAAAGTCGCCGCATCAATACCGCGATCCTCGATTTGTTCCAGCGTGGTTTTTTGCGTATGTATATTGTGTACCGTAAAGAGGCACGGAATCCCCAGCCGCCGGGCCATGCCGGGGATCAAACCGGTCATCCAGTCATTGCAGTGGATCAAGTCGGGATTCACTTTGGGAATGATGTTGTTGATGACTTCGCGCTGAAATGCCAACGCTACAAGCATACTTTCGGCACTGTAGCTGCTGTACACCCGATCCCGGTAATAAAATATGCGGTCTTCCGCCAGATGCACCCGGTTATTGGTCAAGCCGTTCAAATACATGCGCAATTCCCGGCTGACCAAATGGTTGGTGGCTACTTTAAATATCTGCCGGTAATCCGGCAACGCTACATGCACATCGGCGCCCTGCCGGTAAAGAGCTGATACCAGCGAGGCTGACACATCAGCCAACCCGCCAGCTTTGGCTTTAAGGTGGTTGGCCATATTTCCCATGCCTTCGGGCAGATAGGTGATTTCCGGCGTAACTACAAGGATACGCGGATTTTTCTGTTTTTTGGGTTTTATGACTACCTTTGCCATTTTTCAGCTCCTTTTAGCAAGATATTTTATTGCGGCCAGCAGATGAATCCGGGCACACTGTTGGTCCAGCCGTCACCCACGGGGGTGATGCGGGCAGTCAGACCAAAGCGGCCGGAACTCTTGCAGACCACCCGGTGTTCGTAAATGTAATAACCGTTGCCCAGATCTTCGGTCATGCGCATACTGTAGCTGTGGCTGGTGATGATTTCGTTATGCACATTCACATGCCCGGTATAGATTTGCACATCGACTTCCGACGGGGCCAGCGCATTAAGGTAGACTTTGACTTTGACCTTGAAGCTGTCACCGACGTGGATGTCGCCTTTGAGGTTGCCGTCAATGGTGGGTTCTTCGATGCGCATTTCCGGGAAGTTGGCCTGCAGACGCCGTTTTTGTTCGACCAGCGCAGTGGCGCTGGCGGCGTTATCGGCGCTGAGTTTTTCGTAATTACGCATTGCGGGAGTGTAGAACATATCCCGGTAATCTTCCACCATCCGCAAGCTGGAGAACATCCCCAACCCCATGGCGATGGAGTTTTTCATCATTCTGATCCAGCGGGTGGGCAGGTCGTTGTTGCTGCGTTCGTAGAACAGCGGAATTACTTCGCTTTCCAGCAGATTGAAGAGTTCCTGAGCTTCAAAATTGTCGCAGTCATCCGGGTTCTGATAATTTTCGTTGCCCGGGATGGCCCAGCCGTTGCCGGGGGCGTAAGCTTCGTCCCACCAGCCGTCAAGGATACTCAAATTCAAACCGCCGTTGATCGCAGCTTTCATGCCGGAAGTCCCGCTGGCTTCCTGCGGACGGCGCGGGTTGTTCAGCCACACGTCGACGCCCTGAACCAGTTTGCGGGCCATGCCGATATCGTAGTCTTCCAAAAAGACCAGCCGGTGCGAAATACCATTTTGCCGGGCAAACTGCACCAATTCCTGGATCAGACGCTTGCCGTTATCATCCGCCGGGTGAGCTTTCCCGGCAAAGATAAACTGTACCGGAGCAGCTTCGTTGCTGAGCAGACGCAGCAGCCGGTCACGGTAACGCAGCAGCAGCGTACCACGCTTGTAGGTGGCAAAACGACGGGCAAACCCGATGGTCAGAATATGCGGATCCAATATCGGTTTGGCGGCATTTTCGTTGGGATTGGTCACTACGCATTTAAGTGATTTCTGCAATCTCAAACGGGCGTAACGCACCAGACTCTGACGGCAGAGTTCGTGGGTGGTCCACAAATCATAATCCGGTATGAGGTCAAGCCGCTGGCGGAGTTTTTCGTAATTGGAATTGAGCAGATAATCTCCCGGCAGATAGTGATCAAAAAGGGTACGTTTGCGATTTGAGATCCACGAGGCCGGATGCACACCGTTGGTGATGTGCTTGATCGGAATTTCGTCCAAAGCCCGGCCCGGCCAGAGATTTTTCCACATCTGGCGGGCAACTTCGCCGTGGAGCTTGCTTACGCCGTTGCTGAAATTGGCCAGGCGCATACCCAGAACCGTCATGGACATCTGGTTGCTGCTGTTGCGTTCAGCGATCGGAACGCCCCATTTGAGCATCCGTTCAATATCGATGCCGGCTTGCTTGCACAGCACTTCCAGAAATGGCCGAACCAGATTGAAGTCAAAGACTTCGTTGCCCGCCGGAACCGGGGTATGGGTAGTAAACACGTTGCTGCGCCAGACGATTTCCAGTGCCGTATCCGGCGTATAGTTGAATTCCCGCACCAGGTGTTCGATACGGGCCAGCGAGAGAAACGCCGCATGGCCTTCGTTCATGTGGCACACTTCCGGCGTGCAGCCCATGGCGACCAATGCTTTGTAACCGCCGACACCCAGCAGCAATTCCTGCTGGATGCGGTTGCGGGTATCGCCGCCGTAGAGCCGCCAGGTCAGCGAGCGCAGTTCCGGCGGATTCTGCGGTATTTCTGTATCCAGCAGCACCAGCGGCACATTGCCGACTTTCAGCACCCACACTGCCGCAAACACTATACGGTCGCCCAGCGGGATAGAAATCGTTACTTCGTTACCCGCAGGATCCAGCGCCCGGGTAATGGGCATATTGTGGATCTCGTTTTCCGGATAGCGTTCCTGCTGCCAGCCGTTGCTGTCCAGCACCTGACGGAAATATCCCTGGTGATAAAGCAGACCAACCCCGACCAGCGGCAGATGCAAATCACTGGCGGCTTTGAGGTGGTCGCCGGCGAGTACGCCCAAACCGCCGGAAAAGATGCGCACACTTTCGTGGATACCAAATTCCATGGAAAAGTATGCGATCTTGCGTTTGCGGATATCTTCATGCGGCTGCATATCGCGCCGGAAAGCACTTTCCACATTCTTCAGTTCCCGCACATAGAGCGGATCCCGGGCGAGTTCTTCGAGCTTGCCCTGCGGCAGTTTGCTCATAAAAAGCCGGGTATTGCCTTCCACTTCCTGCCAGAGCAGGGGATCAATTCGTTCAAAAAGATCCTGGGCTTCCGGGTGATAGCACCACCACATATTGAAAGACAACTCTTCCAGAAAACGCAATTCATCCGGTACGGACGGCGCAACATTGTAAAGTCTTATATTGTTCATAAATATTTTGTCAACTCCTGTTTTTGCTGCGGTTTGATCATTGACAAAGCCCAAACCGCCTTTTACATAAAAAACTCCGGAAGGCCTTTTAAAAAGCTTTTCCGGAGTTTGATTCTATTGTTTTGCATCCACATCACATTGCTTATTCAACGATCAATAAGCTGTTGAGGGTACCCAGATCGTTGGGCGCAAAATTGGGGTTGTTGGTATCTACACACCAAACTCCGTTGATCACAAACTTGTATTCGTAGGTTCCCGGAGCCAGCAGCAATGTACAGCGGTAAACGCCATTGCCTGCTTTGTCGGTCATCGGTTTGGCGGTCGGATCCCAATCGTTGAAATTCCCGGCCACGCTCACGGTTTTGCCCGGCCCCAAATCTGCGGTCAGCACCACCCGGCGACGTTTGACCGTTCCGGCGGCTGCAGCTGCTTTAGCCATTTTTAATATCCTTTATAATTAATATTTTATTAAAAAAAATCATTTCAGCGGTAATATATCACAGATTTATATTTTTACAAATAAAAATCGCTATACTTGCCGCTTTTTTAATTTTTGACCGCAGCTGTCAGTAAATTGTTCGCACGGTGTTCTGCAGCGAACTTCTATCCTGACGCTTGCGGCAGTCCGGAAGTTCGCTGCAGGAATATGTTACATGCTTTCCGGAACCTTGATCGTCATGGTGTTCAACCCATCGACCAATACCTTGCGGGTCTGTTCAGCCAGTTTGGCCCGGGCTTGGATCAATTCCGGAGTTTCTGCCGCCAGAATCGGACATTCCCGGTAAAAACGGTTGAAGTTTTTGGCCAGATTCAGCAGATATTCCGCCAGACCGGAGGCATCGCACCGCCCGGCTGCCTGTTGAACGGCTGCCGGATAGAAACTCAATTCCAGCGCCAGCAGCTTTTCGGCACTGTTCTGCAGCAAGCTCCAATCGACTTTGCCATCCAGAGTCAAACCGCGCTCAGCAGCTTTGCGGCCGATGGAAGCGATGCGGGCGCAGGCATACTGCACATAAGGCCCGGTATCGCCTTCAAATCTTATGGATGCGGAAGGATCGAACATGATCGTGGTTTTGGCATTGAATTTAAGCAGCATGAACTTGAGTGCTCCCAAGCCGATGATTTCAGCGCGTTCACGCAAAACCGCATCGTCCACGGTTCCGTTATCCCGTTCTTTGCAGGCTGCATAAGCTAACGCAGCCATTTCGTCGCAGAGATCATCGGCATCGACAACAGTTCCTTCCCGGCTTTTCATGCGGCCGCTGGGCAGATTGACCATGCCGTAAGAGAGGTGCGAAAGCTTGTTTGACCATTCAAAACCCAGCAATTTAAGGATCGCAAACAGCATCTGAAAGTGCAGATTCTGTTCATCACCCACCACCCAGATCTGTTCTTCGGGGGTATAGTCGTTGTATTTTTTGACTGTAGTACCGATGTCTTGAGTAATATACACGCTGGTACCATCCGAACGCAGTACCACTTTTTTGCCCAATTTGCCCAGATCAGCGATCACCGCTCCATCTTCCCGCCTGGTAAATACGCCCCGCTGAAGGCCATCAGCGATCAGGTCTTTGCCCAGCAGATAGGTTTCGCTTTCCAGATAAGTATGAGCAAATTCGATCCCGAGCCGTTTGTAGGTTTCGTCAAAACCTTTCAGCACCCAGGAATTCATTTTCTGCCAGAGTGCCCGGACGGCCGGATCGTTGGCTTCCCATTTACGGAGCATTTCCTGAGCGGCGGCTCCGATTTCGGTTTCCAGAAAGAGTTCATCGTCATTTTTATCCGCCAGATTAGGACGTGCAGCCCGCAGTTCTTTGATCTGTTCAGAGAGCGCCGAAGCGTATTTTACATAAAAATTCCCTACCAGATGGTCGCCTTTGATGCCGGTGCTTTCCGGCGTGACACCTTCGCCAAAGCGTTCATACGCCAGCATGGATTTGCAAATATGGATCCCCCGGTCATTGACCAGATTGATCGGGATCACGTCGTGACCGACCCGGGACAGCATACTGGCCGTAGCCTGACCGATGGTGTTATTGCGCACATGGCCAAGATGCTGCGGCTTATTGGTGTTGGGGGCCGAAAATTCAATCAGGATCTTTTTGCGTTCATTTTCGGGCAGTTTGACATTTTCCAGAAGCTGATCGATGTCGGCCACTGTATCCCGGTAGAGCGCTGCGGGCTGGATGGTTATATTGATAAAAGCCTTGACCGTTTCGACCTTTTCCACTTCAGCGTGATTGGTCAGATAATCACTGATCAAAGCGGCCAGTTTGTCCGGAGCCTGTCCGAAGACCCGGGCAAAACGGAAGGCATTGATCGTCAATTCGCCATTCATACTTTCCGGACACTTTTCCGGCGCAATATGCCAGGCGGCATCGGCTTTGCCGGGAAATTGCTGTTTGAGGTATTCTTCAAGATCAAGAATAAATTTGAAAGCAGCCATCAGAAAAATCCTTATCGTAGTTGTATATGTTGCTTATTTTTTATGCCAGATAACTTTTCAATACTGTTGCCGCTCCATCCAGCGGCTCAATGGTATAATTGCCCATTATCGCCGGAACCAGCGCACTGTCGCCAAACTGCAAAGTCAGCGTCTGACCACTGCCGGATGTAAGGCGGATCTTGCCCTTCATTACGCTGAGCAAGTGGAAACTGCCGGAAAGCTTGCCGGTATTGTCCGGATGCTTTTCCACCACCCGCAGGCAATCAACTTTAAAGCAATACCGGTCAACCAGCGGAAACTTGCGGTTGAAGGCTGTTTCTCCGATCACCGCCGGGATCCGGGGGGATATGCGGTTGGCAAAACCGATCGCCCGGAGTCCCTGTTCCAGATGCAGCTGACGGGGCTGGCCGTTTTTATCCAAACGACCCCAATCACTGATGCGGAACGTGGTATCGCTGTTTTGCTGGATCTCAAAAATCAGATTCCCGGCGCCAATGGCATGAACGGTACCGGCCTGAATAAAATAACTGTCGCCGACATGGGACGGAAAACGCTGCAGCAGATCCGCCGCCCGGGTCGTGGAAAGCGATTCGACCAGCTGATCTCTCGTGGCCCTGGGCGTAAGCCCGGCCAGGATTTCGCCGTGAGCTTCACAATCGGCGATGTACCACATTTCGGTCTTGGGTTCAGAACCGTCATTGACGCTCCGGCAATAGTTTTCGTCCGGATGGACTTGCAGCGAGAGCCGCTGCCCGGCGTCAATAAATTTGACCAGCAGCGGAAAACGTCCGCCCTGCCACAAGCCGCCCAACAGATTCTGACCGTAGTATTCGATAAGTTCCCGGAGGGTCTTGCCGCTCAAGGCTCCGGTGGTGACCACGCTCTGAGCATCGTCCCGGTCAGTTATCTCCCAGGATTCGCCGATGGGGTCAGCGGTGCTGTCGGCTTCTGGTATATTACGCTGCAAAGTTTTCTGCAAAAGCTTTCCACCCCAGATGCGCTGCATATATATGGGCTGAAACTGCAAAAAATACAATTCGTTGGTATCAACAAAATTTCCCATGCTTACACCTGTTCAATCGTTGTTCAGCAATTTTACCGCTTCCAGCAATTCTGCCGGCAGACGGGTGACTTTGTGTTCGCTGTTTATACAGCACAAGGTTACGCTGCCGGAAACCAGCAGTTCATCGCCGCGGCGGACTTCGCTGCAGATCTTCAGCCGGGCGCCCCGGGCTTCGGCTACATAGGAGCGCAGCGTCAGAAGATCATCGTAACAGGCGCTGGCGTGATAGGTCAGTTCGGCCGATTTGACCGGCAGAAAAAATCCCATCTTTTCCATTTCTGAATAAGGAAATCCGATCGAACGGAGCATTTCAGTGCGGCTGCGTTCAAAATATTCCAGATAATTGGCGTAATACACCACCTGCATCTGGTCGGTGTCGGCATACGGCACCCGGTATGTGCAATCAAAGTACGGCATCTTTCACCTTGTTGTATAGATAGTTAAAAGTTTCTTCCAAAGTCATATTGCTGTTATCCACCAGATCCGCATCATTCGCCGGTTTCAGCGGAGCTACCGGCCGGTTGCTGTCCTGTTCATCGCGTTTGGCAATGGCAGCGGCTACTTCTTCGAGCGTGCCGCCAGCCTTGTCGCCTTCCTGAGCCAGCCGGCGGCGGGCCCGTTCCAGCGGCGAAGCGGTGATAAAAAACTTATACGCTGCATCCGGAAAGATCACAGTGCCGATATCCCGGCCTTCCATAACTATCCAGTTATCTGAGCTCATCTTGCGCTGCAGGTTTTTCAATTCTTCCCGCACTGCCGGATAGACGGCCACTTTGCTGGCCCCGGCGGCGATCTCGGCCGTGCGCAGTTTTTCTCCGGGAAACTCGCCGTCGCAGAAAAGCTCAAATCCGCCTGCTGCAGATTCCCGGTACTCCATGGATAAAGTGCGGAGCATGGCCTGCAATGCTGCTTCGTCATCCCACGATATGCCCCGGTTTTGCGCTGCCAGAGCTGTGGCCCGGAACATACTGCCGGTGTTTATATAGGGTATATGCAGCTTTTCCGACAACGTTTTGGCCAGCGTGCTTTTGCCGGAAGCAGACGGCCCGTCAATAGCAATAACATTTACCATGATCAACTGTTCCTTTCATAAAAATATAACATTACTATAAGTAATATACCTTGAAAAGTCAATTTTAACAAGTATCTGCAAGCGAAAAAAGCTGAAATCTTCCTGCAAAGGTGGAAAAATTTGCTCTGTTGGTGTAAATTATATGCGTGAAGAATAAAAAAAGTAAGTTGAAAATCTGAGTTAACATCTTAATTTGAGGATATATTTATGAGTTTTTCATGTGGTCTGGTGGGGCTGCCCAACGTTGGCAAGTCTACTTTGTTCAATGCGCTGAGCCGCGGCGGTGCCGAAGCGGCCAACTTCCCGTTCTGCACGATCGAGCCGAATACCGGGATCGTGGCGGTGCCGGATGCCCGTCTGCAGGTGCTTTCGGATATGGAAAAATCCGGTCGGATCGTGCCTTCCACGCTTAAATTTATTGATATTGCCGGTCTGGTGCGGGGCGCCAGTCAGGGGCAGGGGCTGGGTAATCAATTTTTGGGTCATATCCGCAGTGTGGATGCGATTGCTCATGTGGTGCGGGTGTTTGAAAATTCCGATGTTGTACACGTTGCCGGACGGGTCGATCCGGCAGAAGATTTGGAAGTTATCTCCACAGAATTGATGCTTGCGGATTTGGAAATGATCGAAAAACGCCGGGATAAAGCCTCCAAGCTGGCCCGCTCCAACGATCCGGATGCCAAGCTGGAATTTGAACTGCTCAAAGATCTGGCTGCGCAGCTCAGCGAAGGCCGCCGCCCGGAATATGATTTGAATAATCCCAAAGTAGTCGATTTGGTCAAAGGTTTTGGTTTGCTTTCCACCATGCCCGCATTCATTTGTGCCAACACCGACGAAGCTGGAGTTGCGGATTTCAAAAATATGCCTCTGGCTCAAAAGCTGCTGGATAAAGCGGCCGAAATGAATCTGGAAGTGATCCCGGTCTGCGCTAAGATCGAAGAAGAACTCGGCCAGCTCTCCGATGAAGAAGCCCAGATGTTTATGGAAGAATTGGGCATCAAAGAAACCGGCTTGGAACAGGTCATCCAGACCGGCTACCGGCTGCTGGATTACATAACCTTTTTCACCGCCGGACCTATGGAATCACGGGCATGGACGATCACCAAAGGCACTTTGGCGCCGGAAGCTGCCGGAAAAATCCACACCGATATGTGCCGGGGATTTATCCGTATGGAAACAGTTTCCTACAACGATATGGTCGAATGTGGCGGTTGGAACGCTGCGCAAACCGCCGGTAAACTGCGGATCGAAGGCAAGGATTACGTCGTCCAGGATGGCGATGTTATCCATGTAAGATTTTCCGTCTAAATTTTTTTTCCGGTTCTTGTGGGGCATTTTGCGCCTTGCAGCGCTGCTCGCTCGGTCGAGTACAATTTCGTACACTTCCTCGCTGCGCTGCTTGCCAAACGCAAACTGCCTCCACAATAACTCGGAAAAAACACCCGCTGCGCCTTGCAGCGCTGCTCGCCCGTTCGAGTACGTTTTTGTACACTCACTTGCTGCGCTGCTTGCAAAACGCAAACTGCCTCCACAATAACTCGGAAAAAACCCCCGCTGCGCCTTGCAGCGCTGCTCGCTCGTTCGAGTACGTTTTTGTACACTCACTTGCTGCGCTGCTTGCAAAACGCAAACTGCCTCCACAATAACTCGGAAAAAAAAACCGCTGCGCCTTGCTGCGCAGCTCGCCCGTTCGAGTACGTTTTTGTACACTTACTTGCTGCACTGCTTGCCAAACGCAAACGGTGCAGCAATAACTTTGGAAAAACGTCCGGTATCTCTTGCTGCGTATCTTATTTATTTTTCGGAGCGGGGATCGAAGGCTTTGCGCAAACCTTCGCCCAGTAAGTTGAATCCGGCCACTGCCCAGAAGAGCATCAAGCCGGGAAAAAGCGTCAGGTGCCAGGCGTTGAGCGGATCGTTGAAAGCCGCTTTGAGCATACCGCCCCAGCTGGCGGTCGGCGGCTGTACGCCAAAACCTAAAAAGCTTAATGAACTTTCGGAGAGTATGGCGCCTGCTACTGCAAACGAAAACGTTATGCAAATCGTTCCGGGAATGTTGGGCAGTATGTGTTTGAAGATGATCCCCCACCACGATACTCCCAGCGTTTGCGCTGCTTTTATGTAGCTCATTTCTCGGATCTTCAGCACTTCGCCCCGGGCCAGCTGCGCCATGCCGATCCAGCCGGTAAGGGCGATCACAACGATGACCGCCAGAATCGACTGCTCAAATTTATATTCCTGAAAAAGCGACATGATGATCAGCAGCAGTAAAAAGACCGGAAAACACATCAATATTTCCACCGCCCGCATCAAAAGTATATCGAACCAGCCGCCGCGATAACCGGCCGCCACTCCGATAACCAGCCCGATAAACATCGCCAGCGTGGTGGCGATCAACCCGACTGCCAGTGATATACGGCTGCCGAAAATCAACCGGACTGCCAGATCCCGGCCCAATTCATCGCAGCCCAGCGGATGTTTTTTCCCGGGCGGCGTATAGGGAGCGCTCACCTGCTCAAAAGGTCCGTAAGGCAGCAATGCCATCATCCGCCATGTTCCCTCCGGCAAGATTTGATCCCGGTAATTGACCCGTTCCAGTTTGGGGGAGGCAAGCAAAAATGGTATGGTCAAAGCTGTCAGCAGTACCAGCAATGCTATCCGGCGCAGGCGTTTGGCTTTGATGCTGAATTTTACGATCAAAGCCAGCGGCAGCGCCAACAGCAGATAATTAAAAAGCTGTTCGATGCAGTATTCGCTGCTTTCGGGCGCAAAAAAGCTGCGCAAAAACGGCATATCCCAGCCCTTGCCGGGAATAAATTCCAGCAAGGGGCGTGGATTGGCCAGCAATGGCGCCAGTAAAGCAGTCAGCAGCATTCCGCAGATCAAAAACAACGCCAGCACTGCCAGATAGTCGGTGCGGAAACGCCGCCAGGCACTTCGCCAGGGCGTGGTTTGCTGCAAATTGGACTGCTTTTCGGCCATAAAATCTTTCTGGTTATCAGGTAAGTTTGATCACTGCAACTTCGGAAAGCTGCTCAATGGCAAATTTACCCGGCGCAAGCATTTTCAACGGGCACTCATTCCAAATATCCTCAGCTGCAGTGTATTGCTCCGGCACTTCCAGCACCAGATCATGCAGTACGGCGCTCTGTTCGATCGGCCGGGTGCTGGAGGTGTAGTTGGTCAAATGTACCAGCGTGCAGTTTTCGGAACTCTGGCGAACGCTTACTGCCACTCCGGTGGTGGCATTGTGCAGGACGAATTTTTCATTGATGCTGCTTTTGATGAGCTTGCTGAAAAATTTCCGCCACGCTGTATTGGTGTAGTTGAAGTAATACTCCAATGCGCCGCCGGAAATATAGTAGAACATACCCTTGCCATAAGCTGTTTTTGCGGCGTATGGCATTGACGGATCGGCCGGTTTGGCTTCATAACAGCCCCGCATGGGAGGATTGGCCAAGCCAAATATTTCGCCGGGGGCGTTGACGCTGATTGCGGCGCTCCAGCCCGGGGCAGGCAGCCAGCTGTGGGAATTATCGGCCGCATAAAAATCCGGGAATGCACAGTAATTGAACACCTTGTGATCCAGATAACGGTTCTGGAATTTTACACCGGTAACCGCCTCAAATGCGCCCTGAGTGCGTTTTTTACCCTGTTCGTCATAGAATCCGAACTCGCCGTCAGCGATCACGATCCCGCCGTTGGCTGCAAACTCACAAATCGCATCCCGAGTACGGTCGCTGACCATGGCCAGCGAGGGGGCGATTATTACTTTATAGCGTTTAAGATCGTCCAGATTCAGTTCGCACACTACATCGTAAGGCATATTCAAATGGTGCAGCAACCCGAATGCTCCCTGGGTGGATGAGCGGTAATCGCCGGGGAAATCGGAAACTTTATCGATATCGCCATAGAGGTCGGATGCTTCACCGCTTTTACGGTAATGTGCGGCGGTATCGTAGCTGTAAAACACCGCAACTTCGGCCAGACTGCTGGTCGATTGATAAAGCGCATCATATTTTTTATCAAACGCAACGAGTTTTTTAGCCATTTGTCCGGCGGTGGAATCAAGGTTGTCGGGCGTGCAATGGATTCCGTACCAGATGCTTGCACCGTTACCCAAGGCAGAAATGTAGCACAAGGCAGTTTCGGCCGGGGTGTGCATGAACCAGCCCCACGGCTTGTGGTCGCCGGCAAAAAAGATCACTGTCGGTTTATTTCCGGCCACCGCTTCGGCCAATTTTGCGGAACTGGAGCAGTACCACGGATTGTGGTTTTTGGGTTCACTGTAATAGAAAAATCCGCCTTCGGTACCGATAATGTCATCGGTGGCCAGCTGCCGGGCAAAATCCTGACTGCCGACCCGTCCGACAAAGAGTCCCTCGTTAAAATACATCTGCCACTGGGGATTGACCGACTTGACCTTTTTGTAGAGTGCTTCTTTGAACTCCAATGTTGTAATGTAGGTAAAGCGGGAAATTTCTTCGGCAGTGGCCTGACTGTATTTTTTATTGAATTGAGCTTCAAACTTGGCCTGACAACAGGAACAGGTGCAGGGCGTGTAGTGCGGACCGTCAAAAAACAATCCGAAGATGTTGAATTTTTTCAGCGATTCCACGCAGTCAAAGAAGTAGTCCCGCCAGCTGGAATTCAGACAGCAGGCCGGATAAGTTCCATAGCTCAAGGGGTAATTGCCTTGCGCATCCCGGACGCCCCATTCCGTTTTGCGGTCAGCAATGGAGGGCCCAAGAATATGGCAATTCATGTAAACGATCGTGGAGATATTGCAAGCTTCAGAACGCTGCAGATATTCCCGCAGCAGTTCGCCGTGCCGTTTTTCGTCATAGATGGCACTGTACATATCAGCATGGGTGTGCAGAAGTTGTTCGGTATCAAAGCCGAAATCCTGCCAGAATCCAGGCATGGCAAGAGTTTCTTCCCGGGTTTGAAAGTTACACTGCAAAGCGGCGATCCGCATGTGTTTTTTCATCATATACTCCTCGGTTAGGCATAGTGTTTTAACGTTGATCATAGAGATTTCCGCCGTGGGCATCAATGGCCACGATCACCGGAAAATCTTCCACGGTCAATTTGCGGATCGCTTCCGGCCCCAGATCCGGAAAGGCGATGACTTCAGCGGCTTTTATGGATTTGGCGATCAGGGCTCCGGCGCCGCCGGTTGCCGCAAAGTAAACGGCTTTATAGGTTTGCATTGCTTCGATAACCTGTTGGCTACGTTCGCCTTTGCCGATCATACCGCGCAAATTGCATTGTTTGATCAAGATTGGCGAATAAGCATCCATCCGGCCGCTGGTGGTTGGTCCCGCACTGCCGATGGGACGGCCGGGCGGCGCCGGACAGGGTCCGGCAAAATAGATGGTCTGATCCTGTAAATCCAGCGGCAGGTCTTCGCCGGCTTCCAGCATGGCGACCAGCCGTTTATGGGCGGCATCTCTGGCAGTGTAGATTATACCGCTTAATTTGACCGTATCTCCGGCGTGCAGTTGAGCGACTTTTTCTGCAGTCAGCGGCAGTTGCAATTTTATTTCCATGACATAGACTCCTGAAAAAGTATGCTTAAAGTTCAAACCCGGCGTGCCGCGCCGCGTGGCAGTTGATATTGACCGCTACCGGCAGACTGGCAATGTGACAGGGGTGATTATTGATGTGTACCGCCAGCGCAGTGGTATCGCCGCCCAGGCCTTGCGGCCCCACACCGGAAGCGTTGATCTTCTGCAGGATCTCCTGTTCCAGTTCGGCATATTCGCTTTCTCTGCTGGGGGTACCGACTTTGCGCAGCAGCGCTTTTTTAGCCAGCAGTGCAGCCTGCTCAAAAGTTCCGCCGATGCCCACACCCACAATTACCGGCGGGCAGGGGTTGCCGCCGGCGTTGACCACGGTGTTGACTACAAAATCGACCACTCCGGCTTTGCCGTCAGAGGGCTTGAGCATTTTCAGGGCACTCATATTTTCCGAGCCGCCGCCCTTGGGGGCCAGAATAACGTTGATCTTATCGCCGGGCACCAGATTCAAATGAATGATCGGCGGAGTATTATCGGTAGTGTTTTTGCGTTTGAACAACGGATCTGTAACGATGGATTTGCGCAAAAAACCATCCCGGTAGCCCTGACGGGTACCTTCACTGATCGCTTCATAAATAGTTCCGCCGTCGATCTGCACACTGCTGCCCATTTCCACAAAAAAGACTGCAAAGCCGGTATCCTGACAGATTGGCATATTTTCTTCCCGGGCGATGCGGGCGTTTTCCAGACACTGGCTCAAAAGTTCTCTGGCCAGCGGCTTGGTTTCTTTTTGGTAGGCATCCTGCAAAGATTCAAGTACATCTTCCGGCAGTTGGGTGGCGGCTGCCAGACAGCAGAGCCGGACCATTTCTACTACTTCATCAAAAGGTATCACGCGCAGTGATTCGGCGAATGAACGCATTTTTTCGACATTTAATTGAAGTTTTTCAGACATTGCTGCACCATATTGTTGATTTGATTCTGGTTTTATGGTTTAATATACATCCAAATCTTTTTTACTCAAATTAATATTGCAAAAAAAAGCTGCAGCAAGCTTGAATTTCGGAGCTTATCGAGTTATATTTACTGAAAAGTACATTTTTTTTGAAAAATAAGGAGTTGTTTATGCTGATTAAATTTTATTGGGCGGCAGCAGTGGTGCTGGCTTTTTTTCCGGCAATGGCCCGGGATATTGATTTGGAACAGCACGTCCGTACTCATTGGCGCACCTGGCAGAACAAAAAAATCACCTCCGGTGATGGCGGTAAGCTTTATAAAGCCTCTCCGGAACAGAAGACGGAACGGATCAGATATTTCAAAGGCTGTCTGGAACGGTTTGCACCGCATCTGATTCAGGAAGCGGCAGTGGTGGATAAGGTTTTCAATTTGCCGCCGGAAACTTACCTGGGGATCATGCGCTATGGGGTTTTGCTCAAAGATAACGATGAACACAATCCTTCGCATGAATGTACCAGCTGGGTGGCTATGAGCGATATTACCGATGGCAAGAGTATTCTTATCCACAAAAATCGTGACTCCAAGGGCCGACCGCTTACGCTGATGCGCCGGGCTGTTCCCGGCAAGCACGCCTGGATCGGCAACGGCGGATTGACTTCGCTCTGCCCGACGCAGGGGATCAACGATAAAGGCGTGGTGATTTTGATGAACAGCGGCGATCCGATGCCGGAAGTGGAAAACAGCCAGTATGGTATACCTACCGGAGTGATCTGCCGGATATTGCTCGAAGAATGCGGTACCGCTCAAGCGGCCGTGAAGCTGCTGGAAAAAATTATTGCCGACCGGGCATACAGTCATGTTGACAGCGGTTCGATCTGGTTTATCGGCGACAAAGACAACGTTTATATTGTAGAAAACACCGCCCGGCGCACGGTATCCAAAGCGGTCAACAGCGGTTTTACTGCCCGGGCCAACGCTTTTCATTATCCGGAGCTGCAAATTTACAGTTTGCGGTCGCCGCTGAGCATGGTCATGCACGGTCGTCGCGAATACGCTGTCCGTGAACGTATGTTGGAGCAGGCATGGCGCAAAAACGGCCTGGTTACGCCGCAAGACAGTGCAGATGCTTCCCGTATCAGCCAAATTCCGGAAGAGCCCAAATGCTATCCGCCTTGCGGAAGAAGCACGATTTCAGCCTGCACATTTGTTATTGATAAAGAGTTTCCGGAAATACTCAGCACTGCTTACATGACGTTCAGTTCTCCGGCCAGCTCCTGCTATTTGCCGATCCCGGTAGTGGTCAGCAGCATTCCCGATGAGCTGATGAATGGTCAGTACAGCGCCCGGGCGTTTAAACGCATGGATAAAAAAGTGCCGTTTCTGCCGGAAAAAGAACTTAAAGCGCTGGAAAACAAGCTTTATCAGCGCCACACATCAGCAGTCGAAGAAGCCCGCAAAGCGTTGCGCAACCGGACTGCCCCGGATAAAGTCAAGGCTGCACTGCAGAAAGTTTTTGAGGAAAACTACAAAGATATAATCGCTGCCGAAAAGTGATTTCTGCTGCCGCTCAAGGCGTTTGGCGCAAAGCCTGCAGCCGGTACTGCCGGGGAGTCATTTTGATTTGTTTGATAAATACCGAATTGAAATGACTCTGCGTGCAGAAGCCCAGAGTGTAGGCGATCTGATCGATCGGCGTATTGCTCTGGCGCAGCAGCCGGCAGCCTTCGGCAATGCGCAATTCCCGCAGATAATCGCCAAAAGTCCTGCCGCACTCTTGCGGAAACAAATGCAGAAAACGTGAACGGCTCAAGCCGATTTTTCCGGCTACTTCGCCGGCAGTAAGTTTGCGGCAGAAGTTTTTCCGGATAAAATTCAGGGCTTGAGCGATCCGGGGATCGGCTGTTTGCTGCATACGGTCGGCGTAGGCTTGAGTTATGGAGTTTTGCAGCAGCTGCCGGATGATATTGGTCAGGCTTTGGAGCCGGAATGCATTCAGTTCGGTCAGCAATTCATCCGGCGGATCTTCCGACTTGCGGTAAGGTCCGCACAATACTGCGCCCAGACAAATCCCGTGCTGATGGAACGGCACGATCAGCTCCCACGCTCCGGCCGGGCAGCGAGCTTCAAAAGCATCCTGGTGCCCTGCTAAAAGTGCGGTCAAAGTGCAGTTATCGTGAGCAATGCACTTTTTTTCCTGCGCCGGAACTTGTTTGTAGCGTGCGCAAAAACTGCAGCTGTGCTTGGCAACATAAGTGTTGAGGCGGAATTCCAGCTTTAACGCCGCAGTGGCTTTCCAGCAGCAATGGATCTGAAAACTCTCGCTCAAATCCTGCAGATGCTGCTGAAGCTCATTAAAGACTGCATTATCAATTTTTTGCTTGCTGGTAAACGGCATAAGATTTTTCCTTTATACAAAAGTAATATAGCATCAAGAGTTCTCAACGCAAATTGTAAAAACGATAAAATAGCACTATTTTGATAAAAATCAGCTTTATATTGATAGCAAAAGTCTGTTGTTCAAGGTATTTTTAATGTGTTTCCAAATAATTCTTTAAACCACGAAAGGGAGTCCCATGAAAAAACGATTTACTTTGATCGAATTGCTGGTTGTAATTGCCATTATCGCTATTCTTGCAGCTATGCTGCTGCCTGCTTTGTCTGCTGCTCGTGAACGTGCCAAAGATGCCAACTGCCGCAATGCACTCAAACAGACCGGCATTTATCACCAGATGTATATCAATGCCAACAAGGATTGGCTGGTAACCTGTCCCACCGAAGATGGCGGCAGCATAAACTGGTCTCTTATGTTTATGCGGAGCGGAGTTATTGAAAATTACGATTACGGTATGCTTCGCTGTCCAGCGCTGGCACCGACCAATACACCTTACCGGGGCGAAAACCAATACTGTACATTTGCCCGCTGCGGACTTTATAATCCTGCCACAGCAGCTTATTTTTTCCCTTTGAGCAAATATCCCACACCTGACCGCTCGGAAATTTTCTGTGATTCCGCCAATACCGAGCCTCCGGCGTGGGCTGAAACCGTGGGCTTCGGCAAACCGGTACAGTGGCATATGGTGCAGAAACGCTCCAATACCTCTACAGCGTACAAATACCGGGTGCATCTGCGGCACAATAAGCATGCCAACTTCAACTTCCTCGATGGTCATGTGGAAGCCCTGAACGAAAATTCCATGGTGCCGATCCACTGTCAGCTTTATCCGACGACTGATGACCGGGAACGCACTCTGCGGGTGGCTTACAATCCCTGGAATCAGGACTTTGATAATTGAGGTTTTTATTGATGAAAAATTTTATTTTTTTACTCTGTACTCTTTGGGCTTTTATCGGAGTATCTGCTGAAATTAAACTGACAGACTTCAAGGATTTGGCCGGTGCTGAAAAAATGGGCTGGCGGGCCCGCAGCAGCAGCAGACTCAGTGTGCCTGCTCCCGGTGTGCTGCGCTGTCAGGGGATGGATAAAAAACGCTATTGCGGCATGGAGATTTTCAGAGTGCCGCTGCCGGATCTTGCCCGGTCGATCAAATGTAAACTCAAGATGAATTTCGGCAGACAAATTTACTTTGTGCTGATAACAGAAAATGGTTACTTTGACTGTTATTTCCCGATCCAAAACAATGTGGAACAAACTTTTACCGTGCCGCTGGATATAAAAAAGTGGCGCTTCCGGGGCAAGGGGGCCAGGCCCGCGGAATTCGGCAATATCAAACAGCTGGCGATCATGCATCCGCGTATGCAGAAATCCAGCGAGTTTATTGAAATAAGCCAGTTGATATTTCCGGTAAAAGATGAAGAAAAAAATGCTGAAAAAATTACTGTTCCAGTTCATTCTGCAACCATAAAAAGCCATATTGCAGAATACATTTTTTCGTCGGATAACGGCAGCTTGCTGGCAGTCAAAGATAAACGCTCCGGTAATTTGGCTGTGCAGGGAGTGGAAAATCACTACTTCCTGAAAAGCCGCTCCGGTGATGCGGAATCCTATGAAAAGTTTGATGAAGTTTTATCCTGTAAAACAACTGAAAAACAGCTCCATTTTACTTGCATAAACGATAAGTTGCCTGATATAACCATCGAAAAAATCTATTCGTTGGAAAATGACCGGCTGCGGCGTAAAACAATTTTCCACAATCATAATAAACAAAATACTGCATTTATCACTCCCCGAACCCGGGTTCGTTTCAGTAAGGATTTTTATGATGATGCTTTTTATCTGGGCAGCGGATACATCGGGCCATTGATGAAAACGCCCGGAATTTCTGCACCGCAGCAGGAACGCAGTTTTTTGCAGACTACCAAGGGTATGCTTATTTACCACGACGGCAGCAAGGGCAGTTTTGCCCAGTACCGCACTCATCTTAACGGTAAATTCGTTTTTCCGTGGTGGCAGTCGGCGATCGCTACTTATCAGGAAAAAGAAAACGCTTTGTTTTATCAGCCTGACGGTTGGGAAATGGCTCTGGGGACGATCGATATATTGCCCGGAAAAACTTTTACTGTCGAAGATACTTTTGTATTTTTCAACGGCAACTGGCACGCATTTTTAACGGATATTTACCCCAATGATCCGGTGGTCAGCAAGGTTTTGAAGAGTTTCAAGCCGGGGCCGGCATGGCTGGCGGATGTCAAGGTCAATTTATCCACTGCCAGCATAACTGATTACAAAAAATTGTCGCTGCTTATTGATGAGGGCGAAGTGATCGCCATGCTCGGAAATGTCAGTACCGGTTCATGGGGCGATTATCACTTTGATTCGCCCAAGCCCGGGTTTTACGGCGGTAGTGTTTCAGCGGAGGATATTAAAGCAATAAGTAAAGAAATCAAGCGTATTTCTCCGGCATTCCGCCTGGGGATATACAACTGGGTGAATTCGGCAATGGGGGACTCGGATGTGGTAAAAATGCATCCGGAGTTTTTCATGTTCAAAAATCGCAATATGCAGGAAAAAAGCCTTTTCCCCGGCAACTACAAGATCAATTATCCGGTGATGATCAACCGCCCGGATGCCGCAGCATTCATGCTCGATAACTTCCGCAGTTTGATCGATACATTTGATTTTGACTATATTTATCTTGACGAAACCAAGACCGTAAGTTTGATCGACTGGCAGCGCAATGACCTCATGCGTGATGACCACTGGGCCGATTTCTGGATGGGAATGCACAAATTGGGGCAGGAAAAAAATGTTCTGATGTTCGGTAATGGCCGCGGCAATCCTTATCATGAACTCAACTATATTGAGGCCCGCAATCAGCTTGCTCCATCGTTCTGGCGCAAATTCTGCGGCATGGCCATGGCGGTGGCTACTTTTGTCAACCACCGTCCCGGTGCGCGGGTGGATCTGCTTTACTGGAATCCTGAAATGGACTACATTACGCGTGTCCTGGCTAACGGGTTCATTCCGACGATCAATTTTTTGCGTTATCAGCAAATACCTTATATAACCGCCAATTACGAGTTGGGCAAAAGTTCGATTTATGACCTTGAATATACCCCTGACTGGAAATATGACCCGAAAACCGAATTGGAGAGTTACGCCATTTGCCGCGATCTGGGTAAAGAGGTGATCTTATCGCTGATCAACCGTTCCAGGCAAAATAGCGTGAAGGTGGAAGTCAATACCGGTAAATTACCTGAGAATCTGACCGTTTGGGCGTACCGGGTCAATAAATATATCGATGAACCATTCAAGTATGGTTTTGGCGAAAAGGAGCGCAAAAGCAATTACCGCACAAGTGGCTGGCGCGAAGGCGTCATCACCCGTCCGGAATTGTTGTTTGCCGGTAAAAATCCCGGTAAAATAGCTTTGAAACTCGACAATTTTGCCAAAGATGAATTTGTGCAGATCGTTTTCAGCAATACTTCAGCGGGCAGTTATTCGGTCAATGATCTGGTTTGCAACTATTTTTTAAGTGGAACCCGTCAGCTGCATATTGGTAATGACGGAAACGATGTGCTGGTTGAATCCACCGCTGACAAGGCAGAAGTGATCGTTTTTCAAGCGCCCGGCAATTATCTGGTCAATGGCCGAAAGGTGCTGGCCAAACCAATCTGCTTCGGCGGAAAACTCTATTCGGTTCTGCAAGTTGCCAAGGGCAAAAGCGTGATCCGGAAAGTTGATACAACTGACTGTGAATCCGGAGCTTTTACTGCTGAATACAAAAACGGCAAGCTTGAGTATTCCGGCAACGGCTATGTTTGTATTTATGACCGGAATAATGTGCTGCTTTATTGCGGAACCCGACCGCAGCTGCCGACCTATCACAGCAGCGGTAAACTGTTGATCACTTCGCTGGATGGCAAAAACCAAAGCATTTTCAATGTTCCTTGCGGCAAGCCGAGTCCGGCAATGCTGGTTAAAGCGCCGGCAATGAATAATGCCAAACTTAACATCAATAAATATCCGAAAGCTGTACGGCGCAACGGCGCATTGATCACTTCATCGGTGACTTATACTTCGCGTTGGCGCAACGACAGCGGTATGCAGCCATTGCTGGAACCGTTTACCGCCACTGCAGATGAAGAAAGTCTTACCGCAACGGCTGGTACAACGTCGCGTATATTGAATTTTACCGGAGCGGCAACTGCCGGATTTCTGCTGGATAAGGTTCAAAAAGTGGAAATAGCTTTGAGCCATACTTTCCACGAGGCAAGTGGGCTGTCCGGCAAACACACGCACCGTTATCAGCGAAAAAGCGGAGAATTTGCCGGGATCATGCTCGATTATGAAATCGGCGGCAATAAATTTGTCCGCAAGGCCCTTTCCATAGGTGTATTGAATTACCAGCATACCAATCCGGGCAACCACCCCTACGGAGCTGAAAAGCCCACGCGCGATGTATATATGTTAGGCGAGTGGTGCGATGACCGCAAAGCCAAAAACTTTACTCTGGATCTGCAAAAACTTGCTCCGGAAAACTGGACCGGCAAGGTCTACATCTCAGCAGCGACCGGGTTTGTGGCGCCCGACCGCCGGATCACGATCCAACTGGTCAGATTCAATGCGGCAGTCCAGGCGCCTGAAGTTGAACCTGTATCGCTGGCAGCGTTTGTCAAGGCGGCAAAAAACCCCCGCAAAGAATCAGCTGCCTGCTTGCAGGAAAAAGTCGATTTTGCCCGGGTGATCAGCAAGCCGCTTCCGCAAAAATTTTATAAACTCGGCTTGGCTGGTTACTCCGATGCAATTAAAATTGCCGCATTGGCAAGTGATCGGGAGTACATTTATGCGGCGGTGGAAGTAAGCGAAGCAAAAAATCTCAATCAAGTAGAGTTCTGGCTGATCGGCAGCAATAAAAAGATCTGGCAGTTCATTGCTTACTCTGACGGCAGCAGTATGACAACCTGCAATATGCAGCCTGCCACTGATAAACGTCTGAAGATCAAAGTGACAGATCAAGCCGGATTTTTCTTTGCAATTCCGCGTGATTTGCTTGGAAACAATGACAGTTACCGCTTCAATCTGGCCTGTTACCGGCATGGCAGCAGTACGGTAAAAGCGGCTTATGCTACATATTCTGCTTTAGTTAAAAGTTTTTATGAACCGGCAAACTTTGCATTTTTTGAGGTTAAATAATGAGGAATTTAGTTTTAAGATCGCGTAATTTAGATATTCTTGCTGAAGCCGAAGTTGTCGTGGCCGGCGGCGGCGCTGCCGGGGTGGCGGCAGCTATCCAGGCTGCCCGGCTGGGACGCAAGGTTATTTTGCTGGAAAAAAACAACTGTGCCGGCGGCATATTATCCTCCGGACTGCTGCCCTGCATCATCCACATGACCGATCTGAAAAATATCCTGGCCAGCGGGTTATGCAAAGAGTTGTGCGAGGCGCTGGCCAAACGTATGCAGCGCCCCGTCAATTATAACTGGTTCAACGTACACCCGGAAGCGGTCAAGATCGAATTGGACGAAATGCTGGCTGCCGCCGGAGTAAAAGTCATCTACAATGTGCATATTTGTGATGCAGTGGTCAAGCGCAAGAAAATAATTGCGCTGGCAGTTATGACTTTGCAGGGAATGCGGGCGGTGGCCGGATCAGTCTTTATTGATGCTACCGGCGACGGGCTGCTTGCGTTTTTGGCCGGTGCCGCTTGGGAGTATGGTGCAGAAGATACCCATGAAGTTATGTCGCCAACGCTTTGCAGTTTTTTTACCAATATAAATTATGAGGCCATTCCGCCGGAACGCCGGAATCAGGGGCAGGGGCGGATCGAGTGGAAAAATGCCCGGGAATCCGGCGAAAAACTCTTTATGGATGAAGGGCATTTTGTGGGACATTTCCGTAATTCTCCGACTTCCGGGATCGGCAATCTGGGGCATATTTACAACACGGATGTGCTGGATCAATTCAGTGTAACTCAAGCTTGCATTGAAGGGCGCAAGCAGGCATGGGGATTTCTGGATTTTTTCCGCACGCATGTACCCGGCTTTGAAAATGCGGAATTGGCGGCTACAGCCGGGCTGCTGGGAGTGCGGGAATCCCGCCGCATCACCGGTGAATATGTGCTGCGCAAAGATGATTACCTTGAACGGCGCCATTTCAAAGACGATATCGGATGTTTTGCTTATGCTATAGACATACATTCTGGAAGTGCTGATTTAAAAAAACAAGCCGCCGTGGAAATAAATTTGCGCAAAAGTTCCTACGCTCCCGGCGAAAATTACGGCATCCCATACCGGGCCTTGCTGCCCAAAAATACCACCAATCTGCTGGTTGCGGGGCGCTGTATATCAACCGACCGGGCCATGCAGGCATCGGTGCGTATTGTGCCGGGGTGTATGATCACCGGGCAGGCGGCTGGTACGGCGGCGTCACAGGCTGCATCCGGCAGAACTACTTTGCGGAAAATTTCCATCAGAAAATTGCAGAGTGAACTGCGCAAAGCCGGCTGTTTTCTGCCCTGAAAAGTAATCTGATAAACCATAATACATATAAAACGGGGAACTGCAAAAACTCTTGGAATAAATAGCAGCAAGTTTAAATTGATAATTTTAGTTTGCCCCTCCCAAAAACAGGTATTGCCTTGCGCTTTCAGCTTTGCTGAAATGCTCATGCTCCCCTTCGGGGTCGCCCCCCCCTGCGGGTTAGGTTCGTTTTTTGTTTACACAAAAATGTTGTATTGTGTTTTTTGCCAGGGATTGCGGGACAGATTTTAAGTTTTGCAAGGAGAGACCGTGAGAGTGGACAACTGTACCTGACCAGAGGCGTGACGCAGTAAGGCTCGAAATATGCCGCAATCACGGCAAAAAAATGGCTCCGGCGCCTGGATTCGAACCAGGGACCAAGTGGTTAACAGCCACCTACTCTACCGCTGAGCTACGCCGGAGCATGAATTGATCATCCTCAATGCCCTTTAATATAATGCAGTTTTAGGAAAAAGCAAATAAAAAAAGATTTTTATTGCTTATTTTTCCGGAAAATAATTGCATGTTTGAACTTTTTGTGGTATTTGTATAGAATGATTGTTTTTGGGTAAATGTTTGAGAAGTTCAGGAGAACTGTTATGGAAAAGTTGGTTTGGATTGGTTTGCTTTTGTTGAGTGTTTGGCTGGTTCCGGCAGCAGATCTGGTGACAGATGCCGGAAAAAAGTATGAAAATGTGGAAATCCGTAAAATTGCTGCCGGATGTGTGCAGATCCGGCATAAAGGCGGCGAAGCGACCATTGCTTTGGAAGAGCTGCCTGAAAACTTTATTGCTGCATTGAGCATCCGTCAGCGCTACGCTCTGCAAAGTCTGGTCGATATTAAAATGCCCGATGGCAAAGTTTATTATAAAACTTCGATCAAATCATTGGGCAGCGGTTTTGTTTTTATTACTCATTTGCATGGAAATGACAAGATCCCGTTCAAGGATCTGCCCCGTAAATATCTGGCCACTTTTACCCGGCGGCAGCTGGAGGCGGTCAATAAGGTTCCGGAAAAGAAAAAAGCAAGTGCCGCCGCCGCTCCGGCTGACAGCAAAAACGCTGCGGCAACTCCGGCAAGTGCTGCAGTTCAAGATGAAAAAACGGCCGATGGCCGCAAGATTTATACCGGTCCCCGCGGCGGTAAATACTATATAAATGATGCCGGACGAAAAGTCTATTTGCGTAAGAATAAATAACTTTTCAACGGCGGGCGATCACAAAAACTACTACTGATTCGGCTCCGGCTTGCAGCAAAGCTTCGGCGCAGGCGTGCAGCGTTGCTCCGGTGGTTAATACATCGTCCACCAGCAGTATCTTTTTGCCTTGGACTTGGGCTGGATTTTTGACCGCAAAAGCTCCTTGAAGATTTTTCAGCCGTTCCGCCCGGTTCAAGGTCGCTTGCCGGATGGTGGGCCGGGTGCGCTTTAAAAGATTCCGGTGCGGCTTCTGCAGCTGCCTGGCTAACATGCCGGCCAGCAGTTCGGATTGATTGTATGAGCGTTGGAGGTATCTTTGCCAATGCAGAGGTACCGGCACAATAACATCGGTTTCGGCAAAATCCGGTGCAAAAAGCAGCGGCGCCGCCAATTCAGCCAATGATCTGGCCATGACGGTTTGCCCGAAAAATTTCAACGAATAGACGGCTTTTTCGGCCAAGCCGGTCATTTTCATTACCGCCATGGCATTTTTCCAGGGCCGCGGCGGCATTTTCAGGCAATCGGCGCATAAATCAAAGATGCCGTCGAGTTCGCCGCCGCATCCGGGGCAGCGCTGACCATGCAGCAGCGGAAGTTTTTCCAGACAGTCTGCACAGAAGCTGTTGAATGAGTGCGTGTGCTGATTATCGCAGTCGCAAAGCGGGCAGGGGAACTCCAGCAGAAAATTGACCAAGCGCTTGAACATATTAAAAAATCACCTCGGCAATTGAAAAACAAAAGCCCATCCGGAAAAATGGACGGGCTTGTGTCGTTGTCAACCCCGAAAAACATTTTTCACGGAATTGACCGGTCAAACGTCAAGTGCGATTACTTGCGCTTGGCACCGCTCTTGATCAGAGCAGCCACGCGGGCTTTGCAGCGGGCGAGGTAGGCTTTGCGGCGACGACGTTTGATGATCTTGTTGTGTTGCTGACCCATGATGAACCAACTTTCAGTTTTGTTTATTTTTACCGTTTTTACGATTGTTTGCGTATTTACATTTTTATAATGTAGCCCAGTTAACGTTTTTTTCAAATAAAAGTTGCAAGATTCCTGCAAAAAAATTTTCTTTTTTGCAAAAAAGGGCTAAATTTACATTGCAACAAACGTATAAATACACTTGAAAAGCTTAAAAAACAGGTGCAGATTATGAATTATAAGAAAATTTTAGGCGTTTTTTTGCCGGCATTACTTTTGTGTTCCTGTGTAAAGTGGTCGGAAAATCCGCCCGTACCGCCGGAAAAAGTTACTTCAAACGCAGAACAAAAATCAATTCCGGCGGCAGTTCAGAGCGATCCGGCGGCCCGTTGGCGGAATTTGGATCTGAAAAAATATCCCAATGCCAACATTTTGAATCTGGACAGTATCGAACGGATCAGCTTCAACAGCGATGCAACCTATACCAGTAATTGTGAAGAATGGATCCTGCTGATTAATGAAAAAGGTCGGAAAGACTATCAGACTTATCATTTGTTTTTTAACGAATTTTATAACAAAGTTCCGGAATTCAGCTGCGAAATCATCAAGCCGGACGGTCGGGTGGTCAAACCCAAATTGCAAAAAAATATTACCAGCGATCAAGACCAGATGAAGAGTAATATTTATGATCCATCCAATAAATATTTGAATGTGGGGATCCCGGATCTGGAAGTTGGCGATATTTTACACATTACCAGTTGCAATAAGTACATCCGCCCCCGGATGAAAGATATATGGTGTGATATATCACTGCTGCAGGAGAGTGAACCGATCCTGCACCGGGTCTGCGAAATATCTGCTCCGGAAAAATCCCCCCTGCGCAGCATTGTTGTAAAGGATGAAGTCAAAGGCACTTTGCAGCAGAGTCAGAGCCGCCGCAACGGCCGGATAATTTACCGCTTTGAAGTAAAGGATGTGCCGCAGCTGATGGCGGAACGATATATGCCGCCGCCTTATTTGCACTCCATGCGGGTGTTGAGCAGTACCGCTCCGGACTGGGAAACGATTTCGCGCTGGTATTATAATTTGTGCGAGCCGCGCTTGCAGGCGGTGTCGCCGGAGCTGACTGCTCATGCCCGGAAACTTGTTAAGAACCAAAGCGGTCTGGCGGCGGTGCGCAAGGTGTTTGATTTTGTAGCTAAAGAGATCCGCTATACCGGCGTAACCAACGAAGATACTGCTCCCGGTTACGAACCGCATGATGTAAAAGATACTTTTGCGCAGCGTCACGGCGTCTGCCGCGACAAGGCTGCTTTGCTGACAGCCATGTTACGGGAAGCTGGATTCGATGCGTTTATGGTGTTGTTTATGGCGGGCGATCCCAAAGATCCGGAAGTGCCCAATAACTACTTCAATCATGCCATAACCGGAGTGAAAATGCCGGATGGCAAGCTTATATTGATGGACTCCACGGACGAAAACACCTTTGATCTGCTGCCGGCTTACGCCATGGATAAAAGCTTTTTGTGCGCTACTGCCCAGGGGGATACTTTGCGGCGCACGCCGGTGATCCCGCCGGAAAAAAATATGCTGGTCATCCGCACTGTTGGCGATATTGACTCACAGTATCAGCTCAAGCTGAAAAGCGAGCTGACTTTCCGGGGCTTTAATGATAATATTTACCGGGATGCCTTTGCCCGTTGGAATCCGGAATACCGGCGGCAGTTCGTTACCTCAGTACTCAAAAGCATATTGCCGGGCGCCGAGCTGTTGAAAATGCAGCTGCAGCCGGAAAATGTGCGGGATCTCAGCAGGGAATTGAAGTTGATCATTGAGTGCAAAGTTGCTGATTATGTTGATATAGCATGGGGGGCGGGATGCCTGCGGATGCCATTTTTCAATAATGGTTTCGGCGCATTGATTTTTATGCTTGATGACCGGCTGCTCAAGACCCGGCGGTATCCGCTGCTGCTGGAGTCCACTGCCGGTGTGGATGAAATTTGTTCCATAACGTTGCCGCCGGAATTGGAGGTGCTGGCGCTGCCGGAATATAAGAATGTGGATAATAAATTTTTGCAGATAAAAAACAGTGTTGTAACGCAAAAAAATCAACTGCAATGCAAGCGCTATATCACTCTCAAAAAAGTGCTGGTTCCGGCAGCTGAGTATCCGCAGTTCCGCCGTTCGGTGCTGGATTTGAGATTGGCAGATAATAACCGGGTGGTCGTTAAGCGCTGTTTTGCCGGCAGCGATGTGAAGTTTCCGGAAGCTGATTCGATCCTGGAATCTTCGCACTCGCAGGTGACAGTGAAAAATGCTCAGGAATGTCTGGTCGATACGCAGCGGAAAATCAAGGTTTTGACCTATGGCGGAGTAAAAAAATATTCTGAAATAACCATCCCGTTTTATCCGGGTATATCGGATGCGGAGTTTGTTGAAGGCTGGGTTACTGCTCCTGACGGCCAAAAAGTCAAGGTCGATTTGAACACCATTCAGATCATGGATAGCGGCAACTCTGAGGCGGCACCCCGTTATCCGGTGGGTAAAAAAATAATAGTTCCGATGCCGGGAGTCAAAATCGGCAGTACCATTGAGTGTCGCTGGCGGGTCCACTATCGTGGAAATCCATTGGAAGTTATGAAGACTTTTTATGAAAAAATGCCCGTCCGGCAGAGTTCTATTGTGTTTGATTGTCCGCAGGATTTGAGCAGAAAACTGCAGATGGTTTTACCGGAAGCCGGGTTCGATATTGTAAGGATGAACAAGGATGACCGGCTGATCGTCAAAGTAAACGGCCGTGATCTGCCGATGATGCCTGATGAGCCGGGGACCCCGCCTGCGGAGATTTTTGCGCCGGTGGCCGGAATAAGCTTCTTTGATCCCGCCACTTGCAGTGAGCAACTGCGCAATGCTTTGCTGAAAGCTGCTGCCAATGCGCCGTTAAGTCAGCTTTTGGCGCAGAAACTTTGCGGGAAAATTCCCGATATGGCCGGCAAGATCAAGGCAATTCGTGATTATGTGGCCAAAAATATCCGGCTGGCCGGGCCGGAAATGAATGTGCTGGGGATCAGGTATATTACTCCGGCGGATGTTACTTTGCAGGAGAATTACGGCAACAGCCTTGATCGGGCAGTTTTGCTTTATGCCATGCTCAAGGCCGTTGGAGTGAAGGATATAAAAATATTGCTGGCGTCGAAGGTTCCCAATATCCCGGAATTGAAAGATTTTTTCTGCCGCTTGCCCCAAAATGTCTTCAATACGGTTCTGCTGATGTGCAAAGTCGGCGAACGGGAGTTGTTTTTGAACGACAGCAGTGAGTATGCTCCGCTGGAGTACAGTTCGCACAATATGTGCATGGCATTGAACAGCGCCAACGGCGAGTTGGTGACTGTTTGCAATGAGCAGGGCTTCAACAGCGGCAGCCGTGATGAATGGGTGATCAGGATGCTGCCGGGCGGCAGTGCAGAGTTTTGCCGTACTGTAAGTTATTACGGCGGAAAATTTGCCGGATTCAACGAATTTTTTGCCAACATTACCCCTGAAGATGAACGCAAATTCTGGGAACAGCAATTTTCCGGTGTGTTGGCTGGTGCGGAGATGCTGGATAAGTCCCGGGATTTCAAGCTCTATCCCGGGCAGTTGGTAATGAAGTTTATTGTGCCGGAGTTCTGGAAAAAAAGCGGCGATTATGTGTCGTTTGTATTGCCGGATGCCGGAGTGGCATCTTTGGTGCGCACTGCCGGTAAACGCACACTGCCGTATTGGTTCTTTCCGCAGAATCAGCTGGAAGTCAAATACAGCGTGGAATTGCCGGATAACTGGCAGCAGTGCGAGCTTGATGGCGCTCAATTCAAGTTTGAGCTGCCCGGTAATTACGGAAAAGTTGAACAAAAAGTGAAGATGTCTGCAGGGGTGCTGCAGCTGGAGTTTACGGCTGATTTGGCCAGCGCTGTTTATGTACCCGTACAAGCCTACGGTGAGCTGGAAGCGCTGCAAAAAAAGCTCGCTGATCCGGCCAGTAGAACGTTTTTGTTCAAAAGTACTGGCAAATAACCACTTGGTGTGCTATATTAATATAGAGGTTATTTTAAATAATATTAAGAATGCAAAGTATTTTTAACTTTTACAATATGGAGTTTGATTGATAACCATGTTCAAACCGGTTGATAATCAAGTGTCATTGCCGAAGCTTGAAGAAGAGGTCCTCAAGTTCTGGCAGGAATCCGGCAGTTTTGCCAAATCGCTCAAACAGCGTGAAAATTGCGAAGAATATGTATTTTATGACGGCCCTCCGTTCGCTACGGGTATGCCGCACTACGGACATTTGCTGGCCGGTACGATCAAAGACGTGGTTCCGCGCTATCAGACCATGCGGGGCAAATTTGTCCGCCGTACCTTCGGCTGGGACTGCCACGGGCTGCCGGTCGAAAATGAAATGGAAAAAATTCTGGCTTTGAACAACAAAAAAGCCATCGAAGAATACGGTATCGACAAGTTCAACGAAGCTTGCCGCTCCATCGTGCTGCGTTACACCAACGAGTGGGAACAGGTGGTCAACCGCATGGGCCGCTGGGTGGATTTCCGCAACGGCTACCGCACCATGGATCGCGATTACATGGAGTCGATCTGGTGGGTGTTCAAAAGCTTGTGGGATAAAGGCTTGATTTACGAAGGCTACAAGATCCTGCCCTATTGCCCCCGCTGCGCCACGCCGCTGTCGAACTTTGAAGCCAATCAGGGCTATATGGAAGTGGTCGATCCGGCTATCACCATCCGCTTTAAGAGTCTGGAAGAAGAAAACACCTACTTCGTAGCCTGGACCACGACTCCGTGGACGCTCCCGAGCAACCTGGCACTGGCAGTCGGCCCGGCGATCGATTATGTAAAAATCAAAGACGGCGATGAATTTTATATCATGGCCGAAGCCCGTTTGCATGCATATTACAAAAATGATGTGCCGGCAATCGTGGAACGCTGTAAAGGCAGCGATTTGGCAGGCAAAACCTACGAACCGCTGTTCAATTACTTTGCTGATCTGCGCAAAGATGGAGCTTTCCAGGTGCTGGCGGCTGATTATGTCAGTACTGAAGATGGTTCGGGTATCGTGCATATCGCTCCGGGCTTCGGGGAAGATGACGCTGCGGTGTGCCATGCTGCCGGTTTGCCGGAAGTGTGCCCGATCGATGAACAGTGCTGCTTTACAGCGGAAGTGCCGGATTATCAGGGCCGCTATGTAAAAGATGTGGATAACGAAGTCATTGCCCGCTTGAAAGCCGAGGGCAAACTTATCCACCGTGGTACCATCAAGCACAATTACCCGCATTGCTGGCGTGACGATCACCCGCTGATTTACCGGGCGATTTCCACCTGGTTTGTCAAGATCGATGAGATCAAGCCCAAGATGATCGCTGCCAATAAGCATATATCATGGTTCCCGGAACACCTCAAAGAAGGCCGTTTCGGCAAGTGGTTGGAAAATGCCCGTGACTGGGCCATCAGCCGCAACCGCTATTGGGGTACTCCGCTGCCGGTCTGGCGCAATGAAGAAGGCGAAGTTATCTGCGTAGGCAGTGCCGCTGAATTGGAACAGCTTACCGGTCAGAAGGTCGATGACCTGCACAAGCATTTTATTGATAAGCTGGAAATTCCGTCCCCCACCGGCAAAAGCCCGCTCAAGCGGATCCCGGAAGTGCTGGACTGCTGGTTTGAATCCGGCTCCATGCCCTACGCTCAGCAGCATTATCCGTTTGAAAATAAGGAACATTTTGAAGCCAACTATCCGGCAGACTTTATTGCCGAAGGTCTTGACCAGACCCGCGGCTGGTTCTATACGCTGGTGGTGCTGGGGGCGGCCCTCTTTAATAAACCGCCCTACAAGCATGTGATCGTCAACGGTTTGATCCTGGCCGAAAACGGTCAGAAGATGTCCAAGCGTTTAAAGAACTATCCCGACCCGCTGGATGTGGTCAACAAGTATGGCGCAGACGCTCTGCGTCTGTTCATGCTCGGCAGTCAGGTGGTTCACGCCGAAGACCTCAAGTTTTCGGAAAACGGCATCAAAGAAGTGTTGCGCAATGTGATGATCCCCATGTGGAACGCCTACAGCTTCTTTGTTACTTACGCCAATGTTGACGGTTATGAACCGCAGGCCGGAGTGCCGCGCCCGCAGAATCTGAGCAATGCGCTTGACCGCTGGATCCTCAGCAGCTGCACGCAGATGGTCGAAGAACTCCGCACTGAGCTGGATAATTACAATCTGCAGCGGGCGGCCAACCGCTTTGCCCGTTTTGTGGATGACTTGACCAATTGGTACATCCGCCGCAGCCGCCGCCGCTTCTGGAAAAGCACGGACGATACGGATAAGCAGGAAGCGTATGCTACTTTGCACTATGTATTGATCGAATTCTGCAAGGCGGCCGCTCCGTTTATTCCGTTTACCACCGAAGCTATCTACGGCAATTTGCGTACAGTTGACATGCCGGAATCGGTACATTGCTGCGACTATCCGGAACCGGATGCCGCCAGCCGTGACGAAAAACTGGAACGGCAGATGATGTTGACCATGACTGCGGTCAAGCTGGGCCGCTTCCTGCGTACTCAGCATAATCTGAAAGTTCGTCAGCCGCTGAGCCGGGCCGTGCTGCTGGCTCCGGATGCCGAAGGTGCTGAACTTATGCGGGGAACTATGGATATTGTCGGCGAAGAACTCAACGTCAAGGCTATTGAATTCGGTACCGATGAAGATGCTCTGGTGACCCGTTCGGCCAAGGCCAACTTCAAGGTGATGGGCAAAAAACTGGGCAAGAATATGAAAGAAGCCGCTGCGCTGGTAGAACAACTCGACTCCGCAACCATCGGTGCCATCCTCAATGGCAACAGCAGCACTTTGCTGCTGGCTGACGGCAGCGAATTTGCTTTGAGCGCCGAAGATTTGATCGTGCAGCGCAGCGAAAAGGCCGGTTTGGTCGTCGCTACCGAAAACGGCGTGACCATTGCGCTGGATACGGCATTGACTCCGGAACTGGAAGCTGAAGGTCTGGCCCGGGAAATCGTCAGCAAAGTGCAGAATCTGCGCAAGGAAAACGGTTTGGAAGTAACCGACCGGATCAAGCTGACCGTTGCCGGTGATGCGGAAGTTGCTGCCGCTGCCGAAAGCTATGCAGATTATATCAAAAATGAAGTTCTGGCTGTGGAAATGAGTGTTGAAGCCGGCAGCGGTGATGTGGAACTCAATGGTCACATGGCCGGTATTACCGTGACCCGGGCGTAACAGCAATGGCAAAACAGGAGTATCAGGGATGATTATTAAAAAACAGGCATTTCCCCGGGCGGCTTTGATCGGCAACCCGTCGGATGGTTACTACGGCAAGACCATAGCGTTTGTTTTTGATAATTACGCAGCTCAGGTCGATTTGTACGAAACTCCGGAGTTGGATTTTGTACCGAGTATGCGTGATCACTCCTGCTTTGCCAATATCCACGAACTGGTTCGGCAGGTCGGTTTGTACGGCTATTATGGCGGTATAAGACTGCTTAAAGCCAGCGTCAAACGTTTTGTGGAGTATTGCGTGGAGCGCGATATAAAACTGCATGACCGCAATTTTACCATGCGCTACCGCACTACTATTCCCAACCGGCTGGGGCTGGCAGGGTCTTCGGCGATCATTACCGCCAGCATCCGGGCGCTGGAAGAGTTTTACGATATTGAAATCAGCAAACCGGAACTGGCCAATTTGATCTTGTCGGTGGAAGTCGATGAGTTAGGCATTGCCGCCGGTTTGCAGGATCGGGTGGCTCAGACCTACAATGTACCGGTTTTTATGGACTTCAACCGTGAACACATGGAAAAATATGGTTACGGTATTTACAAAGAATTGGCTATTCCGGAAGATTTGAATTTGTTTGTGGCTTTTAGAACCGATTTGGCAGAGGGGTCCGAAATTCTGCACGGCCGCTTGCGCGACGATTACAACAATGGTGTTCCGGCAGTGCTGGATGCGATCCGGGAGTGGGCGCATTTGACGGATGTAGTCTATGAATCTTTGAAGAATAAAAATTACGGCGAAATCGAACGCTGTCTGCGGCGGAATTTTGAATTGCGCTGCGAGGTATGTTCTACCACCGTAAGTGCCAAAAACCGGCGCATGGTCGAGTTGGCCAATTCGCTGGGCGCCGCGGCCAAACTGACCGGTTCCGGCGGGGCAATCATTGGTATATATCACGATGATGCGCATTTTCAGCAGCTGAAAGCACTGTTTGGCCGCAATCAGATCGATATAGTAAAACCGCACATTGTGACCGCAGGAGCCGGTGAACCGGATCTGTGAGAATAATGCTGTAATAATTCAACTTGAAGTTATTGACTCAGGGTGGTGGAAATATGAAAATTCTCAAGCATGATGATTCTGTTGTTTTGCCGGAAATAATTACCATTGAAGCGCAAATGATCCCCGGTGATGTTGAGCGGGAAGTTGAAGTGCATATCGTTACACCCCGCTTGGGAGTGAATGCCAATACCGGTTTGATGCTTGTATCGCACAACTGGGGCGGTACCTGGGAAATGTGCTGGGATTGGTGTCCGGTTCTGGCCAATAAATTCAATTTGATCTGCATTGATACAAATTATTTGCAGAGCGGACCTTATGATCCGGCTGCCGGGGTATATGATTTCGGGCTGCTGCAGGCAATGGATTGCTTACGGGCGATGGGAGAAGTTCGCAAATATCTGGATGAAAAAGGTGTTATTTTCAATCGCCGCCGCAATTATGCCGCGGGGGCTTCCGGCGGCGGCAATGTGTCGCAGATGGTCAATAAACTTGCCCCGCACACCTTTGGCTGTATTATTGATTTGTGCGGAATGCCGGGGTTGACCGATGAAATTGCCTATGGCGAGTGTCTGCGCCTCAATGCCGGATATTCCCGGGATCCGGAAAAAACGAATTATCTGGCTGCGCACATGCAGGAGATCCGGGATTTCGGCAATCCGGCGCATCTGGCCATTCAGTACCAGTGCAATCCGGATAATCAGGTGGTGATCGTACATGGCGTGGATGATGATTATTGTTCATGTCCGGATAAAGTGCAGATTTTCGGCAATATGCTGCGGGCTGGCTTCAAGCCGGAAGGTTACTTTATAACTCCGGGCATGGTTGACGGGATTGTGGTGATGGATACCGGGCATGCTATTGGCGACCGGGCCTATATCATTGCTAAATACGGACAGCGTTTTATTCAGGAAAAAGGCGAGTTTGTCAAATTGGTCGAATGTGACGATTTTGACCGCAAGAGTGTTATCGAGTATCCGGTGACCGGCGGATGTTACCAGATCGATTTTTCGGGTGTTCCGACGATAAATTTTGTAGAAGCGTGAATGGATTTGAAAAAATAAAATGGTACGCGGTGCGGGGATCGAACCCGCATGCCTTGCGGCGAAGGATCCTAAGTCCTTTGTGTCTGCCAATTCCACCAACCGCGCTTAATAGGGCTGAAGCAGTTTCCCGGTTATCCGGGGTGCCGGATTATATAATTTAATACGTTTCAGAAGAAAAAGCAATTGTAAAATAATATTTTTATTTTAATTTTTAATACATAACGAGGTTTATTATGTTATTGTCCAATTACGTTGCAGTGCTGATCAAGGTGTTCTTTCTGATGACACCGTTCTTTGCATTGTCCATGTTCCTGACTTACACCGCTGATTACACGCTTAAACGCAAGCGCTCTACTGCGGTCAAAACAACGCTGGCAGTCATGGTCATATCGCTTTTGATCTATTGGTTCGGTGAATATTTGTTCAAGGTTCTGGGTATAACCATTGATGCGTTCCGTATTGGTGCGGGGGTGGTGCTTATGCTCACAGCTATTGCGCTGGTCAACGGGCCGACCAGCAGCGGCAGTGGCGCCAAAAAAGTCGATGACGATGTTCAGGATATTACGGTTGTGCCACTGGCCATACCTACGATCGTGGGCCCGGGGACGATCGGGGCGCTGCTGGTCATGGGCGCTGACGGCGGGGAGATGATGGTGCGTATTTCCATATCGCTGGGGATCGTGACGGCTATTGCGCTGCTGGGCGCAGTGCTGATGCTTGCTGAACAGCTGGAACGGATCCTCAAGCGCAACGGTATCCAGATCCTCAGCAAGATCACCGGTTTGATGCTGGCGGCGCTTTCGGCGCAGATCATCTTTACCGGGGTCGCCAATTTTATGAAGTAAAATAATCCAACCGTCCTGCTCAAAAATATTCATTGCAGCAGGACGGTGTTTTTTTGCCTATGAAAAATCTGTGGAGAATTGCAATATTGTTTATGCTGCCGGGCATGATTGGCAGCGGCGGTACGGCGATGGCGTTTTTCCGGTTGGCCGATGCAGATGTACCCATGCTTAATACGGTGAGTCTGGCGGCAATATTGTGGTGTGCAGTATATTGCCTTGGCATGTTTGCTCTGCGCAAAGAGCGGAATCTGACCTGGCTTTACTACACGGGAACAATGATGATTGCGCTGGCATTTACTTGCGGCTTGGGGATAGTTCGCTTATTGGGGGGCAGCGGTTGGCTTGAAGGTGTTGCCGGATTAATCATTTCAGCAGCGGCGGCGTCCGTTTGGCAGCATTGTTTTTGCTCCGGGAGTTTCCGGTGGCCGGATCGTCTGAGCTGGCTGGCCGGAGTGATAGCGGCTTTGCTGGCGATATTTTATCTCTTCAGCCGTAACCGGATGGCCTGGCTGGAAACGCTCTTCTTTTATCTGGGGGAAATGCTGTTGGTTTTTTGGGCGATGGCGTCACCGCTTACTTTATACGGCACGGCGCTCAAACGCTGGAGTTTCCGCTTGGGATTGCTGGGCGTGGGGCTATGGCGGTATGGCTCAGTCCGGTTTTTGTCTTCCAGCCGTGGAACAGTGCGCCGGAATCCATGCCGGATGGCAAGTGGCAGCGCACTTTTGTTACGCCGCAAGGCAGTCGTTTTGTCTGGATCGATCCGCATGATCGCAGCGGACTTTACACCCCCACCGGACGCTTGCTGATGCCGGATAATGCCGATGAAGAGTGGCTGCCGGCGCTGCCGGTGCTGCTGGGAGTGATGAACAGTGCAGATCCGGCGATCAAAGTGGCTGCTCCGGTAAAAAGTATCCTGCCGGATGCTTTCCGGAAAATGGCCGACTGCCAGGTGAACTGGATAAAACATCCGGAGTCTTTACAAGGTACTTATGGTGCATGGTATTGGAAAAAATGGAGCGCATTGCAGCGTATGCCGCAAAGCAGTTCACAAAAATATGATTTGCTGCTGATAAGTGCCTTGAATGATAATCAATATCCCGGAGCGCTCCAGCGGAATTGGGATTTTTTGAGTCATGATCTGGCGGAGGATGCTGTAGTTGCAGTGCCGTGGCATGTGTTGTGCAATAAAACCATGTTTGTATTGCTGCACGAAAAATTCAACTGCAATTACAGTTTGCCGATCGGGAATGGTATCTGGATTTTTTCCAACCGCAAACTTGATATGTCTGCCAGGACGATCGATGAAAAACTGCTTAAATTTTACGGCCATGAATCCACGCTTCTGCGGCATGCTTTAGGGTTGTTGAGCCATTGGAACAGTGAGTTGAAGCTCTCCGGAGTGGAAATCGTTCAGTACGGCAGTAATCGCTGGCTGGGTTCATGGTGGTGGCTGCTGATGGGAGTCGGACTGCTGCTGTTGTGGCGTGGGGGAAGGCTGTTGGCCGAACGGCGCAATGCCATGCACAATTATTGGTATTGTGTGGAAAATGGTTTTTCGGCAATGGGGATGTTTTTGCTGGCATTGGAACTTTTGTGTGTTGATTTGGGGGTGTTCGCATTGGCATTGGCGGTGCTTCCGGTGCTGGGTTTTGGGGGCTGGTGCCGGGTCAAAACCGGCGGCATCCGGCTGACTTTATTAATAAATTGTCTGTTGCCATTAAGCGCATTACTGGGCGGATTGTGGAATTGGCTGGCGGTGATCGTGATGCTGCAAAATAGCTTTTTTGCACATCAGCAGCTGCAAATGTTAGCCGGAAATACTGCCAGTCAGCGCAAATTGCATTGCTTTAATGCTGTTGGTATGCTTCTGGCCGTGGCTGCGCTGGCAGTTTTCTGGCATTGGCAGATGCCGTTGCTGCTGGTTTGGGTGATCTTTGTGGCGCTGAGAATACCGCATCTTTGGAAGTGATGGCAAATATTCTTGGGATAACCTGCTGAACAGCGGCCGGAGTATTGATGCGCCTTACGGATAAAATTCAAAAAACTGAACCGGATTATTTGCTGTTTACTATTGTATTTAACGGGCAGATGGTGTATATTACCAGAGTGTAGTGAATCCAGAAAGGATAATAATATCATGAAGAATTTTTTAGCTCTATGTTTGATATGCTGCGCCTGGCTGCTGCCGGCGGCTCCAGTTCAGCTTAAAGGTTCGGCTGTGCTGGCCACAGTCAATGGCGAAGTTATAACGCTGGGCGATGTATTGCGCGAAAGCAGCAGCAGCGAAGCCGCTGCCCATGTCTATGCAGGAGAAAATCTCTCTGCAGAGATCCTCCGGCTGCGGAAGGATGCAGTTGACCGCCTGATCGAACGCAAATTGCTGATCAGTGAATTCAAACGTCTGAATTTGTCTTTGCCGCCGCGCTATGTGGAAAGTATGCTCGATGATATGGCGTTCAATCTGGGCTGCAAAAGCCGTTCGGAATTGGCCGCCAAAGCCCGCTTGCTCAATACATCGCTGGAGGAGTTGAAGCTTAAAGCTGCTGAACGTTTGATGGCCGAAATGGTGATCGGACGGGAGTTTTATGGAGCTATAAATCCGACTCCGCAAGAGCTTTATGAGTATTTTCAAAAGAATCAGGAAAAATATTCCCGGCCCGGGCGGATCAAGTTGGCACTGTTGCTGCTGCCGGATAATACAAGTGAGCAGGTGGTTAAGGAAGTCGGCCGTAAATTGCAGGCTGCTCCGGCGGAATTTCCGGAAATGGTCAAAGCCTTTTCATGCGGCCCCAATCGGGAGCAGGGGGGAGAAGTCGGATTTATTGAACAAAAGAATCTGCGCAGCGAATTTGCAGCAGTGTTAAAACCTGAAAAATTGGCTGCCAATAAAATTTACGGCCCGGTCAAAACCCCGGAAGGTCAATATTTTTTGAAGATCCTGGAGCTGGACGGTGGACAGAAAGCTGAGTTTGCCAAGGTGCGGGGGCAAATCCGGGAGGCAATGGAAAAAGCTGCCCGCAGTCAGGCGTTGGCTGAACTTTACAAGCGCCTGCGCAGCAGCGCAACGATCAATTACTATTTTGGACACGCTGCGGCAGCAGATAAAACAGCCGCAGATTCAAATAGCAGTGTCAAAACAGCCCCCGCCGGAAAAGCGGTCGAAAAAAATATTAAAAAAATGGAGAAAAAAACCATGGTCACACTTAAAACCAACCACGGCGATATCAAGCTGGAACTTTTTGCTGATGCCGCCCCCAAAACCGTTGCCAACTTTCTTGAGTATGTCAAGAGCGGGTTTTACAACGGCACGCTTTTTCATCGGGTCATCAATGACTTTATGATCCAGGGCGGCGGTTTTGATACCAAATTCAAGCAGAAGGAAACCCGGGCGCCGATCCAGAACGAAGCCGATAACCGGCTTTCCAACGAAATCGGTACTATCGCCATGGCCCGCACCATGGATCCGCACAGTGCCACAGCGCAGTTCTTTATCAATGTGGCCAACAATGATTTTCTGGATTTCCGTTCTCCGAGTCCGCAGTTCTACGGCTACTGCGTGTTCGGTAAAGTCGTGGAAGGTATGGATGTGGTCAATAAGATCAAGACGGTCAAAACCGGCGGCCGGGCCGGACATCAGGATGTGCCCAAAGAAGATGTGATCATTCTGGAAGCAGTTGTTGAAGAATAATAAATTATAAAATCACATAGACAAAGGAAACAATAATGAGCAATGAAACATCTTCAAGCAGCTCACCCGAGCTGCTGAACCCGGCGTTGACGGGTGATGAGCGTTACCGTTGCGGTACGCTGCAATATACCAAGAAGACCTTGATATATTTGTTCATCTGGATGCTGTGGGGCGATTTTTGCTACACGCTGATGGAGGCACTTATCCCCACGCTGCTGCCGCTGGTACTTCGGCAGCACGAGGCGAGCAATACATTGATCGGCCTTTTGGTCGGAAGTATTCCGGCGGCGTTGAATTTTATTATTAATCCGATCGTCAGTACTTCCAGTGACCGTACCCGCAGCCGCTGGGGGCGCCGCATACCTTATTTGCTCTTTTCCAGTCCCTTTGTGGTGCTGTTTCTGGTGCTGGTGGGCTGGTCGGATAAGCTGGGTGCATGGCTTTACAATATGGCTTGGGGGCCCGGCGGCAGTCCGGCTACGGTGATCATTATTATGCTGGCGATCTTTTCGGTGGGGTTCCAGGTATTCAATCTGTTCGTGGCGTCGGTGTTTTATTACATCTTTGCGGACGTGGTGCCGAAAGTCTTTGTCGGTCGCTTTATGGCGCTCTTCCGGGTGGTGGGAACGGCGGCCGGGATCGTGTTTTCCAAATTTATTCTGCCGCTGGCGGATCAGCGGGAAATGGTGCCGTGGATCTTTACCGGAGTAGCGCTGGTCTATTTGGTCAGCTTCGGTTCGATGTGCCTCAAGGTGAAAGAAGGCGAATATCCGCCGCCGGAAAAGATCCAGCGGGTCAGCGTGGTCGGGATGATCAAAAAATACGCCAAAGAGTGTTTCAGTATTCCTTTTTATCTCTATTTGTTCATCGGTATGGCAGTGAATACCACCAGTAATGCCTGCCGGATCATGTTCAACTTGCTCTTTGCCAAAGAAGATTTGGGTTTGAGCATGGCGCAGTATGGCACGATCACGGCAACTGTATCGCTGGTGATGTTGTTTGCTTATATCCCGCTGGGGTGGATCGTAGATAAGTTCCATCCGTTGCGGATATTTATCCTGGGCGGATTTTTGATTATTCTGGCCAATGTGTTTGGTTATTTCTTCTGCCACAATTATGTAACATTCTTTATTGTAACGTTCATGATTTCTGCAACCTATGTGCTGCAGGGGGCCAGCGGTCTGCCGCTGACGGTGCGGATCTATCCCAGCGAAAAATACGGTCAGTTCTGTTCTGCCAACGCCATGATCGGTTCGATCACATTGATCGTGGCTAATGCCGGGGGAGGGGCGTTTATTGACTACTTCGGTTACCGTTACATCTTTGTTTGGGACTTCATTTTCACGATCATTGCCACTGCGCTGCTGCTGGTGGTGTACTTTAAGTGGAAGAAGTATGGCGGCGATAAAAACTATGTGCCGCCGCAGAAAACAGTTGAACTGTAACACTGCTGTTGGAAGAACGGATCACGATTGCCTGTTGGGGTGCGTGATCCGTCTTTTTTATTGCAATTATTATTAAAATATACTTTAATTGTAAAAATTATATTTTATTGGCATTAATTAAATTTGCCGGGCGGAAAACGTTGTTTTTTTATGTGGCATTTGCCGGAAAAAGCTGTATTTTATCCGTTAAGAATTTATAGGAACTGTAATGCCGTTTCCAAAATTAAAACAGGAGATGTTTTATGCTGTCCAATCGTGATTATTATCAAATGCTTGATGAATTTATTCCGTGGGGATCAAGTACCTGCAGCAAACATGCCAATCTGCCGCCGGAAGAACCTGCTGTTATTGTGCGTGGGAAAGGCTGCCGGGTTTGGGATGCCGATGGCCGGGAATTTATTGACTACCGTAATGCCTTGGGGCCGATTTCTCTGGGGTATTGCTATAAGGAGGTTGATGATGCGATACGACGCCAACTGGATGACGGGATATTGTTTGGCCATCCGCACATTCTGGAAGCAGAAACAGCTCAGTTGTTCTGCCGCCTGATCCCATGTGCTGAAAAGGCCAGATTTTTGAAAACCGGCGGCGAAGCAGCAGCAGCGGCAATCAAGATCGCCAGGGCTTTTACCGGTAAGGATCATATTATTCAAATCGGATACAACGGCTGGCTTAACAGTTTGGGGTCCGGAGCATTGGCGTTGCCGGGACGTCCGGCGCCGCGGCAACTGCCGGGGGTACCACAGGCGATTTCCGATTTACACCACACGGCGGCGTGGAATGACCGGACGGCGTTGGAGCATTACGCCAATGATTATTCCGGCAAGATTGCGGCGGTGATCGTAGCGGCTGATTACCGGGCGATGGAATTGGGGCGGGATTTTTATCCATGGCTGCGCAGTTTTTGTGACCGCATCGGGGCGTTGTTGATTTTCGATGAAATCGTTACCGGGTTTCGTATGGCGATCGGTGGGGTACAGGAATACTTTGGTGTTACGCCGGATCTGGCAGTCTTTGCCAAGGCGATCGCCAATGGGATGCCGCTGTCGGTTTATTGTGGTAAATCTGAATATATGGATGTACTGCAAACAGCGGTGGTTTCCAGCACTTACGCCGGTGATGCTCTGAGTCTGGCGGCGGCAAAAACGGTGATGGAAATCTATTCACGGGAGCCGGTGATAGAACATTTATGGTCTATGGCCCGGATGCTTTGGGGAAATTTCAATACTTTGGCGAAAAAATACAATATGCCGGTATCGGTGCCGGAGCCGATCAATCCGATTGCCCGTTTTGTTTACAGCGACAGCTCCATTGAAGACTTCCCGAACCGTTTCCGCCGGGCGTGTTACAATGCCGGAATCAGTTTCTATGAAGGCGGCTATGTAAATTATTCGCACAAGCTTGCTGACGTGGAAGAAACATTGGAAAAAGTGGAAAGCGTATTCAAGACTTTCTGATAAAAATGCGGAATAAATCGGGGATGCATCTGATGGTGACGATTCAGCTGCATCCCCTGATTTTTTACTCCGCAGCAGTTGGATACTCTGCAGATAAGGCTGCCAATTGCTCAAATGTTTTTTGCAGATCGTCAAATTTCCAGGTGGCATATTTATCTAAAGTTGTCGCCTGGCTGTTGATTATGGCCAGTTTGCCGCCGCCATGCAAGGTGTATTGCGGCAGCAGAGCGGCCGGATTCACCGTTAAGCTGCTGCCCAGTACGATGGCCAGATCCGCTGCATCAAAATCGCTGAACGCCTGTTCCAGCAAATCCTGATCAAGCTGTTCGCCATAAAAGACGATTTGAGGCTTGATTATGCTGCCGCACTCGCATCGGGGACAATTACCGGATTGCACGATCGGTGCAATATCGTTGTAGCTGTAGTATTTCCGGCAGGATAAGCAATAGTGATGTGCCGGGCTGCCGTGCAGTTCATAAAGCCGGCGGCTGCCGGCGTGCTGGTGCAGTATATCTATATTCTGGGTATAAGTGCGGTAGATCAAATCTGCTTTTTCCCAGGCGGCAATCGTTTTGTGTACGATATTGGGTTGATAATTTTCCAAGCCGTACACAAAGGTTTGCGCCCATTCGTAGAAGTATTCGGGGTGTTGGAGAAAACAGGGCAGGGAAAGGATCTCTTCGACTTCCAAACCGTGCCATTTTTGGCGGTAAACACCTTTTACACCCCGGAAATCCGGTATGCCGGATAAAGTGGAGATCCCGGCTCCGGTAAAGATCAATACTTTATCGGATTCCAAAATTGCTTCATAAAGTGATTCAATACTTTTATTCATACTTTATCTGGCACTCCTTTTTACAGATCTTCGGATTTAAGCACCCGGTTGACATTCTTTACCGTTTCAGCATACTCCTGTATCGAAATAAGATCCGCCTTGTGTCGGGCGATCGCTTCAGCCTTTTTGCCGTCACCATAAAGCAGTTCAATGGCCACAAGGGCTTCCACCTGAGCATTGACTACATAGGATTTATATTCGTCAGCAATAGCGTAATCCACGCCGTGGCTGGTTCCGCTCATGCCGGGGATATATCCGTGTACTGCCGGAATCACGGTTGCAATATCACCCATATCGGTACTGCTGGCAAGGAATGTGCTGTTTTCATCAAAATACGCCCCCGGATCAAGGTACTCTACGACTTCTTTGACCAACGAACCAAGTTCCTTATCATCGTAAAGCGGCATATAGCCGTTGAGCGACTCAATGGTGACCTCACATTCGGCGGCTTTAGCTGCGTGCATTACGATATTGTCAAAACGGTTGTTGAGCTTGATCATATCGTCCAGAGTTGGCATCCGCAGCATGTAATCCATGACAACTTCGTCCGGAATAACATTTACTGCTTCCCCGCCGTGAGTTATCACTCCGTGGATCCGGATCTTGTTGTGGTAGCTTAACGACTCCCGCAATAATCCGATCGCTGACATTGCCAGAGTGGCGGCGTTCAAAGCGTTTTTGCCATTTTGCGGCGCTGCGGCGTGGCAGCTTTTGCCGCGGAAAATCAATTTTTTATTTATTGCACCATTGTGGTCAAGATAACCGTATTTGCTGCTGAGATGGTTCATAAATGCAACATCTACATCATCAAATACCCCTTCAAGGATCATTTGGGATTTACCGGCGATCGCCTGGATCTTGCCTGCTTCGATCAGGGATTTGCGGTAACTCATTTCTATACCTTCTTCGGCCGGGGTGCCGATCAAAGCGATCTTGCCGCACAGGTAATCTTTGACCGCCAGCAGCGCAATCGCCGTGCCGATCAAACCGGGGCCGCCGATATTGTGCCCGCAGGAATGTACTGCTCCGGTTGCCGGATCGCACTCCGGATGGGTGGGGATTATCAGTGAATCAAGTTCACCGAGAATCGCCACCGTCGGGCCGGGTCTGCCGGTATCGATATCGGCACGGAATCCGGTAATTGCAAGATTTTCAGTTACTTGCAAACCCAATTTGCGTAATTCTTTTACAATGTATCCGGACGTTTTTACTTCGCGGTACCCGGGTTCAGGATTTTTCCAGATATATCTGCCAACTTCAATTATTTTTTCGCGGGCATTTTCAATTGCATTCAGGGCAATTTTTTTTACATTTTCCGGGGTGTTCATAGCAATACCTGTCAAGTTAAAAAAAAGCACCGTCAGCATAGCCAACGGTGCTTGATTGCAGTATTTTTTACTCAGAGAGTACCGTTCTGCAGACGAACTTCGTATTCCGGATCAACGAATACGTCACCGGTAGCCTTGAGCGCATCGACCAGCGGGTTGAAGTCCGGAGCGCAGAAGCCCACATGACTGTGCTGTACCCAGCCTTCGGCATACTCAAAGTGCTTGGAGAGTTTGCCGAAATGCTTGCCCTTGTTGAGCAAGTCAGTTATATAAGCATCTTTACCCTGGCTGACATCCAACCAGTTTTTCTGGCTGACGTGGCAAACCAGGCCTTCGACCTTCTGATCAATAACACTACTTACATTGACGTAAATTTCCGGAATGACCGGACGGCGCATGGCATCGGTCAAACTGTGCGGCATGGAGTGATAGACCCGCACATCATTGGTCACGATTTCGGCCGGAGTGGCACACAGAAAGTTCTGCATGCCACGGCAGAACGCAGCCGTTACCGCCAGACGGCCGGTATTGGTGTGGTCTTCCATATAGTCGTAGGGGCCGTGGGTCAGAATGATTTCCGGAGCCACTTCCCGCACAACCGGCACGAGCTTGCTCAAAAGTTCGTGAGTGTAGTAAACCTGCAAATCGTCGCAAAGACTTTCGTGGAACACGGCACCGATGGTTTTGGCCGAGTTCATAGCTTCTTCACGGCGGATGCGCACGATTTCTTCGTAACTGTATTCTGCAGTGCCCAAGCTGCCGTTGGCTACGTCCATATAGTGGATTTCGTATCCGGCTTTTTTGAGCATCATCAGAGTTCCGGACATCCCGAAGTCAATATCGTCAGGATGACAGGCAATTGCAAAAGCAGTCTTAGCCATTTTTCTTACGCTTCCGTCCCTGAATTAGTGCATTTCCACGCCGCAGACACCGAACCCGCCGCGGTAGAAGTTGAAGATCACCGACGGGTGATCGCTCAAAAGCGACATCGGAACCCGGCTGTCGGCGATTTTGCGGCTGATCATGTAGGTGGTCAAACGCTGGCCGAAGGGGTTGTCGTGGTGGCCCGGGTGCCAGATGGAAACATTTTCGGCCTTCCAGGTCTGAACCGGACCGACAGTCACAGCTGCGGTCGGGACGTTCTGCACGGTACCGCCGCCGGAGGTACGGGCATTCTGGATCAGCGTGATCGGGTGCAGTTCCACCTGACGGGTGGAGAGCTTGCGGTATTCTTCGGCGGTCGGCGGTTCATCCTTGTACTGCCCGGCACGTTTGACCGGGTCGTTGAAAGCCCAGTGTTTGGTTTCGCCCTGACCGCCCTGCATGACTACGCAGCGGGCCAGATCCCAGGACTTGATGTATTCAGTGGGATCTTCGCTGGGGAAGTGCAAGTTTTCCATGGGCATACGCAGTTCAGGACGGATGCGGTTGAAGCACAGTTCCATATCCGCCTTGGCAAAACCCAGCGGGAAGTTCATATCGGCAGCTTTGCCATCGACCAGCCATTCATCCATGCCCCAGAAGTGGCAGTTTTTGAGGTTGAGGTCAAGTGCGTTGACGATTTCCGCCACGATCGGCAGCTGTTCGGTCGGGCCGATGGGGCCGCAAAGACCGACCGGATTGGAGGGAGTGGCCTGCTTCCAGGCTTTGACGTATTCCAAAGCTTCGGCAGCGTAGAATTCCTGCAGCGTATCATAGATATTGATCTTGAAGCCGGGGCGTTCATAGCTCTTAAGCGTGTCGATAGTAATTTTGGCTGCTTCGTCGAGGATTTCACGGTCAAGCGTCGTGTAATCCCACCAGTCGGGGGAGATTTTGCTGAAAGGTTTCATTTTTCTGTTTCCTTTTTATTTTGCTTTTGGCCGGATTTTTGATCCGTTCAAAAAAGTTATACTCTCTATCATTATAGCTCAAACCGGCAAAAAGTCAAAGATTATAATCACTTTTTTTACTGAAATATTGGTTTTTGGGCAAAAAAACGCACTTGCAACTTGAAAAAAAGCCTTTTTGTGTTAAAATAAAAACTGAATACCGCACTTGAAATGTAAATTGATTTTGGAGGATATTTGTTATGTGGAAAAAAGTTTTTCTGTGGTTGGCAAGTGTTTTGCTTCTTGGTGTATTCAGCGGCTGCGGCACTGCGCAGGCGCCCAAGATGCTTTCTGAAGATATTGAGATATTGACGGTCTATGCTCCTGAAATAAAGGTTTTGAAGAATCGTTCGCTGCGTACCAACTCCAAGGAAAAGTACGAGGCGGCATTGAAGCTGGCTCAAGGGGTTGATTTTTCGCTGACCCGCAGCGTGGAAACGCTTGATCAGATCTTTTCGGCAGCCGATGCGCTGACTACCCGCAGTGTGGAATACGGTGACGAAATCGCTTTTTACTACAACTATCAGGATCATTTTGTGCGTTTCCGTTTTTGGCGCAGCAAGAATGTGATCACCGAATCCGAGGTGCGCATCAAGTGAGAACGCTGTTGAATGACGAATACTTTATGCTCCGGGCGCTGGCCGAAGCGGAAATCGCTTTTGAAAATGGCGAAGTTCCGGTCGGTGCTGTTGTCGTGCATGGTACCCGCATCATTGGCCGCGCATATAATCAGGTGGAAACACTCAAAGATGCCACCGCCCACGCCGAAATTCTTGCCTTGACTCAAGCAGCGGCCGCGCTGGGGGACTGGCGGATGGAGGAAGTGGAACTTTTTGTTACCAAAGAACCTTGTGCCATGTGTGCCGGTGCTTGTGTAAATGCCCGGGTCAAGCGGGTGGTTTACGGTTTGCCGGATCCCCGCAGCGGGGCGTGCGGTTCAGCGTTGGATGTTACCGGTTTTCCGGGAATGCTCTGGCAGGTGGAAGTCAAGGGCGGGGTGCTGGCCGAAGAGTGCGGAGCTCTGGTCAGGGAATTTTTCCGCCGGGTACGGGAGCGCAAGATCGCCAAACCGGATAACGGAGCGTAAGTTTGCGGAGCTGGTTGAATGGATCCTGAAATAAAATTATATCACTTGGCTGAAGTGGATTCCACCAACAGTTTTGTCAAGCGTCATTGTTTGGAACTTGCTGACGGTACGCTGGTTTACGCCGATGTGCAGACGGCCGGGCGGGGACGGCTGGATCGCAAATGGGTTTCTGCCAGGGGGAATTTTTTCGGCACGCTGCTGATGAAAAAACTGCCGGATCCTTTTCTGGGGACAATGGTTGTATCGCTGGCAGCGTTGGATGTGTTGAATGATCTTGCTCCTGAGCTGCGGGTCTGGCTGAAATGGCCTAACGATCTTTATGTGGAAGATGCCAAGCTGGCCGGAATCCTTTCGGAGGCTGTTATCATGCCCGATAACTCCCGGGCAGTCGCAGTTGGTTTGGGGGTGAATCTGGCTTTGTCCGGCGAGGATCTTGCCGGAATCGACAAGCCGGCCGCCAGTGTGGAAAAAGGCAAAATAAATCCGGAAAAATTCGCTTTTGAACTGGCAAAATATGCAAAAATGTACTATATTATGGGAATGTCTTGTAGTAAAGAACTTTTGGCATTGTGGCAGAGTCGTAACGAAGTTGTTGGTATGGAACTGGTTCTGGAATTAACTGGCGGCAAGCAGGCGAGGGGGGTGGCTTGCGCAGTCGCTGATGACGGAGCGTTGGTTCTGCGTGATGAGTCCGGTGCTGAAAAATCTTACTATTGCGGCGATGTCAGTGTGAGCCGGGAATCGGTGCGATTGGCTTGGGAACGCCGCCGGACAAAAGATTGTTGAATCACAACTTTTAACAAGTTAAAATAACAACCGCTGAGGCTCGGAGTGGGAGAAAAAAAACTCTCAGGCCGGGTCTTTGGCACGCAAAACCAACAAAGGACACTCTTTATGTCAGAGAAAGTTCAACTCTTGCTCGACGGCGTCAAGCTCATGGTCATGGGGATGGTCGCCGTGTATGTCTTTTTGGTTCTGATGGTATTCCTGATGAATCTTTTGTCCAAACTCCTTGCGCCGCTCGGCAAAGCTGGTTTTCTGGAACCGGCCGCTCCGGTCAAGAAGGCTCCGGCCAAAAAAGCTGCCGGTAATGATGCCGCTCTGGCGGCCGCCGCTGTGGCCGCGGTAAAGGCGCACACCAGTAAGTAATCACCAAAAAAGTTAAAAAATAAAAATCACAAGGATTCATGTAAATGAAAAAAATCAGTTTCATGGATTGCTCTTTCCGGGATGGTTTCCAGTCCTGCGTTGGAGCCCGCGTTAAGACCGAGGATTTCCTGCCCGCTTTGGCGGCTGCTAAAGAAGCCGGGATCGATAACTTTGAAATCGGTGGCGGTGCCCGTTTCCAGAGTCTCTATTTCTACTGCCAGGAAGATGCCTTTGACATGATGGACAAGTGCCGCGAAGTGGTCGGTCCGGAAGTCAATCTGCAGACCCTCAGCCGCGGTGCCAACGTGGTCGGCTTGATCAGCCAGTCCACGGATATGATCGAACTGCATGCCAAGCTGTTCAAGAAGCACGGCGTTTCCACCATCCGTAACTTTGACGCCCTCAATGACGTGCGCAACCTGGCTGTTTCCGGCCGTGCCATCGCCAAATATGGCTGCAAACATCAGGTCACTGTGACCATGATGAGCTTGCCCCCGGGCCTCAACGAAGCTTATGCTCATACTCCGCAGTTCTACATCGACAGCCTGAAAAAGATCCTCGATGACGGTGTGCCGTTCGACAGCGTGGCTTTCAAAGATGCCTCCGGTACTGCCACTGCTCAGACTGTTTACGAAACCATCAAGCAGGCCCGTGCTTTGCTGGGCAACGATGTGACCATTCAGTTCCACACTCACGATACCGCTGGCAGCGCAGTTGCCTGCAACATGGCGGCTATCGAAGCGGGTGCCAATATCATCGACCTGGCCATGGCTCCCATGTCCGGCGGTACCTGCGAAGCTGATATTCTTGTTATGTGGCACCGTTTGCGCGGTACTGAATTTGATATGGGTATCGATCCGGAAAAGATCATCAAGGCCGAAAAGGTCTTTGAAGACTGCATGAGCAAGTACTTCATTCCGCCGGAATCCATGGAAGTCAGCCCCAAAATCATCTTCTCGCCCATGCCGGGCGGTGCTTTGACTGCCAATACCCAGATGATGCGCGACAACAACTGTCTGGATAAATATGACGATGCTATCGCTGCCATGCGTGAAGTGGTGGCCAAAGGTGGTTTCGGTACCTCCGTTACCCCGGTGAGCCAGTTCTACTTCCAGCAGGCTTTTGCCAACGCCATGCAGGGCCCGTGGAAGAAGATCACCGAAGGCTATGGCAAGATGGTCTTGGGTTACTTCGGTAAGACTCCGGCCGCTCCGGATCCGGAAATCGTCAAGCTGGCCAGCGAACAGCTCGGTCTGGAACCCACCACCGAAGATGTTCACGCCATCAACGACCGCAACCCGAAACTGGGCGTTGCGGCCATGACCAAGCGTTTGGAAGAAGCCGGTTTGCCGGTGACCGAAGAAAACATCTTCATCGTCGGTACCTGCGACGAAAAAGGTCTGCAGTTCCTGCTGGGCAACAAGCCCATGGGTATCCGTTACAAGGAAGCCGACAAACCCAAGGCTGCTGCCAAGGGTGGTGCTTACACTGCTACTGTCGATGGCAAGGCCATTGCCGTTAAGGTCGATGCTTCCGGCGACAGCTACACTGCTACTGTCAATGGCAAAGCTTACAAAGTCAACGTGGCCGAAGGTACTGCTGTGCCGGTGGCTGCCGCTGCCAGCGTTGGCGGTGTGCATGAAATCAAGACCCCGCTCCCGGGTACTGTGGTCAAGCAGGTTGTTTCCGTTGGCGATACCGTAGCCGAAGGCGATGTGATCCTGATTATGGAAGCCATGAAAATGGAACAGGAAATCAAGGCCGATAAAGCCGGTGTGATCGCCAGTCTGCCCGCCGAAGCCGGTGCTGTGCTGGCTGCTGATGATGTGGTTGCCACCATCACCGTTGAAGGTGCTGCTCCGGCTGCTGCGGCTGATGCTCCTGCCGCTGCCGGTGCCGCCGGTGGTCATGTTATCAAGACCCCGCTCCCGGGTACCGTGGTCAAGGTTGTTGCTTCCGCTGGCGACAGCGTTGCCGAAGGCGATGTGATTCTGGTCATGGAAGCCATGAAAATGGAACAGGAAATCAAGGCTGACAAAGCCGGTGTGATCGCTTCCATTGACGTCGAAGCCGGTGCTGTGCTGGCCGCTGATGATGTTGTTGCCACTATGGAATGAGGTAAAAACAATGAAATCAATTATGAAATTTGTTACCGTAATTGCGTTGGCCATGGCCGCTGTCTGCGCTATGGCTGATGCCAAGAAGGACGCCAAAATCTGTCCGGTCAAGGTGGAAAGCCAGATGTCTTATACTCAGGGCGATAAGCTTTTTGCTGCTTTTGAGCAGAAAGACGGCAGCATCCGGTTGGTCTACACCGGCGAGAAACCTGCCCGTATTTACAGCTGGACCGGTGTTAAAAATGTTCCGTTGAAAGACGGCGTTGAACTGATGATCCTCAACATTCCCGGACGTTCCAAAGCAAAAGTCAAGATGTATATGGGCGGTAAATTCATTGAGTTTGCCCGTGATTTCAAAGCGGCTGAACTGATTAAGCCCGGTGAATATATCGGTACATTTTGCCCGCTTTTACTGGCGCACGATTCGGTGGAAGCCGGTACTTCCCGGCAGCGTCTGGGTGCCATGGGCGATATGTTCAAAGGCCTGTGGGCAAGCACCGGTATTTCGGATTTGCTGCGTCAGGGAAAAGGTGACTGGGTACTCGGCTGGGGTAAGGTCATCATGATTGTGGTTGCTATCGTCCTGCTCTATCTGGCAGTGGTCAAGGAATTTGAACCGTTGCTGCTGCTGCCGATCGGTTTCGGCGCACTGCTGAGCAATATTCCGCTGGCTGGTATCAGTGGCCCGAACGGTCTGCTGGGCATGGTTTACGAAGTTGGTATCAACAGCGGCGTCTTCCCGCTTTTGATCTTCATGGGCGTTGGTGCTATGACTGACTTCGGTCCGCTGCTGGCGAACCCCAAGACCGCTCTGTTGGGTGGGGCCGCTCAGTTCGGTATCTTCTTTGCTCTGCTGGGTGCGCTGGTGCTCTCCTGCCTGGGCATTGATTTTAACTTGAAAGACGCTGCCTCCATCGGTATTATCGGTGGTGCGGACGGCCCGACCTCCATCTTTTTGTGCAGCAAGCTTTCGCCGTCGCTGCTGGGTGCGGTGGCGGTGGCGGCCTACAGCTACATGGCGCTGGTGCCGATCATTCAGCCCCCGATCATGAAGCTGTTGACCACTGAAAAAGAACGCAAGATCAAGATGAAGCAGCTCCGTACCGTTCCGAAGATCGAAAAGATCTGCTTCCCGCTGCTGATTACTCTGATGTGTGCTTTGCTGCTGCCGGATGCTGCTCCGCTTATCGGTATGCTTATGTTCGGTAACTTCATGAAGGAAGTTGGCGTGGTGGAACGTTTGAATCAGACTGCACAGAATGCTTTGATCAACATTGTGACCATCTTCCTTGGTCTTTCGGTTGGTTCCAAGCTGTCTGCTGATCAGTTTCTGCAGACCCAGACGCTGGGGATTCTGGTGCTGGGTGCGGTGGCGTTCAGCGTCGGTACCGGTACTGGTGTGATCTGTGCCAAAATAATGAACCTTTTGAGCAAAGAAAAGATCAATCCGCTTATCGGTGCTGCCGGTGTATCTGCTGTACCGATGGCTGCGCGTGTGGTCAACAAGGTTGGTTTGGAAACTGACTCCAGCAACTTCCTTTTGATGCACGCCATGGGCCCGAATGTGGCCGGTGTGATCGGTTCTGCAGTGGCCGCCGGGGTGTTGTTGAACGCTCTGGGCAACCTCTGATAAACGTTTAGACCGTTTTACCTCCGGTGGGATCTCTGCCGGAGGTTTTTTAGTTTGATGAGGTGTGAATTATGACAAATAAAGTTTACAAGCCGGGATTTTTCTGTGCGTTATTCTGGGTGATAAGTTGGGCGGGGATGTTCTGTGGTATAGCTGTATTGTTTATAAACTGGGAACACGCCGCAAGGGTGATGTGGTGGTCGTGGGGTGTAAGCGCCGGTGCTGCCATAATATCTTACATTATCAGAGCGATCGAAAAATCCTCTTTCGATGGGCGTTGGTCATGGCATTGGTTTGACTGATGCAGCCAGGTTCTTTGCTGATCTGTTAAAAAGCCGTATAAAGCTGAGGTTGATCAAAATGTTGGCTTTTTTTCTTTGAATTACTTGAAATCCGGCATTTTTGATGTATATTCTCTCTGTTTAGATTTATTCGCTGAATCGGTTCAGCGCAATCTGTTCAGTTCAATCCTTAAATTTAAGAAGGTGAAAAATGGAAGTCAAAGTTCTCAAGAACAAAACCGAAATGAGTAAGGCTGCTGCCGCTTATGGTGCAGAGGTCCTGCGTAAAGTTCTGGCCGAAAAAGGCGCAGTCAATATGATCGCTGCCACCGCTCCCAGCCAGTTTGAAATGATGAGCTTCCTCGTGCAGGAGCCCGGGATCGATTGGTCCAAGGTCACTTTGTTCCACTTGGATGAATACATTGGTTTGCCCCCCGGCCACAAGGCTGGTTTCCGTCTGAACTTGCGCGAAAACTTTATCGATAAGCTGCCCTGCAAGCTGGCTGATGTCTACTTTGTCGAAGGCGATACCGATGATCCGGCCGCTTTCTGCGCCAAGATGAAGAAGGTTCTGGCTGATCACCCCGTTGATATTGCTTTTATCGGCGTTGGCGAAAATGGTCACATTGCGTTCAATGACCCGCCGGCTGATTTTGATACCGACGAAGCTTTCCTCGTGGTCAAACTCGATGATGCCTGCCGCAATCAGCAGCTGGGCGAAGGCTGGTTCCCGACCTTTGATGCGGTTCCGACCCACGCTTTCAGCATGAGCGTTCCCCAGATCTGCAAGAGCAAAGTCATCGTCAACGTTGTGCCGGATGAACGCAAAGCTCAGGCGATCAAGGGTATGCTCGAAGGTCCGGTGACCAATACCTGCCCGGCGTCGATCCTGCAGAATCATCCGCATTGCGTTACTTTCCTCGATGAAGCCAGTGCTTCTTTGCTGAGCAAGTAATGCGGTAAGCTGCCGGGATCCATCAGGATTCTTGCACTGAAAAACGCTGTCCGGCTTGATAAAAGCTGGATGGCGTTTTTTCATGTCGGGAATGTGCGGTTGAGTTGCGGAGTTTTTTGCTTGTTGAGGTTGAAAAAAAATAAAACAGTGCTATATTAAATATAACATTATACATTTTTTAAGTTTATTTTTTAACCCCGTTCGCCGGAGAGTATGATGAAGAATCAATACCTTGAAGAATTCATGAACGCCTTCAAGTTTGAAGGACTTACTTTTGATGACGTATCGCTGATCACGCAGTATGCTGATTTTCTGCCCTACGAAACTTGTGTGGAAAGCCGTTTTTCACGCAATGTCAAACTGAATATACCGTTTGCTTCGGCGGCAATGGATACGGTTACAGAAGGTTCCATGGCCATTGCGATGGCCCGTTTGGGCGGTATCGGGGTCATTCACAAAAATCTTTCGGTGGCCCGGCAGGTCGAAGAAGTTCGCAAGGTCAAACTTTATTTGAACGGGATCATCGAAAATCCGGCCGTCTTCACGCCCGATATGACTGTGGAAGAAATGTTGGTCGAAAAGCGCAACAAACAGTATAAATTCTCCGGTTTCCCCATTGTGGATGCTGACGGCAAGCTGCTGGGTATCATCACGGCCCGGGATTTGAAGTTCCTGACCCGGCATGATGTCAAAATCGGTGACGTTATGCAGAAAGCCGTAGTCACGGCTCCCGAAGGCACCACCTTGCAGGATGCTTACAAGATCATGCTCGATAAGCACGTCGGCAAGCTGCCCACGATCGATGCCAACGGCAAACTTACCGGCCTTTACAGCTATCAGGATGTGCGCACGCTGTTGGAAAATGAAGAACCCGATTACAACCGTGACAGCCGTCACCAGCTGCGGGTTGCCGCTGCGATCGGCCCCTATGATATGGAACGTGCCGAAGCTCTGGTCAAGGCCGGGGTCGATGTGATGGTTTTGGATACAGCTCATGGCGACAGCAAAGGAGTTATTGAATCGGTTGCTGAATTTAAGAAGGTCTTTGGCGATAAGGTCGATGTGGTGGCCGGTAACGTGGCTACTGCTGAAGCAGCCAAGGCGTTGGCTGATGCCGGTGCAGACGGCGTTAAAGTCGGTATCGGTCCCGGTTCGATCTGTACCACCCGGGTGGTGGCTGGGGTCGGGGTCCCGCAGGTTACAGCAGTATTCAACGCTGCCCGTGCGCTGCCGGCTGACGTGCCGGTGATCGCTGACGGCGGTATCAAGCAGTCTGGCGATATTGCCAAGGCTTTGGCGTTTGGTGCCAGCTCGGTAATGATGGGTTCGGCTTTGGCCGGTACGGCAGAAAGTACCGGGGAAGTTACGCTGCATCAGGGACGCCGTTATGTGATCTATCGCGGTATGGGCAGTCTGGAAGCTATGAAAACCGGCAAAGCCAGCCGTGAACGTTACGGTCAGCAGGATGTTGATACCGATAAAAAACTCGTGCCGCAGGGTATTGAAGGTTTGGTCCCGTATCGCGGCCCGGTGGCGGACGTGGTGTTCCAGATGGTTGGCGGTTTGCGCTATTCGCTGGGATATTGCGGAGCCCGCACTATTCCGGAATTGCAGGAAAAGGCCAAGGTCATCCGGGTCACTGCTGCCGGTCTGCGCGAAGCGCATCCGCACGATGTTACCATGCTCAAGGATGCGCCGAACTACTCTTCCAACTGAGAGTAAATCGTTTAACTCCAAGCCGTCGGGATCGCTTTCCGGCGGCTTTTTTGCTGTTGGTGTGCCGCCTGGTGGTAAAATACAGCTCAAAACGCACAGCTTTAGGCCTTTTTACGATGGAACGGCCTTGAAAAATAGAGTTTTTACGCTATATTATCATGTCATCTTAAAGCAGTAATAATAAGGATCGTTTTATATATGAGTAATGAATCAGATGAGATGCGCCGCACTTTAGTCGCATCCTGCAATAAAATTGTGGTCAAGGCAGGTACCCGGCTTTTGACCGACCCCCGCCGTTTCAGCGAATTGATCGCCGGGATCGCCGCTTTGCGGGAGAAAAATTACAAGGTTTTGCTGGTTTCTTCCGGCGCGGTCGGTACCGGGATGCGGGCGCTGGGCATGGATAAACGTCCCCGGCAGCTTTCGGAAGTGCAGGCGTTGGCGGCAGTCGGACAGGGCAAATTGATGGCGCTGTACGATGCAGAGTGCCGCAAATACGGTTTCCACACTGCACAGCTGCTGCTGACTGCCGATGATCTGCGCCAGCGGTCACGCTATATAAATGCAGCCAACTGTATCAATGCGCTGTGGCGGCATGATGTGCTGCCGATCATCAATGAAAATGACTCGGTATCGGTCAATGAACTTAAATTTGGCGATAACGACACGCTGGCCGGGATGCTGGGAGCAGTGCTGGGCACTGATTTGACTATTATTCTGACCACCGAACAGGGATTGCGCAAGCGCAATGAAGATGGAACGCTTGGTGAACGTATTTCGCTGGTCAGAAAGCTTACGCCGGAAATGATCGCTGCCGCCGGAGATACCGACAACAGCTCTATGAGTATCGGCGGCATGATCTCCAAGCTCCGGGCTGCCAATCTGGTGACTGAAGCCGGTTCTTATTTGTGGATAGCCGACGGCCGGGAACATGGTATTCTGGAAAAGATCGCCAATGGTGAAGATGTCGGTACGCTCTTCTGTCCCCGGCGTGGCAAGCTGCATTCCCGGCAGTGCTGGATCAAATTTTTTGCCCGGGCGTCCGGTTCGCTTACGCTGGATGCCGGAGCGATCAAGGCAGTGCGGGAAGCCGGCAAGAGTCTGCTGCCTTCCGGGGTCACAGGCGTATTCGGATCGTTCAAGCGGGGCGATACCATTGAACTTTGCACCAGCAAGGGCGAAGTAATCGCCCGGGGATTGAGCAACTATTCCAGCAGCGAATGTGCTGAATTAATGGGTAAGCACCAAGATGAATTGATCGCCATGTTGGGCAGTGCAGCAGATGCGGAGTTTGTGCATCGGGATAATCTGGTGCTGGCTCCGGAGTTGAAAGGATCACTCAAGTGAAAGTTTTTATCAAAACCTATGGTTGCCAGATGAATGTGCGCGATTCCGAAGCACTCGCTGGCATGTTGACCCGTTCCGGAGCAGAACTTACAGCCAGCGAAGCTGATGCGGACGTGATGATCTTCAACACTTGCAGTGTCCGTGATCAGGCGGAGCGCAAGGCCATCGGCAAGATAACTTTTATGAAAAAATATAAAAAGCTCAATCCGGAGCTGATCATTGGGGTTATCGGCTGCATGGCTCAAAACCGTGGTCAGGAACTGTTGGATAAAATTAGCCATCTGGATTTTGCTTTGGGGACCGGACAGCTGCACCGCTTGACTGAGGTCGTGGAAAAAATCCGGCGCCACCGCCAGCAGATCGCTTTGCTGGAAGACAGTTCCGAAGTGCTGGATGCTATGGGTATGCACAGTAACTGGCAGAATTCCCGGCCGCATACCGGAATGATCGCCATTACCAGAGGATGCAACCGTTTTTGCTCGTACTGCATAGTTCCTTATGTGCGGGGGCGGGAAATCAGCCGCAAACTCAGCGATATTGTTGATGAGGCAAAAATGCTCGCCGAACAGGGCGTACGGGAAGTTATGCTTTTGGGGCAGAACGTGGCGGCTTACGGATGTAATGGCAACATCAATCCACCGCCGGCCAATGAATCGCCCTTTGGCGAATTGCTGCAGGAAATCGCCCGGATCGATGGGATCAAACGGATCCGCTACACGTCGCCGTATCCGACATTTTTTACGGATAAACTCATTGATATTATTGCTTCAGAGCCGAAAATCTGCCGCAATGTGCATTTGCCGATGCAGTCCGGGTCGGATCGGATTCTCCGCAGTATGAACCGCCAATACACCGCCGCAAGCTATTTGGAAATTGTTAATAAGTTGAAAAATGCGATTGGCGAAGTGACCTTTTCAACCGATGTGATCGTGGGATTTCCCGGAGAAACCGATGAAGATTTTATCTGTACAAAAAATCTGATGAATGAAGTCGGCTTTGATCACGCATTTATTTTTAAGTATTCTCCCCGCAGCGGAGCTAAATCTGCTGAGTGGATCGACGATGTGCCGCAGGAAGTTAAAGAGGAGCGCAATCAGATATTACTCAAGGATTTGGAACGTCGTTCCATTGCCGGGAATCTCTCCTGCGTGGGGCGCACGCTGGAAGTTATGGTCGATGGCGTCAGCCCCCGCAATCCTGAGCGCTGGTCCGGACGGACTTCCACGGCCAGAACGGTGGTCTTTAAGTATGCAGACGGCATGAAGCCGGGTGATTTGATCAATGTCCCGATCGATCGGGCAGGGCGGGTAACGCTGTTCGGCCCCGGACTGGTTGGTGCTGACGAAGAGCTTTAAGGTCCCTTTATTGCAAGTTCCCCAAGCGACTGTTGCATTGTTTGCCAAATTGGCTTATGATGCAGCACCGCTGCTGCGTTCAAATCCGGTATGGCAATATCAACCACGCTGTACTCAAATAGTGTAATACAGCACGAAGCATGGCACAAAATGGAAACTGCTTGAATAGCAGTGTTATGGAAAAGTTCTTCGGACGTTTGAAAACAGCGATGTTTTTGGACAAAACATTTTCTTCTGTTGAGGATTTTCAGCAAAAAATTAGTGCCAAACGTAAGCAGATGCGTCAGTTGCCTGAATTTATGATGTTAAGCAGCTTGGAAACAAGGGACTTTGAAGCTGCAGAACGTGAAGAATTGCAAGCCCTGATCAGTACCCTTCCAATAGAAAAAGTCCGTCAACTGCTTCAGGAGTTACGTTAAATAAACTTTTCGCATTCAGTAAGTATTTGGCTGATTCCATACAGCGGCAGATTTAAAAGCCAGTCATCGTGTCGGTAGTCTGACATGGAACTGCGTATGGAAATCGAAGGAGTGTATTTTTCTGAATAAACTTTCAAACTTTTAGCTTTCAAATTTTCTTCTGCTTTGACTTCAAGCGGGTAGATGCCGGATTTGTACTGGAATACAAAATCAACTTCTGCGGTAGCACGTTCAGCACTCCAATAACAGGGAGTCAAACCCAAACAGCAACGCAGCTCTTGGGCAACATACTGTTCAGTCAACGCTCCTTTGAATTCATTAAAAAAAGCGTTTCCATTCAGCAGCGTAGTAGCATCAAGTCCGCTCATTGCTCCCAACAACCCCACATCAGAAAGAAACATTTTGAATCCTTCATCCGCATACGCCGGTAGCGGTAATGATGGTTTGGAAAGCCGGATGACCTGTTGGATCAATCCGCAATCTTTCAGCCATTGGATCGCCAATTCAAAGTCTTTGGCTCTTGCTCCTTTACGCAAAGCTCCGTAAACAAAACGGCGGTTCTCTTTGGCCAGTTGCGATGGTATCGACTGCCAGACCATTCGGATGCGGGGCACTGTTTCCGCCGGAGCGTGTTTGGAAAAATCCTGCTCGTAAGCAGTTAAAATATTCTGCTGAACCTTGCGAACAGCGTTGAGATCATTTTCATCAATAAAAGTCTGAACGGCTTCCGGCATACCACCGATAAAGTAGTAATACCGCAGAAGTTCAATATATTTATTTTTGAATGTGGTAATCAGCTGCCAATCACCGCTTTTCAACAAATCCACCAGATTTTCATTGCCGGTGGCATTTAAAAATTCAGTAAAACTTAATGGATACAGATCCATAAAGTTTACTTTGCCGACCGGGAAACTGGTTCCCTGGTGCATGGCAACACCAAGCAGACTTCCGGCAGCGATAACTGCATATTCGGGAGCCTCCTCACAGAAATACTTCAAACTGCTCAAAGCACGGGGAACTTCCTGAATCTCATCAAAAATCAGCAGCGTATCAGTCGTGATCTTCTGCCCACAGTAAATCTGCAAGCCGGAAATCAATCGCGGTATTTCCAAACTTCCTTCAAAAAGATTTGCCATATCCGGATTACTGTCAAAGTTGATATAGACAAAGTTTTTGAACTCCAGTTTACCAAATTCTTTCATCAGCCATGTTTTACCGACCTGACGGGCTCCCCGTATCACCAGAGGTTTCCGATTCGGCGATATTTTCCACGCAGAAAGTTGAGCGATTGCTGTTCGTTTCATATCTTTAATTCTCCTTTTTTGCATCTAAATATAGCATATATGTAACATTTTTTCAAATGAAAAATTGTGTTAAATAGCATTTTTTCAAATAAAAAGCAGTAATAAATAGCCAACATTGTATAATAAAACGGGCACCCATCATTTGGTGAGTGACTGCAAAAGCTTGTCGCCGAACAGTGTATTATGGATTTGTTCTTCGGACAAATTTCCGATGCAATCCGTTCCATTATGGACTTGCAACGAATTCTGCCGGTTACAAAGTTCGTTCAGTTCTGTTTCACTCAAATCACGGCAGTTGGCAAGCTTCACTTGCGGAGTTAATGTGAAATTAACTCCGAAGCGTGTTTCAGCAGAACCCAAAGTGTACTGCCTGGCTCCGGCATCGAGTTGACAATTCAATTTGTAAAAACGTCCGGCAACTTGCGAAGTGTGAGCGTTTGAACAATTTAGGCATTGCGGCGGTTAGTCTTGCCATAATTTGGTTCTCTTTTGGGTTAAAAATCATTTGCGGGAACTACTCGCACAAAAGAATTATGGCTACAATTATGGCTGCATGGCGGTATTTTTTATTTTTTTTTGATGAAGATAAAAAACAACACCGGCTGCAACTCATTGAGTTTACCAGTGTTTTGAGGCAAAAAAAATGGTATGCCCGTCGCGATTCGAACGCGAGACCTTCTACTCCGGAGGCAGACGCTCTATCCAGCTGAGCTACGGGCACACACTTGTATGAGTCTTTAATATAGCCCGTTTTATTGTTTTTGCAATATTTAATGTGATGAAAAATAAAAAAAAATCAGTTTTTTATCTTGTTATCTGGCAATGACAGTTTTTTAGTGATATATTAATTAGTGTAAAAGGGGTGTTTTTTATGAAAATTTTTTATTTGAATATTTTGGGTAGTTTGGCTGTCGTATTTGCTTGCGTACAACTTTCCGGTGCTGATTTGGTATTGAATGATGGGAGAATCTATAAAAATTACCGGATCAAGTCGGTTAATAATAATATTGCTACAGTTGTTTATACCCTGCCGGACGGCACTCCGGATGTGGTTTATTTGAACGCTGCAGATTTAGCTAATGCTCCGGCGGCGCGGGTGCAGCCCCCGGCGGGTTCCCCGGGAGCTGCCAAAAAGAATACTGCTGCCAAAAAACGTAAATCATGGCGCAGTGCCAAGACGTTGCGGGGTAAATTGATGGCGGCCGGTGAACAGCTTTATGATGATGTCAACGCTTTGCCGGCTAATGACTGGGCAGGCAGAAGTGCCATGGCCAACCGGATGCGTTCGCAAATCCAGCGGGTGATTGCCGGAATGAGCGAAGTTGCTGATTTTAAATTGATTGCCGCTAATCAAAACGGTGCGCTGCTGCGGGTGGTGGGGACTGAACCGGGGGCAAAATTCAAAAGCGGTCAGCATATTTTTGTGCAAAATCTGTCACCGCGATCAAGGACTTTCAAACTCCGGGTATATCCGGGCGGTGAGATCATTAATTATGGAAATTATGGCAATGTAATGGTTTATGCCGATAATGATGCGGCAGCTTGTGATATTGCCGTGGGATACATTGGTAATTATCTGGGCGATAACACGATCTTTAATCCGCTGCCGCCGGCTGCTGCCGCAGGTAATCCGGTTTTTCCCACCCATGATCAGGGGCTGGCAAATGGCGAACAGCCTCCGCAAAATACGGTCATTAATAATTATTATATCGAAGATGATAATCGTGTTCCGGTTGTAGTTTGGCGCAATGGCGGCAACCGGAAGCCCGGTAAGCCCGGCAAGCCCCAGCGTCCGCCGGAAAAACGACCGGAACCGCCGCAGAAACCCGGAAGGCCGGATATGGCGCCCGGCAAGCAGCCGCATAAACCGGAACCGCCGGAGCCGGAAAAGAAACGACCAACTTACAAATGGTCAAAATCTTCGGTTAACAAAAATAGTGGCCATAGCGGCAATTATGGTGTGCTGCCGGAATGGGCGGTTCCCGGTAAAACCCGCCGCTGATGTTATCCGAAGACAGTTGGGTATGGGATATAAAAGTTCGAACCTGCTGCAAATTTAATTTTGCAGCAGGTTCTATATATTAGCGGTAAATCTGTATAGCTGTTACAGACGCATCACTCGTTATTGAGCGAATTCTTTGAGCACGTCGCAATAATCATCGCTGTAAACGTTGGTTTTATTAAAAAGCATTGCTCCGGGAAGGTTGCTTTCTTTTAATATCTGCAAGCGTTTAGCTATCTCTTCCGGCGGATTTACGCCCATGGAGCTGGATACACCAACTCCGATGTGCAATGCGCTGGCAGCTTTAGCTCCCAGTAAACGCAAATAATCCTGCACCAGCGAGTTGAACATATCGATCTGAGTGTGGTAGTTCATGGGGAAAACTTCATCGATATAATCGTTGTCCAGCCACTTCACCCAATCCTGACCTTCCAGCACTGCCGGCCCCAGCCCCCAGACCGGCGGATCGGTTATATCGGCACTGTCAATGTAGTTGGCCCGGGCGGCGATGGTCATAGTCAGATCGTATTTTTTGCTCAATTTGCGCAGTTCCAGTACCGTTTGGGTAACGTTGTCGTTGCGCAGTGACAGCACTTTGTAGGCAATAGCCGGATTGGACAACTGTTCGCGGGTAAGCGTTTTGACGCCAAAAAAACGTTCGTAAAGCTTTTGACACTCTGCGCATTGACAGGGGTAATCAAGCAGCAGCAATGCGTTGTCGTTACGGATAAAATCCAGATGAAATGCGCTCAATCTGCCGGAGTACTCCTGCAGCAGTTTTTCGGTGGCAGCCACAAATTTGCGGCGGTTTTCGGGGTGGTTGCCGCAGGGGCCGGCCAGCCGGATGCCGTATTTATTTTCCATTTCCTGCCACAGGGCTTCCGGGAGTGTGCGTTTGACCACATCATTTCCGGCCCAAGCTGGGGTCAAACGGGCTTCAACCTGCACTCCGCAGTTGGCGGCGGCCCGGCAATAGTCATCCAGCGACGGAACTTCCGGCAGATAAATGTCGGCCCAAGTTACCCCGGCTTTACGCATACGTTCAAGATGGCTGGCGATTTCGTCATAAGGTTGTTGACGGTTGACCACATAGCGGCAATGATCCCAAATACCAATTCTGAAACTCATAATCTGTTACTCCTGATCAAGATAAATTCACTGTTAAAGAAATGATTCCAATAGTCCTGAAAAGCCGCTGCCTTTTCAGGCTGTCAAACTTATTAGCGATAATTGGGAATGACGCTTGAAATCAACTCTCTGAATTAAAATAGCACAGGGAACAAGGATTGCCACTTGCCGGGTAAAAAAAACAGTTATTTCTTATCAGGAAATATATCAGACCGGGCTTTCTTGTAAATATTTGCCGGCTCCGGGGAATAGAAATTTGTATTTGCCGGTCATTTATGGTATATTAAGTCGGGCTGAAAAAACAAATTAAACAGAGGAGTTTTTATTATGCTTAAACAAAGTGATATAGCCGATTCTTTGCGTTCGATGGGATTGGAAAATGGTGATATTGTACTGCTGCACAGTTCGCTGATAAGCTTGGGGAAGGTTGACGGCGGCCCGGCGGCTGTCATTGATGCTTTTCTGGAAGTGCTGGGCGAAGATGGTACTCTGCTGGTGCCGGTTTTTGGCGCATTGGGTATTTTGACTGATGAAGTAAAAAATCGGCCCAATGCTGTTATCAGTCCCTGTCCGGTCGGTACGCTGGCTGCGATCGGCAAGGACGCCGAGGCGCTTTGCAAAGATCATTGGAAAGCCGAAACCGCCCACGGCCACGATACACCTTTTACTCGGATCGCTGAACGCAACGGATATATTTGTTTGCTGGGGGTCGATCAGGATCGCAACACTACCTTGCACAGCGTGGAAGCTCTGCTGGAACTGCCTTATATGAATACTGCCACCCGTACTTTTACTACGCCGGAAGGCGAAGAAGTGACCAAGAGCTGGAAGTTCTATCCGGGGCCGCATCGGGATTTTATCGGGCTGGATCCGCTGTTGGAACCGGCCATGACCCGCAGCCGCATCGGCAATGCGGAAGTCCGGTTGATCCGGGCCAGAGAAATGTATGAAATTGCTTTGGCGGTCGGCAGCAGTGATCCGGCTTTTGTGCTTTGCAACAATCCTGCTTGCGCCGATTGCGTGCGGCAGCGGGCGGCGATTTTTGCTGACCGGATCGACAATAAAGAGTCATTCATGCTGGCGGCATCTTCCCGGTTGGCCGGTCGTTATGTGCCGGAAATGATCGAAAACCTTAAACGCTGCGGCGTAAAATATATCGAATTGGATTATATCCAAGGCAAAGCGTGGTACAGCTGGAGTGCCGAAAAACTTACCGGCTGGGCCAATGAATTGGCTGCTGAAAATATCGAAATATCTGCCGGACGGGTTTTCAGCGTGCCGGAAGATGCGCAGAAACTCGTTGATCTGGCCGCAGCCGCGGGAATCAAGAAATTGATCATGCCGCTTAACGACAGTATCAACGCAGCTTGTGCGGCAATCAATGGCGGTTTGCAGGTGGACTTTTTCAATACCAATCAAGGTGCGGTTTGTGCTGCCGGTAAACTCAACCGTCACCGGGCTGCCGCCAGCAATGATTGCAGTATGGTCTTTAATCCGGCCGGTTTTGTATTGGCTGGCGAGATGCCATTTTTGCAATCCTACAAGCTGGGCCGTTTTATCAAGACCATCTGTCAGCTGGATTTGGTGGATCAAACCTGGGATGGCCGGGCGGCGGCACTGGCGCAGGGCAATGGTGAAGTCAAGGAGCTTATTTCCATATTGCGCTGCCACAATTTCAGCGGATTTATGACGCTGGGCGGCGGCGCAGCTTATCCGGGCGGGCTTGCTGACGCGGTCGGTAACTTTACTGCGCTTTTGGACAATATGTAATATGCCGTTTCCGGAGCAGGAAAACAATACGGAACCAGTCACCAAACTGGCCGGAGAGGTCGTGCGGATACTTTTTATCAATCCGGATAATCAGTATTGCGTGATCCGTGTCCTGACTCCGGAGCGTAAGACCGAAACCATGTGCGGTACCGGCATAAATATTGCAGTCGGAGAGTATGTGGAAGGTTCCGGGCAGTGGGTCGAACATCCGGAGTACGGCCGCCAGTTCAAAGCCAATATAATTGCGGCTGTGCTGCCCGAAAGCCGGATCGGTCTGAAGCGTTTTCTGGCCTCCGGGATCATTCCCGGTATCGGCGAACGGACGGCCGCAGCCATTGTGGATTACTTTGGCGAGCAGACCGCTGATATTCTGACTAATCACCCCAACCGGCTGCGGGAGATCCCCAAAATGGGGATGAAAAAAGTCACTGCCATCCGGGAGGCCTGGAAAAAGTATGGCGAAAGGCGTAACGGGGCTATTTTTCTGCAAGGGCTCGGAATAAGTCCGGCATATTGTGCCCGGCTCTTCCGGCGGTATGGCGATAACGCTGCACAAATCGTCCGCAGCAATCCTTACAAACTGGCGCAGGAAGTCGATGGCATCGGTTTTGCCAAAGCGGACCAGATCGCCGCCAGTTTGGGGATTCAGCCGGACTCGCCGGAGCGGTTGTGCGCCGGAGCAATCTACGCTATGGAAACGCAATCCCAGCACGGTCATTGCTGCTGTTCGCAGGATGTGCTGCTCAGAGGGATCAGCGAGCTGCTGAAGATCGACGAAACTGCCGCCTTGACGGCATTGGGGATTGCGTTGACCAAACACCGGTTGATCATGGACGAAAATATGGTTTATCTGCCATATCTGTTAAAATATGAGTGTGAATTGCCCCGGCATATCAAACGACTGGCGACGGTGGAAAAATTTTCCGGACGGTTGATGAAAAAACTTGCGCCCCGGGATGGAATGAAATTTTCGGATGAACAGTTAGCGGCAGTGGAAGCTGTTGGGGCTTCTCCGCTGGTGATCATTACCGGCGGTCCCGGGGTGGGGAAAACCACCGTTTTGAGCGAAATCGTGCGCCGGGCCAAACGGGCCAATTTGCGTCTGGCGCTGGCGGCTCCGACCGGGCGGGCCGCCAAACGACTCAGCGAGGCCACCGGCGAAAATGCCAGAACATTGCACCGTTTGCTGGGGTATGAACCGGAGCTGAATGAGTTTCAGTTCAATCAGGATAAACCTTTGGAAACGGATATCCTGCTGGTCGATGAAGTATCCATGTTGGATCTGCCGTTGGCGCTGGCGCTTTTCCGGGCGGTGCGCACCGGAGCCAGTCTGGTACTTATTGGCGATGCCGATCAACTGCCTTCGGTCGGGCCGGGCCGGGTTTTGGGTGATCTGTTGGAGGCGCAGGAATATTTTGCAGTATGCCGGTTGACTAAAATTTTCCGGCAAGGCAGCGAAAGTTTGATCATTACCAATGCGCACCGGGTCAATCAGGGCTTGCTGCCGTTGGCGGGGCAGGGCGGAGAGGACGGCGAACTGCGGGATTTTTATTGGATAGATCAGGATGATCCGGCGGCAGCTGTCAAGGTGGTGGAAAAATTACTGAAACGTATTCCGGAACGTTTTGGTTATGATCCGATGGATGAAGTGCAGATCCTTACTCCCATGAACCGCAGCCAATGCGGTACCGTCAGCTTGAATCAGCAGCTGCAGGCGATTCTTAACGGCGGAAACAAAGAGTCGCTTGAAGTCGGCGAACGGGTATTTAAATTAGATGACAAAGTTATGCAGACTGTCAATAACTACGATAAAAATGTCTTCAACGGCGATATGGGCATCATTCGCTATATCAATGCCAAGGAGCGGGTCATTGCGGTAAAGTTTGATAACGAACGTTTGATAAAATATACTTCCGATGAATTCAGCGAACTGGTTCACGCTTATGCTGTAACTGTGCATAAATCGCAAGGCTGTGAGTTCCCGGTAGTGATCATTACCATGCTATCTCAGCACTACATGATGCTGGGGAGAAATTTGCTTTACACCGCTATGACCCGGGCTAAAAAACTTTTGATCCTCATCGGCGGGCGCAAAGCGTTGGAAATGGCCACAGCCAATTTCCGGGCCGAAGTAAGGTACACCGGTCTGGTGCAGCGCATAAAAAAGACTGCTTTGAACAATGCTCAAAGCAGTCAGGATTAAGCCGTTTTAGCGGATGGTGCGGGTGTTGCGGTACCAATCCCAGAAGTTTTTCAGGTATTCCACCTGTTCCCGGTGATCTTCACGGCAGAACCAGCCGCTTTGCAAGGCACACCAGCCGTCGATGTTTTTACGGTCAAGGCTGTAGGCAAATTTGCTGCACTGCTTCTTGAGTTGATCCATGGGCTGCGCAAAGTTGCCTTCGCCGTAAGCATGGATAAACTGACCTTGAATAAGTTCTTTATCCGGAAAATGTTCCCGCACGACCCGGATGGATTCATGATAAAGCGCATCCCAGAAATAATCCGTGGAGTTCCAGCTCCAGAGGGTGAGTCCGTCAAAGTCATTGCGGCAGGTTTCCAGCTTGCGGATATCCTGCGTGGTGTGGTATTGCACCAGATAAAGTTTCAGCGCCGGATTGATCTCTTTCATGCTCGAATAAACAGCGTGGAGCTCTTCATCGGTCATGTTTTTGGAGGGGCCGACAGCGGAGCGGAAATCGTCGATGATCGCTCCTTTGATATTCGGATAGCGCAGCGAGAGTTTAGCCAGCTTGATGGCCGATTCCCGGTAATACATCTGCCAGTTGCCCAGCCCGGGGCCGTTAGCTTCGATATGCGTCAAGCCGCCGATAACGGTGCCGAAACGGCTCAAAAGTTCGCACTGAAAATCGTTGAGCGCATCCATGCTGTGCAATGGATTCATCCAAAAGAGGTTGTCGCAATTGAGGTAATCGGCGGCAGTTTCCAAACTGCAGCTGGTGGTGCCGTCTACGAAGAAGGCTTTGCCCGGAACTTTTTCCAGCACATAGCCCCAGAGCCAGAAGCGGTGATCATTTTTCATATAAATCTCTCCTGAATATGTTAAAAAATTTATAGTTTTTTATGCTGCTTAAATTGGAATAAACAGCCTGTCTGCTATATATTATAAAGCAAAATGATGAAAAGTAAATGTTGGAAAATTTAATATAAAATGTCAAATACTACCAAAAAACAATTAAGCAATACAGCGGGCAATGAACTTGAATTAAAAATCCATATTGCTCAATATCTGGAGCATGTGCAGTGGAATTGTGATCAAGTGATCCACCCCAACTGGATGCTGTTCTGGAACCCTACTCCCGGGGCAAGGATCATTTGCGGCACGCAGGAGTACATTGCCGACAGCAGTTATGCTTATATGATTCCGGCATTTACTACGATCTCCGGTTTTTCGGACCGTAAATTCGAACATTTTTATACACACTTTGAAGTCGGGGAACCTTTCGACCGGCCCGTTAATCAAATCTATCGGCTGGATCCGGAACCGGCCAAACGTTTTTTTGCGCAATATCACCGATGCAGTGCGCTGCAGCGGCAGCTTTATTGGCGGGTCATGATCATGGAGTATTTGGCGCTGCTGCCGGAAAAAGCTTTGAATTGCGGCAAAATGGCGGGTGATCAACGCATACGCAAAGCATTGCAAATCGCAAGTCGGCATTTGGATAAAACCTTGGACAACAGCAGGCTCGCCAGAATGGTGGGTATGTCGCTGAATAATTTTTACCGGGTTTTCCGGCTGGATATGAAAATAACTCCGCAGAAGTATTTTTTGAATATGCGTTTGAATGCGGCCCGCAAAGTGCTGCTGGAACAGCAAATGGATATTGCGGAGGCGGCGGAGAAATTCGGTTTTGCTGACCGTTATCAATTTTCCAAAGCGTTCAAAAAATACTTTGGTATTCCTCCGGGCAGATATCTGATGCAATGCCGCCGGGAGAAAGAAAAAAATATGGCAAAAATTGAAAAAATATAAATCTTGTGCTATTGTATAGCAATGTATATAAGCAAACATAATGGAAGGAGTTTTTATGAAGAAGTTTGTTTGCGCTATTGTAAGTTTATTGTGTATTGCAGCGTGGGCCAACGAGGAAAATGGCGATATCCAGCTGCCGCAGCCCAATCTTAAAGGCAATGTATCGTTAAAGAGTGCTTTCAAGGAGCGGCGTACCAGCCGGACTTTCAGCCGGAAAGATCTGAGTGCGCTGGATATATCCAATCTTTTATGGGCCGCCAACGGGGTCAATCGTGATAATGGCAAGCTGACGATCCCCGCTGCCCGGGGCATTTATACGATCGAGCTGTATGTGGCTCTGTCTGACGGAGTATATAAGCATAATCGGGAAACCAACGTTTTGCAGAAGGTTGTCAGCAAAGATCTGCGCAGTGCTTCCGACAGCCGTAAGATGGGCGCTCAAGCGCCGGTGGTGGTCGTGATGGTAGCCGATCAAAGCAAATTCGGCGAAAAAGGTGCGCATTATGTGGCGATGGAAGCCGGAGCGATCATGCAGAATTTGTATTTGTATTGCGCCGGTTATAAACTTGGTACCGTGGTTTGCGGCAGTTTCGATAAAAACGTTTGGGCCAAAGAACTCAAACTGCCAGCTGATAAATACGTTATCCTGACGCAAGTGGTGGGGTGTATGCGCTGATAAATTGCGGTAAATAAAAAAAGCCGTGGCATTGTCAAAAATTGCCACGGCTTTTTTGTGTTAAAATTTGCGGTGTTTCCAGGTCTGTGATGTAAAAATCACTGCGCAGCAGCCAATGATCAATATAAGTATATAAAATGGCAGCTGTGGAGTGGATATGTCTGCTATCCAGCCGGCGCTGATCGGGGCAAGGATGGAGGTTATGCCCACGATAGTTTCGTTGCCGGCTGCGTAGCGGCTGCTTTTATCGGCATTGGCCAGGGCGTGGAATGTCATGTTGAATGCCAGCAAGCCGCTGAAACACCCGAACATGGCCGCAGCGATCTGCGCCATGGCTCCGCTGCCGGTCGAGCCCATTATCAGCAATGATGCTATGCACAGAACCGAGGCTCCCAGCAGTCCCCACGGCCGGAAAGGCCAGCGGCGGGATTTGATGCAGCACAGGGCGATCGCCCCCTGAAACAGATTGATCAAAGTAAGCGTATACGCCTGAGTCGAGGTGGACAAATCCAGCGTTTTAGTGCAGTAATCCGGCAGATATGCCCGCAGCATACCTACGCCCAAAAATCCGCCCAGCGCCATGAACCAGATCGCTTTCATAATATCCGGCTGGCCGCCGGGGGAGGGGATGTGCTGCTCTTGAGCGTTATCTGGCAAGTTGTTTTGCGGAGCCTCCGCCAGCTTTTTCCGGATGAATTTGGCCATGATCAGTAAAGTGCCGATAACCGCCAGCAGCACGGCAATATTTATCATGTAACAGTATTTCCAACCGTTGAGCGGATCAAAGGCGCCCCAGATGACTCCGACCAGCAGCTGCCCGCAACCTTGTCCGATGCTCCATGAACAGGTATAAAATCCGGCACTGCGGGCAAAAGTTTCTGTGGATATTTCGACCTTTTCAAACATCTTTACCACGGTTTGGAACGGCGCAAAAAACAGTCCCGTACCCAATCCGGTAAACAGCAGCCAGAGGTATTGCATTTTTACATCCGGAGAAAATAACAGCCCCAAAATCGATCCGAGCAGGATAAACTGACTGATCAGCATGATTTTGACAGCATTGCTGCGAGTAGTGTACTTGCCGATCATAAAAGATGCCGCCGAGTAGATAAGTGCCCAAATAGCCGTTGTTGCCGTAACTGCCAGTGATGAGGCTCCGGCATCGGCCAAACGCTTGGCCGTAATGAAAAAGAACAGCCCCATAACTAAATTTAGCAGGCCGGGCAGCAGATAAAACAAATACTTCATGACAAATGATCCTTTTAACATTGATAAATAAGCGGGATATAATATATATCAAGGTTGTTTTTTTGCAAATAAACCGGTTATTTTTCCTGCATCAGCAATGGTGAGGTGTTTTGCATTTGTTCTTGCATAGTTTGCTGAATAGCGGCAGCGGCGGCAGGACTTTCGGCCGTAAAGTCGTACTCAATGATAACTTCCCGGGTGCCGAAAAACGTTTGGGTGCCGGTGGCTTTGAAGTAACCGGCGGTGGGAACTTTCTGGTCAGATGGGATCGCCACTTTGCGGGATTTGTAATTGACTCTGCCGATAAGCAGACGACCCAGTGGCGAGGCGGTTTGAGTGTTGACCGACTCCAGTTCGCCCAGCATAAAATATCCGGACAGATCAAGGTTTTTGCCGGAAGCGCTACGGATAAATTGCGAATTGCTGCTGCATCCGGATAACAGCAATATGCTGATCCCACCGAAAAAACAATTGATTTTTAACATGACAAAACTCCTGTTGAGGTTGATTGCATAAAGAAGTTTTGTCAACAAAATTACGTTTGCCGGAAAAAAAAGATGCCTGATACCGGGGACAGGGCGTCCGCCGGTATCAGGCGTGGGAGGGGATGGGTCAATCTTCAGTCGGTCTGGGCGGACGCTTGCCGTCAAAACCTTTGCCCGGGCGCTTGAAATCTCTTTTACGCTGCGGGCGTTCCGGCATTTTAAATTCACCGGATTTTACCTGTTTAAGAAAATCAGCGGCCAACTTGGCTTGTTTGCTATCCAATTCAGCTATCTGTTTTTCCAACCGGGCCTTTTGTTTGGCGGTATTGGCTTTTACAGCCGTATCTAAAGCTTTTTCCAAAGCAGCATAATTTTCCGGTGTTGGATTGCTCTGATAAGCTTTCAGCTCTCCGGGTACCAGCCGGGCCATAGCCATCAGCGGATTGCGGCGGGGCATATTTCTGCGCATTTCCTGCGGACGCTGCGGGCGTTCCGGATGTTGCGGAACTGTGTCGTCAGCAGACAAATAGGAAGTGCAGGCCATTACGCATCCCAAAAGCAATGCCGGATATAAACGCAATATTCTCATTGTATGATCCTTTTGTTTTTATATACCATCTTTTTACAACGGCTGCAACCACATTTTTTTGCAAGCTTTACTGCTTACACTACATACAATGATTACAACATACAAAATATTGTGTCGATTTATTAAATTTTTTGCTGAATTGCCAAATTGCCTTCCCGGCCGGGGATTTCGCCCTGTACGATCGAACCCGTCGGAGCGTTTTCCGACAGCAGGGCACTTGGCAGAATAATTTCAATATTGCGTTCTTTGCACAAAGTCAGGAAGTTATCAAACATCTCCGCACAAATGCCGCCTTCCGCTTCCGCATGGATGGTCAGCAGATTCATAGCATCGGGTTTGGCAAACTCCAACAGCCGCTCATTGTAATTATCGTTGGTGACGCCGTTATTGCCCAGCAATTCATCGTAGGTCGGCATAGAGAGCGGTATCTGCGGCGTGGTCAACAGCTTGCCGTCAACCACCGGAGTAAATACCGAATCGCCCCGGCAGTCGCTGTTGTATTTAAAGTTGAATTTATCTTTGATCAACAACGCTTCTTCGCTGCACCGCCAGCCGGGAGCCGCTGAACAAACCGGAGCTTGCCCGGTGATTTCGCAAATCGTATCATAGGCCATTTGCAGATGCCGTTCGATTTGCGACGGACGCATCTTCATGATTTTAGCCTGCCAGGACTGGTGATCCCAGGCGTGCAGCCCGATTTCGTGACCGGCGGCGGCGCAATCGCGCAAAACCTGAGCGCAGCGTTTGCCGATTTTCGGTCCCGGCCAGGCAGTTCCCATAAAAACTATATCCCAGCCGTAAAGTCCGGCCGCCGGAGTGCGGAGCATTTTCCAGAAAAATTTCGGCTTCAGCAATCGCCAGAGGTGCCGTCCCATATTGTCCGGACCAACCGAAAAGAAAAATGCGGCTTTGACCTGATGTTTGGCCATGATTTTCAGCAGCGTCGGAACACCGTAACGGGTTCCCCGCAGCGTATCAACATCTACCCGCAAAGCGATTTTCATTTTTTCAATACATCCTTGATGGCATCGACCACGTCATTGAGATCCTGTTCGGTCATATCCGGGAACATCGGCAGCGAAAGGATCCGGTCGCTGTTGTATTCTGTATTGGGCAGCATCCCACGCTGGCAGTTCATCGTTTCCCGGTAATATTTCTGCAAATGCACGCAGCGGAAGTGCAGACCGGTACCGATATTGCGTTTTTTGAGTTCGCTCATGAAATCATCCCGGCTCATAGCAGCTTTATCTATATCCAGCCGCACGACCATCAGATGGTGGGCGTGAACAAAATCATAGTCGGGGCGTTTAAGCGGAATAAGTTCTTCGATACCGGCAAGCTTATCCAGATAGCAATTCATGATTTCGCCGCGTTTGCGGTTCATTTCGTCCACTCTGGCCAGCTGGCCAATACCCAAAACCGCCTGCATATCCGGCAAATTGAATTTGAATCCCGGCTCCACTACTTGCGCCTGCGGAGCCCGGCCGTGAGTCTGCCGGTCGTAGGCATCCACGCCCAGACCGTGGAACTTCAAACTGCGCATCCGGTCGGCCAGTGCCTGATCATCAGTAGCAAACATGCCGCCTTCACCGGTGGTGATGTTTTTGATCGGGTGGAACGAAAACATCACATGCCCTTTTTTGCCGATTTTTTCGCCCTTGAATTCACCGCCCAGAGCGTGGGCAGCATCTTCCAAAAGCATGATATTGTGTCGGGCAGCCACTTCCCGGATCTTATCCAGTTCCAGAATCGCCCCGGCAAAGTGAACCGGCACGATCAATTTGGTGCGGGGGGTGATGGCTTTTTCGATCGCTTCAGCAGTGATCATCAGGGTGTCTTTGTCGCAATCCACAAAAACCGGGGTTGCTCCGCACAATGCGGTGATATTGACCATGGAAACCCAGGTCATCGACGGGGTTATAACTTCATCGCCCGGGCCGAGTCCGATGGCCCGCACTAAAGTTTGCATGACGCTGGTTTCGCTGGTCATACAAACCACGTCTTTGGCTCCGGTATAGGCTTTGAGGTCACTTTCAAACTGCGCACCTTTAGGGCCGGTGGTGATCCAGCCGGAACGCAGCACATCACCTACGGCGGCGATCTCCGCTTCGGTAATGCACGGTTTGGAAAAAGGTAAAAATGTATCTCTCATAATATACTGTATCCTGTATTGCCCAAAAAAGCCGGTCGCAAAGACCGGCTTTCTGGTGATTCTTATTTGTCGGTAAATTCACCGCTGTCAACTGCCTGCTGCAGGAAGAAGTCCAGCGTTTCTTTGACCGAATCTTCCAGTTCGACCACCGGTTTCCAGTCGCAATACCGCCAGGCATTTTTGATGCTGGGTTTGCGGTGCTGGCAATCCTGATAACCTTCGCCGTAGAAGGTGCCGCTTTCGACTTCCTTGAATCCGGCAAACGGCGGGAACTTGTCACGCAGCGGATGTTTTTCAAAGTGTTTGACCAGAATTTCGGCCAATTCTTTGATGCTCGCTTCGTTATCGGGATTACCGATATTGATGATCTTGCCGTCGCAGCGGTTGTCTTTATTTTCGATAATGCGGAAAAGACATTCAATACCGTCAGTAACGTGCGTAAAGCAGCGTTTCTGCAAACCGCCGTCGATCAGCTGGATCGGATTGCCCTGAACCAGATTGAGGATCAACTGGGTAATGGCACGGCTGCTGCCCAGACGAGCGGAGTTAAGGCTGTCAAGTTTGGGGCCCATCCAGTTGAACGGCCGGAACAAGGTGAACTTGAGTCCTTTGGTGCCGTAGGCCCAGATCACCCGGTCGAGCATCTGTTTGCTGCAGGAATAGATCCAACGCTGCATACGGATGGGGCCGAGGATGAGCCGGGAGTTGTCTTCATCAAAGTTTTCGTCATCGCACATGGCGTAAACTTCGCTGGTGGAGGGGAAGAGTATGCGCTTGTTGTACTTGTGGCACAACCGAACGATGCGCAAATTTTCTTCAAAATCCAGTTCAAATACCCGCAGCGGATTGCGGGTGTATTCGATCGGAGTGGCAATCGCTACCAGCGGCAGCACGATGTCGCACTTGCGGATGTGGTATTCGATCCACTCGCGGTTGATCTGAATATCGCCTTCAAAGTAATGGAAATTGGGGTGATTGATGATGTCAGATATGTAATTGCTCCGCAAATCCATACCATAGACTTCATACTTGCCGTCTTCCAGCAAACGGCTGCTGATGGCACTGCCGATAAAACCGTTCACGCCGAGGATCAACACCTTTTTGCGATCGGTGCGCGGCGGGCGTTCGCTGTTGGTAAAGGTCATTTTTTCCACAAAACGGGAATTTTTGGCCAGCTGGGCTCCGGAGCTGTAAATGCCGTTTTCCTGCTGGGCAAAATCAACTTTGACCGCATCTTTGCCGGCGGCGATGACCAACGGATCAGTGGAAATAACTGTGCCGGGTTTGGCATTGGTGCTGTTGGCAACTTTGCTTACTTCCCAGAAAAGATACTTTTTGGCTGCATAATAGCTGAACGCTCCGGGGTAGGGCATGGTAACAGCCCGCACCAGATTGCGGATTTCGTCCGCACTCTTGCTCCAGTCGATCAAACCATCAGCAGGTTTGCGACCGCCGAACTTGGTGGCCTTGCTTTCGTCCTGCGGAGTACGTTTGGCGGTACCGGCGATGATTTCCGGCAAGGTTTTTTTGAGCATATCCCGGGCGGCATCAGCGGCCTTCAGATGCAGATCTTTAGCGGTATCATTATCTTCGATAGCAATTTCCTGCTGGGCAACGATATCGCCGGCATCAGCTTTACGGGTCATGTAGTGCAGTGTTACGCCGGTAGATTTTTCGCCATTGACGATCGCCCAGTTCAGCGGCACCCGGCCCCGGTATTTGGGCAGCAGCGAACCGTGCAGATTCAAGCAGCCCATGGGCGGAATATCCAGAATATCCTGCTTGACCATGTTGCGGTAGTAGAACGAAAAGATCACATCCGGCTGCATGGCTTTGATCCGGCTTACCCACAGCGGGTGGTTGATATCTTCCGGCGAATAGACCGGCAGATTTTTGCGGGCCGCCAGTTCTGCTACGGAGCGGAACCACACATTTTCGTTGGGGTTATCCTGATGGGTGAACACAGCTTGAATTTCGACTCCGGCATTGAGCAATTCTTCAATGCCGACGCAACCAATGTTGTGATAGGCTAAGACAATAGCTTTCATTATTTATTTTCTCCAGCGTTATTGTGGTTTTTTCCTTTGACAAATTCGATAAAATACTGCGGCCGGGCCCGGGTGTTGAGGTGGATTTTGCCGATATATTCGCCGATCAACCCCAACGCTGCCAGCACGCCGCCGGTAAAGACAAACTGAATTGCAAACAGCGCAAAGATGCCGTTGGCCCCCCAGTGCTTGTCGATTTGCGACATTATAAAAATAACTATCCCGAAAAATACTCCGAACAAAGCCACCAGAAATCCGCAGACAGTCAGCAGCCGCAGCGGAAAAACCGATGTTCCGGTCAGCAGGTCATACTGCAAAGCGATCAATTTCCAAAGATTGTATTTGGATACCCCGGCGGTGCGCTCAGCGTGTTTGACTTCCACTTCGCAGACGTTGCGGGCAAAACTCATTGCCAGCATGGGGATGAATTTGCCGTGTTCCTGACAGCGCAAGATGGCGTTGATCACCGGGCGGCTGTAACCGCGCAACATACAGCCATAGTCCTGCATGGTACGGCCGTTGCAGAGTTTGCGAACCATGCGGTTCACGCATTTGGAAGCAAATTTGCGGAAAAATGTATCCTGACGGTTTTCGCGGATCGAGCCGACAACATCGTAGCCTTCACGCATTTTATCCAGAATTTTGCCGATTTCTTCCGGGGGGTTCTGCAAGTCTGCATCCATAGTTATGATGTATTTGCCGCTGGATACTTCCAAACCGGCCGTAACTGCTGCGTGCTGGCCGAAGTTGCTGGAAAGCACCACGGCAACCACTCGGCCTGGATTTTCTTCGGCGGCCTGGCAGATCATCAGCTGCGAGGCATCCCGACTGCCGTCATCAACCAGAATTATTTCGCAGGGGGTATTGAGTTTATCCACTGCGGCAATAGTACGGCTCAAAAGCTCCGGCAGATTTTCTTCTTCATTGTACACCGGTATAACGATTGAAAGTGTGATTTCCTGATTGCTCATTTTTCTGCCAATCTCCTAAAATACAACAATAATGTATAATATAACCGCAATATTGCAATTATCAAATCTGAAAAAAATCTTTAGTCAATTTTTTTACCGCTTTAACATAATCTAATCTGTCAGGTTGAATAAAAGATTATTTCAAGATTATTTTTTGTTAATATTGCGGAATATTTGGCAAAATTCTTCGGAAATGCTATATTGTACAGTTGACATAACTTCCGGTTTAGCTGCAAATGGCCGGAAACAGTTGAAAAAACAGGTTTTTTATGCGTATATTGATCGTTGAAGATGACCACGATACTGCGGCATTTATAAGTGCCGGTTTAAGCCAGGCCGGGTTCCGGTGCGTACACGCTGCCGATGGACTTGAAGGGCTCATTAATTTGCGCAGCGGATCTTTTGATCTGGCGGTGGTGGATATTATGCTGCCCAAGCTGGATGGACTATCGCTGATAAGCGAGGTGCGCGATGCCGGATTGACGCTGCCGATAATCGTACTGAGTGCCAGAGATTCAGTAGAAAGCAAGATCAAAGGGTTGGAAAAGGGCGGCGATGATTATCTGGCCAAGCCTTTTTCGTTTGCTGAGCTGTTGGCCCGGATCCAGGCTTTACTGCGGCGGGCCTCGCAGACAGCGGAACCGACGACTTTGACGGTCGGAGATCTGGTGATGGATCTTTTGAGCCGCAAAGTCACCCGCTGTGGAGTCAATATTGAGCTGCAGCCGCTGGAGTTTCAGCTGCTGGAATATTTGATGCGCAACCGGGGCAGGGTGGTATCCAGAACGACGATTCTTGAACATGTCTGGGAGTATAATTTTGATACTCAGAGCAATATCGTGGAAGCCGGGATCTTCCGGCTGCGCGAAAAAATAGATAAACCATTTGAAAAGAAAATGATCAGAACTGTGCGGGGGTTTGGCTATGCCTTGGATTAAATTGCCGTTTTTCAAGTCCGTAAAGCTGCGGATCGCCACGGTTTACGCCGGATTGTTGACTTTGTCGTTTGCAACGGTGTTTGTGGTAGTGTTTTTTTACAGCAAACTTGAGCTGTATACACTTATGGATCGGGATCTTGCCGGAACGGTATCCCGATTGGGTTATGAATATATGACCGGCAAAGCTCTGCCGGTGGATTATACTGCATGTGACCGCAAGGATTTTAAGCGCCTGGGCGTCAGATTACAGAAAATAATGCCGGGATTTCAGCTTTATCTGGCGTTTGAAGGCGTGCAGAGCGATTCCAAACTGGCTTTGGGGAAGGTTCAAAATCAAGTCAAAACGGCGGTGCTGGGCAGTGACGGAAAGTGGATATTTACCGATATAACCCGTCCGGCGGACTCCGAAAAACATATTCAGGAATTTACCCGGCAGATGCCGGATGACGGGCGGCAGCTCAACTACTTTTGGATATGCAACTTGAATGATAAAAATGTTTTCGGATCATCGGTTTCGGCCAGAGATATGCAGTGGATAAGCAAGCTGCAGTATAAAATCGGTCGCCGGGAACGATACGAAATTATCCAGCTTGAACGTCACCGGCTGCGGGTAGCTTACCGGATCATGCCCGATAACCGGATAGTGGCGGCGGCCCGCAGTCTGCATGACTTCGACAGCGGTTTTGAACGCATGATGATATTCTTTGCCGGGGCTGCCGGAGTGGTGCTGTTTTTGAGTTTTATTTGCAGTTATTTGATAGCGTGGCGGTTGTGTCGGGGAGTTGATGCGGTGAGTGCAGCTGCAGATGCGATTGCCAATGGGGACTATTCCCGCCGGGTCATGCCGCACAATTCCGGCAGCGAAATCGACCGGATGATGAAAAATTTCAACGCCATGATCGGCAATACCGAAAAACTCATGGATGAGCTGCGGACTATTTCTGACAACATCGCCCACGATTTGCGCACTCCGTTGACCCGGATGCTGGGGCGGGCGGAGTTGGCCGTTACCGGCAATATGGATCAACAGGCCTACGAAGATGCGTTTGCCGCCAATGTTGAAGAGTGCCGAAGGATGCTTACGTTGATCAACACCATGCTGGATATAACCAAAACCGAATCCGGAACCAATAAATTGCATCTGGAAGAATTTGATCTGGCGCAGCTGTTGGATCAGTCGATCGAACTGTTTTCCATGCTGGCTGAGCAGAAAAATATTCAACTCCGCTGCCGGGTGCCGGAAATGCAGGTGAAAATCTGCGGCGACCGGACTAAAATTCAACAAATGATTGCCAATTTGCTGGATAATGCAATCAAGTTCACCTCCGATGGCGGGCTGGTGGATGTTAATTTGCAGCTGGAGCGCTCGGCGGTCAATTTGAGCGTGCGGGATACCGGCTGCGGTATGACAGAAGAAGAATCCAAACAGGTGTTCAAACGTTTTTACCGGGCGGACAGCAGCCGTTCTCTGCCGGGTAATGGTTTGGGGTTGAGCCTGGTGCAGGCTATTGTCAACGCCCACGGCGGGGTGATAGAACTCTCCAGCCAGCCCGGTGAGGGTACCTTTATCTGGGTAAGTCTGCCGCAGGGAAATCACCTCCAGGATTAAGAAAATATAATTTCAAGATAAACTGCCGGTTAACTTGCCGGTGTATATTTAATAGAAAATGGTGTATGTTTAGTAGAAAATAAGGTTGATTGGATGTGTACTGAAAATAAAATTTCCGACCGCCGCTTTCATGGGATCGCACTGTTGATTCTGGCTCTGGTCTATATAGCAGCTTATCTGCTGCCGCTGGGCAATCGGGATCTGATGCGCCCGGATGAATTCCGTTATGGCGAGATCCCGCGGGAAATGATCGCCCGGAACGATTGGGTCGTGCCGCTGATCGTGGGGGTTCGCTATTTTGAAAAACCGGCGTTGGGATATCAATGGACGGCGCTTTCGCTCAAAATCTTTGGAGAAAACGCTTTTGCCGTGCGTTTTCCGGCGGCGCTTTCGGTTGGCTTGGCGGCTTTGCTTATTTACATACTGTGTGCCAAACACAACCGTGACCGCTGGCTGGCACCGCTGGCCAGTTCGATTTATTTGAGTTTTGCGCTGGTTTTTGGCGTGGGGGTATTTGCCGTGCTGGACAGCCAGCTGACGATGGCTTTGACCTGGTGTATCGGCTGTTATTATTTGATGTGTGAAGCCCGCACCTGGGGCGGCAAATTATCTTGGCTGCTGCTGGCTGGATTGGCGGCCGGAGCGGCATTTTTGTTCAAAGGTTTTCTGGCTTTTGCAGTGCCGGTGGTGGTGATAACGCCATATTTGATCTGGCAGAAAGATTGGAAAAAGTTTTTGACCACGCCGTGGCTGCCGTTGATCGCAGCTGTTGCCGTGGCGTTGCCGTGGAGTATAGCGGTGTGGAAAGCGGAACCGGATTTTTGGAATTATTTTTTTATTGAAGAACATATCAAGCGTTTTACTTCCGGTACTTATGACCGTTTTCCGGAGCCGTTCTGGTTCTATCTGCCGATTTTTCTGGGCGGTATGATGCCCGGAGGATTGCTGCTGCTGCTGTCATATCGGGGGGTGAATAAAGCTTTTTTGCAGGATAGTTTGGTGCGTTTTGCACTGTGCTGGACGGTCATGCCGCTGATACTCTTTTCCATATCCAGCTGCAAAGTCGGTACTTACATTCTGCCTTGCTTCCCCGGGCTGGCGATCCTGATTGCCTGGAGTTTGATCGAAGCAGTAAAAATTGCGCCGCAAGTTACAGAAAAATGGCTTGCCCGCGGATTAAATTTTATGTGGGCGCTGCTGACTGCTGGTGGCGTGGCAGCAATGGCTTTTTTGATCATCTGGCGTTTGCTGTGGGTGGAAAAGTTGCCGGTTTTTGATCCGATGGATCTGCTGCCGCTGGCAGTGGCGTTGGGGATTGCCCTGCTGGGAATCGGCGGGCTGCTTTGTGGCAAAAAGTATATTTTGTGGCGCATTTGTGCTTTTTTGCTGGTTTTCTGCACAGTGTGCGGCTGGGGCAGCGGCGTGGCGTTCAATCACCGGATGAATCCGGATAAGATGCCGGAGCGGGCGTTGCGGGAAGCTTTCAAAGAAATGGAAATTTCTGCCGACGATGTAGTAGTTGTTGATCGCAGTGCAGCGACTCCGGTGGCGTGGGTGCTGCACCGGACTGATTTGGTGGTATTGGGGCGTTTGGGCGAATTTAACTATGGTTTTACCAAGTATCCGCAGGAATACCGCCACCGTTACTACCAGAATAAAGAGCTGCCGGATTTGTTGAAAGCTGCCGGAAACAAACGGGTCATCTATGTAAAAATGCGTACTTTGGAGGATAAGCCATGCCCGAAAAACTGGCAATTCAAAAAGGTTATTTCCAGAAAGGGCATCACCGTTGCTGAATTTGTCAAATAAGTTGAAAAATATACGCGAACAACGCTGCTTTAAACTGCTGAGTATGTTGATAAAGGCAGCTTTAGCCGTTGGTATAATAGTTATATTGCTGCGCCATTCCGGAGTGAAAAGCGAAAATTTCACCGGCTTGCGCCCCGTCTGGCTGGTGGCGGCTTTTGCGGCGGTGCTGGCACAAAATCTGCTCACAGGGATAAGATGGTGGTATCTGCTGCGGGCAGCCGGAGTAAAAGTAAGTTTGTTTGATGCAGTATCGCTGACCATGCAAGGATTGTTTTTTACCTTGTTTATTCCGGGGGGATCGGTTTCCGGAGATGTGGTCAAGGGCGCTTTGATTGCCGGAAAAACCGGGGAAGGACATAAATTTGATGCGGTATTTTCGATCCTGATCGACCGGCTTTGCGGATTGTGCGGATTGTTTATATTGTCTTTGCTGGCAGCGTTGCTGGCTTTGCTGCAGCCGGTCAAATGGCCGGAATTTTTTGCCGATATGCTCTATGTGGTGGTGGCGGCGGCCCCGGTATTTTTGTTGTGTTTTGTGGCGGCATTCCGGTGCGATATTATTCTTAAAGTTGCCTTTTTCAAGAAGCTGTATGACTTGGCCAACCGCTTGACCCGGGGGGGGATCTCCCGGATCGAACAGGCATTGGCAGCTTACCGTCCGGCGTGGAAAACGGTTGTTGCCTGGACGTTGCTTTCCGGTTTTGCAGCCTTTCCGCTGATCGTGCTGGCCGTATGGCTGATAGCTGTTGCTGCGCTGGGAATAAGCGGCAGCTGCGACAGCGGAGTCGTGATTGGTTCGCTGCTTTCCGGCAGCATTGGCGAACTGGCCGGAATATTGCCGCTGACTCCCGGAGGGATCGGCGTACGGGATGCAGTATTTGTCGAAATATTCAAAGCGTGCGGCCTGCCGGGCGCAGCCTCAGCGGTAATCCCGATAGTATTTACCACGCTCTTTGTGCTGGCCAGTTCGACGGGGGCGCTTTTTGCATTATACATGCTTTGGGCAGGCAAAAAGCACCCCGGCAAGAAATAGTTATACAGTTTCAGCGATATTTTTCCACCAGCTCAGCGGCCAGGCGGACACATTCAGCGCAAGGGAAGGGCTGTTCGGCAGTTTTGATTTCCCGACAACTTTCAGCTCCGGCAAGCTGAACAAACTCCGCAATCAAAGCGGCATGCTGATTTTCCGGAGTCAACATCAGAGCCGCATGGAGTGCGCCGCATCTGCCCAGCGGAGCTTTACCGCCGCCGCAACTGCTCATATCCTGAACAAGTTTATTATTTCCGGCTCCGGCAGCAACCGCCTGAGCGCAATTATGCAATTTGGGAATTGCCGTAAAAAGTTCAAAAGCCTTGTTCATAATAAAATCCTATTAATTTTCTATTGGAAAATAAAAAAACTTGAGATACAATATATATCAGGGGAGTTTACTTGTCAAGTTTTGTAAAAATTAAATAACTTGTTTTATTATTTGACGATAATCTAGAGAAAAAATTTTATTAATAAGGAAAATAATTGTACAAAATAGAATACTCAAACTGATAATTTGAGCCGGAGAAAGCAAATCTATAAATAATTTTCCGCGATTATCTCCACGCAAAAATTCAAATACAAAACGTCCTCCTGATAACATTATCAGATATACAGCAGCCCGGTATTTAAACTTTATTAAAAAAAATAAAATAAAAAAAACTATAAGCAGATAAAAACTTTCCCATAATTGAACAGGAAACAGCAATGCATCTTTGTATATGGAATATGGCAAACTTCCCTTTGGATATGATATTCCTCCATAACTCACGGGGCATCCAAAACAACATCCGCCTAAGAAGCACCCTACACGGCCTATCGATTGAGCTAAGGAAAAAGCAGGAAGAAAAAAATTCAATAAAAATGATGTTCTGATATTTAGAATTTTGCTGTATACTGTATAAAACAATATGCAGCCAAGCAACCATCCATAAAAAGTCATACCGTATCCCCAAGGAGAAAATACGGCCTTTATCCCTCCACGAAAAATAACGTCAGAAAAATAACCGGTTATACAACCAAATAAAACAGAAAGCGGGATACAGACCATAATCTTATTTTCTGAATTGTTATCAAGATTAAATTTTTTTATTTGATAGGCAATCAAGAATGTTAAAGCCAGTAGTCCCGCTCCGATAAAGATTGGAAATGTACCAATTTTTTGATTGAAAAAAATAATATATTGACACATTTCCAGCCCCTGTGAATGTTATGCAATGCGTTTTTTATTTATAACGGCAAATATACCGGCAATCAAATAAAGGATACCAGATATAACTCCCCAAATCCAGGAACCAAAGCCTATAATAGCAGTGACTAATATTATAATAGCCCCAACAATTACAATAGCTCCTGCAATATGGGATATTTTTCCTTTTCCCATAAAAGAAAAAATAAAGCACAATATACTGGAAAGCACGATAGCAATAAGCATACTTATTCCAGTATCTGTTGCATCAGTAGCTGTTGTTGTTTCACTTTCTACTGCTGCTACTGTTGCCGCACAAAGTGTAGCACAAAGAACGTTCGGAATGCTCATTACAAAAGCAATAATTCCGAGGATCCACGGGGCGTTGGATTTTCTTTGCTGAACTGTGATGTTGACATCCATGTTACTCATGAATCTATCCTTTCTATTGAGCAAGTTATTTACTTGCTTAGTTTATTACAGAGTCTATCCCACCATGGCATAGACTCCAATTTATTAATCAGAAATCTAATGCTTTTTCAGCTGCTTTTTCTGCCGCAGCCGCTTGGGCTTTTTTAGCTTGAACTTCTGCTTTTTTTATAAATTGCAAAAAATGATTTTCTAATTTTTTATCTATTATTTTTATTTGCAAGGAGTTAGGTATGGAATTTTTGCCTTGAGCAATTGCTGAGTCTATCATTTGCTTTTCTTGTTCGTTGAGTTTTCTATGGGCTTGGAACTTGCATTCAACATCATTGTAGCTAATAGTAATTTTTACATCTTGGTTTTCAAGTATTTCAGATAGTTGAATAATTGTTATGTACAATTTATTCCCTTCAATGTATTGTTCCACTTTATTTTTAGTTTGTTTTTTTCGACTATGCTTGATATCCGGAAACTCTTTTTTATACTTTTTTATAACAGAATCAGCTTTTATATTAGGGTCTTTCAGTATAATAGAACATGCAAAAAGTGGCCCATTGTTACAGGTGATTCGATGTTTTTTGTCTATAGCGTTAAAAGCAAACCAAAATACAACATTCGGTACGTCTCGTCTTGAATAACTTACACCTATTGAGTTTAATTCATCTCCCAGTATAAATTGTCTGTCTGCCACTAACCCATCATTAAACCAGCTCCAGCCTATGCCAGATTCAAAACTTTTGTAGAATTTTATCCGTTTGGAAGATAGATCAGAATAGGGATATTTGTATTTGGGATCTTTTTTACGTTCCTCAGCAATACGCTTTTCTTCTGCAATACGCTTTTCTTCTGCAATGCGTTTTTCTTCAGCAAGACGCTTTTCTTCCGCAATGCGTTTTTCTTCCGCAATTCGTTTTTCTTCAGCAAGACGCTTTTTTTCTGCAAGTCGTTTACGTTCTGCTTTATCTGCCGCTGCTTTATTTTTAGCACAAGCTATATCGCGACGGAGGTCATTCACATAAGATTGAGCATTTTTAATTTTATATGCAAATTCTTCCAGTTCTACTGCTGATTGAGAAAAATCATTTACTTCAAGTTTATAAACATATAAGGATATAACATGAGAAAGGTTTATTTGGGGGCTTTCTGCTGAAAGTATTTTTTGTATAGCAGTCATTAATAATTTAGTTTCATCTTTAAATACCCAAGTTGTTTGGGCGGGTATTTTATCGGATTTTGTAATTAGAAATCTTACAATATCGTTAGCAGCATTAATATTTCCATACTGCATTGCTTCCTTTAAATATTGAAGCGCAGTATTCAAAAGTTTTTCCTGCTCTTTTACAGACCGGGAGTTGCTGGTTAAACGGGACAGCAATATGCACCCTTCTTCGTATTTTTCTTCTGCAATGCGCTTTTCTTCCGCAATGCGTTTTTCTTCGGCGCGTTTTTCTTCCGCAATGCGTCTTTCTTCAGCAATACGCTTTTCTTCCGCAATGCGTCTTTCTTCAGCAATACGCTTTTCTTCCGCAATGCGTCTTTCTTCAGCAATACGCTTTTCTTCCGCAATGCGTTTTTCTTCGGCAATTTCAAAAGATGTTTTTAACGATTGTGCTTGATGTTGATATTGGCGTATGTAACGTCCTCTCAAAGGACATCTTTTTATATTATTAAGCACATGTTTTTTTACGTTAAATGCGGATTTGTCGTAGCCATTTCTATCAAGAAACTTGATATAGTTGATCATATTAACAGGGTAAGCACCCAACGTTTTTATTTGGTCATATTCTGAATATTCGTCTAACGCAAAAAGGACATCATATGCCTCTAATAATAAATTAGATTTATCTTCTGTTAGATGGTTGTGTATATTTTTGATAACATAACAAGCAGCTGATGGGTTTTTAGCTTTAACTGCAGATATTAAATATTTTTCAGCTGCTTGCCGGTCAACAGCAATGCCATCGCCTTCCAAAAGCATCATTGCAGCTTTAAACTGCATATCAGCATTGCCATTATCAGCCTGTTGTTTTACTTCTTCAAAAGATGTGCAGCCAGTCAGAATGCAGCAAAGCAATCCTGCGACTATGAATGAAACGTGTTTTTTCATGAAGAGAATCCCTCTTGTTAAATTTTGTTAAACCCATTAATTCCATTTTTAAGCAACATTTCTACAAATTCCATGCCAGAAATAAGAATAATAGATTGTTCTCTGGCGGATTTTATTACTTCATCAGAAAATTCTTTAGCAGATGAAATTACCCATAATACTGTAGAATAATCATCGGTTCCTCCTCTCCAAGTTGCATAATTTTTTATTTGGGTTAATGCCCAGTCACTGGTTGTTGTACCTTCATGAAATTTTGCTTGAATGTAGTAAATTGTTTTCAAAGAATCAAATGTTGCAATAATATCTGAATCTCCGTCTTTACCATTTTCGTTTTTGGATGGAATGTCTATATTGGAGGCTCCGAGTTTTTCAAAATACAGTCGAATTAAATTTTCCCATTTATCTGGATTTAACCATCTGATAATTGTTTCGTAAGCAGAGGACTGTATTTCTGACAGTAATTTACTGGATAAATTTATAGGTTGTTTTTTGTTAAAAGCTTCAATAGCTGATTCAATGTTTTTTTGTAAGTCTGTAATATTGGCATTGGTTTGACGAATTTTCATTCGTGCTGTTAATTGTTTATCTGCATATTCTGCTCGTGGAATATTGCTGGCTATTAAACTGACTCGTCTGAAAAATCCTAAATCAATAATATTTTTGCCATTTGTCATGTAACCTGAGTCATTGATATTAATATAATTGCCATTCCAATCTTGTAAATCTTTTCTATCTTCTTGAGATAAAAATTGTATTTTGTTAGCATTACTTTCTATTTTATATACACTAAAAGTTCCCCAACTTGGCACAATAACCATATCTCCAATTTGCATGTCAAATAAAAACCGGTATAGAGTATAGCGACTACGCCACAATTCGCCATAAGCGTATTGGAAGTCGGAATCGAATGTCTGAATTCCATCAGTACTGTTAAAGTCACTCCAGCCTATTGTCAAAATATTTCTCTCCAGTAATGGATAAGATATTTCTTTATGATGAGAAATTCTGTGTAAAAAAACATTCATTTTTATTCTCCTTGCTTATATAAAAATTTTCATATTTATGATAAAAATTATTAGAATATAAAAACACACAGCCGCGAAATTCAGCAATGAATTTCGCGGCTGTGTTGGTTTTGCTTTATAGCTTTGTCGGCAATAAAATAATGCTTGTTTTAGCACTGGAATGGAAAAGGAATAACTGTATTAGAGGCTTTTTTTGTTCTTGGAGCGCAACTGTACATCCTATCCATTACCTGGCTGCGAAAAACAGTCCGCTTGAAGAGTTTCGGGAGATAAAAAATAACCGAACGCTCCAAGCGTTGCGATGGAGGCCCGACCAAGAGCCTGCTATGAGTCCGCAAAGGAGCGCCGGTAAGATGTGTAGACACAATCCTACCGGTACATTTCATCTAAAGACTCATAGCAAACACAAAATTTCTACTTGGTCGGTTTCCATCGCATTTGCTGAAATATAACGGTTGTCAATTAGCCACAGTTAAAATGAACTGCGTTCTTAATGTATACTGTAAATGAGGTTTTTGCAAATAAAAAACTGGTTTATTTGCAAAAAAATTATGTTTATATAATTTAACTAACTTGATAGCACTATGGAGATATTTTATGAAAATCACAAGTACAACTTGTGATTTTCATAAAATACTATACTGCAGAAATGGTAATTACATCCGGTCGGCTAATTCAAGCCAGCGTTCACTGGCTTGATCCAGTTCGCTTTTCAGTTTTTCCAACTCGGTGTTCAATTCATTGCTCTGACTGCCGTATTTGTTGAAAAAATCCGGGTCTTGAAAGATTCCTTCGATCTCGGATATGCGCGCTTCCAGCTGCGGGATCGCTTCTTCCAAACGCTTGAACTCGGTTTGTTCTTTAAAACTCAGCTTTTTGGGCTTTTCGGAAATAGCTGCTGCCGGAGGCGGGGCGGTAACCGGCTTTTCGGCGGGCTTTTTTTCTTCCACTGCGGCTGCCGGTCGTTTCTGCAAATAGTAATCGTAATCGCCGGGCGTGTAAAATACTTTTCCGCTGCCGTCCAAACCGATGATCCCGTCGCAGATCCGGTTCAGAAAATACCGGTCGTGACTCACCAGTAATATGGTTCCATCATATTCAGACAACGCTTCTTCCAACAAACGCAGCGTGGAGAGATCCAGGTCGTTGGTCGGCTCGTCCAAAATCAGAAAATTACCGCCTCGTTTGAGGATCTTGGCCAGAATTATCCGGGCCTTTTCGCCGCCGGAAAGATATTTTATATGGGTGTTGATACGGTCGTCTTCAAAGAGAAATCTCCGCAGATAACTGCGCACAGTCAAACTGGCACTGCCGAATTTTATTGTATCACGCCCTTCGGCAACTTCTTCATAAACAGTATGTTCCTCGTTCAGCACCAAGCGGCCCTGATCGATGTAGTTGAACTCCACTTGCGGTGCCATTTTTATACTGCCGGTATCCGGTTCCAGATAACCTGTGATCACCCGCAGCAAGGTGGTTTTTCCGCAGCCGTTGGAGCCGACAACTCCGATCTTGCGCCCCGGGGTGATCTCCAGATCAAACGGTTCAAAAAGCTTTTTGCCGCCGATGCTTTTGGAGATGTTTTTGATCTCCAGACACATATTGCCCAGCCGCGGGCCCGGCGGAATAACTAATTCCACTTCGCCGGTGCGTTCCGGGCCGGATTGGGCGGCGATTTCGTTATAACGGCGCAAACGGCCCAGATTGCGCCGCAGCCGGGCCTTGGGCGAACGGCGTACCCACTCGATTTCGGAACGCAAAAAATGTTTGCGTTTGGCTTCCAGCGCATCTTCGTTGGCTTCCCGCTCGGCCTTGAAGGCCAGAAAATCGGCGTAGGAACCTTCCACACTGTAAAACTTTCCGTGATCCAGTTCCACGATCCGATTGGCCACCCGGTCAAGAAAAAAACGGTCGTGGGTCACCAACAGCGTCGTCCCCCGGTAGTTGGCCAGAAATTCTTCGATCCATTGTACCGTTTCGATATCCAAATGGTTGGTCGGTTCATCCAACAGCAGCAGATCCGGCTGCGATACGATAGCCCGGGCGAGGGCTACCCGGCGTTTTTCGCCGCCGGAGAGATTCTGCAAAAGTTCATCACCACGGTCAAGCCGCAATTTATCCATCACTTCGTCCAGCAGACTTTCCGGGTGCCAGGCGTCGTGCATGGTAAGATAGTGTTCGATCTCTTCGTGACGGGCGGTGGTCGTGGCAGGATTTTCGTACTCAGCCAGTAATTGATAGATAAATTCCTGACCGTTGCGGACGGCCTGTTTTACCGATAATTCGCCGGGCAGGGTGAATTCCTGATCCAGCGAAGCTATCCGCAGATTGCGCATCTTGTTGATAACCGCTCCCTGAAGCGGCAAATCGCCTTTGATAACGCTCAGCAGTGTGGATTTTCCGCAGCCGTTACGGCCGACCAGCGCAACTTTCTCGCCCTCGCAAATCGAAAACTCCGCCTGATTGAAAATTGTTTGAGTGCCGATCGCAAAATTCAGCTCCGCACCCGACCAGATGATTTGTTCAGCCATGACCCACCATTATTTATAATTTTTACATCCGAATAATATATCATGCCAAAAACTTTTTCGCAAATTTACAGTGCGGCTAATTTGCTTTGAGGAAATAAAAAAAGGATTGCTGCATACCATGTAAGGTTTTGCAGCAACCCTTTACTTGTTTGAAGTCAAGCGATCGGTCAGATCATGCTTTCCCACAATTCAGCGTCTTCAAGTTTGGCCTTGACGACGTTGACAAACGCAGCAGCCATGCTGCCGTCGATCACCCGATGGTCAGCGCTCAGCGTGATTTTCATCATGTTGCGGACAACGATTTCGCCATCGCGCACCACGGCGGTCGGCACCCCGCTGGCAACTGCCAGAATGGCGCTTTCGCCGGGGTTGATGATCGCTCCAAAGCTTTCCACATTCATCATACCCATGTTGGATACGGTGAAAGTTCCACCCTGCATGTCGGAGGGAGAAAGTTTGCCGGCACGGGCTTTTTCGGCCAGAATACCGGATTCTTCCTGGATTTCATCCAGACCCATCTTGTCGGTATCACGCAGTACCGGAACCACCAGACCGTTGTCGATGGAAACGGCCATGCCAACATTGATGTGCGGCTTCTTAGTCACGGTGTTGCCGTCGCAAACACTGTTCACCAGCGGGAATTCCTTGAGCGCCAAAGCCACGGCCTTGAGCACAAACACGTTGACGCTCAAATTGATGCCGTCATTCTTGAGCTGCTTGCGGAACGCCATGATGTTGTCCATTTCCACTGCTACAGTTACATAGAAGTGGGGGATGGTCTGCTTGCTCTGGCTCAAACGCTGCGCAATGACTTTGCGCATGGTCGTCATCGGCTGCGGACGGGAATCGATCGCAACTTTGACGTCAGAAAGCGTGATGCGGCCATTGTCGCCGGTGCCTTCGATTTCCAAAAGCTCCAGACCTTCGGCCTTGGCCAGATTGAACGCAACCGGAGTGATCTTGCGATCATTGTATCCGGTGGCTTCCAGATAGTTCTTCACGTCTTTTTCGGTCACCCGGCCATTGCCGCCGGTACCGTTGACCTTCTTGAGGTCAATAAGGTAATCCTTGGCAAATTTCTTGGCCCGGGGTGAAGCCTTGAGCTTGCCGGCTTTGGCCGGAGCCGGGGCTGCAGCCGGAGCTGCTTTGGGGGCAGGGGCGGCCGGAGCCGGAGCAGCTGCCGCCGGGGCTGGAGCTGCTTTTGCGGCCGGAGCCGGAGCCGCCGCCGGAGCGGGAGCAGCCGCCGGAGCGGGAGCAGCCGGAGCCGGAGCAGCAGCCGGAGCCGCTTCCAGCATATCCGCCGGAACTGCTTCGCCAGCGTCGCCGATGATAGCACCGGTGGTCATGACGGGCACTTCCTTGCCAGCCGGAACCAAAATCTTCAAAATGGTACCTTCAAACTGGGATTCGACTTCCAAAACGGCTTTGTCGGTTTCAACTTCAAAGATGACGTCGCCCTTCTTGACGGTATCGCCTTCTTTGACTTTCCAGTTATCGATAACTACAGTCTCTTCGGACTGTCCGAGTTTCGGAATCGGAATTTTTGTTGCCATAATGAGTTATCTCCTCATAAATCAAATTACAGCGTGGCTTTGACGGCTGCGGCAATATCGTCAGCGGTGGGCAGGAAGACCTTTTCCAGCGTGACGGCCTGCGGAGCAATACCGTTCTTGGCGCCGACCTTGAGGACCGGGGCATCCAGATCATCAAAGCAGTTGGCAACCACCTGAGAAACCACTTCGCCGGTGAAGCTGCCGATATCAACGCACTGGCTGACTACCACGCAGCGGCCGGTCTTACGCACCGAAGCAAAGACTGCTTCCCAGTCAAACGGAACCAGGGTACGCACGTCGATAACTTCCACATTCACGCCTTCAGCAGCCAGTTTTTCGGCAGCTTTTTCGGCATCGGTAACTGCCGGACCCCAGCAGACGATGGTGGCATCATCGCCGGAGCGGACGATGTTGGCTTCACCGAACGGAATCAGGTATTCTTCCTGCGGAACCACACCCTTGACGTTGTAGAGCAGCTGACCTTCAACGAAGACCACCGGATTGTTGGTACGGACTGCCGTTTTGATCATACCCTTGGCATCGTAGGGATTGGAGGGATAAGCCACATAGGTACCCGGAATGTGGGCAAACATGCTTTCCAGACTCTGGGAGTGCTG
>SUWF01000003.1 GCA_015061575.1 Lentisphaerota bacterium
TGCTGACGGAAAATTTGCTTCAGGAGACAATTTTACGGAACCGAAAATGTAAAATGTATCATCATGCTTTGTTTTCGATACAACACCATTTCCCTTTTCTTCAAATAATTTGCTGATTTCCGAAGCGCTCAAGATTTTATATTCAAATAAGAACATTTTATTATACTCCTTACTTTCTGCCGTTTGCATAAACAGAAAAACAAAAAAAATTATAAGAAACAAATGTCTTTTCATTCTTTAATCCTTCCACCTTTATCTAAAATTGTCTGGTGCAATTTATCGGGATCGGCAACGCCAGCGGTAGTATAATCATAACTGCTAATATCAATTCCCGCAGCCCTCAACGCATCCATTACATAATCTGTACAATTATTATATAAACTCCAATTCTTATCATAGTTGTCAATATAATCTTGAATTTTCTTTAATTGTTCATCTGTAATATCTATTGTCAGCGATGCGTATGGAGTATTTTGATTATCATAATCGGCAGTATCATTTCCAGAAAAAGCTTTTCCATATTCATGTCCTAAAACACTTTCAAATCCAGCTGGATCGCTAGGATAAAAACCATGACCTGTTGTTTGACCATTTGAATCAGTTAAATCAAACCAAGAATGTCCCCATCCACCGCTTGTAGAGCCCATTCCACCACTACTTCCCCCGCCTGAGCTACTACCGGTTCCCGCACAAGCAGCATTGATCGTTATGCTTGCTGCACCAAACCAATCTACAGATATCGTTACCCCATTATTACAATACGCCAGATTATTCCATCCATCGGGATAGCATAACGGGTCGGCGGTTGTCCATTTGCCTTGATTGGGATTGTAGTTGCGAAACAGAAACGTGTACCCCAGTTCATCTACTTGTGGTTTACCTGTATACAATGCTTGCACGGCATCAGTTTCGCCGAATGATGTCATTTCTACAACCTTGTTATTGATGGCTGCAGTACTGCCCAGCATGTCATTGAGCATTACATCATTATTGGCCATAATGGGGTTGCCGCCGGTTATGTAAGGTTCGTTTATATATTTTACATCATTACGTTGGATTAATGACAAACCATCCCATAAAAATGTTTCTTGCCTGTCTGCATAATCAGCTTGGGCAAGCTGACCATCCATATAGTAATCAAATCGTGCGGTTACTTTGCCATTTTCTTTGACTTCGACTACTTTGTTTTGGCCATTGTAGCGATAAGTTTTATCTCCAGCCTGAATCATTCGCCCGGCTGAATCATATTTGTAATAGGTAGTAAAGTCTTCAACAGTTGAGGATACCAACTGATTGGCTTTATCATAGGTATAAGTTGTAGTTATTCCGCTGATAGTTTTTGAAAGACGGTTCCCGGCCGGATCATAGGTGTAACGCTCTAAATCTTTGCCTTGAGCATCCTTGACAGCCAGCAGCTGACCACGCAAATCGTATTCAAAATTCATGCGTTGTCCATTGATAGCTTTACCGGTCAATGTTCCATCATCAGCGTAGAAGTATTCAATCTCTGCCAACACCTTGTCCGTCCCGGATGAATCCGCCGCCCATAATGTGCCGTTGACAAGCAGCAACGCAGCTGCCAACCATATTGTAAGTGAGCTTCTCATTTTTGATTGTTCTCCTTAGTGCCTGAGGCATTTATTATTGGTTTTATCATTTTTTTACCTATAAGCTGTCCGTATTTATTGTATTTGTGTTCAATGCGTGTGCCATCAACAATCTGACAAGTTAACTGGTTATTATCATTGTATTCATATTTGATGGTTTTACCGTTAGAAACAATTTTATACAAACGCCCAAATTTATCGTAAGAGCGTTTTTCTGTCAACTTTACATTATCCTTTTGTAAGGTACGGCGAATACGCTGCCCCCAATGGTTATAAGCAAAAGTATTTACAAGATTGTTTTCCTGCCGCTTGATGATACGGCCCCAGTAATCATATTCAAGCAATACACTTTTGTTCCCCCGGCGGATAGTCAGCAGTTTGCCCCAATTATCATAGGTCCGCTGTTCAATATCGCCATTGCCATAATCCAGCTTGACTAAACGATCATATTTGTCATATTCATATTTTACAGAACGGTCATTGTTGGTTTTATCTTTAGAATCCACCCGGGCCAGCAAGCCATACTTATCATGGACATAATCGGTCAACTGTCCGGCCGGAGTAGTTTTGGCGTCCAAACCGAATTTGTTCCAATCAAATTTAATGGTATGTCTATTTTGATCAAGCACAGTTGTCAACTGCCCGAGCGCATTGTAAGTATAAGCTACTTCTGTATTATCCGGAAAACGCTCTTTGATTATCCGGCCAAAAGCATCGCGCTCGAATTTTTTAGTTTTTCCGGTGTGGTCGGTATAACTTATTGGCTGACCACTGCCGTTGTATTGAATGATCAACGAATTAATCAGTCGTTCTCCATCTTTGCGTTCAATTTTGCTGACTAATCCGCTTGGCGTGTAGGTGTAAAACGTTTTTACACCATAAAAGTCGGTACTGCTGATCATCCGGTTATATTTATCAAGCTTTCGTTCCACTGTCTGCCCGAAGGTGTTTTCCACAGCTACCGGATAACCATAATCATTGTAAGTTATAGTGTTGGTGGTTTGACCGTTATCAATTTTTATCACCTGCCGGTAATCATCATATTCCAGCTTGGTGGTTTGAATTGCTTTGCCTTCTGCATTGAGTTTGCTGATTTCCAATGGTTGGCCGAAACTGTCCCGGGCAAATTCTACTACTGGTTCCGGATTTTCCTGTTCAGCACTGCGCCGGGTTATCAAATAAAGATCGTCGTCTTCATCGTATTCATAATTTATGTCGTTGCCCGCCATATCCCGCACCCGCACAATATTGCCGGAAAGTTTGTCGTAACGGTAATTTGCTACATCCCGCCCCCGTGCATCCACAATTTTGCGGACTTTGCCCATATATGCAACATCAAAACGCATAAAGTAATAAATGGTATTGCGCTTACCGGAAAAATCTGTTATGGTAAATATACCACTGTTGGAATCATAATTGTAAACAGCTTGCCGGTTGAGCTTGTCTGTCAAAGTAACAACATTGCCGTTGTAGGTATATTTATAAAGATTGTCGCTGGCAATCCGGCCGTGAATTGGACCGGAATATTTAAGTTTACGGTTGCGTAAAGCCGCTATTTGAGAGATTTTTTGCTGTACTGATTGATGCTCTAAGAGCATTTTGTCTTCAAACATTCCCTGTTTAACAGAATTAAGCAATCCGCAACGATCATAACCGAACACAACCGGGGTCAAATCCGCCCGCCGTATGGATTCCAGTGCCGGACGGGTGGGCGTCAATAATTTACCTTGTTCTGTTTTGGGTAATATATAGAGCTTTATACCCTTGTATTTAAGTTGATGTTCCACGCCATTGATGGTTATTGCAGAAACTTTCTGACCATCTGAATAGGATAATTGAACAAATTCCACTCCATCCTGACTGATTCCAGTCAGACGTTTCTGATAATATGCAAATTGCAAGATCCGGCCGGAAGGTGCAGTAACGCTGGATAAACGGTAATTCCGATAAACAAAAGTCCACCCTTTTTTGCTGCGTTTCCCTGAAAAAATCCAATTCCCGCTTTTTTGATAATTACGGCTGCCGCAATCCGCTTCCCAATCAGCATGGGGAGAGTAGAACCCAAAGCCTTTTTTAGCTTCTTCCCAAAGCTCAATTTTTATTTCATCTTTACGCTTGGAATCTTTTTTAGGGAAAAACTTGATTTTTTCACCCCAGGGTGTAGTCCAGAGAACACCATCTTTGTCATAGTAAGCGGCTGATTCCAACTGCGGAGAATACCAGGCGTAGCCGAAAAGTCCACTTTTTTCACGCTGGGAATCGTAAATTAATTGCACCGGCAATCGCATTTCCGGAGAAAAATTCGCAGTATCCAGCAACTGTTTGACTTGGTAGGAGTTTTCCGCAAGTGAAGCCTTACCGGCACTCATTGAGTTGGCAAGAAAATTTAAAGATTCTGATTTGAGAACAAATGAAAACAAAACCATTGTAAATATTAGAAAAATTTTCTTGATCATACCAACACCTTTTGTTATAAAACCCGAACGGCATAATATATCACTGACTTATTGTATTGTCAAGGTTAAGGTGAATAAGTTTATATTTTTTTCGTCCGTCTGAAGCTGTTGCTGGAAAACATCGGCATCCACAAACAATTCCACCACCCGGGCCTGAGCTTTTCAGTTCAGAAATTTCTGCATGGCCTGAGCAAACCCCTGTTTGCTGCGGTCGGGAATGTTGGCCGTGTTAATAGTCGGAGCAGTGGGCTGCTCGTCCTTTTCGGACAACCGCTGAAAGTTTTTGATGATCACGTTTTCGGAATTGCTTTCATCGCAAATCAGCGGCCCCGTAAATTCGCCCACCCGCCAGACTTGCATGTTGTCGATCACAATATTGCTGATCTCGCCCACGCCGTCGGGATGATCTTCCACCCGGAATAGCGGAGTACGGCAATAGCGCGCCGCATCCATGTTGATGGCAAATTTCTGGCAGCCTGTCCGGATATTTTCAAAGCGGATGTTGCGGATGGGAGCCGTTACACTCAGCATTCTTATGGCAGTATAGCAGCTTTCGGCATAAATATTGCGGAAAATCAGATTTTCGATCGGGCCACGCAGCAGATCCCGGTTTTCAAGCCGCTCCAGCGAGTCGTCGGCATTAAGAGCCAGCATATCGTCGGTAGTCTGCATGGGATTCAGCGCAGTGATGTTTTCGATCAAACCGTTGCGGACAAAGCCGCTGAAGTGCAAGCCGTCCTGATTGAAGCCGCTGGGTTCGCCCCGGAAACCGATATTGCGAATGGTGAAATTTTCGATCTTGCCCAAACGGATGAAAAAAGTTACCGAATCAGCCACGATCAAATCTTCCAGCACCAGATCATTGACATTAAAAAAGTTCAGAACAGCTCCGCTCCAGGCGTTGGGGGCAAAAAGATCCGGATTTTTGGTGTTGTATTTGCCCTGATGATGGCCATCCCAAACGCCGCCATGCAGCACGATATTGCAGTTGCCGCCGCTCAGATTGCGGTTGCTCAAAAGAAAGTCGCCCTGCTGTTTAGGCGTATCGCCGCAAGAGAATATCCGGGCCAGGGGATGCGCTTCGATCCGGGTGTGGGAGGAAACCAGCAAAGTGTCAGTTATCCGGTACTCTCCGGCAGGGATTTCCACAATATCAGCTCCGTGATCCAGAGCTTTTTGAATAGCTGCAGCGTCATCGGCAATACCATCGCCGACTGCACCAAAGTTTTTGACATTGACTGAAACAGGCATGGTTGATCTTCCTTAATCAAACGGTGAATACTATGTTGCATGAGCGGTGGATAACTTAATCCCGGATAGAAACTTTGTCAAGCTGCCGGATAGCTTTTTGCAAAAGTTTTCCCGACCACTTTTCCGGCTCCCAGTAGTCATCGTCTTTCCAGCCGGGAGCAACGATAAAAATACCATGTTTATCGGCCCATTCACCCCAGCCCATACGCCCGGAAGCATCGGCTTTGCCATCAGTATTTCTGCCGCCAAACATGACCAGTACTCGATACCTCTCCCGGCGTTCTTTGTCATAACCTTTTGGCACACGGTACTGAAACACCGCATTTTTATTCTGCGGGGCTTTCGTTTTGACAACGATTGTGTCAGCTGTAAGAAACAGCGGACTTATGGCTAAGCATAACAAATAAAATAAACGCATAGGATCAATATTCCCTTATTGCAAATAAAACAATTTTCTCTTAGAAAAAAATGATGTTAATGAATCATTATCTTCATAAATTGCAGAGATCCCACTATTGCAACCTCTAAAACCAATTTTTGAATTAATTACCCAACACCATGTTGACATATTCTTGTTTCCTGAAAATATATCAAACCCATTTTTATTCCAACGCACATCAAATCGTTTTTGTGGAATCCAGGATAATTCAATTTGATTGGTTTGCAGATTTATTCTGAGCCATTTTTTTGAAACTCCATCTTTTGTTTGAAAAAGAAAAAAACCTTTGCTTTCATAATTTACACTCAAAGGGATTTTTTTACTTGGAGATTTCAGCAGTGGACGATCTAATTGCAAGAAAAATTTATCACTTTCTTTAATCGCCCTTGAGGGAATTGTCATAGCAAAATTAAGAGTTTCTTTACTATCTTTTCTTGTATCTATCAGTAACCTTGTCGTCCAACGATTTTTGGATGGTTTTCCAGATGTTGCAACTCCAACGTAATTATACCCAAAATCACGATCATTTTTAGCTAACGAAACATGAACAATTGCAAATTCATTATTTCCTGGATAAATCACGACCTTAAGGTCTTCAGGAGATAATCCTGTAACCTCCTGACCATTCATGCAACTTGTCATTAGCACTGTAAGCAAAAGTAAGAAGAATGTTTTCATAGATATTTCTCCATTTAACGTAGTGACACCCTGCAAATAGAATAAATTATTTCTGTTTATTTTCTATGCCATGACTTCGTGCAATAATCGTTTTGTTATCAATGTCATATACTCCTGTAATAGATATTTTTTCTTTACCGACATCTGCAATAAATGAAAATTTATAACCATGATGGATTGTCATGAAAGAATTAAAACTTTCAACAATAACCGGAGAGGTTATTGCTGTATATTCAGGAGCATAGAATGAAGAAATATATTGGAGAAATATATTTTCCGGTAAGAAAAATGATACCCAAAAAACATAACCCGGAAAAGAAATTTTATATCGTATTCCAGACGATTCTGGCGGTACTATCTTTTGTATCGGCAGATAAAAAAAACTACGTTGTTGTTTAAGTTCATTGAAGGAAATATTGCACGCATAATAAATCCTCCCTCGTAAATTTACAATATAACAACAGACGAAAAAACATAACACTAATGTAATTACAACGGCAAATTTAATAATTTTTCTTTGATGACTATTCATATTTATTCCAATATTTTAAGTTGTTTTATGGAATTTTTGATAGTTGCTTTTAAGAGTAATAAGTTTTTCTTTATATCAGCCCAATCTATTTCTTTTCCATTTTTTGTTGACGAGTTTGTTGGTAGATATGAATTATCAATCATTGAGTATCTGATGGCATACTTTATATGGTCATCTGTCAAAATATGATTATCAGGCCATTGAGATTTTTCAATGTAAGCAACTTCCCTGTCTATGAGTTTGCTACAAGTGAGATATGCTTCCCGGGCTTTACAGGTGTTGTTTAACAAATGATTTATTTGTGCAATATGCAGCCACACATCTGAAATAGAATCATTGAGATTTGTTATTTGGTTGAAAATATTCAGTGCTGCGGTATAATTTTTACGCTTTTCATATGTCAATGCTTCTATATATAAAACAAGCATAATTTTATTTTTATCTGCTGCGAATTGTTCTTGGGCAGAGATAAATTTTCTTTCAAGTTTTTCCGTTTTTTCTGTCATTAACTCTCCTGATTTGTATTGACGGATTAAAATGGCTAAACGGTCTACGGAACATCCGGAAAGTAATAACAAAATCCCAATGCAATATGTAATGATATATTTCATTCTGGCCTTCCTTGAGGTGTAATTTGATTATATGTGTCGGAAAAAATAGAAGGTGCATTTCGTAAAAAATCACCAAAAATATCGCTTAATTGCTCAAATAAATAATTCCCCTCTAACCTAAACAGCTGGAATTTTGCTTTTGAATACATTTGAACTCAAAAACAAGGATTTGACAAAAGGGGGAAGCATTTTTCAAGCGAACCCACACTCAAACTATGTCAAAAAATACCATTTTTACAAAATTATGGGATTTCTGTGAATTTATTAAAAAAATGGGGATGTTGCAAAACTGTTTTGTGGGGAAAAAACCTTTTTGAAAAAAGGTTCTTTTCCCCACACCCCATTTTCCAAAAACTTTCGCCGGAATTACTTTTATTACGAGTAATAAAAGTAATTCCAACTTATTTTATATAAGAAAGATACCGTATTTTATATATTATAAAATTTACTGCTGTTATATGAATTTAAGCTTACTGTTTTTTTTCGACAGCAACTAAAAATTCATGCAAAAAACAGGGGCATTACAACCTTTTGCGAGGTTTTGCAACAGCCCCCTCTTCGCTTTAAGCTTTATTTGGCAAGCGACGCTTGCAATTCTGCATCGGCAGCTTCCACTTGCGCCGTTTGCGCTTGGCGGAAAGCCAGCAATTTCTGCTGCAATTCTGCATCGGACAACGCCAGAATCGCAACTGCCATCAAGGCCGCATTTTTGGCTCCGGCTTTGCCGGCAGTCACGGTACCTACCGGGATGCCCGGCGGCATTTGCACAGTCGCCAGCAGCGCATCCAAACCGTTGAACGGTTCGCTCGCTACCGGTATGCCCAACACCGGCAAAACCGTGTGCGCTGCCATTACTCCGGCCAGATGCGCCGCCATGCCGGCAGCACAAATTATCACTTTCAGGCCATTGGCTTGTGCATTACTGGCAAATTCCATGGCCTTCTCCGGAGTGCGGTGAGCACTCATCACCCGGGCCGTGTAAGGCACTTTAAATTCATCCAATACCTTGAAGGCGCCTTCCAGCAGCGGCAAATCGCTTTTGCTGCCCATCACGATCCCGACCAGCGGTTTATCCATGAGCTGTATCTCCATATTATATTTGTGCGATTGGCTTACGCTTCGGCTGCTTTGTCGGCTTCCGGAGCCGGGGCGGCGGCTTCGCTTTCGGCGGCGGATTCAGCGGCTTCGGCCGGAACTTCGGCTTCGCCGGTGCCAAATTCATAACCGATCAGGCCTTCGCCGATTTCCAATAACGCCACATCCAGGTGATTTTCCGAATCGCACTTGACCATCGGACGGGCTCCCAGAGCCAGCTGACGGGCACGCTTGGCAGATACTACCGACAATATCTGCGGGTCTGTGATTACCTTTTTGGCCATATCCAAATATGCGTTGTTCATCTTATGCTGTCCTTTTTTATCACCGGTTATTGCCCGGAGTCTTCAAATCAAAACTCCGTCCGGAATAATTTTCGTACTCCGGACGGGTTCTTTATTGATCAAATCTGACTGATAAATGTTTTATCAGTAGTCGATCACATCACGGTGATGATCGATCACCGTCAAATCGCCAGACATCACCTTGGCATAACGCTTGGCAAATTCAGCCTGCGAATCCAGGATGTAACGTTCGGCCAGCACGAAACGATCTTCGCACTTCTGGGCGTCACGCAGCATCAGCATGCCGACGAACACATAGGTTTCCATTTCCACCAGATCGCGGGCGTGCAGATCGTGGTAGGCCACATCTTTGCGGTCGGAAACAAATTTGACTGCTTCCAGCTGCTTGGCATACAAACCCTTGACGATTTCGGCCAAACGGGCAGATTCGCCTTCAAAGTTCAGCGCAAACATTTCGTTCAAACGCTTGTCAGCGTCACGCTGCATCACACCGCCGATGGCAGCGACGACCTGCAGCTGGGTGGTGCCTTCGTAGATGTTGGTGATACGGGCATCACGATAGAAACGTTCGGCGTTGAAGTCACGCATGAAACCGGTACCGCCGTGGATCTGAATGGTATCGTAGGCGATCTGGTTGGCGCTTTCGGTCGCCATAGCCTTACACATCGGAGTCAGGATCGCAGCCAGTTTGTTGTAGTACTTGGCCAATTCACGGATTTCCGGAGTGGCATCGGCGCCTTCAGCCAGATGGGTGTAGGCAGTACGCAAATCCACTGCACGGGTGGTTTCGTACAACAGGGTACGGGCTGCGGTGAGCTTGGCCTTCATGCCGGCGAGCATGTCGTAGATCGCCGGGAACTTGTCGATGCTCTTCTTGAACTGTTCACGTTCAGCAGCGTACTGACGGGCGGCCCGGTAGGCAGCTTCGGCAATACCGACTGCCTGCGCACTGATCGCCACACGGGCGCCGTTCATCAGACTCATGACGTAGCGGATCAGCCCCAGACGGCGTTTGCCGCAGAGCTGGGCCGGCACATCGTTGTACTGCAGTTCGCAGGTGGCAACCCCGTGGATACCCATCTTATCTTCGATGCGGCGCACCACCAGCTGCGGGCAGGCTTCGCAGATGAACATGGAAAGACCACGGCCGTCGCCGGTGCCTTCTTCCGAACGGGCCAGCACCAGATGCACTTTGGCGCAACCGTTGGTAATGAAGCGCTTCATGCCGTTCAAATACCACTGGCCGGTCTTTTCGTCCTGCCATGCACGCAGTTTGACCGCCTGCAAGTCGGAACCGAAATCCGGTTCAGTCAAGTCCATGGAGCCATCGACCAGACCCTGAGCAAAGAGCGGCAGGAACTGCTGCTTCTGTTCTTCGTTACCGAATTCAGCGATGGTTTCGGCGATGTCCTGCAGACCAAAGAGGTTCTGCAAGCTGGCGTCGGCCCGGCTGACCATTTCGGTCATCATGGTGTAAACCGACACCGGGAAGTTCAGACCGCCGAAACGGTGTTCCAGCATCACGCCGGATACGTCCGCTTTGCGCAGATCTTCCAGGTTTGCCACGGTCAGCGGATGATAGGTCACCACGCCGTCGGCAAAATGCGGGCCTTCACGGTCCACGGTACGGCTGCGGGGTTCGATGTTGTCGCCGCAAATCTGGCCGACTACATCCAGCACCCGGTTGAAGTTATCCAACGCATCGGCGTAATCCACCGGAGCGGTTTCAAATTCTTCAGCAAATTTATAATTATTTTCGCGCAGGGTCACGGCCTCGTTCAAATCGAGGTTGTTCAGCGTGAATTCCAAGTCGCGGTTGTCAGAGAAAAAGTTCGCCATGATCAGAAGTCCTTTCCATTACGCCTTGGCTTTGAAGGCTTTGATCATCTGCGGAATGACCACGTTGAGGTCGCCCACGATCGAATAGTGCGCCACCGAGAAGATCGGCGCATTGGGATCGGTGTTGATCGCAATGATCTTTTTGGATTCTTTCATACCGGCAGTGTGCTGCACCGAGCCGGAAATACCGCAAGCAATGTAGAGGCGCGGACGCACCGTCACCCCGGTCTGACCGACCTGATGATCGTGATCGATCCAGCCGGCGTCCACCGCGGCACGGGAGGCACCGACTTCACCGCCGAGCGCTTCGGCCAGGTCACGGATCAGCTGGAAGTTTTCCTTGCTGCCGACACCGTAGCCGCCGGCCACGATGATCTGCGCACCCTTGAGGTCAACTTCCTTATCCTGACGGACACGTTCCAAAACCTTGACCACGGTATCGACGTCGCTGAGTTCCACCGGAACTTTGACCACTTCGCCCTTGCGGGTGGTATCCGGAGTACCCATTTTCATGACGCCTTCACGCACCGTTACCATCTGGGGATCTTCCCAGGTGTTGACAATGGTGGCGATGATGTTGCCGCCGAAAGCCGGACGGATCTGCATGAGCTTGTCTTTGTAGAGAGTCTTGCTCAGAGCGTCTTCAAAGTCATCGATCTTCAATTCGGTGCAGTCGGCAGTCAGACCGCAGCGTTTTTCGGATGCAACGCGCGGAGCAAGTTCACGGCCCTTCATGGTCGCACCAAACATCAGAATGTTCGGCTTGTGTTCCAGAATGAGCTGCATGATGATCTTGGCAAACGGCAGAACCGTGAACGGTTCCAAACGCTTGTCGCAAGCCATAAAGACAGTATCACAGCCGTAGCTGTAAAGCGTCGGCACAAATTTTTCCACGTTTTCATCGCCCAGCAGCAGAGCTTCGACCTTGAGGCCCAGCTGATCTGCCAGTTCACGCGCCTTGGAAACCAGTTCGAGACTCACGTCAGCAACTTTGCCGGCTTCGTGCTCGATGAAAACCCAAACGTTACCCATTTTTTCAGCCATGATTGATTATCCCAGAGTGTGATCGGAAATAAGTTCGTGAATAAGTTCAGTGATGCCTGCTTCCGTAGCTTCCACCTTTTTGGCTTCGCTGGCAGTCAGCACCACGCTGGCGATCGCCTTGACCTTGGTCGGAGAACCGGCCTTACCGATGCAGTTGACATCAGCATCCACATCCGCAGCGGTCCATTCCTGAATCAGCAGACCTTTGGCCTGCAGTTCGGCCATCTTGGCTTCGATCGCAGCATCATCGGTGTAGTTGGCATCGGCATGTTCTTTGACGATTTCGCTCTTGATGCGGGCGCGCTTGAACTTCATGATGCGTTTGGCCGCCATCGGACGCGGAATGTTCGCATCGATGACCGTCATGACGGTCGGCAGCGGGCTTTCCAGCACTTCATAGCCGCCTTCGATGGCCCGGCGGGCCACGACTTTGCCGTCACCGAGGCTGATGACTTCTTCGGCATAGGCGATCTGGGGCAGGTGCAGTTTTTCGGCAACCTGCGGACCCACCTGAGCGGTATCGCCGTCGATAGCCTGACGACCGCAGAGGATCAGATCGTACTTCACTTTTCTGGCCGCACAGCTCAACGCAAAGCTGGTGGCCAGGGTGTCGGCACCGGCAAAAGCGCGGTCGGTCAGCAGAATGCCTTCGTCCGCACCCCGGTACATCGCCTGACGCAGCACTTCAGCTGCGGCGGGCAGACCCATGGTGGCGACCACGACTTTGACGCCGTAACGGTCTTTGAGTTCCAGCGCCATTTCCAGCGCATTGAGGTCTTCCGGATTGAAGATCGCAGGCAGGGCAGCGCGGTTGACGGTACCGTCAGCCTTCATTGCATCGCCGGTGATGTTCTGGGTGTCCGGAACCTGTTTGACAAACACGAGAACAGTGTAGCTCACAGTTTTACTCCCATTTTGTTGATGGATTTATTTGAACTAACTACTAAGGTTTCCAACCAATTTCAACTCTGCAAATAAATTACAGATGTCATTAATATAACTCCATTTTCTCCAAAAAACAAATATTCCGCTGTTTTTTTATTGTTCTGGTGGCGTTTTGAGCATAGTATCGGGTATGACTCTGAGGCGGCGGCGTGCTGCCGGGGTGGATCATTTTCCGGAAAAAGTACGGTAGATCAGGAGTTCACGCCCTGCCGGAAAAGTCAGCTCAAAACTGTCGGATAAGGCTTCGTTCAAAGTGGCCTGATACCAGTATTTGAGCTTCAGGTTCTGCATGGGGTACTTCAGGTTACTGGAGCTTACTTCCACTTCGCCATCCAGCGGGATGATGGATATTTGCATTCCGGCAAATGATTCAAAGCGCCCCGGAGTTGACGCAACCGTGAAAAAACCGTAGTCGGTCACGATCTTGATTTCCGGAATGAGCTTGCTGTATCCGGCCAGCAGCGACAGATTGCCCAGCGTGTGATCTTCCCGCTTGCCGGTGGCGCCCAATATTACGATGTTGCGGTAATTCATCCGGCAGCAGTAGCGAAACGCCTTGGATAAGTCATTGCTTTCCTGCTCGCTGACCTGTTCGATGCGGTCGGAAAAGCGTTTTTTGAAATCATCGCTTAAACTGTCCAGATCGCCGATTATCTTGTCGGGTTCCAGGCCATAGGCCACCAGACTGCGGGCGGCGCCGTCGCAGCAGATGATTTTTTGGGCGCAATTCAAATATTCCAAAGCTTCTTTACCGGCGGGGAAAGCTCCATCGGCCAGGATTACGGTTGTTTTTCCGGACATTTATTGACCTCTCTTTGCCACATTATATAGAATATTACGCCATTGGCCAGACTCAGCAGCCACATCATCAAAACCGCTGCGGAGCCTGCTCCGGTCAGATATATCTTATACCACATATATATGGAAGCAATATTTACTATTGTCCAGAGCAGCCATTGTTCCACGCAGCGTTTGACCGTCAAAACCATGGCTGTTACCGACAGTACCGTTGTAAAGCTGTCAAGCAGCGGAGCCTGATCGCCCAAGTTATGCAGCACCCGGCCCAGCAGCAGAGTTCCGGTCAGCGCAACTGCTGCGGTAAGCAGCCGCTGCGGATTGGTCAAATGGGTTTTGATAATTTCCTGCTCTTCAGTTTTAAGGTGTTTGCGCCAGCAAAATAGCCCGACGAACATCATGGGCAAATACCACCCCCAATTCAGCAGCACTTCTCCGTAAAGAGTTGCTTGATAGGATATAAGCCCATACGCAAAACTGTTGAATATGCCAAAAAAGTAACAGCTCAATTTGCCTTTGCCGGCCCACAAGGTGTAAAGTACACCGGTAACTGCCGCTGTTGTGCCAAAGCAATTATCGCCCAACGCCAGCGATATGGTAACGGTACTGGCAATGCAGAAGAGCATCCAGAGCCATTCCAGAAAATGCCAGTTGGAAAATTCTTTGATTATAAACTTTTTCAGCATAATAATTGATCTTGTTCTTTGCGCAACAAAAAAAGCGGCAGTTTTGCAACCACCGCTTTTTCTGCACCTGGCTCAATTACCGGGCGTAGTATTCGATCACGCTCATGATCTGGACGTTGACCGGGATTTCATCCAAATTCGGTTCACGCACCAGAGTGGCTTTCAGAGCTTCCAGATCCACTTCCATATACGGCGGAACAGTGGAGTTGCCCTTCTTGGCCATTTCGGCGATCGCCGGGGATTTTTCGGCATTGATGGTGATGACCCAGCCGGGCTTCACGATCGCGCTGGCACGGTCAAGACGTTTGCCGTTGACCAGAATGTGGCCGTGGTTGATGATCTGCTTGGCAGCAAAAATCGTGGGAGCAAAACCGGCCCGGTAGACCAGAGCATCCAGACGCTGTTCCAGAGAACGGAACAAACGTTCGTGGGTGTGACCCAAACCGGCCTTGGCCTTGGCATAAGCGATCTGGAGCTGTTTTTCGCTGATCGCATAGTGGTTGCGGAGCTTCTGTTTTTCCATAAGCAAGGCGCCGTAGGTGGAGAGCTTGGCGCGACGGCCTTTGCCGTGCGGACCGGCCGGATACGGACGTTTGACACTCGGACACTTCGGATCACCCCACAGGCACTGACCGACGCGGCGGCAGAACTTGTGCTTGGCTTGACTTGCGGTAGACATTGATCTATCCCTTTCTTAAAATTATGTTGCGAAGCTGGAAATCCCCGGCCCGGCTCCGGAAACTTTTCCGGAAAACAACTTCCGCACCGGCTTTTGTTCAGACTTCCCGCAATCAGGTGTCAAGCCCATCTCAACTGTAACATGGGGCCTGATTGCAGCTTCAGAGCCTTTAAAATAGCTCCATTTGCAGTTTTTTGCAAATAAAAGTGGATTTTTTTTGCGTTTTTTTTCGTCTTGAAATTGCAACTTTACTCTTTGACCAGTAAAGTATAGTATGTGTAAAGATCATGAATGTACAGTTGCAATTTTTTTCAGGAATCAAAATATGCTGAGTAAATATTTTTTGCGTTGTTTGCCAATCATTCTGGCAGTGGTGATGCTGAGTGGGTGTTCCAAGTCGGAAGTTCCGGATCCTCCGGCCTCCCGGGCCGAACTGGTCGGACGGCTTTTTGAAGCTTTGCAGTATAAGCGTGATCAGGAAGCTTTGGTGATAATCGGCAAACTGCTGGCGCTGGATCCGGACGATGTTGACCTTATGGATATGCGTGACCGGGTGACGATCAATCTCTGTACCCGCTCCGTGCAGAAAATGATCGATGCGGGCAAGCTTGATGAAGCGCTCCGGATCGTTGGTGATTTCCGCAGGAACAACCCCACGCTGCCGGGATTGCGGATGCTTCATTCGGAAGTCAGCGAACTGATACTTTTGCGGGATGCCGCCAAAGCGCTGGCGGAAGCTCAGGATACAGCTGCGCTGGTGACTCAGTTGGAAAAAATTGCTCCGCTGGCCGGAAAATATCCGCAAGCTGAAGCATTGCATAAGGATATAAAAATGCGGCGAATTCAGTTGTCCCGGATGCGAGCCGAAGAAGCCGCCAGGGCCCGGGAATCTGCACCTGATAAAAGCTCTGAGCGCGCATTGTGATGAAACGCTGTTGGTGGCTGCTGATATTGATTGCGTTGACTATAGTTGGCTTGCAAGGAGCCGAAGCGTCAGCGGTGAAGGCGGTGGAAAATAAAGACCCGTTTTTTAAACTGGCTGAACGGGATTTTTCTTTTGCCGAAGCTCAGCGTATTGCCGGTCTTTCGCCCGAAATCAAGGATATGCAAGCAGCGGTTCGGGCAAATTTTGCTGCTGCGGCTGCAATTGTTTTATGTTCCCGCAACCAAATTGAACTTTCGGCCGGGCGTACCCGGAATATGCTGGCAGATGGCCTGCTGCTGATGGGGGAAAAGTATCGGCGCCAGCTGGAAGGAATGCTTGCCGGTGAGCAGCAGACCATCGAACAATATCTGGATCGGGAATCGCAGCAGCTGACCAATCAGCTCAATGAAGCGGTGCGCAGCTGGTACGAGAAAAACTTTGCCGCCGCCGGTGAACTTAAAAGCGAATATGTGCAGAACTGGTATTACCGCCATCAGGATCTTTTCCGGCGGGTCAAGGTCGAACCGGCAGCAGTATTGGTGTTTGCCGCCGGTGCGGACGCTGAGATCGCCAGAGCCCAGGCGGCGCTCCGGCAGGGTATGCCGATTGAACAGGTGTGCAAAAGTATGGCGGTGAATACCGCTGTTGCGGAGCATCTGGATGAGTTGCAAGCCGCTTACTCCGGGCGGATCAAGCTGCATGACGGATTGCTCAGGATCAATGGCAGCAAACATGTATTTATTTGCCGTAAAGATGCTCTGAAAAGTTTTTATCTGCCGTTGGATGATAAACTGAAGTCAGCAATAAAAAATATGCTTGCTGAAGCGCTGGCCAAGGCGCAGCTGGCCGAGGAACTCAAACACACTTTTGCCGCCGGAAGTCTGATTTTTTATTGATCAGCTGCTCAGGACTACCGAATCAGCAAAAGTCAGATTTATCTTATTGCGTCTGTCGTTGTGGCGCAAAGCATCTTCGATGGCCGACTGGAGGATATTCAAATATTCCCGGTAGTTGGCACAGGGCATAGTTACCTGATAGCGCAAATTGAGCTTGTTTTTCCGGTACTGCATGAGTATAATAAGCTCGTTGGGGTGACTTATGCTGACCAATTCCACTTTGAAACAACTGTAATGCTGGGTGGACATGATCAAATTGAGCGCCTCACGCAAATCCGCTTGAATATGTCCTGCCTGGACTTCGGTATTGCGTAAACCCACGATCACCGGCAGATTGGGATGCACGCCAAAACTTTCTTTGGTCAGCATGACCATACCGTTGGCATCGGCCACCAAGTTGGAGTTGGTGCGGCCGAGAAAAGCCCGGGGGATCCGTTCTTCGAGTTCAATGGCGAGGGTGTCCGGCAAAATTATCTGCACTTGCGCATCTGCTATATTGGGCATATTGCGCAACTGGCTGCGGAGTTGTTTTACGTTCAGCTCAAAGAGGTTGTCTTTGTCTATTTCTATTTTAAGCTGTTCGATCAGCCGGCGGCGGCTGGCGGCACTTTTGCCCCAGTAACCGCGACTGTCTACATTCACCTGACGCAGGATCAAATTGGGATTTTTTTCAAACATCCGGTGTTTGAGCCACCACAAAGCCAGCGCACATCCGACCAGCATCAGCAGCAATATACCCAGCATCAGCAAGCCCCGGCGTAATTTACGCTTTTCCTGCCGTGCGGCGGCATTAGGCGCATTATTGGCATTTTTAGTTTTGGCATTAGCGGCCATGATTCCGAATCATTCCTTAATTTATATAAATCGTCAATATGACAAAACAGCTATTGATTTGGTAATATAACCCTGATTGGCGAATTTAAAAGCATTGATTCATGAAAAGTTTGATTTTTTTTTGATTTGACTGCATATTATGCAAAAAAGTCTTCATGTAACGTATTTTTGTAGTTACACCATTGGCAGTCTGAAATTTCTTAGCAATTTATTGCAATTCTTTTCTTCTTATGCTATATTAGTCAAAAATAGTATTAATTTATGTGTATTTTTTTTCAAGAGGTTAAGAAAACATGCCAATAACATTACTTATGCCATTATGGGCTTCCAATTGGCACTTCCTCTTGGATTTATTTTTTGAATTTCAAATCTTGATAAACAAGCATCCGGCTTCGGTCGCTTTGCGACTTTACTCTTGGATAAGCAAGCAAGCAAGCAAGCAAGCAAGCAAGCAAGCAAGCAAGCAAGCAAGCAAGCAAGCAAGCAAGCAAGCAAGCAAGCAAGCAAGCAAGCAAGCAAGCAAGCAAGCAAGCAAGCAAGCAAGCCTTTATTTTAAATAAAGGCTTGCTTCTACCGCCTTGGAATTTTTCCGTTTTTTTCAATGTTCCTTTTTTGAATTTTTCCATCGCAGATCCGCACTGGGCTGTTGAATGTTGTCTGTCTATTGGACTTACCTCAAGAAATATTACGATTTACAGCTGTTGCAGCTTTGAATTAATCACTATTTATACATTTTATTTGGTTAATTCGTCAATATCTTTTTCCATACGAAAAATACTTTTTATACATAAAAAACATTCTTGGAGGTAAAAATGTTATTCAGTCATCTTATTTTTCTCACAATTTTTATGCCTTTCACGCTATGTATTTATTTTTTTGCCAATAAAAATTTTCGCAGTATAATATTATTGCTGATAAGCTTAATATTTTATTCCTGGGGCGAGCCTAAGGCTCTATTTATCATTTTGCCCATCATAGGAATAGGTTATTTAGGCGGATTGGTCCTGCAGCAGTTGCAAAAAGATAATGATAATTTGAAGAATATAAAAATGAGCAAATGCTTACTGGGATTATTGATTGCTGCGATATTATCTGCATTATTATATTTTAAATATTGGTACTTTATGTGTGACAATTTTAAAAAGGTCTTTCAGGTAGATTTTTATGTAAATCCGGAAATCATTCTTCCTGTTGGCATTTCTTTTTACAGTTTTCAAGTAATTTCCTACGTAATAGATGTATATCGGAGGGAATTACCAGCTGAAAAAAATTTGATAGCATTTGCATTATATGTTGCTCTATTTCCTCAATTAATTGCAGGGCCTATAGTGCGTTATTCAACGATCCGCAATAATTTGCAAAATAGAAATTTTCATTTCAATAATGTAGTTTACGGGTTGCAAAGATTCTCTATTGGTTTGGCAAAGAAAATTTTTATAGCCGATACTATGTCTGTATTTGCTGATTCTGTGTGGGCGTGTAATGCCAATGAATTACCAACCATGATATCTTGGTTGGGAATAATAGCTTATACATTACAAATATATTATGACTTTTCTGCATATTCTGATATGGCAATAGGTTTGGGAAGAGTTTTTAATTTTCATTTTTTAGAGAATTTTGCTCATCCTTACGAGGCGGTAAGTATTCAGGAATTTTGGCGCAAATGGCACATATCATTATCAAGCTGGTTTAAGGATTATTTGTATATTCCATTAGGCGGCAATCGCAAAGGAAAAATCCGGACGATGATGAATTTGTTTACGGTTTTCATTCTATGTGGACTTTGGCATGGAGCTGCTGTTAATTTTGTTGTTTGGGGGATACTGCATGGACTTGGTCTGATTTTTGAGCGTATTATTGGTCAGCAGCGAATCCAAAAAATCCCCCGTTTTTTGAGGCATTGTTATGTTTTGCTTTTTATTATGGTCGGTTGGGTATTTTTTCGATCCACAACATTGCACTATGCACTTGATTATATAAAGGTAATGTTTTCCGGCTCAGGGGTGGGCATTGAACACTTTTCCAAACTTCCATTTGTCACTTCTATAAGCAATGTTGCAATGTTAGTTATTGGTATCGCATTTTCAACATCTTTTTTTGAAAGGCATGTTTGGAACAAAATAAAAACTAACTCTTGGGGAAGTGGGGTGTGTATTATACTTTTTACTATATCGTTGATTTTTGCATTTGCTACGCAGCATAAACCGTTTATATATTTTAGATTTTAGAAGGGTAATAACAAATGAATAAAAAAATGACTCATTATTATATCAAAAAAGTAATACAGATTGTTTTTATTTTACCATTCTTTTTGTTAGTATTACTGCCAATATATGCGTATTTCTATACCGGGACTTCTCAAGATGCCAATCTTTATGGAGTTCAGGAACAATATGAAAAAATAAAATTCAATTTTGCCAATTATAAATCAGGCCGTTTCCAAAATATGGCAGAAACTATGTGGTCAAGACAAAATCCACTTAGCGTTGTAATGGTGCGCCTGAAAAATCAAATATATAATTGGATGAATTTAGGATGTTTTTTTTCTCCGAATTTAGAGATAATCCGCTTGAATAACGATCATTTATTAGCAATGGGATATCTTATGAATCGTTTTGATATAAAACGATGTCAAAAGTTTCCTGAAAATTGCATACAATCTTTAAGAAGTGTGAGAGTTCTATATCAGGAGTTGAACAGGCAAAATATTCCTACTTGCCTGATCTTAGCTCCTACTAAAGAATTATTTTTCCATGATAGTGTGCCATGGTATTACAAATGGTTCATTGATAAAGCGGAAAAACATATACCACAACTTCCGCCAGATGTAACAGCGGATTTATCTTGTGAACAATATGTATTTCCTGTAGAAAAATTACGCATAAACAATGAAGGATTAGACTGTTTCCCTTATTCTGGAATTCATTGGAATATTTATGGAGCCGCAATTACTCTTTGTGAAGCAATGCTTAAAATTCACCAGCAAGCCCCCACAATTCCGGTACCGGAGATAGATGCTGTATTTGACGTGGAAACGCCAGTAATTTTTCAAGAATATGATTTGGCAAATCTGCTTAATCAGTTTATTCCTTATATTGAAAAAGGTAAAAACTTTAAAGATTTGGAGTTCAAGCCATTAAGGATAGAATATCCAATCGGTAAGGTGTTTTTGCTTTGTGATTCATACGGTGAAGAATTAGAGGCTGCATTGATAAAAAGTAAATTATGTAAAAAAGAAAATATCAGGCGCGTGTCGATTTATAAACCATTAACCAAAGAAGACCGGGAATTTGTCTATTCAAAAAATACAGTTTTTTTAACGTGTCTGTGTATGAATAATTTGGCTTACGGCTTTTTGAAGCAACGCAGTAATGAATTGCTGCAAAGTTGTACAGATTTTTATTTTGATCGTCCCAATGCTGTAATAACTCAAGGCGTTTCAATACAAGAACCAGGCGGCAGATGGACTGACGGCAACCGTATAGTTTTGGATATACCATTGGATAAGCAAAATGATTTTGTTGGTGATTTGACATTAATGCTTACTGGGGATCCTATGGTAGGCAGAAATATTACTCAACAAAATTTGATCTTTTTTGTCGGTAATGAACAGATTGGAGAGATGGTGTTTTCGCATAACAGTACCCAAAGTATAACTATTCCGGCCAAAATATGTAAAGGGAAAAAACGATTGAAATTAACAATTAAAATACCTAATGCCACCGTTCCTCCCGGCTATGAAAATATTCCAGGAATTCGACATTTAGGACTTTTTATTACCAAGTTAACCATATCCGGAAAGTAAAATGTATATACGGCATAATCAATATGCTTGTTTTTAATATCAAATGCTTGGTTATTTGACAAAAAAAACAATGTGGAAAATCAGATGCAATGTCAAATTACTATGCAAATAGTTTTTATAGAATCAGGTAATTTTTACAAAGATTTATGTGATTTTTTTTCAAAACCTGACATCTGGCAATTGAAACTGTCATGTTGTTATGCTAAATTACCCACAAGATATTTTTTTAGAATTGTGGATTGTATTTATGGAAAACAGCGATTCGGGTATTCAGCTGGAAATGAATTTTAATACGCCGTCCGGCAACCGCTTCCGCAGTTGTCTGGAGCGGGGCGTGTTTACGGTTTTGTTTGAACATGCTCCGCCGGGCAGGGAACTGCCGGATGACGAGGCCGCACGACGGTTGGAAAAATTGGAAAAAGCAGTGCTTGCTGTCAAAACCATGCCTTGCGCACTGGCTTTGACTGACCGCTGCTGGTCGGATGAACGAAGACGGGCCGTGGAATACGCCGCTTTGCTGCCGGAAAAAAACCGCAATTCCCATTTGGTCTATCTTAGCGGACGCAATACCGACAGCGATTCCATGCAGGGCTTGCTGGCCAGTGCGGTCAGTGCCGGAATTGCCAATCTGGTGGTGGTTTCCGGCGACAGCCGCCCTGATGAAGATGCCCGGACTTTGCGCCGGATGGATTTTACTGAAAGCGTGAAAACTTTGCGGTTCATCCAACAGAATCCGGCTTGGAAAAATTTCTTTGCCGGGGCGGCGGTCAATCCCAATTTGTATAATGCTCCGGCGCTTTACAGTTCGCTTTTCAAGCTGGTCAAAAAATTCAATATGGGGGCGGAATTTGCCGTTGCTCAGGCCGGTTTTGATATGGCGCAGCTGGATGCCTTGCGCAGTTATCTGTTTTTGCGCGAATACAATCAGCCGCTGATCGCCCGCTTGATGATCCTTACGCCGGAAAAGGTTGAAAAGATCATTGCCGGGGAATTGCCGGGGATCACGATATCGGAGGATTTTTTGAATATTCTCACCAAAGAGCTGAGATTTTCTGAAAGTCAGTTTGAAGCCGCTCAGTACCGGCGGCTGGAGCTGCAGGCGGCCGGATGCAAGCTGCTCGGATTCGGCGGTATTCAAATCTGCGGAGCCGACACAGCCGAAAAAATCGATATTGCCGCTCAGCGTATCAGCCGGGCCATGCGGGAATTCAGCAATTTGAGCCAGTGGGTCGAAGAATACAAATTTTATATGGCCCGCTCGGATATTGCGCCGGCGGACGAACACTTTTATTTGTTTGAAAAACTGTTGTCCACTGCTCAATTCGATGAAACGCTGCCGCCTTTGACGGAATTTACACCGCCGCCGCAGAGTTGGGCGCAGCGCTGGGGCGGCAGCTTGCGGAAGTTTTTCTTTCCGGAAGCGGATATTCAAGATGCCGGAGAGCGCCGCTGGCTGAAAAAACTTTTAGCGGGGTGTCCGGGCTGTCAGCAATGCCGTTTGCCGCAAACATTTTATCACTGTCCGGAGCTTTGCCCCAAAGCGTTGAGCAATGGGCCCTGCGGCGGGGTGCGCCATAACGGCTGGTGCGAAGCGGGGGATTTTCCGTGTGTGCATCTGGCGATCTGGCATTCGGCGGAGCGCAGTAAATGCTGCGCTCAACTGGAAAACGATTTTGTGGGATCCGGCTCCGACTGCTGAAAATTCCCCGCAAAAAAACACGCTCAAATTGGTAATTACCTGAGTTGAGCGTGTTTGGTATAAGGCTTAAAAAAGCTGCGGTTCGATCAGTTGGCTTTACCCACCCACAGCACACCGCGGCGGTTCTGGCTCCAGGCGGATTCGCCGCTGCCGACCACGGCCGGTTTGTCTTCGCCGTAGCTTACTGTGCGGACGTTGGCCAGATCAACACCGTTCTGACGCACCACATTTTCCACGGCGATCGCCCGGCGTTCGCCCAGCGCCCGGTTGTATTCTTCGGTACCGCGTTCGTCGCAATGACCTTCGATCACCAGCACCAGATTGGGATTGGCCTTGATAAAGGCGGCGGCTTCGTTGATTTTGCCGTATTCCGAAGCGTTCACCCGGTCGGTATCATAACCGAAGTACAGCGTTTTGGGGAAACCGGGCACTTCCAAACGGCGCACGCCGGTACGGGCATCCAGAGCGCCTTCGCCAGCGCCTGCACCCCAGGCCCCGGGAATATCGCTGCTGCTGCCTTGCCACTGATCGGAGCCGTTGCCGTCAACGCCGCCGATCCGGGGCGTGCCGGGTTCATCCCAGGCGGGAGGAATGGTTCCGCCTTTGCCGGGTTCCGCATCGGTACAGCCGGTTAAAACCATCAGAGTGCCGGCCAGGCACAACATCATCGACAAACGACTTGCCATCTTCATAGTTCTTTCTCCTGAAAATTTTTAGTTTTAAAAGTACATTTTTCACAATATAACACCAGAGTGAATTTTTACCAACTTTGCAAAGCTTTTTTTTGGTAAAAATCAAAAAAAAATTTCCCTGACTTGCCAATCAACTTTTTTTGTGCTATATTCAGAGCTGATTCCAAACTTAACCGGGAGTATATTTTATGAAAATCGATTTGACCGCTGCGGATGTATTGGTCAGAGATGGCAAACACAATGCGTTCCCCTCGCTGTGCAGTTTTGACGGCAAACTTTTTATGGCGTTCCGGCGGGCTTCGGCGCACCGTTTGCGCGACGGCGTGATCGCAATTTATTCTTCGATCGATGAGGGCAGGAGCTTTCAGCTGGCGACGGTTTTAAGCGGGCATGGCGATATGCGTGATCCCCGGTTGTGCGTGGTAAATGGCAAACTTGCTGTATATATCGGCTGCAGTTATGAGCAAGCCGACGGCAGTGTGGAGCATGGGATTTGTGCTTACGAATCAGCCAATGGCGTGGATTTTACGGAATTTGCGGTCAATGGTTTTTCCGAAAATTCCTTTATCTGGGGCTGTATACCTTACCGGGACGGCTATGTGGCAACTTCTTACCGTCGCACGGCGGATGATTTTGAATCATCGCTCTATTTCAGCTGTGACGGCAAAAACTGGCAGCTTTATATGGTGCTGCCGGTTCCGGCCAACGAAACCAGTTTGTGCGTGGATGATACAGGCGAGCTTTACGGAATCGGCCGCAACGAGTTCGGCGATATGACGCCGGTGTTTTTTCACATAACCGGTGACGATTGTTTTGAATATACCCGCTTGAGTGTGGCCATGCACGGCGTAATGCTCAAAAATGCGGGCGGAAAATTCATCGTGGCCGCCCGCTGCTGGGATTGGCGCAATGAAAACGATTTTACCGCCGGCCGGCAGAATGTTCGCACCGATCTCTACACTCTGGAATACTCAGGCAGTTTGAATAAAGTCGCCACTTTGCCCAGTGGGGGGGACTGTTCATACGCCAGTTCTGTAAAAGTTGCTGAAAATGAGTTATATATGATCTATTATTCGCAGCACAATTATACAGAATTTTTGCAAAAGCTTCATCCGGCACAACCGCTGGTGACGCCGCTGCCGTGCGATATATATGCTATCCGCCTGCGTTGGAGCTGAAAAAACTGGAGCCCGCCGGAAAAAAATAGCAGTTGCCAAACAGCTGGTTTTTGGGTTGTATCTTGTTGAAAATAATAGTATAGAGCTGAAATATGGCCGCAGTAATACGGCCGTATTTAAGTAAAAAAATATTTCAACTGTTGAAATGCCTTTCAAAATAGGTTATACTATACACGAGTTGGTTTTGGAGGCGTTATGTACAGGAATACCATTTATCGTAAAGAAACTCTGCAGGGCAAAGTGTACTCTGAGCTGCTGCGGAACATTGTTACTGGCAAATTCCCTCCCGGCACTCCGCTGCCATCGCGCACTGAGCTTGAAAATGAGTTCAACGCCGGCAAAGAAACTATCAAAAAAGTCTTGAAGAAACTGGCCGAAAATGGCTATATCCATCCCCGCTGCCGCCGCAGTGCATTGGTGGCAAAGAAGCTGCCGTCGCATCACTACACTATTGCCATGCCGGTTTGTGTGGCCGATTCGCTTAATGAATTTGATTATCTGGATTCACCGTGGGGTTATTTGATCTTTAACTCGGTAAGTGTGGCGCTGCTGCAGAAAGGTCATACTATGCTGGTGCTGGACGGCAAGGCCAATAACGGTATGCTGCCGTCGCAGATCGATGGCGTGGTCATGCTGGGGGATGACCAGTTCAATTACCGCGGCAACTATCCTGATTTGCCCATACTTATGATCAATCCGCAGCAGAAAAGAGCACTCGGGGCTTTGACGTGTGATTTTTCGGAGGCTTTTACCAAGGTGGCGGTCTATTTTTTGAGCGTGGGAGTCAAACACGTTTTGCTGTTGGGATTTAATGCCCCCAAGCGGGAACTGCTCTTTGATTACGCTCAGAATAATTTTGTTGGAACCTTGCTTGAGCAGGGCTTCGACTCCAATAATATTTTGTATGGCCCCGCAGAATGCTGCTACGAAAGAGCCGATGCGGAAATGGCCGTATCGGAATTTTTGTCTGCTGCACCGCAAGGGCCGGTTTGCGTGCTGGCCAGCGGCGATATGCTTGCACAAGGTGCGGTCGATGCGGCCAAAAAATTTCAGCGCTGCATCAAAAAAGATTTTTTTGCCGTCGGCTGTACCGGCTTGAAGGAAGTGGAAAAGTGGGACGTGCCGATCAGTACTGCCGGAACACCTTTTGAAAAATTGGGCCAGCGGGCGGCGGAAATGATCATTGATTATATCGCCAGCGGCAATGCCCCGGAAGCTGAATATGTTAAAAGTCAATTTATCAAAAGAAACAGTTGAAAAATCAATAAACAGGAGGTTATTATGAAAAAGAATGCTTCAACAGTCAGAGGGAGTCGGGTGCGTCTGGATTTTACTTTGATCGAACTACTTGTGGTCACCTCACAACTCTGTCGTGATTTTTTCAAACGCTTTATTTGTACGGATCAGTACGGATGTGTACGGAAACATACGGAGAGTGCCGCTCACAAAAATACGCCGCATCATACTTGCCAAGCAAGTGCTTCATGTTTGCCGCAGGCAAACGCTTCATGCAGCAACGCTGCGCTTCACACGGCGGAGCCGTGCTTCATTCGATCAGCGTTCACGCTGATCGAGCTATTGGTAGTAATTGCCATCATTGCTATTCTGGCAGCGATGCTGCTGCCGGCTTTGTCGGCGGCCCGGGAGCGGGCGCGTTCCACGACCTGCCTGAGTAATCTCAAGCAAATGGGGCTGACCATGAATGAATATATTGCTGACCATCAGGGCTGGCTGATGCCTTATGCTTTGGTCAGTGCATCGCACAACTGGATATATGAATTTCAGAGCCGCATGTATCCGGATGCCGGTATGGTCAATAACACGGCAGTTGTTGATGCCGAAAGACGTTTCCCGGTCTTTGCCTGTCCATCTGAAAGCACCAAATTCGGCCCGCAGGCTGACAGTTTATATGCTTATTCGCATTATGCCATGAATTTTTATCTGACCAGCACCGACAAAACCACCTATTCACCGCGGCATGAATCCAAGATCATCGACGCATCCCGGGCGATGCTGATGATCGATTCCGGCCGGAAAAACGATAACTTTGTTGATTATGTGATCCCGGCGTATGTGGCGTTCCGGCATGGCGGCGATCAGAGCTATACCGAAAACAAGACCAATAAGACCTACAACGGCAATATGACCAATGCGGTGTTTCTGGCCGGCAACGCCCGCAGCGTCAACAAGCAGGAAATCGACCGCTACAGCACCAACTGGCTGCTGGAAGGCATCACCCGCATGGATGGAGTGGAAGTAAAATGAAAAAACATTTGCTGCTGCCGATCATTATTGCGGTTGGTTGCTGGGGATTCAGCACATTGGGCGGGGAACTTGCCGGAGAGGTCAGGAAATTTTCTGCCGCTCCGGTGCTGGACGGCAAGTTGGACGATCCATGCTGGAAAAATGCGTTGACCTTCGATAAATTTTATCTGGATTCCAGTTATGAGCAAGGTTTGCCGACTTCGGCGATGATCGGTTATGATGACCGGGCGGTCTATGTGGGATTCCGCTGCCATCTGCCCGGAGATGGCAAACTGCAGAGCAAGGCCCGAAGCAAAGATGATCTGGTCTGGCAGGATGACTCTGTGGAAGTGATGCTGGACTGCAACGGCACCCGGGATCGCTATTTCCATTTTCTGGTCAACAGCAATGGTGTATCAGCTGACCGCAAATGTATTGAAAACGGCCATGTGGGGCTTTTGAAATGGGACAGCAGCTTTTCGGCCAAAACATTCCGGGGCAAAGATTTCTGGAGCTGCGAGATAAAAATTCCGCTGTATTCGCTGGAATTTGCCGACAAAGCCTCCGAAGTCTGGGGGATCAATCTGGCCCGCAAACAGCTGGAGCCGCAACAGGAAATGAGTGTTGTGCCGGGCGGGATTTTTCACAATGCCGGAGCGTTTCTGCGGGTCGGTAACTGGAAAATCGACTACAATAAATATCTGGCGGCAATTGCCCCGCTGACCACTGCGGTGCGCCGCTTGCCGGATGATTCGCTGCATCTGGATGTCTTTACAGAAGTGCAGATGTCGTCAAGCACCACGGAGCTCAAGCGCAATCTGGAGCTGACTTTATGGAATGATTCCGGAGCGGCAGTGGTAAAAGTTCTGCCGCTGGAACCGGGCAAAAAAGTTTTCAAAGATATTGAGCTGCCGGAAAGCGGCAGATACAGTTATAATCTCAATGTGCGCAACGCTGTTACCCGGGAGCTGTATAAACGGCAGCGGGGTACGCTGGATCTGCAGCCGTCGGCGTTTGAAATACGTTTGCTGGAACCGGCGTACCGGCACACCATTTACAGCAGCATGGATCTGCAGCAGGTAGTGCTGGATTGCCAGATCAATTTGTCGGCTGCCGAACTGGCTGCCGCTGCGGTCACGGTGGGGATCCGGCGTAAAGATAATGCGCAAATACTGTTGGCCCAAAAACTTGAACGCTCCGGACGGGTGACTTTTCCGGCCGCCGGTCTGCCCGAAACGGCCATGGAAATATTTATCGATGGCGGCAAATTGGGCAAGAGCGTTGCTCCGTTGAATAAACTGCCTTTCCGCAAGGGCGAGATCTGGTGCGATAAAGATGGTTACTGGCGTTGCGAAAAACAGCGTTTTCTGCCCATACTTGAGTGGGCCGGTATGTTCAGCACGCCCGGAACTTCGGCCAGTATGTGGTTTGCAGATCCGGCCAAAAATGTCCGCCGCATCTACGGTACTACCCAGTGGGGAAGCTTTACCAGCCGGATCGATCTTCAGCGCAGCAATCTCTCCGAAAAAGACAAAGCTCTGGTGCGGGAAGCCGTGCAAAATGATATGCTTGACAGCAATATTTTTGGTTACATGATCGCCGATGAACCGGAAGGCCGCGGGCGTTTGCCCGGCGCACTGGCCGATATTGCTGACATTATGCGGCAGCTGGATCCTTATCACCCGGTGATGATTTCCAACAATACTGCTGAAGGCATCGTCAATTACGCTGCTTGTGCCGAGATGAATTTTACCAACTCGTTTCCGTCGCCGGATAAAAACAAGCCCCGCAATAATTTTCAGCGTACCGTAGTCAGATTGCGTGATGCACTGAAATTTGCAGCATCGCAGCCGCAAAAGACCCGGCAGAGTATTGCATTGTGCGCTCAAGGCTTCAACTACGCTTATTTGGGGGCGCAAAATACCCGGGTGCCCAATTATGATGAATACCGCACTCAGTATATATTGAGTTTGGCGATGGGCTGTAACTGGATGTTTTTTTACATCGAAGGCAAAGCCAAACAGTATCCGGATATAACCGTGTCGTTTCCGGAATTGGCCAAAGAGTTCAGATTGCTGGAAAAAGCATTGGTAGCTGATGACCTGTCCCAAGACAGATTCAAAGTTTCCGAACCGGCGGTCGCGGCACGGGCCAAAAAACTCAACGGCGATTATTATATCATTGCCGGAAGTACGGTCGAAGAACCTCTGCAATGCCGTTTTGAGTTGCCGGAGCTTAAAGACCGCAAGCTGTATGTCATGCGGGAAAATCGTACCGTCAAGGTCAAAAATGGCGTTTTTGTAGAAAAAATGAGCAACTTTGACAGCGTTATTTACACCACCAACAAACAAATCGCCAGTTGCTTGCGTACCAATAGCGAGGTAGAAAAGGAGATCGAACAACTCTATAAGCAACGCCGCAAACCGGGGAATCTGGCATGGCAGAAGTTTGAACACGATCTGCTCAAACTGAGTGCTTCAAGCAATAAATTTGACCGCCGCCGCCCGGATACCCAATTATGGCATGTTACTGATGGCGTGACTGATGGCGATCCGGATTACTTTTACTGGGCCGATAAAACGCCCGGGGTTTTTCCGGATTGGCTGGCGCTGGAATTTCCTGCTCCGGTCAAAGTTGCCCGGGCAGTAGTATTTTCCGACGGCAGTCTGCGTTCCGGTAAATTTCAGTGCGAAGCATCCGGGCAGTGGCAGACGCTGGCGGAATTCAAAAATAATACTTCTGCAGCGCCATTGACCTTCAGCTTTGCTCCGGTCGATTCAAAAAAATTCCGGGTGCTGATCACCGAAGGCAATAAATCTGAATGCAGAATCCACGAAATCGAACTTTACCAAAAATAATAATAAGGAGTTTTACAAATGAAAATGTATGCTTTTGCAGCTGTTTTTGCAGCTGCCGCCATGCTGACGGCTGCGGACGAAGTGATCAATTTTTCCATGCAGGAAGCTGCGCCGGATAAAATCACCAACTCCGGCAGTGTCCAATTACCGCTGCAGCTGCGCAATCCGGAAAAGTTGTCGGTCAAACCGGGACGGGCAGGCAAAAACGCCCTCTTTTTTGATAATCCGGTCAACAGCAGCAGCGACCGCGGCAAACATGGCGCGATCTGGATCAATAACAAACAGGGGCAGATCAACTTTGCGCAGCCGTTTTCGATCACCGCCTGGATATGGATGGCGCCGGATATGAAACGGCAGGCTTACTACAGCATCGTTACCGATACGCAGGGCGTCAAAGGGCCGGGATTCCGCTTTTTTTACGCCTACGAGCGGTTGGAGTTCCGTCTGGGCAACGGCAAAGAATTTGCTGCCGCTGTCGTGGATTCTGCCAAACACCCCATGCCCCGTGGCGTCTGGCACCATGTGGCAGCAGTTTTTGACGGCAAAAGCGCCAATATTTACATCAATGGAGCATTGGCAGCCAGTAAGGAAATAGGCTCGATGCAGCCGGCGGCGGCCTCCAATGCGCTGACCATCGGCAGTTACCGTTTTGGTTACGACGAAGGCTGGCGGGGAGCGATTTACGACCTGAAAATCTTTGCCAGGGCGCTGCCGCCAGCAGCCATATTGAGCATGGTGCAAACCGATGATGAGTGATACAACACTTCCGGCAGATTGAGCAATACAAAAGGCCGTCGCAGAATGTACAAGTTCAAGCGGCGGCCTTTGTTTTTTTTAGGCTTGTCCGATCAGTTGTGACCGGAAGCAGCCCGTTTTATTTGGCAAATTTCTGCTGGAAAAAGCTTATGGTCTTTTCCATGCCTTCAGCAAAGGTGTGTTGGGGGACAAAACCGGTGCTTTTGAGCTTTTCCACTCCGGCCATGGAGTGCTTTACGTCGCCGGGACGTTCGTCCAGATGGATGACTTTGCTGCGGGAGCCAGTCACATTCACGATCTGTTTGACCAGGTCGTTGATGGTGATCTTCTGGCCGTAGGCGATGTTGTACACCCCGGTAAAATCGTTCATTGCCATAAAGACGTTGGCTTCCACGATGTCTTTGACGTAGATGAAGTCCCGGGTCTGTTCGCCGTCGCCGTAGATGGTTATATCTTCGTTGGTCACAGCTTTGGCTGTGAAAATCGGAATTGCCGCAGCGTAGGCGCTCTTGGGATCCTGCCGGGGGCCGAACACGTTGAAGTACCGCAGACAGGCGGTCTGCAGACGGCCTTCACGGGTGAACATATTGCAATAGTATTCGCCGTCCAGCTTGGTGATGGCGTAGGGACTTTTGGGCTCCGGGATCATGGTTTCCAATTTGGGCACGGTCGGGTTATCGCCATAGATGGCGGCACTGGTGCTGAAGCAGAGCTTTTTGACTCCGGCAGCAGCAGCTTCTTCCAGTACGTTGAGCAGACCGTGAACATTGATATCTACACATTCAGAGATCTTGAACATGGATTCCGGAACGCTGACCATGGCAGCCAGATGAAAGACATAATCCACGCCGGCCATCGCTGCTTTGACCGCAGCCCGGTCGCAGATATCGCCTTCGATAAACTCCACATCCAACCCGTCGAGGTTGCTTTTGTAGCCGCTGCGCAGGTTGTCCAATACCCGGATTTCGGCCTTGCCGTTAAAATATTCAGCGATGTGACTGCCGATGAACCCGGCTCCGCCGGTGATGAGAACTCTCATTTTTTGATCTCCTTGCGTACATTGTTGAGCAGTTTTTGCATTTCATCCATTTGACTTTCTATGGAACGCACCAGCTGGAACTGGGAGCGGGCACGGTCAAGGTTGTGTCCGGGACGGTGGGTTTTGAAATACACATCGCCTTCCAGATAGTCGGTCAAAAAGCGGGTGCCGATTTCCAGCGTGATCAAAGCTCCGGCGAAGGGCAGATATTCCAATTCGCAGTCGTTCAAGACTTTGCCGGCTTCGGAACAATAGCCGCGCAGCAGAGCTTCAAACATTTCAAAGCGCATATATATCTTGCTCAAATCCACTTCGTCTTCCGGGGCCGGTGAGGTGCCGGTGCGAACCATATCGCCAAAGTCGTAGTGGGCCAATCCGGGCATGACCGTATCCAGGTCGATCACGCAAATGCCGCTTTGGGTGGCATCGTCGATCATGACGTTGTTGAGTTTGGTATCGTTGTGGGTGATGCGTTCCGGGATCAACCCCTGCTGCTGCAGGGCTATGAGTTTGCCGCAGGACTCTTTGCGGGAAAGCACAAAGTCGATTTCTGCAGCTGCATCTTTGAGCCGGTTGCACTTATCCATCTTGATGGCGTTTTCCAGATTCTGCACCCGCACGGGGGTGTTGTGGAAATCTTTGATCGTTTCGGCCAGACGCCCGCCGGAAATATCGGCCAGATCGGCCTGAAATTTCCCGAAAGCCCGGGCGGCTTCGTAAGCTTGTTTGCTGTTTTCGAGAATATCGTAGCTTTGGGCGTTTTCGATAAAAAGATAAGTGCGGAAATAGTTGCCTTCGGCATCAACGGTGTAGCACTTGCCGTCTTTGGCCGGAACCAGCGTCAGGGTTTGCCGGGAATCGCCGCAGCGGCTGTTCAAGTGCGCTGTAACCCGGCGGATATTTTCCATTAAATTGACCGGATCACGGAACACGTTGGTATTGATCCGCTGAAGAATGTAGCGGACACGGGTACCACTCTGATTGCATACAACTTCAAAAGTATCGTTGATATGCCCGTTGCCGTAGGGATTTACGCTTATCAAATCGCCGTAAAGCTGAAAAGATCCGATGATACTTTTAAAATCAAATTTCTTTTCCATAAAAACTCCTGACTTTATTTTTGCTCCACTTCCGGAAGCGCTGTGCTGTTTTACTTTACAGCTGCAAATGGATATTTGCAAATTTATTTTTGCAAAAAAATCCAAATTGTGCAAACGCTGGGAAGTTGATGCAACTTCCTTGCGGTATGTGTTTTATTGTTATTTTGTCAGGTTTGTTGTGTTAAATAATTTATATTATTTGCTGATTTGTCCATATTTTATATATCAAGGATATTATCCTGCCGGTAGAGTATGGCACCGGTAAGTTCGTGGAACACCGGAGCAGGGTTGGTGATTTTCAGGGCCTTGAAACCGGCAGCCTGAAATTTTTCCAACGCCGAATCAAAGTCATAACCGTCGTTGAAATCATCGATCATCAGCACTACGGCGTTATCTTTGAGCATGGGCAGGGTCTGCTCTACTTCGTCCCGCTTGCCGGGGCCGTCGTAAAAGAGCAGATCGAATTTTTTGAGGTGTTCCTGCGTGTAACTTATGATCTGTTCAGGAGTCTGCTCGCCATCACGGACAAAGTGACGGTGGCCGGATTCCGACTTTTTGCGCATACTTATGCGGCAGCTGGAAGTACGCTTGAAAGTGTGCAGCGCCCAGCGGTAGGTCATAATATCCCAGCGTACATAGCAAGACATATCTTTATCCAGCTTTTTCATAACTATATCAGCTATAGCGTAGGGCAGCTGCGGAGCGCTGTGGTTGTTGGCAAAAACCGAACGCTTTTTTTCCATGGCCAGATAGTAGCCGTGGTTGTCCAAATAAGCGTTGCGGGTCGTTGCGCCGGTTTCGTGATGGCGGTTGAATAATTTACTGAAGATCGACATGGCACTCCTCCTGGTTATTTATTTGTTTATCTCTATTTTTATCTGCCGGGTGTGGTCATCGAGCGGCTCTATATAAATATGTATAGTCCCGGGCGGCAGTATCCTGGCGATCCGCTCCGGCCACTCCAGAAGTGTCCACGCTTCCGGGTCGCTCAAAAATTCATCCACGCCAAAACCCAATGCGGCGTATTCATCGTTGATGCGGTAGAGGTCAAGATGATAAAAACATTGTCCGGAATCGGGTATATCGTATTCCTGCACGATGGTGTAGGTGGGGCTGGATACCGCTTCGGTAATGCCCAGACCCCGGGCAAAGCCCCGGGCAATGACGGTTTTGCCGGCGCCCAAAGTTCCGTGCATGGCTACTACGCTGCCGCAGGGCAACGCTTGCGCCAGCGCAGTGCCGAACGCTTCGGATTCTTCACGGCTGTGCGTGATGATTTGCTGGCTTTTAAGCTCTAAAGTGTTCATAACCATTAACTCCATTTAAAGTGATCTCTTCAGCATCCTGATAATATCTGACTGTTCCGGCGTCGGCAGTGATTTGTCCGATGCAGCTTAAAGGTGTATCAAACGGCCATACTTCAAGCAGTTTACCGGCCCGGTCGGCTGATGTTGTAAAAAGCAGTTCGTAATCTTCGCCGTCGGCAATAGCTGACTGCCAGGAGCAGTTGTTGCGGCAGGGCAGCTTGTCAAGCTGGATATGGGCTCCGCAGGAGGATCGCTCCAGAAGCCGGGGCAGATCGGCGGCCAGCCCGTCTGAAATATCCATCATGCAGCAGCTGAAAGCATTTTCGCTCAGAAAACGCCCTTCGGCCAGCCGGGGTTCAAACTCCAGATGGTGTTGACTGTAGAGCGTGTCGCCGAGTTGGCCGGTAACAAAAATCAGCTCGCCGGGACGGGCATTGCTGCGCAAACAGACCTTTTCCAACTCAACTTCGCCTAAAATCGTCAATGTTGCGACGGTGCCGGAAGTTGGCAATTCGGCCAGATCACCGCCGGCAATGGCGCACTGATATTTTTTTGCGCAGGCTTCCAGCGCATTAAAAAAGCGCATGAAAAATTCATCGCTGCAGCCGTTGCAGGCGAGCGTGCAGATCGTCCAGCGTGGTATGCCGCCCATGGCGGCAATGTCGCTTAAATTGCGTTTGAGCAGCTTGGCGGCCACCGCTTCCGGCGGCGTATCAGGAAAATAATGCACATCCTGAATAAGCTGGTCGGCTGCCGCCAGCAGATACTTTCCGCCGAATTTTATCAAAGCGCAGTCATCGCCCGGGCCGACTGCAAGGTCGCTGTCCTGATGAAAAAGTTTGGGCAGTGCTGCTAATAATTTATTTTCGTTCATTGAGCTGCCTCCGGAAATTTTTGCAATAACGCAGCAAAGGTGCCGTCGCAATCGTTGTCAGGCATGAAGAGCTGGGAATGCAGCAGTTGAAAATGGCGGCTGTTTTTCAGAAAAGCGGCAATGATCTCTTCGTTTTCGGCCGGTTCCAGACTGCAGGTGCTGTACAGCAGTAATCCGCCGGGAGCGGTCAGCGCTGCGGCGTTTTGCAATATATCCTGCTGCAGAGCGGTTATTGCCGGTTGGTCGGCCTGGCGCCAGCGCCACAACGCATCGGGGCGGCGGCGGAAGACGCCGGAGTTGGAGCAGGGTACATCACAAGTTACCAGCTCAAAGTGTTCGCTTTGCAGCTGTGGAGTGTGGGCGCCATCGCCGGATATGATGCGGGCACTCAGCTGACAGCGCTGCAGATTTTCGCTCACCAGTTTCAAGCGGGATTCCGAGCGGTCGAGGGCGGTGGCTTTTACCGTATGATTGAGCATTTGCAGCAATTCCATATTCATGATCAATTTGCCGCCGGGGGCGGCGCAAAGATCAATAAAACGCACCGTTCCCGGCAGCAGCTGGTGAAATTTTTCCAGCAGACTGCACACTTTGGCCGGGGCGGGATCCTGAATGTAAAATGCGCCCTGTTGGAATGCGTCGCCGGAAATGACTTCAGCTAATTTATCGGTGCGGAAAAATTTCCACGGCAGTTCCAGTTCAAGCGGTGTCAAGGCTGCCTCCTGCGGCATCGCATAATTGCTGCGCAGCCGCAGGGTATTGGCGGGCTTTTGGATAAAAAGCTCAGTTAAATATTGATATACTCCGGCGCTGAAACGCTTTTTCCAGACCCGGTCGATTTCCGGCGGCAGTACCGGCGCTGAAAGCTGGTCGAACTTTATCAGCGCTTTGCGCAGCACCGCATTGACAAAACCTTTCCGGGCCGGATTGAAATGTTTGCCGGCTGCGGTCACAGCAATATTCACCACGCTTTCCGGCGGCAGTGCATCTTGCAGTTTGGCCATAGCCAAAGCGGCGGTCAACAGATCCAGCAGCTCCGGCGCGGGAGCTTTCCGGCAGCAGCTTTGCACGCTGGAAGTCAATTTCCCGGCGTGCCGGTAATAGCCGAAGAGTAAATTGGCCAAGCGGCGGCGCAAGATATTTTCCAGCGGGCAGCGGTCGAGATATTCATCCAGACTGCACTGGTTTTTCCGGATCGCCGCCAGCGCCGGCAAGGCGGCAGTCAGGACGGCCTCCGGGGAGTGCGGCAGCAGAGTTGTTTTGACCTTGCTCATACTTTATCCGGGGTCAGCATTTGCGGCGGAAAAGCCCGCTTGTCCACTCTTTTTCGGTAAAACGTTCCAGCTCCACCGCTCCGGCGGCGGTGAAAACCTTGCTCAATTCATCAAAGTCCTGAGTCAGGATCCCCGCCAAAGCCAGCAAGCCGTCGGGCCGCACCCAGGAAATGATCCGGGAGGCGTGGGCGCAGAGTATGGGGCTTAAAATATTTACGCAGGCCAGGTCGAACTGTTCCGGAGCATCATAGGTGGTGGCATCGGCGGCAAAAACTTCGATGTCATCAGCAGTAAGATCATTGCACTGCATATTTTCCAAAGTGACCTTCACGCAGTCCTGATCATAGTCGTAAGCCGTCACGGTCGGATAATCAAGCAGTTTGGCGGCGATAGCCAGGATCCCGGAACCGCATCCGGCATCAAGGATCTTTTGGTATTCACTTTTGCCGGCTTCCCGGGCCAGCACTTTCAAGCAGTAGGCGGTCGTGGCGTGCTGGCCGGTGCCGAAACTCATACCGGGGTCGATATTTACCACTGCCTGCCCGGCTTGGGGAGTGTAGTCCAGCCAGCTGGGGCGGATCACCAGATTGTCGGCAATGTGGATGATCTTGAAATATTTTTTCCAGACTTCGCTCCACTCTTCCCGGGCCAGCTCAAAGCGCTCCACATCGCTGAAGATCGCTCCGGCTTCGCTCCAGAACGGCATGTTGCGCTCGATTTGTTCTGCCAGAATATCAGCACCTTCCAAAGTTTCGGAATATGCCACCAGATACATGGCGCCGCTTTCCCGGTCCTCGTAACTGCTGAAATAGCACTCCAGAGAACTGAGCAATTCAAAGGTCAAATCGGGGTTGGCCGTGTAGTCGGTCAACTTAACACAATACAATTTATCGCTGATTTGAGTCATAAAACATCCTTTTAATGGTTTTTTCTTAATATACACGCAAAAAGCGGATTGTAAAATATTAATTTGGTGTGCTATATTATAAAGAAGGATTTTTTTTGAATTTTTAACCAGGTAAGAGTCATGGCATTGAAAATCATCTCCGGTTTGGCCCGGGGGATTGCGCTGGATACGCCGCCGGATCGCTCCATGCGTCCGACTTCCGGCCGCTCCCGGGAAGCTTTGTTCAGCAGTTTGGGACCTATGGAGGGAAAACGTTTCAACGATATTTTTGCCGGTTCCGGAGCAATGGCGCTGGAAGCCGCCAGCCGGGGCGCCGCCGCAGTGGCGATGCTGGAAGGCAATCCCAAACATACCAAACTTATCGAACAGAATGCCGCCAAACTGCGCAAAGCCGGAGTTGCAGCTGATATTCAGATCGTCGGCCGCAAATTTTCCTGCAATACCCTGCAGCTTATGCCGAAGGCTGATATATGGTTTTTTGATCCGCCCTATGCCCAATCGGCGGATTTTATGCAAATGCTGCTGGCGGGCGATTGTTTGGATAATTGTCTGAGCAACGCTCTGCTGATCTGGGAATTGCCGGATACCGCAGAGGCCCGCAGCGCATTCCTCAGTGTGGAAGCGCTGGCGCAAAAGCTGGATTATAAACTGCGTAATTTAGGCGGTACGGATTTTATTTTTGCCCGCCGCCGGGAGGATGTATGAGTATCGATCCCCGGCAGTTTGATTTTACCCGGCGCCGTTGGAAGTGGCATTTTCTGCCGCCGGAAGTCGCCGGTGAACTGGCTGCGGGGGCCGCTCCGGAAGAACTTGTGTGCGTCAAAGCTACTGAGACCCGGGCGGTCTACCGCTTTGAAAATTACTTTATCAAAGTTTCCGGCAGTTACCGGCTCCGGGAACAGCTCAATCCGGCGGCCAAACGGGAATATCAGGCCTATTGCCAGCTGCAGAAAAATAGTATCAGTGCGGTCAAACATCTGGGCTGGGGGCGCTGCGGGCACTATACGGCGCTGGTCACAGAAGTTTGGAGCGATGATGCTGTTGATGCGCTCAACTACTGGTACTCGCTGGTTTATAAGGTGCAGGATACCGGTGATTTTCTGGAGCAGTTGAGTTTGTTTTTGCAGAAAATAGTCAATTCGCCGCTCAAACACGGCGATTTTCATCTGGGCAACATACTTTATTCGCCCGGACGGAAAGATTTTACGCTGGTGGATCTGCACAATGTTGCGGTCGGTTCAGAGCCGACTTTGCAGCAGAAAGCGGTGATGCTGCGTATTCTTGCTGAGCTGCGCAGTTCGGTAAAACCGCAAAAGATGCTGGATATGTTCTGGCAGATCGCCGGGATCGATGCGGATATGGCCGCTGCGGAGATCCGGAAAAAATTACTCAAAGATACCGAACGCAATCTGCACGATTGGCCGCGGAGGGTCAAACAGTTTTTGAACGGGTACTCCAAATTTTCGGATTTTGTGGAATATAATAATGCCGTTTTGCTGGTGCAGCGCAACAAGTTGCGGAAAAATCTCTTTGACCCGTCAGCGGCGGCCCGGGGCGAATACCGGACGCTGCGGCTGGAGTTTTCGGCGGCGTTGGAACAGATGCTCTTTTCGTTTTATCTGTCGATGCTGCAGGTGCCGCATATACCGGTGGCGGCGCTGGCACCCAATGGTACGCTTTATTACCCAAAAATGCCCGAATTCTGCTGTGTGCCGGAAGATCGGGAGTGGGTCAATAACTACAACGAATATCTGCTCTGCATGGGGCTGCATCTGGAAGATTACCAGCAATGGCGGCACTGCTCCAACAGTCAGCTGATGCTGGCGGATTTCAGTTCGATGCTGGCGGCGATGCCGGATCGGGAGATTTTCCGTCCGGCGGGAGTCGATCCCCGGAGCTGGCATTGCCGCCGGAAGTGAAGCTGGCAAAGATTTTCAGGATATTTTCGCTGCTGCGCTGGCTTTCGGCGGCAAACATCTGATAGATGTTGTGCTGGCTGCGGCTTTGACTGGAAGCGTTGCGCTTGCGTTTGTAACTGCCGTTGGCGGTCAGAGTTCTGCCCTTGTATTGATCGTTGAGCTCAAAAGCCAGCAGCCGTTTTAAGGTCTGCTGGTTTTGATTGGCGGTCACCGGAAAAAGTATTTCTATGCGCCGATCCAGATTGCGGGTCATGCAGTCGGCACTGGATAAATAAAATTCTTCGTTTCCGGCGTTGGCAAAATAATAGATGCGGCTGTGTTCCAGAAAACGGTCAACAATACTGATAATATTGATGTTCGGAGTTTTTTCCAGCGGTCTTAAACAGCAAATGCCCCGCACGATAAGATCCAGTTTAACTCCGGAATCCGCCGCATGGCAGAACAACCGGATGATCTCCGGATCGCTGAGCGAATTCATTTTGGCGATGATGTGGCCGGGGCGTTCCGGAGTCGATACAGCTATTTCGCGCTCAATAAGTTCCTGCAGTTTCCAACGCAGGTCGAACGGGGCGGCGCTGATTTTCTGAAAGTTTACTTCCGGTCGTGCGCAGCCGGTTATGATATTGAACAACGCAGATATATCTTCGCACAAAGCTTCGTCGTTGCTGAAGATGCTCAAATCGGTGTAGCCCCGGGCGGTTTTGTCGTTGTAGTTGCCGGTGGCCAGATGCACATAGCGTTTGATCTGGTCATTTTCCCGCCGGACGACCAGCAGCGCTTTACCGTGGATCTTCAAGCCCGATATACCGTACACTACATGCGCTCCGGCTTCTTCCAGTTTGCGGGCCCAGAGGATGTTGTTGCCTTCATCAAAGCGGGCTTTGAGTTCCACGACCACCGTGACTTGTTTGCCGTTGGCGGCTGCTTTGGCCAGCATGGCCACCACCGGGGAGTCGCCGCTGACCCGGTAGAGCGTCTGCTTGATAGCCAGCACGGAGGGGTCTTCGGCCGCTGTGGCCAGCAGCCGGATGATGGGGTCAAATTTATGGAACGGTACCGCCAGCAGGATCTCGCCATGTTGAGTGATGCTTTGAAAGATATTTTCGTGTTCCGGCAGCTGGGGATGCTGGACTGGCGGCAGAGGTTTTTCCTGCAGATCAGGTCGTTTGCAGCGGGCGATCAATGTGAGCAGATCTTTATTTTTGAGCATACCTTTGATCCGGTAGCGGAAGTCGCCGGCCAGTTCAAATTCTTTTTCCAGCCAGTTGCGCAACGTGCCGCGGATCCGGGAGTCTTCCTCCAGCCGGATCGGTTCCCGGGAGCGGCGTTCCAGCAGATTTATTTCCACACTGCGCAGCAGATCGTCGCCGTCTTCTTCGATCACAAAGTCCATATCCCGGGTGATGCGTATGGGGGCGCTGTCCAGGATCCGGCAGCCGGGAAAAAGTTCGGGCAATTCACTTTGGATAAGTTCTTCGAGCAGAACAAAACGCTGTTCCTGACCGTTGACGGGCAGTGCAATAAAGCGATCCAACACTTCGGGTACTTCCACAAAAGCAAAACATTCCTGCTGGTTCCCGGAGAGTTTCTGCAAATGCACGGCCAGCTCAATAACGCAGTTATTCAATACCGGAAACGGGTGGCTCGGATCCACGGCCAGCGGGGTCAGCACCGGCAGTATCTGCCGGCGGAAACGTTTTTTGAGCAGCTGTTGATCTGCCAGTGACAGCTGATCAAAACTCAAAAGTTTGATCCCCTGCAAAGCGAGTTCCGGCAGTAAGGTATCGTAGAGCAAACTGTGCTGCTGCTTGAGCAGCTTTTCCAATTTTATCCGCAGCAGTTTAAGCTGTTCGGCGGCTGTGAAGCCGGCCGGGTCGCACTGCAAGTCGTCCTGTTGGGCAAAGTGGCGGAGCCGGGCGATACGCACCATAAAAAATTCATCCAGATTGCTGCTGAAAATCGCAATGAATTTTAGCCGGTCCAGCAGCGGCAGATCGCAGTTGGCAGCTTCGTCCAGCACCCGGGAGTTGAAATCCAGCCAGCTTAGCTCCCGACTGAAAAAGCGGCTTGTTTCATGATAGTATTTTTCGGGGGTGAATATATTGCTCATAGCGTTATTACCTTTGCTCCAACTGCCGGAGTGTGCGGCGCAGCAAACGTGCTGCGTGCGCAGTATTCTCCGGTATTCAATACAGTAAAGACTGCCCGGCAGCCGCTTTGGATGCGCCCGATCTGCGGTAAATCAAAAATTTCGGCCGGTAATGCGCTCATTTCCCGGACGATCCCGGCTATATTGCAGTTCTGACTCCGGCGCAGGGCAAAGTAAGTCGGGTGATTGCCGAAGCCCCGGGGATGGCTGATTCCGAAGTCGTAACTTGTATTGCGGGCGCTTTCATCGCTGCCGGGGACGACTGCGGCATGAGCGGCTAATAGTTCCATGTTTTTCTTGCTCAACGTGTGGAAAGCTGCCCGGGCTCCGGCGGCATCCTGCCGGATGATCTGCAAACAGAGTTCGGCCGGAGTCGTGTTATGCTTTTGAGCCGCCTGACTTAAAAACATGGAGCAGTAAGCATCAAAGGGCGCCGCTGCGGAAATCAACCGCACCTGCTGCCAGTATTCCATGCTGCGCTGGGCTTGCAAACCTTGCCGGGCCTGTTCAAAAACTTCCGGCTGCTGCAGTATCTGCATAAGTTTTATATCATCCATATCGTCAAACGGAGCGGGCAATATCACGCTTAATTGCGTCATGGAGGCATCGTAGCAGTAGACATCGCCGGTAACACGCATATAAGGCGTTTGCAAAGCTTGCAGGATGGCGGGCAATTTATGATGGTTAGCTGCTCCGGCGGTTTTCAGATGGCTGAGGTGGAGCTTGGTTAAATTGGCTTGCCGGGCGATTTGCAAGGTTTCCTGCAATGCTTCTTCCAGTTCGTTGCCTTCGCTTTTCAGATGCACCGTGCAGATCTTGTTGTGCCGGGCGACTACTTGCAGCAAAGCGCAGAGTTCTTCCGGCGTGGCAAAACAGCCCGGCACATAGAGCAGCCCCAGCGATAACCCCGGGCTGCCGGCACTCAATTCTTTGTCCAGCAAAAGCTGCATATCCTGCAATTCGCTGGCAGAAAGGTGTTTTTTTTCGTATCCGGCCACGGCGGCACGCAAGGTGTTGTGCCCGGTCAGACTGAAGAGTTCCAGCGCACAATTCCGCTTGCGCAGTTCATTTTGATATGAATCGTGATCGCTCCAGGTCAGCGGAATTTGATATTGCCGGTAAAGTTCCTGCAGATGCGCACGGTTTTTTTCTGTCAGCGGGAATGGCGATAAACCACAGTTGCCGGATACTTCAAAGGCAATCCCCTGAGCTTGTTTGCCCACTGCTTCGGGCATGGCCATAACGGATATATCGGAGTGGCCGTGCGCATCGACAAAAGCCGGGCAGAGCAGCTGGCCGGGCTCCAGAAGTATATCGCCGGGAGCTTCAACTGCAAAGTCTCCGGCTTCCACGCTTTGGATAATGCCGCCGGCGGTGGTGACTCTGCCGCTGTATATATGATTGTTTACGCCGTCGGCAATGCCGGGGCAGATCAATCGCCGGATCTTCATTTTTTGAGCTTATCCGGCGGTACTACGCTATCCAGATCGTGCGGGATCACGGCGTATTGCAAAATGGTTATCAACATCAGCAGCAAAAGCATTTGTACTGATATAACTATTGTGGTGGCCAGCGAACTCCACAAGATAGGCAGACTGCTCAAGCCGGTCAGCAAACACAATATATGCACCAGCTGGACTGCCCGCTTGCGGCTCAGGCCCATGCGGACAAAGCGGTGCGATATGTGGTTGTGGTCGCCGATCCAGAACGGTTTGCCGTTGAGCGTGCGCACTACCGTTACGGTCATGGCGTCAAAAATCGGCACCGCCAGAATACATAACGGTATAAGTACCGGTACTTTGCTGGCGGCTATTGCCGGGTTGAAATAGGTCGTGCCGGTGCTGGCCACCGCCAGCAGATAACCCAGAAAATGACTGCCGCCATCGCCCATGAAAATCGACGCCGGAGTGTAGTTGTAAAACCAGAAGCCCAATGCGCATCCGGCGCCCAACGCACTCAATGTGGCAATAAAATATTGCTGCTGAAAGCCCGCCGCTACGGTGAACAATATCAGTGCGATAGCCGCTGTGCCTGCCGCCAGACCATCCATATTGTCAAAAAAGTTGATTGCATTCATCAGCATCATAAACCAGAACACGGTAATAACGTAACTGATCCATGGCGCTGAAATAAACAGCGATATACGCATTTCGCCCGGGCCGGCCGCCAGCAAAGCTATCAACAGCTGGCCGAGGAATTTCCAGTGGGCTTTCAGGCCCTTTATGTCGTCGATGGTTCCCAGCAGTACCGCAGCGGCCGCTCCGGCGGCAATGATTGCGATCCGGAACAAGTTGTTTTGCGCTCCGGGCAGGTAGCGGTTGATGATTTCCGCCTGTTCCAAACCGCTTGAGCAGTGCCAGCTCAACAGTCCGGCTGCCAGCATCAGCAGCCAGCCGGAAAACATGGCCGCTCCGCCCAGCAGCGGTGTGGCTGCGCCATGGAATTTATGTTTTTCGCCCTTGGGCCGATCCATAATATCCCAGACTGCAGCGAGTTTTTGGGCCAGCGGAGTCAGCAGCAAAACTGCCGCTGTGCCGCCCAGCAATGCCAGAAAATAGATATGATACCATTGAATAAGCATTTTTTTGTTGACTTTCATTTGAAAAATTTTATAAAATAGCTATCTTAATAAGATAACGCATAAATAATGCGTTTGCAAGTTATGGAGAATATTTTATGCGCAAACAATATGTTTTTGGCCCGGTAGCTTCCCGCCGTTTGGGTCGTTCGCTTGGCGTGGATATGGTTCCGGCCAAGACTTGTACCATAGATTGCATCTACTGCGAAGCCGGTAAGACTGACAAATTGACCTGTCAGCGCAAGGAATATGTTCCGCTGGCGGCTGTGCAAGCTGAATTGCAGGAGGTGCTGGCATCTTCGCCGGAACTGGATTATATAACTTTTTCCGGAGCGGGTGAGCCGACTTTGAACAGTCAATGGGGTGAGCTGGCTTGCTGGCTCAAGCAGAATTATCCGCAATACCGGATTTGTCTTTTGACCAACGGTACTTTGCTGAACGATCCGCAGGTGCGGAAAAATTTGCAGTATGTGGATCTGGCGGTGCCGAATTTTGATGCCGGCAATGCTGAAGAATTGGCCATAATCAACCGGCCCGCAGATGGTATAACGGTCGAAAGCATCGCAGAAGGCATCCGGCAGGCCGCCGCAGAATATCCCGGCAAACTGGTGCTGGAACTTTTTATTGTGCCGGGAGTTAATGATTCCGATAAAAGCATTGCCGCCTTTGCAGAGTATATAAAAAGCTTTGCCGGTCTGCGCATGGTGCAGCTCAATACGCTTGACCGCCCCGGCGTGGTGGATTGGATCAAGCCTGCTGATGCCGCAACCATAAAAAGATTTATTGAAGGGTTGCAGGATATCGTGCCGGTGGAATCAGTCGGCCGTTACCGTTGCCGCAGTTCAGCATGGCAAAGCGATATAAAGCCCGATGATATGGATAATATTCTGCTGGATATGGTCAAACACCGGGCCGTGTCGGCTGCAGATATTGCCGCAGCATTGAAAATTTCGCTGGAGGAGGCAGGCAAGCGGGCGGAACAGCTGGTGAGTTCCGGATTGCTGGCGGCAGAAAAAAATGGTAAGGATATTTTCTATTCTCCGGGGGTAAATTGATCCGGAAAAATTGCATAACGCATCGGTATATAGTATATTAAAAGGTGTGAAGTGAATTTTACTGAAAGTATGCTGTCGGCAAAAAATAAGGTTGTTCATGCTGTATAAAAACCGTAAAAAAAATAATACATCACCACTGCCGGTAAGCCGTCCGGCCGGGAATTGGCATCTGGCGTGGTATTTACTGATACCGCTGGTGCTGCTGTTGGCCATTGCGGCTCCGTGGCGCAGACTGGTGGGGAATTTTTTTGCGCCCTATTTGAGCGTTCCGGCGGCCATCGGCAACCAGGTGGCCGATCAGACGCTGAAAATGCGCAGCCGCACTGCGCTGGCTGAAGAAATCGTCAGACTGCGCAAACAGAATTTGCTTATGACTCTGGAACTTAACGGCCTCCGGAAGCTTAAAGATGAAAATATCCAGTTGCGGGCCATGCTGGATCTCAACAGTCCGCCGGGATATAACTATCTTACTTGCAGCGTGATATTGCGTGATCCCTGGATGTGGGACAGCGGTTTTACCATCGACCGGGGCAGCAAAGATGGTCTGGAGCCCGGTTTGGCGGTGATCGCTCCGGCTCCGGATCGACAGGGCAGGGTGATTTTGCTGGGCGTGATCGAAAGCGTATCCAAGCGGACAGCCCGGGTCATGAGTGTGCTGAATCCGGAATTTCATATTTCTGTATCGCTGCCGGAATCCGGTGCGGTGGGCTTTTTGAACTCCGGGCAGAATATGCAGTCCAGCGGCGGAACTGCCGCAATCGGTTTTTTGCCGGCCAACCGGACGTTTGCTTTGAACGAACCGATCTATACCACCGGATTTGAAGCCGCCGTACCGGCCGGACTCTGGGTCGGCAGTCTGGAAAGCATTGCGCCGTCAGCACTGCCGTTTGATAACCGCCTGTACCGCCGCGGGGTCATGCGTCCCGCCGGAAACTTTGAACATTTGCGCACGGTAGTGGTGGCCAGATTGCTGCGCATGGATAATAATACGGATGCAGAACGATGATCAACAAGGTGGTCTTTCTGCTGTTGAGTGAATTGTTTTTGCTGTTGGTTCAGCTGATGCTCGGCTCGCTGGGCTGGCCGCTGCCGCTGGCGTTGATGGGCGTGTTTTATTTTACTTTGGCGTATGGCCGCAGCTGGGGGATCGCCGGAGCTATGATCGTGGGTATGGTGCTGGCAGTGCTGTATGGCGGCAGCTGGAATCTGCTGCATATAGCAGTCGATCCGCTGCTGGTGTGCTATCTGGATTGGTGGATTTCTCGACACGACGAAAGTGTTACCGCAGATTTCTGGCAGCCCGGCGCTGTGGCGGCGGTCGCCGGAGCGTTACCGGCGCTGGCGGCGATGATCGAACTCTGGCAAAGTAGCGGCAGTTTGCCCGGATCCTGGTATATGCTGTTGCTGGATCTGGCTTGGAGTGCAACGATTTCGAGCGGGATCTTTATGCTTATATTGCTGTTGGGCGAGGCGTTTGGTGAATATTTGGGTTTGCCCCGTTTCTTAAATCGCAAGGTGCGCAAATGAATAACGGAAAATTTGACAGTTTCCGGCTGCGGATGCTGATAATCGCCTGCTTGATGATCGTGGGTTTTACTGTTTTGCTGGGCAAACTGTGGTACGAGCAAATATGCTACGGCGAACGCTACCGCAAAAGCATTACCCGCCAATCGGTGCGCCGGGTGCGGCTGCCGGGGATGCGGGGACAGATCTTTACTTCGGATTATTGTCTGCTGGCCGGTAATGCCCCCAGTTATGATCTGGTTTTTTATCTGCAGGAAATGCGCCGGAACTCCCGGCGGCGCACGATCGAAAATATCCGCAAGATCGCTGTCAAACTGGCTGCTGAACTCAACCGTTCCGACTCGCTGAGCGAAGAGAAGATCCGCAAACATATCCGTACCAAACCGGGCTTGCCGCTGGTTATCTACAAAGGCTTGTCCGAAATCGAACTGGCCCGGGCCTATCAGCTGATGCCGCAAATGCCGGGGATCGGGATCGAATGCAGCCCCATACGGCACTATCCGATGAAATCCATGGCGTCGCTGGTGGTGGGCTTTGCCCGGTCGGAATCATTGGACGAAGCAGTGGACAGACGGGATTATTTTTATTATCAATCCGACCTTGCGGGCAAAAGCGGTGTGGAACAGGCCTTTGAAGAACAGGCCGGTTTGCGCAGTGTGCCGGGCTTGCGGGGATTCCCGGGGGTGGAACTCATTCAGGTGGATCATTTGGGGTATGTCAGTGCCCGGCGCCTGGAGTATCACCCGGCGTGGACTGGCAGCAATGTGGTGCTGACTTTGGACTCCCGGGCGCAGCTTATCGGCGAAGAACTCATGCAGGGCAAACGGGGCGCTCTGGTGCTGCTCAATGCCGACAGCGGCGAAGTGCTGGCGCTGGTATCCAGCCCCCACTATGATCTGGCGCGCACTACTCCGGTGTGGAGCAATCGCTACTATCAACAGCTGCTCAAAGACCCGGCGCTGCCGATGTTTGCCCGGGCCACCAGCGGTGCTTACATGCCCGGATCGATCATCAAACCGCTGGCAGCGCTGGCGGCACTGCGGAACAATTGGCAGCCCGCCCGGCGCATTGAGTGCGACGGACGCAGCATGATCGGCAAGTCCAGTATCGCCTGTGCCAACCGTTACGGACATGGCGAATTGAGCCTGCCGGAAGCCATCGAACGCTCCTGCAACGATTATTTTATTGAAATGGGGCAGGAGATCGGCGTGGAAAAACTTGCAGAAATGTATCAGGAGGCCGGTATCGGCAGCCGCACCGGTCTGGAGATCGGCGGCACTGCCGGGCGCAATCCGCTGCAGGTGATCGAAGAAGGCAAATACAAGTGGACTCAATATGATACGGCATTGGTTTCCATCGGGCAGGGTAAAGTGCTGCTTTCGCCATTGCAGGCGGCTATGTTTACAGCGGCGATCGCCAATGGCGGCAAGCTTATGACCCCGCAGCTGCTCAAAGAAGTTTATGACGAAAACGGCAAACTGCTGTTCCGCAATCAGTCGCGCATGATCCGGCAGTGGCAGCTGCCAGTTGGCGCATTGGATGTTGTCCGGCAGGGCATGTATCAGGTGGTAAATTCTCCGCAGGGCAGCGGCAAAGGCGCCAAAAGTCAACGGCTTACCGTTTACGGCAAAACCGGTACGGCCGAAGTCAGTGCCGGGCGGGGACGGTTGATCAACAATACCTGGTTTACGGCGTTTTTGACTCATAACAACGTGCGCTATGCCGTTGTTGTGATGGTCGAAGAAGGCCGCTCCGGCGGCCGGAGCTGTGCGCCGCTGGCCCGGGATTTTCTGGAACGTTATCTGTTGGGAGGTATGCCGTGAACGATTGTTCAGGAAGTATCCGGCGGGCGTTGATCACCGGCGGCGGACGGCGGATCGGCGCAGAATTGGTCAAACGCTGTGCCGCATTGGGTTTTGAAGTTCATTGCCATGTTTGGCGGTCGCAAGCTGCTGCGCAGGAATTGCTTGCCCAACTGCCCGGAAAAAATCATCAGCTGAGCTGCTGCGATTTGAGTTCACCGGAGGATCGGCAAAACTGGCTGAAAACTTTGCCGGGCTTTGATCTGGTGATCAACAACGCCAGCTGCTACCGGCTGACCCCGGCGGGCGGGAGCGAAAAAGCTTCCGACCGTCAGCGGTACTGGCAGGTCAATTACCATGCGCCGCTGGAAATAATTGCGCATCAGAAAAATTTATTGCGCCACGGCCGGAACGCTTTGGCTATAACTCTTTTGGATTGTGATGTTTTGGAGCCGGATGGCGGCCTTAAACCATATAGCGAAGTACCTGTTGGAACGGATTCTTATTTGGCTACCCGCATAGCGTTGGCGCACAAATTGTTGGAACTGAGCAAAGAGTATGCTCCGGCGCTGCGGCTGGATGCGATCGCTCCGGGGCCGGTGCTGCCGCCGGTGGACTGCGTAGGGCCGGGCATGACCAGAATTTTGCAGAAAGTCCCCATGCAAAGCAGCGTGGGGGTGGAAGAGATCGCCAATGCTGCGGAATTTTTCTGGCGCAATCCGGCGCTGACCGGAGTGATATTGCCGGTGGATGGCGGAATGCACCTCTGAAAAATTATCCATCGCCTTGGCAGAAAAACCTTGCCGCAGGAAGTGCAAAATCACATTTGCGAACTGCTTTTCCGGTTGCGGTAGTCACCGGGGGAGTCGCCAAAGTATTTTCTGAATATCCGGATAAAATAACTGGTGTAATTATAGCCGCATTGAGTGGCGATTTCATCTACGGAAATGCTTTTATCACCAAGCAGATGCAATGCGTGTTCCATTCTGATTCTGGTCAAATACTCATTGACGCCGCTGCCGGTGTATTTGTGAACCAGTCTGGAGAGATGCGATGGAGTTATGCGCAGGTCTTTAGCTATGGAATACCGGGACAGCTCCTGCGAAAAACTCCGTTCGATGTACTCCTGTATACATTCCCAGAGAAAGCGGCTGCGATCCCGTTTTTCTTCATTGGGCTGCTCAATATTTCCGATAACGATCTTGAGCATTGCCATAAAGTTGTAATACGTTGCCGGAGAATCAGCTGTGGCATTACAAAGCGCCTGCAGCGTGTGTACGCCCTGTAAGTTCAGTTTATTTATGGAGTGATAAAATATATCCGGGCCGTTGGAGAGCGGCCGGGGCGGAGAATCCTGATGCTGGTCGATGTAAATAGTACGGATGAACCGTTCGTGGAAAACCAGCGAAAGCATTTGATGGGGTTTGTGCCACAACTCCTGACTCCACGCATCCCCGGGGCAGATGAGGACTTCGCCGGGCAGAAAATCCCGTTCGCAAATGCTGTTGTTGCAGGCATAGCGCATGGGTTTGGGGTTATGCAGAGGAATGATCAATCGGGGAAAACGGGTCGACTGAGCATTACTTTCCGGCGGCGGCAGCGGGCGGGATTGAGCAATGATAAAGTTGTTGTATTGCAAATCGACCGCCTTATGCAAAAAATATAAGATCTTTTCTTTGTTTACTAACATATTGTCACCTGATTGCAGTTTTTTTTACAAAGTATCACCGAAAAATCATTTGTCAAGTTATTTTGTTAAAAAAGTATTATTATTGCTATTTTTCCATCATTGAATTTTAATTTTTTTTACAGTATATTTTTAGTAGAAATGTAATTTATGAAGCAAGTCTGAAGGAGAATTTTATGTCCAATAAAATGTTTTATCCGATAGAAAAGTTTCCTGTAGCCAGAGATGATAAATATTATCTGGCCTGGCCGGATCTGGCATTGACCGGTGACGGACGTTTGATTTGCGTATACAACGAATGTGTTCATCACACCGACCGCTCTTACACCCGGATCATGCTTTGCGAATCCAGTGACCGGGGGCGGAGCTGGTCGGAACCCCGGGCATTGACCGGAGGAACACGCAATTTGCCGTACAGTTATAATTGCCCGCGCATCAGTCGCTTGCGGGATAACCGGTTGGTGATCATTGTTGACCGGGTGCCCACCGGCGGCGAAAAAGATGCTGATAAGGCGGTGAACGAACTCTATTTTTCCAGCGACAACGGTTCAAGCTGGTCGCCGGCGCAGGAAATTCCGCTGCGGGGAATCGTGCCGGATAAGCTCGTAGAGTTGGATAATGGCCGTTGGCTGGCAGCTGCGCATTATCCGCATTGCAGAAAACTCGCTGAATTTTTGCGTTATTCCGATGACGGCGGTCAAACATGGAGCGAGCCGGTAACAGTGGCGCAGGACAGTCGGTACAATCTTTGCGAAGTATCGCTCCTGCCTATGGGGAATGGTGTGGTCGTAGCTCTGCTGCGCGAAAACAGCGCATTGGGTTTGGATTGCTTCAAAACCATTTCTTACGATAATGGCCAAAGCTGGTCGCCTTTGATCCATTTTCCGCTGCCGGGCTGTCACCGGCCGGTGGCGGGCAAACTCAATGAAGGAGTTTATCTTATCACGCACCGCTTTATTCAGGGCGGCTATGGCTGGCCGGAAACATGGGATCACAACTTTTTTGCCGCCATTACCACCCGGGAGTCATTGCTGGCGATCCGCCGCAACGACGCTCAAACCCGGATCATGCCCGTCGACTACGACCGCTCCCCCTATGCCGATACCGGTTATTCCGGCTGGGTACAGTTTGATGATGGCGAAATTTATGTGGTCAACTACATCGTCGACGATCATTACGATAAAGGGCAGATCCGGGGCTATTCCATGCGGATGGAAAGTTTTCTTTTTATGCCGCCGGAAGGCGTGAGCGGATTACCTACGCATCAGCACAAAGTTTTTTAGTATAAAATCGGGTTCGATAAAAACGATAACCTCAAAAAAAAAAGGAGAAAAAAAATGAACAAGCAAAAATTAACCATTTATCGTGCAAACTGGAAACGTGCCTTTACTTTGATCGAGCTTCTGGTGGTTATTGCCATTATTGCCATTCTGGCGGCCATGCTTTTGCCGGCACTTTCCAGTGCCCGGGAAAGCGCCAGGAAAGCTTCCTGCCAGAGCAACCTCAAGCAGCTGGCATTTGGCTGTATTGCTTATGCCGATGACAACAATGGTTATCTGCCGGCCGGGCTCACCAGCGGCGGAAATGCCTATCTCCAATGGTATGTGCAGGTGGGGAAATATGTCAATACTCATAACGATCCGACCGACAACGGTGTGAAGATCGGTAATAATTCAACTGCATATCGGGTCAAGGGGCAGAATATCTACTGCCCGAGTGCCGATGCTGAACAGGGCTGGACTTATGGAGCTAATTACCTGCCCGGAGCGCCAAACAGCGATGCGCACAGCACTGCCAGAACGAGTGTGCCGTTTTACGGAACAACCCAAACCGTGGTCTATAACACGGTGGAACCGGATATCCTTATGTTCGGCGACAGCAAGAGCTTTATTATGTTCAACCCCACCAGCGTGGATCAAAATGCCGGTAAACTCGTCAGGGATAATTCCGGCAACGGTGTAAAAGATTCCAGCAAAAAATACGACTACAACTGTTTTTCGCCCAATGTTCACGCCGGAAGTATGAATTACTCTATGGCAGATGGTTCTGTACACTCTTTTACCTTTGCTGAATGGGAGCACAATATGACCCATGTTGGAACAATCTATAAGGATCGGTAATTATGCAAGTGTCCAAACTCCGTTTTTTTGCTGTTCTTTCAGCAATGCTCACAGCCTGGCTGCTGCCCGGAGCGGTTGTGGAGCTGGAACAATACCGTTTTCAGGGTGATTCCACTTTGCCGTACAGTACTTCTATGGTCGATATTGCCAGTGATGCGGTGATCGCTTTGAAAAATCTGCCCGGTAAAATTGCCCCCGGTATGGCGGTCAAAGGCCGGTTGTATTGTCCGGCAACGGCGGCTTCAGTAGATTTTACTGCTCAGCTTACCGCAGATAAAAGTCTGGTTCTGAAAGCCGGACTGCTGCAGAAGATCCGCCGGGCCATTCCGGCTGAACAGCAGCTCTATCCGGTCAGAGTGGATCTGGAGTTTGCCTCCCAGACCAGCTGCCTTATAACTTTGATCCTGCTTGATCGTTCCCGTCCCGGGGCGATTTTGCCCAGTTCAATAAAATCAGTCAACGGCAAAAATTACTTTTATTACGGCAATAAACGCAAAAAACGCCTTGGCAGCCGCATATCGTGGATCGCCAACAATAAATTCATGGGCAAAACCAACCGGCAGTTTGCGCAAGTCGGAGTCCATTCCAACAAAATAGCCTGCAATCCGTATCTGTTTATGCAGGAAAAAGACGGTCAGATCGTACTTGATGAAAAAACTTTCCTGAAACATTTGGAAAGACAATTCCTCATGTGCATTGCCGAAGATCCCGACTGCACGATCATCCTCAACTGGATGCTGCTTATGCCGCCGTCTGCGCAAAAACTGTTTCCGGAAGAAATGATCAAGCTCGATACCGGAACTCCATATATAGCCAACCCCGCCGGAAAATGTCTGCAGCCCAGCTACGCTTCAGAATGGTGGCGGAAAACTGCCGGACAGATGCTGCAAAATATTTTGACCACACTTAAAAATTCACCGTTTGCCGACCGTTTGACCGGAGTCTGGTTCACTCATGCCAACAGCGGTGAATGGAACCATTGGGGCTATCGGGAACAGGCGATCGTGGATTTTTCGCTGCCCATGCAGCGGGCGTTCGGCAAATGGCTGAAAAATAAGTACATCACCAAAGAAAATCTGCAGCAGGCCTGGGGCCGCAGCAATGTGGACTTTGATTCCACGGATCTGGTTCCCACGCGCGAACAGCGTTTGATCGGTTCCGGACCCTTCCGGCTGGGAGGAACTGCGGTGCAGAGCAGTGTGGATTACTATGAGTTTTTTCAGGAATATACAGTGCGGACGATCGAATATTTCTGCAAGATCGTCAAGGAGGTTTCGGAAGGCAAAATGCTGGCCGGCAGCTATTACGGATACTATTGGGCGCATTACTGCGCCATGCCGTACCACGCTCAGGACAGCGGTCATTACGGCGTAAAATATGTCAACTCTTCGCCTTACATAGATATGGTCGGCGGGCCCGCTTCGTATTGGAAGCGCACCACTAATATGCTGCTGCACGGTATCAGTCAATCATTAGCTTTGCACGGCAAGATGTGGGAAGCCGAAAGCGATACCCGCACCCATAATTCCCGGGGGCGCAAACAGTACGGTATAACCAACAATCTGTCCGAAACGCTGGCGGTGCTGCGGCGGGATTTTACGATCATGCGTTCTGGCAATTCAGTTACTTACTTTTATGATTTCGGTGCAGACTGGTTCTGTGATTCCGAAATCATGTCGCTGTTCGGGCAGCTCAACCGGCTGGATGATTTTATGCTGAACCGTCCGGAACGTTTTCCCCGGCAGCTGGCCGTGATCGTCAGCGAAGAGGTGATCCCGCATCTGACCAGCCGGAATGATGATTATCAGGCGCTGCGGCTTTTCCAGAAGAATATGTTCTTTGATTTGTACCGTCTGGGGGTACCTTTTGATATGTATCTGGAAAGCGATCTGGATAAACTCGATCCGGATAAATATAAGGCTTTTATCTTTATCAACAGTTATTTTGTCAGCGACCGCACCATGGAGCTGGTCAAAACGAGGATCATGAAAAATCAGCGCCAGATAATTTTCTATTACGCTCCCGGAGTTATCGGCAAAGATAATAATCTGGATCTGGAGCGTTCATACAAGTTTACCGGTATCAAACTCAAAGCGTTGCCCAAAGAGTTTAAAGACAGTCCGGTGAGTTTGAAAAGCAATTCAGCGATCAAAACCGCCGACCCGGCTCCGGGCCCGCACTTTGCCATTGATGACCGGAAAGCAAAAGTTTTTGCCGTCTACGATGACGGAACTCCGGCGGCGGCAATTTTGCACAAAAAAGATCATTCTGCGATAGTGATCTGCCATCCGGCTCCGGATCACCTGTTCATGCGCGATTATCTTAGGAGGATGGGAATAAAGAGCTATCAGGAAAGCGGCAGTGCGTTGTGTTATTTTACCGGAGATTTGATGACCATTTATTCGGATGAGGGCGGGATTTTCACCCTGTGTCCGCCGAGTGGAGCGGAAATATTTGCCGAACTGTTCAGGCAGCGGGCTTTTCCGGCTGCGAAAAAGTTCAAGACTTCGCTGCCTGCCGGCGGTCCCGCATCCAATACATTTTTCTTCGGCAGCCAGTACGACTGGTTTAAGTATCTTGAAGCCGATGAGGTTATGACTAAATAACGATAAATAAAATGAAAACTGTTGAAACATTCCATCGTTTTTGCGAAGTTGCTCCGCGCAGTGTAAAAGCCCGGGGCCACCTGTTGGAATTTCTGCAGCGCCAGCAGAGCGGGCTCTCCGGAAACTTCCGTGAACAGGGCTATCCCTACAATACGGTCATGTGGGATGGCGAATTTAAAGTACAGTTCAGGGAACATGAAGATCATGGCCGTCCGCTGCCGGTTCCGGGAATCAATGCCTGGTGGCCATACGAGCAAATATCTTATCTGCTTGATGGTCTGGAACGGTTGGGCATATTGCTGGATAATCAGGAAAATCAGGAGCTGTTCAAACGTAATTTGACTGCCATATTGGAGCGCAAAAGCGCCGATGGCCGTTTGGGCGGCCCGGGTTACGGTTTTGAATCGGAATGGCCGCTGGCCGTGTTTTTCCGGGGAGTTAAAGCTTATTGCGAAGCTAATGGCGATGAGCAGGTGATCCGGGATTTTCAAACGCATTATCTGGCGTTGGACGAAAAAGCACTGGCCGGAGAGTTCCGCTACATAACCAATCTGGAAGGTATGCTCATAATCTACGGCATGACCGGCGACCGCCGTTTGCTGGAAAAAGCCGTCCGCTGTTATGAATTGCACAATAAGCTGTTCAAACAGCGCGACAGTTACAATGCTTTGTATCTTGACCGGATGCTTGAAGATCAGCGCATTGTTATGCATGGCGTATCATTGAGCGAAGAACTTAAACTGCCGGTGCTGCTCTATTTGTACAGCGGCGAAGAACGCTATTTGCAGGCGGCCCGGCGGGCCTTGCAGACGATTCTGGATAATCACGGACAGATGACCGGGGTGCCCAGTACCAATGAGTTCACCACCGGGCGGGATCCGCTGCAGGGATACGAAAGCTGCGTGATCACCGATTTCAGCTGGACATTGGGGTATTTTTTAATGGCGGAAGCCCGGGGCTGCGATGCGGATTTGATCGAAAAGATCATCTACAACGCTTTACCCGGCTCCATAACCAAAGATTTTACCGCACTGCAGTATTTTTCCAGCGCCAATCAGGTTGTTTCGACAGCATTTTCCAACCATTCACTGTTTTTGTATGGTACGGCACCGCTGCGGCAGTACCGGCCGGATCACTTTGCGCAGTGCTGCGCCGGAAATATCCATCGGGCGATGCCGAACTTTGTCTTGCGCATGTGGATGCTTGACCGGAATAACGGTCAGGCGCCGGCGGCGGTCATGTATGGACCTTCGGCGCTGGATTGTACTTACGATGGAGTACAAGTGCACATTGAGGAAAAAACTTTGTATCCCTACAGCGAAGAAGTCCGCTTTGAGTTCACTTTGGATCAGGCTCTGGAAATGCCCTTTACTTTGCGTATTCCCCAGTGGTGCAGTCAGGCAGCTTTGCTGCTTGACGGCCGGAAACTGGATTATGCTCTGGTGCCGGGTGAATTTGTGACCATCCGGGAGCTTTGGCAGAATAAATCCGAGCTTGTACTCAAACTGCCGATGCACGTTGAACGCAAGAGCGACCGGCAATGGCAGTGGTTCGAGCGGGGCGCACTGGTTTATTCCTGCAATATACCGCATGAGGAAAGCCGGGAAAAAGCTCAGCGTTTTACCCCCAGAAGCTTTGTGCCGGTCGGAGATTGGAACTTTGTTCCGGCCAATGAAGAACTGCCGGAAGTCGTGGAAAATCCCAATCCGGATTATGTATTGGATGATCCGCCGGTCAAACTGCAACTTAAAGTCCGTCGTATCAGCAATTATGATTCGCTTGACCGGCAGCTTTTCACGCCGGATGTGCCGCTGTTTTATAAAGTTCAGGGGGAAGTTGAAACTATTGAACTTGTTCCGTTCGGTTCCACGATCACCCGCATTACGGCTTTTCCGGATCTGGTGGAGCGGCAGGCGGTACCGATAGTATCAGCCCGGGCGATCGGGCCATACCCTTACAACTGGCGTTTGCCGATGGAAGTGCAGCAGTTTGAACCGGAATTTTACAGCGATTGGGAGTTTATCGATAAAACTGCCAACGCAGTGCAAATCAACCGCGATGGCTATGTGGATCTGGTGCATCACTTCCACTGTTCACAGCAGGTCATGGCTTATTTGCAGTTCCGCATCTGGGCGGAAACCGGCGGCAAAGCCACGCTGGCACTGGCGGTCAGCGATGGGGCCATTGGCTGGCTGAACGGAAAGAAAATATTGAGCATCGAACCGCAAACCTGCGGCGAATTTATGGCGCCATTCTGGTTTGAAGTAAATTTGCAAGCCGGATATAACTTTTTGCGGCTTAAGGTGGTGGATTCAATAACTCCGGAACAGTTCCGCGACAGCTGGGGGGCCAGACTGCAAGTATTTAAAACCCAATGAAGTTTTTATTATCAGTAATACAGGAGAAAAAAATGTACGAAAAACTTACCGGCTTGATCGCCGCACCTTTTACTGCGTTCAATTCCGATAAAAGTGTAAATCTGGAAATGATTCCGCAACAGGTCGAAGTTCTGCTCAAACAAGGCGTTATGGGCGCTTATATCCTGGGCAGTACCGGCGAAGGCGTATCGTGTTCCATGGCGGAGCGCAAAGCGGTTATGAGTGCCTGGAGCAAAGCTTCCGCCGGACGGCTCAAGCTGATTGCGCATATTGGCGCATTGGCTTTGCCGGATATCAAAGAACTTGCCCGCCATGCCGTGAACGAAAATTATTACGCCACCAGCGTAGTGCCGCCCACCTATTTCCGGCCGGGCAATGCCGCTGTTATGGCGCAGTATATCAAAGAAGTTGCTTCATACGCTCCGGAACTGCCGTTTTATTACTATCACACTATGCTGGCCAGATTGGATATAACTGCCACGGCGATTTTGCAGCAAGTTGAAGCACTTGGCGGTATACCCAATCTGGCCGGAGTCAAGTTCAATCATCACGATCTTTTTGATTATCAATGCGCTGCAGCTTTGGGTGGCGGTAAATACGATATAGTTTTCGGCGTGGATGAATTTTTTGCCGGAGCTTTGGAAGTCGGGGCGCAAGGATTTATCGGCAGTACCTACAACTACATGGCAGATGTTTATTTTCAGATCTGGCAGGCATGGAAAAATAACGATAAGGCCGCCGTGGCGCAAGGTATGCGAATTGTTTGTGAAGGGGTGAAACTCCTGATCAAATATGGTGGATTGCCCTGCGGAAAAGCTTTGATGCAGCTGCAGGATTTGGATTGCGGCGGCGTCCGGCTGCCGCTGGTAGATTTAACCGGTGAACAAATCACAACATTGCTGCAGGAAGCCCAAGCAATCATGCAGGATAAAAATTAAGTTTTTCCCAGTTTCAAACAACCTCATCAAAACTCCCGAGCTGCCTCCCGGTGCCATTCAAACTGCCGGGGGCAGCTTAGTGTTTTTGGGGTGTGAGATTCTGTTTATTTTGCTGCGTTAAGTTTTTATAATCAATAGTATATGCAAAATCAGTAAGGTCGTTTTCTGCCTTTATGTCTGGAAAGTTCCGGAACGTGATTGCTTTTGCTTTATTTTCAGATTATATTAATTCCAGATTGCTAACAGAAAGGTGTTTTCCGTGCAGCGCAATTTGGTTAAGATCACTAAACAGCAGCAGATCCACGAAGAGCTTACCAAACGTATTTTTACTGGAGTTTTGCCCTCCGGTTCGCTGCTGCCTACTTTTAACGAGTTGAGCAGAGAATTCAATGCCAGCCGCTGGACGGTCAATGCTGCGATCCGGATGCTGGAACATGACGGACTTATCCGTACCCGCAGCAGCCGTCCGGCCCGGGTGACCTGGCAGCCGGTCGAAAAAAACAGCAGATCTGTGCATCGCCGCATTGCCTTGATCGGCGATGCTTTTGATCACCCGATGGGTTTTTCCTATAACGGCAGTGCGCACGGCTGGATGCTTTACCGGACGCTGATTTCAGTTGCTGCGCAATCAGGCTGGAGCTGTGTATGTATACCCGGCAGTAATTGCGAACAGGCTTTTGAACAATGTGAATTTATCGATGGCGTGGTTTTAATGCCCAGCGGTTCTAATGTAATAAAACGTTTGCAGACTTTGCAAATACCGCATGTGCAGCTTTTTCCCAATACGATTGATATCGACAGCTGCACGCTGGACGTGGATTATGCTGCGGCAATGGAGCAAAGCGCGCTCTATTTTCTCAGTTCCGGGGTGAAAAGGATATTCAGCTACGGCTTCAAAGAAAAATGTATGCAGTATCTTTGTCAGTGCCGGGAGCAGAATTTTGACCGGATGCTGCGGGAATATAATATCCCGTCAGAAAATATCACCCATATTGCCGGTGAAGTCTGGGAGCGCTCCGGCCGGGAGGCTATGGAAATTATCTTGAAGGAAAATCCCATGCTGCCATTTGGCGTGCTGGCGATCGGGGATTTCTGCGCCCGGGGCATGGCGCAGGCAGCCATGCAAAAAAATCTGCAGCCCAAACGGGATTTTTTTATGATCAGCATGACTGATCTGGAAGAAACCGCTCGCTGGACTCCGGCTTTGTCGGTGCAAAGTTGTCCTTACGATAAAATCGCCCAACGGGCTTTGAGCATACTGGAGTGCGCCATCACGTCCAAGTGCCGGCAGCCCAGCGAAAAGATACCGTCCAAACTTCTGATAAGAGAGACCTGAAAGGTGATTCGATATTGTGATTTTTAACCAAACAAACCATTAAAATGGAGGAGCAAACTATGAAGTCACAACGCAAAAAACATTTTACCCTCATCGAACTGTTGGTGGTAATTGCCATCATCGCTATTCTGGCGGCCATGCTGCTGCCGGCGCTTTCGGCGGCCCGGGAACGGGCCCGCAGTGCCAATTGTGTGGGCAAACTCAAGCAGATCGGACTGGCTGAACAGATGTATTCCGGAGTGAATAAGGAACACATTGCCGTTGACCAGAGTATTAAGTATGACAATGCCAACAGCGTGACGATCAACAGTGCATTTTACAGCAATATGCCGCCGGCATTACTGCGGAATGGCGGATATTTTGGCGTGGAAACTCCCAAAAATACCGCTGATTCGCAAACTCAGGCCGTGCAGTTCTTTCAGTGTCCCAGCGATACTGTGAATTTTTCTCTGACCAGCAGCTACTCCAGTTATCAATATTATGTCTGGAAAACTGCCCATACCGGCTGGGGCTCTCCGGCGGTGGAAGGCCGTTATCTTATGGGCCGGGATAATCCCGGAAGCTGCATTTGGGTCGATCGGGATTTTGGCAGTGCCACCGCTACGCCCAACCATTCCAACAACAGCTTCAATCGCCTGCATTTGGGCGGTCATGTCAGCATCAGGATCATCACGGCGGCCGAAAAAGCCTACAGCTGGGGCGATAAGTTCCGCAAAGTCCTTGACGATATTCAGTATTGAGCCATGGATTGGAAGATGGTTATGAAAAATAAAATCTGTATGCTCACGGCAGCTCTGCTGACTGCCGCCAATCTGGTCGGAGCAGCCAATGGCGATTTTGATCTGCAGTGCAATAATGGCAGCATAATCGTGCATTTCCGGGGCAATAAGATCATCGACGGCAGCTATTTTCTGATCAATGGTCAGCCGGTAAAAGATGAATTTCATCACTCCAGTTCTGTGGCCGGTGACGGCAGTAAAGTTTACAACTCATGGAGCAAAAATCCCGAGCTGCCATTCCGGCAGGAAGCGGTTATCAGCGCTGACCGCTCGCAAATCGAAATAACTTTTCAGGCCATGGCGTATGCCAACGGTCCGCATTGCGGAAAAATTTTGTATTACAAGCTCCCGATGCCCTTTTCGGCATTTGTCAACCGACCTTATGCCGGACTTATCGGCCGCACGACCAATGTGGTGGATGTATCCGGAAAAGTTCCGGAGAATCTGCGGGGCGATTTGACCGCAACTCAGGCCCGTTGTCTGGCATTTGAGCTGCCGCAAGGCAGTTTGTTTATGGATTTCAATCCTCTGGGGGCAACCACTTTTTTTGACCGGACCATAAACCAGATCGCCGGTCAGTGGAATGTAGCCAAACTGGGGAACGATAAGGATATGAGCGCATTTGCCGCTGTCCGGGTGCCCGCCTGGGGCGGCGCTTTGAACGGCAAACTGGTGCTGCGCAGCGCCGGCATGAAAGATTTTGAACAGTTCCACACCTGTAAAAAATACCATTATTACGATCTTACTCCGGCGCAGCGGCTCTACAGCTTTGGAGCAGAACAAGTCGGCAAACAATACCGCAAAATGGATTTGCAGGCATTTTCTCCGGCCGCTGAAGCCGGTTGGCTCAACAGCGGCGATGCCCGCAAGCTGACCGGAAAACATGGCGGCGCATTTTACTCGGCGGTCGCCGGTACGCAGGCGGCGGCCTTCAAAGTCAGCGGTCTGAAGCCGGGCTGTTACATGATAACTGCCGGATTGAGCAATGCAGTTAATGATCCAAATAACTCCACAACTTTGAAAATCAACGATCAACTGATATTTAAGGATCTGCAGCTCAAAAACAATGAAGCCGCCGCCGCCAGCCGGGCAATTTGGCTGGATTCCGGCGAGGCCACGCTGGAATTCAGCGGCAACTGGCAGCTTTCGACTTTAGGGTTCCAGCGCTTGCTGGCGTCGGCCGAAGATTACAGTTTCCGTCGGGGCTTCTGGAAAACTGCCGGTTTTGAGCCGGTGCCATTTTTCGGCAATGCCTCCTACGCCGGAGAACCTGCTTATTCAACCGGCATCAGCCGTTTTGTGCTGCCGGAGCCGGGCAAAGAGATGCCTGTTAAGATCAAAACCTGGGTTTATGAATCGGTTAAGCCGCTGCAGGTGGAAAATATGGATTGGCGCTATCAGGCCGTTTTCGGCAATCTTGGCCCCGGCAATTGCGGATATTTTTACGAATTCCGCACGCAGGAAGCACTGGAAAAGCGTCTGGATGAAATGAAAAGCAGCAATATCAACGTGATCATGGTCAATGGGATGCTCTCGCGTCACACCTATCCGGCCCACGAAGCCAACGCCCGCCAACAGTTGCGGCGTTATACAGATGCAGCTCATGCGCGTGGTATGAAAGTTATTGACCATCAGGATTATGTATTGCTGTGGAATATGGATTCAGGGTTGCGGGTCGCCGCCGCTAATGTCGATTACCTGACCCGGGACAGTGTAACTAATCTGCCCTCAACGGTTTTTTGTGTAAACAATCCGGAGCGTAATCAGAAATATATCCAATGGCTGCTCAAATGGATCGAAGATACCAATATCGATGGCGTTATGATTGACGAAGCCAACTATTCCAAACCTTCCTGCTGCGGATGCACATATTGCCGGGAAGATTTTTACCGGGAAACCGGCTGCCGCTGGCCGGTCAGCGAATTATCCGGGGAATTGGCCGTGGGCCGGGTCAAAGCGGTTTCGCAATTGAACAAGATCTGGAACGCCTGGCGCATGAAGCGGGTCGGTGACTGGTGGGTGGCTCTGCGCAAAGCGGTCAACGCCCGCTATCCGTCATTCAGTTTCCTCTGCTACACGACCCATTATGGGCTGGTGGATAATTATGCGCCCAATTATCTGGGCAGCTGTCTGCTGCAGATCGGACGGGCGGCCGATTTTCTGGGTACGGAGATCATGAGCCGCAACGTTCACTCCTGCTGGCGGGCGATCATGGCTTACCGCCGGGCCAAAAATATGTTCAAAGTGGCGTATGATATACCGATTTACGGATTGGTTTATGCCTATGGCGACAATGCTTGGGATATGCTCTATTTCGGTTGGGCTTTGAACAATATGAATGGTCAGATAACTTGGGCGGAGTCGATGAAATGTCCGCCCGGAAAGAGTAATTTTTATCTCTTCGGCGACCGTAATATGGATCTGAAGCAGGCACGGATGATCAGCAAAACAGCAGTGATCTTTTCCACGCAGGGCCGGGATAACGAAAGTATCATGAGCTATCGGGGTGAACTTTTCGGGCTGGCGCAAACTCTGGAAGCTATGCACATACCTTACGAGATCATCGCCGATAAAACACTCCCGCAGTTGGATCTGAATAAATATCGGGTGATTTTTGCCGGGGCCTCCGGTGCGCTTTCCGATGAACAGAGCAAGCTTCTGAAAAACTTTGCCCGCAACGGCGGCACATTGGTGTTGGGGCCGATTGCCGGGGTGGATGATCAATACGGTAATTTCCGTAAAGAGTGGGCGTTCAAGGATGTTTTCAGATTTCAACCGCTGCCCCGGCTGGCTTTTACCCGCAAGCTGGCTGTTGGTGGTAAAACGGCAGTTGAATTGGCCAACCCGTTGATCTTTATCCGGAATGTGGCTACTTCCCGGCAGCCGGGCTCCACGCCCGATGAAAATCTGCAGATAGTTGATGATAAAGGTAAAAGTCTGCCTTTGCGCTATACTGCCAACTATGGTAAAGGCAAGATCATCTATATACCTGCAGCTTTGGGGCAGCCGTTGGCAGAACTGGAATGTGCTGCGTTCAGCAAATACCAGTTCGATCCGGACAAAGCTCTGGACAGTTTTTACAAAAACTTGCTGCGGAACATTGTGCAGGATGCTCAGGCGGAAGTCTGGACGGTGGAGGCTCCGGAAAACATTCCGGCTACGCTTTTCCAACAGCCTGACGGCTGCTATGCGCATTTCCTCAATGCCGGCGGCAGCAATTATAAAAAAGGCGATCTGGTGACGTTCAATTTCCCGAAGGAGCCATTCCCGATGTTGAAAAAGGATATTGTCTTTACACTGCATGATCTTAAAGTCAACATCGCTGAAGCTGCCAGTCCGGACTTTAGCGGCTGGAAAAAACTCCCGCTGGAAAAGGATGCTCAAGGCCGGAGCAAAGTAACTCTGCCCAAAGAATTGCTGAAGATATATACAGTAGTGCGGCTGCGCTGAAACTGCCGGTCTGCAAAAAGGGGATGTTGTAAAACTGTTTTGTGGGGAAAAAACCTTTTTGAAAAAAGGTTCTTTTCCCCACCTTGTCCCGCCATAGCCTCGGCGACGGCGGAACCCCATTTCCCAAAAACTTTCGCCGGAATTACTTTTATTACGAGTAATAAAAGTAATTCCAACTTGTTTTATATAAGAAAGATACCGTATTTTATATATTATAAAATTTACTGCTGTTATATGAATTCAAGCTTACTGTTTTTTTTCGACAGCAACTAAAAATTCATGCAAAAAACAGGGGCATTACAACCTTTTGCGAGGTTTTGCAACAGCCCCGTTTTTTGGGCTTATTGCAGCATTTGCCGGGCAAATGCGGGCAGCTGGAAAGCGGCGGTGTGGATCGCTTCGTTATAGTATTTAAGCTGTTTGCTCAGCTCCCAAGAAAGCTTGCGCAGCGGCTCGGTCACCCGGTGGCTTTTGCTGGCCAGACAAACCCCGATCGACCCGGCCGGATAGGTCGGCACGGCTATAAAAGCATAGCCGTTGTCAAAAAACAGCTCCCGGGTAAAACCGTAAAGCCGTTTGACGATCTCCGGATAAAGAAAAATCGATTCCGATTGCGAGGCCACCACCCCGTCGGCTTTGAGCGCCCGATGTACTGATTGATAAAATTCCTGACCGAACAATACTTCGCCCGGCCCCACCGGATCAGTCGAATCCACGATTATTACGTCGTACTCATTGCAGCTGTTGCGGACAAATTCCAAGCCGTCGCCGATATGCAGCTCCATGCGCGGATCGTCAAAACCGCAAGCTGTGGAGGGCAGATATTTTTTGCAGAGTTCCACCACTTTGCCGTCGATTTCGCACTGAACGATGTGCTTTACTTCCGGATGCCGGGCCACTTCCCGGGCCACGCCGCCATCGCCGCCGCCTACTATCAGTACTTTTTCCGGGGCCGGATGCAGCTGCAAGGCCGGATGCACCATCATTTCCTGATAGGCAAATTCATCAAACTCAGTTAATTGGATGATCCCGTCGAGCATCAGCATCCGGCCCAGATGGCTGGTTTCAAAAATCTGTATATGCTGAAAATCGCTTTGCTCATCGCACAAAACTTTGGTCACTTCGATTGTATTGCCGAAACCGTGGTCGATTTCGCTGACCATACCGGGTACTGCTGACTGCATATTATGCATTGATCAACTCCTGAAGTTCGTTGTAAAATGCTATTGCCGCATGGCGACCTGCAAGCGGTAATAGCTGCCGTTGAGGGCATTGATCAACGTTTCGGAAAGTTCCTGCGGATCAAAGAAACGGCACATGAATATATCGCAATAAAAAGTTTTCCGCTCCAGACTGAAGCGGCCGGTGATGGTTCCGGAATCCAATATTTGAGTAAAACGCAACCCGTCGCCGCGCTCCGGATCGTGGAAACTGGCGCAGCAATTCTGACCGCAAGGTGTCGCATCCAGCTGCCGGGCAAGCGCTTTGAGTACTGTACAGACGTTGCCGGAAGTAAACATCTCTTCCGGACAGTCGTAGACATCCACACTGGCCAGCATCCCCCAGGCGTCAGCGCTTTCGTAACGCTTGCGCCAGGACATGGTATTTTCCAGCGGCGGGGCGGATTCCTGCGATTGCTCGCGCAAGACGGCTCCGTTCTGCCCCAGCACTCCCCGGCTGAGGGCATGAGATATTACCATCGAACGGGATTGCAGCGAAGAACGCAAAGTCTGCGCCGCCAGCTCAAAGTCGATCTGATCGCCGCAGGTAAAAATATCCACAGCGGCGTAATCGTATTCCGGCCAGGCGTGAACGGCAAAATGGGATTCGCAAATCACTACTATGCCGCTGACGCCCTGCGGCTGAAACGCATGAAAACTCGACTCCAGCACCGTTGCCCCGCTGCGCTTGGCCGCATCGACAAAGAGCTGTTCCATAGTCTTTACATCGGCCAATATCTGGGCGCTGCAATCGTAGTATTCGATCGTCAGGTGTCTGCCCAGGGCCAGATTCTTAAAACTTATCGGCTGTTCCAACGGACTCATGCTGCTTGCGGTTCCTGTTCTTGCTCTTGAAATGGCTTATTCTGCGCTGGCTTGAGCTTCTGCACTCTGCGCATAGCGTTTGCAGTTGGCCAGCAAATAGGCGTTAAACTGCATCTGATTCATTGAGCTTTTGTAATTGCGGAACATATTTTCCAGCATCGGATCGGCCTGATAAGCTTTGGCCGGCGCCTTGCGGGCGACCAGCATGATCACTTGCACGCCGGTGGCTTTTTCGATCGGCTCAGCGATTTCGCCAGCTTGCAGATCAGCCACTGCGCTGGAGGCATAACCCAACACCGGCGAACCGGTCATCAATGTGAATTTGGGTACGGCCGTGAATTTGGGGGCAGTCATGGCCTTGACCCGGGCGACACGATTGGCTGCGGATATGGCATTGAGCTTGGCGATCACTTCCGCCGCCCGCTCCCGGGCCAGCTTCATGGATTGCTGCTGGATATAGTCAGCAGTGACTTGAGCTTTGACTTCTTTGAGTTCGGCCGGACGGGAGGGGATCATCTTGGTCACATAACCGACGAAAGCCGCTTTGCTGCCGGCTACAGCGTTGGAAATGGGCATATCCATAAAGATACCGGCCAATTCGCTGACCAGAGCCGGTTCGGCGATCTTGCCGGCGCTCTTGGCATCGGCGTTGAATTCACCAGTCGCCTTAGCGGTCAGCTTGGCAGCGGCCAGCTGCTTTTTGAAGACGTTCAAACGCTGTTCCGGCTGAACATTGCTGATGGCTTCGTAGGCGTTGGCGGCAAATTGCTGAGCTGCATTGGTGGCCAACTCCCGGGCGTTGGCGGCGATGGCTGACGAGCGGACTTCGTCTTTCACTTTATTAAACTCCTGAACTTCAAATTTGCCATCTTTGACCTTGCCGAAGAGCTGTTTGTTCTGTTCGTAAAATTCTTTGAGGGATTTATCGTTGATATTTTTGATCGCCTGCGAGCGGAACTTGTTGTAATCAAATTCCACGACCAGCGCCTGCAGTTTGGCGGGGATCACATATTTGGCCCGGTTCTGCATGAAGTAAGCTTCCAGAGCTTTGGCATCGGTTTTGACCGCTTTGGCAAAGTCGGCAGCTTTGAAATCACCGGAAAGCACTTCAAACTCTTCGTTGAGCATGTGATAGAACTTTTTGAGTTCATCTTCGGTTACAGTAACAGCCGCATTGCGGGTGGTCTGCAGCTTGGCCAGCATAAGATACTGCCGGGCGGCGGAATTGAGGTCATCTTCGTTGAAACCTTCGGCGGGCAGGAAGTTATCGACAAAGTTGCGGTAGGCACTGGCATTGAATTTGCCGGAATCATCGCGGAAGTTATTGCGCAGAAAACGGCCGACTTCCTGATCGCTGACCGTGATGTTGGCCTGTTTGGCGGCTTCCAGCATGGCCAGATTGTAGAATGAGCGCATTTCCAGCTGTTCACGCATGGACTGGTTGATCTGCATATTCATGAATACCCGCATGGAAAGCATATCCAGGCGCATCTGATCGTTGAGTTCTGAGTAAGAAACCTTCTTGCCGAAAATTTCCCCGGCATTCTGGCTGTAGCCATTGCCCCGGAAGGCATCGATTATACCGGTTCCGGGAGTCAGAAAGTCGGTAAATGCAATGATGATGATGACCGAGAATACCCCGAAAATGATCCGGTGGTGTTTGGCAAACACACTGTTAAGTTTAGAAATCGCCATAAATAAAATCTCCTGCGCCGGTACTTCCGGCAGTTGCCGGCAGCTGCAAATTTTTTTGAAACTGCCTTGTTATATATAATTTACTTTATTTTTAACCAATATTGTATATAAAATAGCTCAATTTGGGCAAATATGCAATTTTTTGATCAATGATTTTTAACTTTTTGCCGCCGGAAACAGTCATCTGGCTGTCCGCAGAGCGTTTTCAGCTGTTTTCCGCCCGTGGCATGAGTACGACTTTAGGTTCTTTAAGGCGATGCAAAGGATCCAGTAATTCATCCGGTACCAGCAGATTGCCGCGTCCGCAACCCAGTTGGACATCCGGGTGGAGAGTGCCGTGGAAATCCGATCCGCCGGAGAGCTGGAGCGAAAATTCATTGGCGATCCGCAGCGCATTGGCTGTCTGTGTTGGCGTGTATTCCGAATAATAGGCTTCGAGCGCATCCAAACCGGCGTTTTTCAGCGCCGGCAAAGTGCGCCGGACGAAGTTGTTTTCGTTATTGCGTGACGAAAACAAATGGGCCCAGACGGCGATGCCGCCCGCCTTTTTTATGGCTGCTATCGCCGCTTCCGGCGGCGGCAGCTCCCGTGGTACATAACCGGGCGCATTCCGTTTGAGCAGCCGTTCAAAGACGGTTGCGTGATCCGGGAAATTGTACTTTTTGACCAGTACCTGCGCAAAGTGCGGCCGCCCGGGAACGGAATCGGACATACCTATGGCCAGCAGATCGTCCCAGGTTATTTCGTAACCCAGACTGCGGAGTTTGGCCTGCATTAACGTTGCCCGCTCAATACGGCTCCGGCGCATTTGCTGCAGAAAATCCTGCAGAAAACTATTGTGATAATCAATGTACAAACCTACGATGTGTATTTCCCGGGCGCCGATACGGCTGGAAAGCTCCACGCCGGGGATCAACTCAACTTGCGGGAATCGATTTTGACAGGCCAAAAAATCATCCAGCCCATCAACTGTATCGTGGTCAGTCAACGCTGCTGCAGTTAAATTTGCTGCTGCAGCCAACGCCGGCAGCTCGCCGGGGGCAACTGTGCCGTCCGAGGCGCTGCTGTGTATATGTAAATCTATAGCCAATGGGGAACCTCTCTATCTTTTTAACGGTCTTAATTTAATGCGCAAAGTTTGATTTTGCAAGAGTGAAAACCTTGAAAAATCGAAAATTTATGCTATAATATATAGCTATTAAAAATTATTTATTTTAAGTTGTCCCGGTTGGAGCTGATTTGACCGGGAACCGGGGAATTAGTTACACGTTGATTCATCCGGGAGCTTGATCAACATCGAAAGGAAAAGAGATCATGCCCAGAGTTTCCAAAGTAAAAAGTATTACGGCTAAACTTACGCCGGAACAGCGGCGCCATTACGATAATTTGATGGCGGCAAGAGATGCGGTCATGGGCCGGGTGCGCTCTTACGCCGAAGATGCGCTGGACTGCAGCAATGCTGATAAGCGCGGTGTGACCACCCACATGGCCGATATGGGCTCCGACAGCTCCCGGCACGAAATGGGCCTGCAGCTGATGAGCGAAGAAGGCGATGTGCTGGAATTGATCGAAGAAGCTATCAAACGTTTGATCGAAAATAAAAATTACGGCATTTGCCAGGATTGCGGTCAGCCGATCCCGCCCGCCCGGCTGGAAGTCCGTCCTTACGCCATTTACTGCACCAAATGCAAGTCGATCCGCGAAAAAGACGGCGGCAACCGCCTGCGTTGAGGCAAGCGGATAGACTGCGTTGGATGGGGTTTCTGCAATGAATTTCAGGGATAAGATCGAGCCGCACAGCGCTGCTGAAGTCAAGGTACTGCGCATTGCTGCGGCTTGGGCCTTTGTGCTGTTGATACTGGATCAGTTGACCAAAGTGCTGGTCGAACAGAATATGAAATTCGGTGAATCCATTCCGGTGATCAAAGGGTTTTTCTCGCTGACGTTTGTGACCAATAAAGGTGCAGCGTGGGGCATGTTTCACGGCTACGGAATGGCGCTGTTTGCCATCGGCTTGACTGTTACGGTACTGGCGGTGTGGTTTTTGCGGAAGTTGTGCGATGGCTATGCTGAACGGTACATAGCCATCCTGACGGTGCTTTCCGGAGTTATCGGCAACTCCATCGACCGGATATGGCGCGGCGAAGTGGTGGACTTTCTGGATTGTTACATAAATAAATACCATTGGCCTGCTTTTAATGTGGCGGATTGCGCTATTTGTGTGGGCATAGCTGCTTATACGCTTTCGGTGCTGGTGCGGCCGGTGCCGGAAGACGCTCAAGAAAACAGTGCCGATGAAAAATAAGCTCCTTGCCCCGCTGCCGCTGGTGGTGATCGCCGGGCCGACTGCCAGCGGAAAAAGTGCGCTGGCGTTGGAAATCGCCGGAAAAATCGGCGGCGAGATCGTTTCCATCGACTCCATGCAGCTTTATAAAAATATTCCCATTGGTACGGCTCAGCCTTCCGGCGATGACCTTGAACGGGTACCGCATCATCTGGTGGGGATCTATGAATTTGCTCAGCGGGCGGAAGTTTACACTTTTGTGGAAATGGCCGAAAAAACCATTGCCGAAATCAACCGGCGCAACCGGGTCGCTGTGCTTTGCGGCGGTACCGGGCTTTATCTGAAAAGTCTGCTTTACGGATTGGATCAGCTGCCGGGTGATGATGCACTTAAAGCTCAGCTGGATAAAGAGTTCGATTCACCGGAAATGCTGCCGGAGCTGCAGGCGCGTCTGATCAAACTGGGCGATGCTGCGGTCGTGGAAAAATTTACCAACAACCGCCGCCGTTTGATCCGGGCTCTGGAAGTAAGAATGTTGACCAATCGCAGCATCCTGCAGCTGCAGGGCGAATATACTCCACAGCTGCGCTACGCTATAGAGCAGGGCGTCTGGCTGGATCATGATCGCAGCGTATTGATCGACCGCATTGCCAGGCGCACTGCGCAAATGCTGGAAATGGGTTGGATCGAAGAAGCCGAAGCGGCCTTTGCCAACGGCTTGCTGGAAAGTCCCACTGCGCATCAGGCTTTGGGATATAAATTGATCAAACGCTATTGTGACGGCGAATTTGACCTCGAAAAACTCCGGGAATTAATCGTAACTGCCACCTGGCAATACGCCCGCCGCCAGCTGACCTGGTTCCGGCATCAGCATCCGGAACTGCAGCCGCTGGCCAGATAAATTGGTATAACAGCAAAAAAACGGCAGCTTACCTGCAAACAGGTTGGGCTGCCGTTGGTGTTTTATGGGGGCGTTGAATTATTTTACGCACATAACATAGCAGTTGTCATTGCGCATTTCCACGCCTTCGGTAATATGCTCAAAGCCGGGGAATTGCCGGTTCCAGGCGAGCAGGCTTTTCAGATAACCGATCTGCGGGCTGTTGGCATCGCCGAAGTTTTCGCCGCTCATAAGCATGGGTATGCCCGGCGGGTAGGGTATGATGCTGTTGGCAGTGATACGGCCGTACAGATGTTCGCAAGGAACCATTTCCACCTCGCCGGAAACGATTTTCATAAAAGCATCCCGGGGCGTTAATTCTGCTTGGGGCAGGGTGTTGAATGCTGCGTTGAGCTTGCTGTTGGGTTCTTCGCGTCTGATGTAGTTGTACATACGGTCGCCCAATTCGTGCAGCCCCAGCATCCGGTAGCTGTCGGGGTAATCAGCGGCGAGTTCCGGCAGTACTTCCGATACCGGAGAATTGCTGTCGTAGAGTTCCTTAAAGCGTACCAGTGCATTGAGCAAGGTGCTCCATTTGCCTTTGGTTATGCCCATGGAAAAGAGGAACATAAGCTGGAAGTCCGTCGTCCGGGTTGGCACGATGCCCAGTTTGTACAAATAAGCGCTGACCAACGCGGCCGGTACGCCGGAACTTTTGAATTTACCGTCTTCGCTCATGCCCGGACTCAGGATGCTGACTTTGATCGGATCGAGCATGACCCAGTTTTCTTCCAGATCGCTGAAGCCGTGCCACGCAGCGCCGGGTTCCAGCCGCCAGCAGCGCTGATCGCTGCACAACAGCTGCCGGGGGGCGTCGGCAAATGAATAAGTCAGATGGGTACTGTGGTCGGTGACGGTTTCCGGATTCCACGGCTTGAAAAACCATGAACCTTTGGCGGTGAAATTCTGGTGCAGCCGGGCCAAAGCCTGCCGGAAATCCACGGCTTCGTCGATCACTTCCTGCGTTAAGTGTTCGCCGTTGTTTTTCATCATTACTGCCGCAATGTCGTTGGACGCCGGTATGGCGTAGAGCGGCGAGGTCGTTGTGTGCAAAAGATACGATTGATTGAAGCGGTTGAAATCCAGCACATTGCGCCCCTGTCTTATGTGGATGTATGACGCTTGCGACAATGCCGCAAGCAATTTATGGGTCGAATGGGTTGCCACCACGGTTGCGCCGGAGTGTTTGGAGGCATCTTTGCGCATGGCGTAGCAGTTGTTGTACATATTGTTGAATCTTGCGTAGGCATACCAGGCTTCGTCAAAGTGTACGACATCGGAACTTTTGCTCAGCTCAGCTTCGGTTTTGACTGCGTTGTAGCAAAGTCCGTCGTAGGTGCAGTTGGTCAGTACGGCGTAAGCAATGTTTTGTGAAATATCGAACTTTTCACCGGCCTGCCGGAGTTTGGCGGCGATCGCTTCCGGAGTCATTTCGCTGCGGTGAACCGGGCCGATGATGCCGTAGCAGTTGCGGCTGGGCTTCATGTATATGGGAGTTGCGCCGGTGAGGATCAAACCCTGCTCGATGGATTTGTGGCAGTTGCGGTCGCAGATGGCGACCCGGCCGGGGGTAAGACAGGCTTGCATAACGGTGCGGTTGGAGCCGGAAGTGCCTACGATAACACTGTACGATACATCTGAGCCAAAAGTTTTGGCCGCCAGTTTTTCGCTGTCGGCAAAAGCTCCGGCGTGATCCAGCAGCGAACCGATACTGGATCGTTCGATGCCGGTGTCGGTGCGGAAAAGATTTTCGCCGTAAAAGTCATAAAACTTTTTACCGGCGGGGCTTTTGGTAAAACCGATCCCGCCCTGATGGCCCGGCGCCGCCCAGGAGTATTCATGCTGCTGTTCGTTATACTGCCAGATGGCTTTCATCAATGGCGGCAGCAAGTTGCTCCGGTACCGCTCAATGGCGGCTAAGATCCTGCCGGCAATAAATTCCGGACTGTCCTCCAATATCCAGATAAGCTCGCTGGAAAATTTCAGCAGTTCTGCAGAGGGCATTCCGTTGAAATATTCGCGGTCAGCCAGCAGAAAAACCGGCGCATAACGCTGATAACGCCGGATCTGCTGCAGCAAGGCCAATGCGCCGCTGTCCCGGTCGGAATCCGAATCGATGTCGCTGGCGATCATAAAACAGTCCAGATCCATATCCGTGCTGCTCAGCACTTGCGCATCGGCGTAGGTGTAGGTGCGCTTGACAAATACATTGCGCTGTTTGAGTGATGCTTCCAGCCGGTTGAGGTTGCCGCGCATAACTTCGCTGCGGTGAACAAAGTTGTCTTCCACGATCAAAACCCGGTAGCGGTTCAATTCATTAAGCATAGTTTTTCTCCATAATCAAAAGTGAATTTAAAGTTTATCCCAGGCGCAATTTATCTGATGCGCCCATTTGTGCAGCAAGCGCACCGCTTCGGGGTCATGGTCGGTCTGCCAGACCAATGCCGCCAGCGCTACAAAGACGATCAAAACTGCGCCAATGAGTTCGGCTGTGGTGAAAAAGGGTTCCGGAACGTTGCTTTTGTCGTCCTGACGGCGGTTTTCGCTGCGGGCCTTGATGTAAACAATAATGCCTATTGCCATAAACCAGAACGCCATGGCCAGATAGTTCAAGCCCGCAGCGTAGATCATCCACACAGCATATATACTGCCGGCAATACCGCAAAGCAGGGCGAATTTTCCGGTGGTGCTGCTGGCCGGCGGGATCTTGTGCGTTGCGCCCAGTTTCCACAAATATGCCGTGCTGGCCAGATAGGGCGGCAGGATCATCACGGCGGTGATCGAAAGCATGGTGTTCCAGGCGTTGTTGGCAAAGAAGACAAATATCATGGCCAGCTGCATAAGGCCGCTGGTGATAAAAAGCGACATATCCGGGGCGCCGTTGCTGTTTTCATGCGCAAAGATCCGGGGGAAGGTGCCGTCTTTGGCCGCCTGATAAGGTATTTCCACAACCATGATCGTGAAAGCCAGCCACGAGGTCAGCAGCGCAATGATCACGCCCAGATTCATCAGCCAGCCGCCCCAAGTGCCTACTACACTACTGAGCAAAGGCGCTGTGGAGGGATTGGCCAGTGCCGCCAGCTCACTTTGAGTCATCCGGCCGAACGGCAGCAGCGAAAGCAGCGCATAGATCGCCAGACAGATGCCAAAACCGAGCATGGTCGCCATGCCGACCGAGCGCTGATTGCGGGCCCGGCCTGACACCACTACTGCGCCTTCGATACCGATAAATGCCCACAAAGTTACCAGCATGGTGGATTTGACCTGCGCAAGCATACTGCCCAGCGCCGGAGTTCCGGGTGTATGGTGAACGCTGAACGCTTCAGAAAAGTTTTTCCAGCGGAATACCGCCAGCATGACAACTATAAAGATCACAATGGGTATGAGTTTGGCCACCGTGCCAACGATGTTGATCGCCGCCGCCTGCCGGGTTCCCCGCAGCACCAGAAAACACATCACCCAGATCACGATCGAACCGCCGATGATCGAGTAAATGTTATTGCCGCCGGTGAAGGTCCCGGGAAAAAAGTAGTTGAATGCATCCATCAGCAATACAGCGTAGCCCACATTGCCGAACACATTGCTCAAATAATATGCCCAGGCCATCTGGAACCCGGCAAACCGACCGAATCCCAACCTTGCATACATATAAATACCGGCTGCGGCATCGGGGCGGACTTCCGACAGGGTCCGGAAAGTGTTGGAAAGAAAAAACATTCCGATGCCGGTAATGATCCAGGCGATCAATACAGCTCCGACTCCGGCACTTTGCGCCATATTCTGCGGCAGGCTGAATATTCCTCCGCCGATCATGGCACTTACGACAATGGCGGCAAGCGCAAGCGTGCCTAATTTACGATTGGGGTTACTGGTCATGATTTTGCTCCTCTGTTAGAGTGAATGGTATTAAGCAGGCTTGGCAGGCAGAGCCAATCCGGATTTTATAGACTGGAAGGCACCAAAAAAAGTTGCAGAACCAAACCAGCGCACCGCCGGCAAAAAAAATAGTCGAGGATACTTATAAATTGAACAAAAATGCGTTTTACTGCAAAAGTGTTCAATGTTTGGTCAGGATGATCGGGAAAATCATGAAAAAAGGCAAAAAAAAACCAGCCCTTACGGACTGGTGTAATAAGCGTGGTAGCGGGTGCCGGGATCGAACCAGCGACAGGCGGATTATGATTCCGCTGCTCTACCGACTGAGCTAACCCGCCGCAACCATGTCCTTTAATATAGTGCGAAATTTGTTTTTTGCAAATCTAAATTGGCAAAATGAACGAAAAAACTGATTTTTTAGTCCGGCGCCCCATGGTTTTTCAAAAAATACCGTATCTTCGGGGCGGAAGCGGGAGAATTTTATTGTGGAAAAAAGTTTTTGGCACAGAGTTTTATTTCAGCAAATAATAATGAGCTGAGCTGCTATTTTATGACATTTTTAGGGAACGGACTTGACAAGTTGATTTGATACTGCCATATTATATCTTTGCGGACTCGTGATCTTTTTCGGGACGGCAGCAGAGAAAAAATCCGCATAAGTCCGGCTGCGGGTCGCGCTTGAAAATAATTTTAATACCTGTTGCTCCGGGATTGAAAAAAAGGAGGATGTACTCATGTTGAAACGCTCATTTGTGAACCGTCAGGAACCGGCGGTGGCACTGCTTTATAAACCCCATTCCGCAGCTTGCGCTATTGCTGGAGCCAGGTCGGCTGAAATGGACGGAGCTGACGGTATTGCGCTGGAACTTTCCAATATGGCTGCCGAAGAACGTACTTTTGAAAAATTCAAAGAGATCATCACTTCGGTGCAGCTGCCGTTTATGTTTATTGACTATCGGAACGACAGTATTTTCGGTGCCGATGATGAGGCCAGGCAGAAATTTCTGCTGACCGCCGCCGATGCCGGAGCGGATGTGATCGACGTTATGGGCGATCTTTACGGCCCGGCGCCCCGGGAATTGGCCACCGATCCGCAGGCCATAGCCCGGCAGATGAAGCTTATTGACGATATCCACGCCCGGGGCGCTCATGTAGTTATGTCTTCTCATGCAACCGGGGAGTTCGTGCCGCCGGAGGAGGTGCTTGAAATCATGAAAGATCAAAGTTCCCGGGGAGCGGATATTCTTAAAGTCGTTACCAAAGTGGATAACGAAGCGGATTTTATGGAATCAGTTCGTACATTGCTGCTGCTGCACCGGGAAATCAAAAAGCCATTTATCTATTTAGCTGTAGGAAAGTTCGGGCGGATTGTCCGTTATATGGGGCCAAAATTCGGTGTTGCCGTGACCTTTGCGGTACACGATTACACCGCTGCCGGGAACTACAATCAACCCACGATCAGCTCGTTTAAAAAGGTTTTCAACAATCTGCATTGGGATATTGAAAATATGTAAGCAAAACGCCAATCCGGGGAAATTCAACTTCCGGAGTGTGATTTTCAGGTAAAAAACAGTATATTTCAATGCTTTTGATTTGCGATAAACGGCGAATCGTGGTATCTTATATAAATAAGTATGAAAGTTCAGATTGCCCGTGATCGCAATTTTTATTGAAGGAATATAACAAAAGGATCGTTGACCATGGCTGATAAAGTACGTTTTTTTAATACAATGGCCCGTAAGGTGCAGGAGTTTGAGTCTATTCAAGCGGATAAGGTGGGGCTGTATACCTGCGGACCGACGGTTTACAACTTTGCCCATATCGGGAACTTCCGGGCTTATACATTTGAAGATATTCTCTGCCGCACGCTGCGGCTGGCCGGTTATGAAGTCAAACAGGTCATGAACCTTACTGACGTGGATGATAAAACCATCCGGGATTCGCAGAAAGAAAATCTGCCGCTCAAGGAATTTACCGCCCGCTACATCAAAGCGTTTTTTGAAGATCTGAAAAAACTGCGCATCCATCCGGCAGCGGTCTATCCGGCGGCCACAGAGCATATACCCGAAATGATCGCTTTGATCCAGAAGCTGTTCGATAAGGGCTATGCGTACATTGCTGAAGATAAATCCATTTACTTTGCCATTGATAAATTCCCCCAATACGGGAAATTGGCCAATATCGACCGGGAAAATCAGCGCGCCGGAGTACGGATCAAAACTGATGAATATGCCAAGGATTCTGTGGCGGACTTTGCTTTGTGGAAAGCCTGGGATGATAAAGATGGCGATGTAGTCTGGGATTCCCCCTGGGGCAAGGGCCGTCCGGGCTGGCATATTGAGTGTTCGGCCATGGCCATGAAGTATCTGGGGCCGACATTTGATATCCACACCGGCGGTATTGACAATATGTTCCCCCATCACGAAGACGAAATCGCTCAGAGCGAAGGCGCCAACGAAGTAAAATATGTCAACTACTGGCTGCATTGTGCGCATTTGATGGTCAATGGCGAAAAGATGTCCAAGTCGCTGGGCAACTTCTTTACCCTGCGGGATCTGGAAGCGCAGGGCCGCAGCGGCCGGGAAATCCGCTATGTGCTTATGGGTACGCACTACCGGAAAAAACTCAACTTTACCTTTGATGCGCTGGATCAGGCCAAAGAGATCCTGCGCAAATTTGACGACTGCTTTGTCCGGCTGGCCGCTGCCTCCGGCGACGGTTCCGGCGATGCTGAAGCGGTTTCTGCAGCCGGTAAAGCGGTGGAAAATTTCAAAAACGCCATGTTTGACGATTTGAACACTGCTGAGGCTTCGGCAGCGATCTTCGGTCTGTTCCACGATGCCAACAAATTGCTGGCCAACAACTCGCTGACCGCCGCTGGCGCAACTGCGGTGCTGGATGCGTTCCGCACTTTTGACCGGGTTTGGGCATGTTTGGATGTGGATGCTGCGCTCAGTGCAGATAACACGATCCCCGCTGAGATCGAAGCCATGGCGGCGGCCCGGGTCGAAGCCCGCAAAAACAAAAATTGGGCCGAATCTGACCGTTTGCGGGACGAAATCAAAAATCATGGCTACAGCGTCGAAGACGTCCCCGGCGGCGGCTATCGGCTGAAAAAGCTTTAAGCTGACGTTATAACACTGATTTTACTGCCGGTTTTCCCCAATCGGCTCTTGAGTTTGAGCGGCATTCATTGCAGTACCCAGCAGCAGCATGGTACCCAGCAGTGAACTGCCGCCGTAACTTATCAGCGGCAAAGTTATGCCGGTTGGCGGTATGGAGCCGGTATTGACCAGTATGTGCAATAATGTTTGTATGATGAGCATGGCATTGATGCTGTCGATCAAACTGCGGCGCAGCGGCGATATTTGCAGTTGGGCTAATTGGGTAAGGTTGTAAAACAGCCAGATGTAAAGCAGCAAAATTAATATGCCGCCGGCCAGTCCCTGCATCTCGCACAACGCCGCAAAGATCGAATCATTATGCGCCAGCGGCAGAAAACTGTTGCTCCACACGGCCATGGAATCTTTTACGCCGGAAAATTCCCCCCGGGCTATGGCAATGGCAAATTGCCGCAAGTGCCAGCTGCCGCCGGTCGGATCAAGTTCGGGCTGCAGAAAATGCAGTATGCGGCTGCGCATGTAAGAATGCAGGGCAACAGCGGTAACTGCTGCCGGGATCGCCGCTGCCGGAAACAGCCAAAGGATCCGCATTTTTACGCCGCTGAAATAGAGCGCAGCAAATCCCCCCGCCAGATAGACGATCATCGTGCCGAAATCCGGCTGCATGAGCAGCAGCAGCACAAAACAGCCGATCCCGCCTGAAGCTGCAAATAATCTGCCCCATGCCGGCAGATTGCGCATGTGCAGAACCTGCACCAGATAAAGCAGATAAAACGCTTTGAAAATTTCTGACGGCTGCAGCGTGAAAAATCCCAGTTCATACCAGCCGCGCATACCGTTGATCCGCAAGCCGAAGAGCGGCAAGGCCGCCAGCAGGACTATTCCCGATGCAGCGGCAAAAAACGCCATCCGGCAGAGCGTTTTGAACTTTATCTGCAAAAATAATCCGAATATCCCCCAGGCCGCCGCCGCCCAGATAACTTGCCGCAGCAGAAAGTACGGTGATCCTTCCATAAGCATCTGAGTGCGGTAAATCGCCAGTATGCCCCACAAGGTAAGCATTCCGGCGGCCGCAACCACCCCCAGTTTGCTTAAACTGCTGCGGTAAAAACGGTTGGATCGGTCAGGAGTCATTTTTTATTCAGCTCCATTGGATTCAAATATATATCCTGTCCCGATACCGGCGGTTTGATGATCCGGAAAGTCGGGTTGATCCAGCGGCCCCGGCGGTCGAGCATGACGCTGAAGGTGCCCGGCTGGCCGCACAATTTTGATTCATATTTTTGTTCCCAGCCGCTGATGCCGTGTTCCATGCCATCTTGCTGGCGGACTTCGCCCAACTGCGGCGGGGGATGCAGGCTGATGCGCTCCCAGCGCAGTTCGACTGAAAATTCCGGATACAAACTGCTCAATTCATCAGCCGTAGCCAACTCATCGGCGGTCAGGTTGTATTTCAGCACTCCGGAGTGCTGCGGCAGCTGCAGCGGCAAACCGGCTATTAAAGTTGAACGCAACACTTTGTTCAGCATTTTCCGGCGGTCAAGCGGGAGTTTCCGGGCGTTGAAAAAAAGGTCATAACTGCGCTCCGACCAGACGATAAGCTCGCCGTTGCTGTCGAATATCCGGCCCCGGATAGCTGCGAGTTCACCGGTTTTGTGCGATATTTTCAATGCCTCTGCCCGGTAAGCTGATCCGCCCGGACCTGCCAGATAAAGAAGCTTGAAAAATATCACCAGAACCAGTGCTGCACAGAACAGTAAAAATATGTTGCGTCGTCTGGACAACCTTGTTGCCTTCCCGTTAAAATAGCTTCTTTTGAAATTACCTCTTTTGCTAATAATAGCGCAAAGGAGCGTTTTTTCAAGTTAAAATGACAATAAAATTAAAGCTTTTTGTTGAAAAATCACACTCGAAGAGTTAAATTATAAAAGTGTTAATTTTATGAAGAGGAGATTGCAGAGCTATGGATATGAAAAGGGTCGTTTCCATCCAGGATATTTCCTGCGTTGGAAAGTGTTCATTGACAGTGGCGTTGCCCATTATTTCGGCGATGGGTATCGAGTGTTCGATCCTGCCGACGGCGGTGCTTTCCACCCATACGATGTTCAAGGGATTTACCTTCCGGGATCTGACTGACGATATAACCCCGATCGTTGAACATTGGAAGCGGGAAAAATTTGAATTTGATGCTATTTATACCGGATATCTCGGGAGTTTTGATCAGCTGGAGCTGGTTTCCGGATTTTTCAGCGATTTCAAGCGCCCGGATAACCTTATTTTTGTAGATCCGGTGATGGCTGACAACGGCAAGCTCTATCCGGGCTTCACGCCGGAATTTGCCCGGGCGATGGCCGGACTTTGCAAAAAGGCCGACGTGGTGGTGCCCAATTTGACCGAAGCAGCTTTTATGCTCGGCGAAGAGTGCCGCTTGAGCGGGTATGATGAAAAGTATATCAAAGATACCCTGAAAAAATTGACTGCTCTCGGTGCCAAATATGCTGTACTGACCGGGGTGAGTTTTGAACCGGGCAAAGTCGGCTTGATGGGCTATGATTCGACAAAAGATGAGTTTTTCAGCTACTATCATCGCCGCCTTGATGTGTCGTTCCACGGCACGGGCGACGTTTTTGCCAGTACCGCCGTCGGTGCGCTGGTACGGGGCAAAACTCTGGCTGAGGCGCTGAAAATCGCTGCCGATATAACAGTTGCGAGCATCGAACTTACGATCGCTGATCCGGAACACGAAAATTATGGCGTCCGCTTTGAGCGGGCTATACCCCAACTTCTGCACGCCCTCGGCGATTGCTGAGGCGGTAAGGAACTGGTGATTTATGGCTGACGGCAAACTTACTCCCATGATGCAGCAGTACCGCGGGGCCAAAGCGGAGATCCCGCCGGATGCGATATTGTTGTTCCGGCTCGGGGACTTTTATGAAATGTTTTTTGAAGATGCGGTGCGGGCCAGTGCGATCATGGAACTGACTTTGACCAAACGCCAGGGCTATCCCATGTGCGGATTTCCCTGGCACCAGCTGGATGCCCAGCTGCCCAGATTGCTCAATGCCGGAGTCAAAGTGGCGATTGCCGATCAGATGGAAGATCCCAAACTGGCCAAAGGTATTGTCAAACGGGCCATCACCCGGATCATTACTCCGGGAACAGTCATCGATTCCAGTGTGCTTAAACCGCAGGTCAGCAACTATCTGGTAGCGCTCAACTGGGTGAAAAAACGCTGTGCGTTAGCTTCGCTGGATATTTCCACCGGGGAGTTCAACGTTATTGAGTTCGATACGTTGGCAGCTTTGGAAAGCGAACTGGCCAGATTGGCAGCGCATGAGTGTCTGGTACCCGCCGGGGTCATGGAAAAATGGAAGCTTGACGGCAAGCTTCCGGCCATGCGCGGCAAAGTCATGTTCACGGAAGTCGATGAGTGGGTTTTTGCCAAAGAGTTTGCCAGCGATAAACTTATGCAGCACTTTGGCGTGCTGAGTTTGGATGGTTTGGGCTGCCGGGAACTCTCCAGCGGTCTGGGGGCAGCGGCGGCGGTGCTTTATTATGCTTCAGAAAATCTCCGGCAGGAGATCGGCCACATCAATCGCATAAAAGTTTGCAAGTCCGGTAATTATATGGAGCTGGATGCGATAAGCCAACGCAATCTGGAGCTGGTCGAACCCATGTATGGCAGCGATAAAAGCGTTACCCTGCTGGGCGCACTCGATAAAACCAATACCCCCATGGGCAGCCGGCTGCTGCGGGAGTGGATATTGCGGCCGCTTTACGATAAAAACGCTATCGACAGCCGCTTGGATGCTATTGAAGTCCTGCGCGATGATCCGCTGACTTTGAGCGAGATATTTGAAACGCTGGGCGTGGTGCGGGATCTGGAGCGGATCACCGGACGGCTCAATCTGGGAAATGCCAACGCCCGGGATATGGCGGCATTGGGCGTCAGTTTGAGTATTCTGCCGGGGGTGAAAGCGCTGCTGGAAGAATTCGATACTCCGCTGCTGGACGCTATTGAAAAAGCTATCCAGCCCCAGCCGGAACTGGTCGAAGAGATCACCCGGGCGCTCAACGATGATCTGCCGCTGACTTTAAGTGATGGCGGCGTCATCCGCAGCGGCTACCATGCCGGATTGGATGAATTGCGCAGTGCTGCCAGCGAAGGCAAAACCTGGCTGGCGGGCATCCAGAGCCGGGAACAGGAGCGTACTGGGATCAAGTCATTGAAAGTCAAATATAACAGTGTGTTCGGTTACTACATAGAAGTCAGCAAATCCAATCTGGCGCTGGTGCCCGATGATTATGTGCGCAAGCAGACGCTGGTCAATGCGGAACGCTTTATTACGCCTGAACTCAAAGAGCTGGAAAGCAAGATCCTGGGCGCTGAGGAAAAAGCTAAAGCTTTGGAAATGGAACTCTTTCAGCAGCTGCGGCAGCTGGCACTGCAGCGCACGCAGGAAATCCAGAATACCGCCCGGCAAATTGCTGTGCTGGATGTGATATGTTCTCTGGCCGAGTGTGCCCGGCAGCGGCGTTATGTGCGCCCGGTGATTACTGATGATGATCGCTTGAATATCACTGGCGGACGTCATCCGGTGCTGGAATTGAATATGCAAAGCGAAAATTTTGTGCCGAATGATTGTACACTTGATGGCGATTGCCACCGCATGATGATGATCACCGGGCCGAATATGGCCGGTAAATCAACCTATATACGGCAAACTGCTTTGCTGACAGTTATGGCGCAGATCGGATCGTTTATTCCGGCCGAACAGGCGGAAATCGGTTTGGTTGACCGGATCTTTACCCGGGTCGGCGCCGCAGACGATTTGGCCCGGGGACAGAGTACTTTTATGGTTGAAATGGTGGAAACTGCCAATATCCTTAACTATGCAACTGATCACAGTCTGGTCATTCTGGACGAAATCGGCCGGGGGACCAGCACTTTTGACGGTTTGAGTATAGCCTGGGCGGTTGCTGAATATCTGCACGATGGCGTGCGCTGCCGCACCCAGTTTGCCACCCATTACCATGAGTTGACGGCGTTGGCCGAAGAAAAACGGGGCGTGAACAATTACAATATTGCGGTGCGGGAATATGGCGATAAAATCATATTTTTGCGCCAGATAGTACCCGGAGCTACAGACCGAAGTTACGGTATTCATGTAGCTCAACTGGCCGGACTGCCCAAGGCGGTGATCAAGCGGGCCGGAGAGATATTGTGCGCTTTGGAAAGCGATTCAGCCGCTCCTCGGGAGCAGGTCAACTCCGCCGCAGGCGACTCCAATTTGCAGGATTTGAGTCACCGTCAGCGGGCCCGGAAAACGCCCGCAGCCAAAGAAAACAACGAGTCGGATTCTTTTCAGATGCGGCTCTTTTAATGAGGTTTTTATCAATGAGTGAAATAAAATTATCTTCCCGTAAAGCGGTGGTGCTGCTTTCCGGCGGATTGGATTCAGCAACCTGTATGGCGATCGCCCAAGCCGAGGGGTTTGAAGTTTACGCTTTGAGTTTTGACTATCAGCAGCGGCACACCAGCGAACTGGCCGCGGCCAGAAGAATTGCCGCAAGTATGAAAGCGGCTGTGCATCAGGTCATGAGCATAGATTTGCGTTGCTGGGGCGGTTCGGCTTTGACCAGCGATGAATTAGCTGTGCCGGAAAACCGGGAAGTGGACGGACAAACGGTGCCGGTGACGTATGTGCCGGCAAGAAATTTGATATTTCTTTCGTTTGCAACTGCTTACGCAGAAGTTTTGGATGCCCGGGATATTTTTATCGGCGTCAACAGTGTCGATTACTCCGGTTATCCGGATTGCCGTCCGGCTTTTATCAAGGCTTTTGCGGAAGCGGCCAGACTTGGCACTTGCGCCTGCGATAAAGGTTGGAAATTCAATATTCACACGCCGCTGCAGAATTTGAGCAAGGCGCAGATCATTCAAAAAGGTATAGAGCTGGGCGTGGATTACTCGCAGACTGTCAGCTGCTATCAGGCCGATGCCCAAGGCCGGGCGTGCGGCGTTTGCGACAGTTGTCTGCTCCGCAAAGCCGGTTTTGCGGCCGCCGGAGTAAGCGATCCTACCAGCTACCGGTAAATTTTAAGTATGATCAATCTGCCGGAAGCTCAGTTGATGAGTGCTTCAGTTCGATCACTGTCCAGATAATGATGATTCCAGTCATGGCCACCAGCAATGCCCCCAGCAAAAAAGGCCATGAGCTGCGGTCTCCGACTCCGGTTTTGCGCAGCGAATTGGCCGCCGGAGTATTTAAGTGAAAATATCCGGCCAGATGGGGCTCGCCGGGCGTCAGCTCCAAACGGGGCGCCGCCGGCGGTTTGACTGCTGCACCGTAAAATACCGTCAGCGGCTGCCGGGCTGCAGCATCGTCAGTTACCAGTAAGTTATAGCAATTGCCGAATGCGGCGATCTGCAAATTCTCAGCGGTAAGATTGCCCGGTTCGCTGAACTGAAGCTGCAAATATTTATAGCGGCTTTCCGGAAAATCCACCGTATCGGCACAATCCATATCGATCTTGCGGATGGCGGCACTGGTGATGGCCTGCCAATTGCGCTGATCATGGCTGCCGGCAATGGTCAAACGATGGTAATAATGCGGCTGGTTGGAACGGATTTTAAGCTGAGTCAGCGGCAAATTATTTGAATTTAAGGTCACCAACAGCATTTCCGGAGTTTGTTTGGCCGTTGGCGGCAACAGCGGGTATTGCGTGGTAACTGCGCTGTTGGGTTGGTTGATTTCGCTGCAAGTGTAAATGCGTACCGCCTCCAGTTTGGGGAACGTACTGCTGTTGTTCAGGATCAACCGGATGGTTTTGCCAAAAAATTTCCGGGGCAGGGCAAAGCGGCGCACCGTTATTTCCGGATATGAAGTCAAGTCGGTCAATTTCAGCTGATCGACTGCGGTCTGCCAGCTGCTGCCGTCGCCTACGGCAATGCTCAGAGTCATGCCGCCGGTCAATTGACGGCCGGATATTTCGATGGCGCTGACTGGCAAGGCGGGGTTTTCCAGCTCAAAATCCACTGCAGAACGGCCGTCAGGCAGCTGCTGTTCCCGCACGATGCGCCCCGGCAGTTGTTCTTCGCGGGATATATTGCCCTCTTGGGTAAGCTGGCGCAGAGCAAACGGCAGATGCCGGGACTGAGCGTTGACTATCCGCAGATCGCTGCTCAAATCATTGATCTGCGAATAAAATTCTTCATCAAGTCTGATTGCCAGACAGCCGGATTTATCCGGAATGATCCGGCCGTTTTCCGGCGGTGGGATGATGCTGCGCATAAAGCGGAACGTACTCAGCAGCTCCGGCGCAGTGTTGTCTGCTCCGGAGGCCAAACCGGTTCCGCCGGTGATCCCGAACACAGTCAGGAGTACCAGACAAATTTTTTTGCTGAAATACCGGCGATACGCTTTATGCATGAGTGATCATTTACTTTCGCTGAGCATTGCACAGTTGAGGGCGCTGACCAGCGCCGCCACTGCGGTACGGGCGATATCCGGGTGTGAACCGGCTCCGTAGACCAGTTTTTTGCTGTCCAGCAGCCGGATGCCGACAAAGGCCAGCGCAGTAGCGTTTTTGTCTTTGCCCATGGTGTGTTCCGAGTAATCTTCGAGTTTGAATTCCGGCACCAGCGAACTTTTCTGCAACCCGCTGGCCACGGCCGAAAGGATCCCGTTGCCGCTGGAAGTTATGATCTCCTGCCGGTCGCCGCACTGGAGTGTAAACTGCACATCCACCCGGCCTTCAGCAATATTCTGCGTAACGCGCGAATATTCAGATATATTGCACGGTTTATCGAGGTTGACAAAGTTTTCTTCAAAAATATCCCGCACCTTCTGCGCCGTGATTTCGCCGCCGAGTTTATCGGTCACTTTTTGAACCGCGGAACCGATGGCCGGATGCATGGCTTTAGGTGCAAAGATGCCAAATTCCTTTTCCAAAATGTACGCTACGCCGCCCTTGCCGGACTGGCTGTTGATGCGGATGAGCTGCTCGTAATCCCGACCCACATCCCGGGGATCGATGTGCAGATAAGGTATTTTCCAACCCTGTCCGAAATAGTTGCCGATCTCTTCCCGGCGATCCATGCCTTTGCGGATGGCATCCTGATGCGAACCGGAAAAGGCGGTGAAAACCAGCTTCCCGGCGTAGGGATGGCGGCAATGCACATCGATGCCGGAAGCATGTTCGACTATATCCACGATTTTGGGCAGGTTGGAAAAATCCAGCCCGGTATCGATCCCCCGGCTGTAGAGATTCATCGCCAGCACCAGTATATCCAGATTGCCGGTGCGTTCGCCATGGCCGAAAATCGTTCCTTCGGCCCGTTCAGCTCCGGCCAGCAATGCCAGTTCGCTGGCAGCTACGGCGCAGCCCTGATCGTTGTGGGCGTGGATACTGACGGTACTTTCGTCCATGTAGGGGTAATTGCTGACAAAATATTCGATCATATCCGCATACTGGTTGGGCGGACGCCGTTCCACGGTTGCGGGCAGATTCAAAATAAAATCCCGTTTGGCGGATTTGCCCCAGGTTTCTTTGACCTTTTTGCAGACGTCAATAACAAAGTCCAGATCGCTGTCAGTAAATTCTTCCGGCGAAAATTCGTAGCTGATAATATCTTTCATGCCGGCTGCATCTACATAATCACGCACCATTTGCGTACCGGCAACGGCCATTTGCATGACCTGATCGTGGTCGCTGTTGAACACAAATTTCCCATGCAGGTCGCTGGTGGCCACATAGCAGTGGATGATCGCCTGCTTGACGCCGGCGAGTGATTCCACGGTACGTTTGATCAAATGTTCACGGGCCTGAGTCAGCACCGAAATTTTTACATCAGCGGGGATATGATTTTCTTCGATGAGCTGCCGCACAAAGTCAAAATCATCCTGCGAGGCCGAAGGAAACCCCACTTCGATTTCCTTAAAGCCGATGTCGCAGAGCATCTTGAAGTATTCCAGCTTTACTTCCGGCGACATGGGTATGGGCAAAGCCTGATTGCCGTCACGCAAATCTACGCTTACCCATACAGGCGGCGCAGTGATGACCCGGTCGGGCCATTGGCGGGACTTCACCGGAATCGGTTCCGGTGAACGGTAATTCGGTTTATTGGACATTTTTCTTTTTATCCTTATATTTTTCATAAAATCAATAATTTTTGTAATCCCGATAATATAACGCAAAAATACATTTCTTGCCAGTTCTAAATAGGTATTCTGCAACGAAAAAGCGAAGTTTTTTTCAGTATTTGGCGTTGATGATTCTGGCGGCAGCGCAAGCAGCTCCAAAGCCGTTGTCGATATTCACTACCGTTACGCCGCTGGCGCAGCTGTTCAGCATGGCCAGCATGGGGGTCAGACCCTGGAGATTGGCTCCGTAACCGACGCTGGTGGGCAGCGCAATGACCGGAACTTTGATCAAGCCGGCCACTACACTGGGAAGTGCGCCTTCCATTCCCGCAGCGGCGATCACCACATCCGCACTCTGGAGTTTATCCAGCACTTTCAACAGCCGGTGCAGTGCCGCAACTCCGGCATCTACGATCAACTCGGTGCTGCAGTTGCAGGCCTGCAGAGTCATTTGCGCTTCCAACGCTGCCGGCAGATCGCTGGTGCCGGCAGAAAGGATCACTGCTTTGCCCCGCAATTCGGCATCGGGCTGCATCCATAAAAAGCAGCCGCTGCGTTCATCGTAGCTGCCTTGCGGAAAATGCTCCTGCAAAACTGCTCCGGCAGCCGCTTTTACCCGGGTAGCCAGCACATTGACTTTGCTTGCGTGCAGTTGGGGAATGATTTTAAGCAGCTCTTCGACCGTCTTCCCGGCACCATATATGAATTCGGGGAAGCCGCAGCGCGCTCCCCGGTTCCGGTCCAGCCGGGCGACGACCAAGTCGCTCCTTTCCTGCGTTACGGGCATTTCGCTGGCATCATTTTCGGCCAACGCCAAGGCAAATGCACCGGCCAGATCAAGCGATCCGGCTTGCAGTTTTCTTAAAATTTCCTCAATTACGGCCATTTTTTTATAAATCTCCTTGAAAATATTTCAAAGCAATGTATCATATATATGTAATAAGTGCAAATTTTTTTTGAAGGATTTTGTAAGTTTATGTGTGAAAAATCAAAAAACTCACTCCGCAGAGCCTGTTTTCTGGATCGGGACGGCGTGGTCAATGTGGAAGTGGATTATCTGCACGAGCCGGAAAAAACGGTTTTGGAAACCGGCATCGTGGAGGCTTTGCAAGCGATCCATGAGCATGGTTTTCTGGCGGTGGTCGTGACCAATCAGGCGGGCGTGGCCCGGGGCAAATACCCGGAGTCGGATATTTTTCAAGTTCACGAAAAACTCCAGAGCCTGTTGGCTGAACACGGTCAACAGATCGATGCTTTTTACTACTGCCCGCATCACCCGGAACACACCGGCGAGTGTGCATGTCGAAAACCGCAGCCGGGAATGCTTTTGCAGGCCGCCCGGGAGTTGGAAATCGACCTTGCCGAGTCGCTGATGGTTGGCGACCGGCTCAGCGATGTCAACGCCGGACGCAACGCCGGCTGCCAGAAAAGTTATCTGGTGCGCACCGGCTACGGGCTGAAGACGCTGGAAAAAAATCCGTCGCCCGACTGCCCGGTGACGGATAACGCATACACCGCATTTATGGACTTTATAAATCAGCAGGAAGAAAAATGAGCGAAAGCAGCGATCCGGTTTTTGAAAAGATCTGGCGGGTCATCCGCAACTTTTTTATGCCCAAACTCAACCGCTGGTTTTTTCTGCGTCTGGGCATAACGATTATTCTGGCGGTGATCGTGTTCAAATTTCTGCTGGTACCTTGTGTGATTTCAGGTGCCAGCATGGAGCCGACCGTTCACTCCAGCGGTTTTACTTTCTGCTGGCGGGGCAGTTATTGGTTCAGCGAACCGCAGCGGGGCGATATAGTTATTATAAAATATGACAACAATATATATTTCCTCAAGCGCATCGTTGCCTTGCCCGGCGAAACGGTATTTTTCCGCAACGGCAAATTGTATGTCAACGGTAAAATCCTTGATGAACCTTATGTAAAGCTGAATTCCGATTGGAACATGACTCCGGTCAAAGTCGGCAGCAACGAGTATTACGTCGTGGGCGACAACCGTTCCATGCACATTGCCCAGCACCAGAAAGGGGCGGTCCGCAGTCAGCGCATATTGGGGCAGATGGCATTTTAAGAGAGCTTGGAGGAAAAACTGTCGGCCATGGGAGGCGAGGTAATGACAACTTCAACGGATTCCGAAAAGTCTTTGCAGAAAAAACTTTACTTGCGCTACTCTGCGGCAGCAACCTTGGTGCTGCTCAACAGCATTTATGCCGGAGTTACGACCTATTGCGGCGAAAGTCTGGAGTATCCGATACTTTTTCAGCTGCTGCATATACTTTATTGGCTGCAGATGCTGCCCAGCGTGTTGCTGATCATATTTTACAAAAACATCCGGCTGGAGCTGACAGCTTGGGCCTTGGCGTTATATATGATAAATCTATTGATCTACTTAGGCACACTGCATGTATTGTAAATGGGCAGCGTGGTATATATCTATGCGTGCTGCAGGATCATTCAGGAATTTAATTCACCGAAAACATCCCGCAATTCCTCATCGCTGGCGGTGCGGATGCTCCGGCCTTTGCGGGGCATATGATATAATTTCAGTAGGGTGTTGGAGTCCGGAAAAAAACGGAGCTTCAGCGGCAGGGCTTTTCCAGAACATAGTGCTTCTGCAGTAAATTTTCCAGAGATATATTCAAATACTGTTTGCTTTTTACCGGAATAATTTCGTTGGTCTGCAAATTGCGCAGCTGCAGTCCAATTGCTGTATCCGGCCACTTAAGGTAAACTTGCCGGAACTCCGGCAGTTCCCGTATATCGCCTCCGGAATGTCCGGGGAGCAGCAGATTTATCGGCAGAGACTGTTCCGGCTGCCCGTTACTGCCGGCGGCGTAAAATTCAACCGACAAATTCTGCAGCTCATCGGCAGTCAAGTGAGTGGAAAATGCTGTCAGTTTTATGGCCGGATTGGCAATTGCCGAAACCAGTCCGAATGGGGCCGCCAGAATAAATGCCAGCAGCAGAGTGATCAGCAAAGAGCTTTTGCGCCGCTGGGCAAGACCGGTCATATAGATGATGCGGCTGCGCAGCTCGCCTGAATATTCCCGGAAGGCCAGAGTCACTTCCGGTGGCGTGGCGGTGTTGGCATAAGCAAGCAGCAATTTTCCGTATTCAACGGTTCGCTCCGGAAAGCGTTTCAGCACCTCGGCATCGCAGGTCAATTCGCAGTTGATCCGCAATCGCCGCCGGGCTGCCAGAAAAAAAGGATTATACCAGTTCAGCGGCCACAGACAAAGTGTGAGAATGTTGATGATACCGTCACCGTTACGGTAGTGCATATATTCGTGAGTCAATAACAGCTCCAGCTCGCTGTCGCTTAAATGCTGCAGACCTCTGACTGGCAGCAGCAGCTTTTGCTGAAAAAGTCCGAACAGCACCGGCGGATGATTATCCTGCTGGGAATCCAGCAGCAGCGGCCAGCGTTTTTTACCGCCGCAAACTCTATACCAGATGCGCAGGATACGTTCATCGGTGAGAATTTTAAATTTTTCCATCCGCCTCATACAGCGCAAATACGACAGCGGAACCAGCAGTAATGCCGGTATAAACATGCACAACGCCGCCAGCAGATACGGGTAATTGTGTCCGGTCACGCCGGGAATGTACTGCAGCACGAACCATACATTTTGGGCCAGCGCAGTTCCTCCGACGATCCCGGCGATCTCCCGCGGCAGAACATCTGCAACGTTAATCACCTGCTGCTGATACCCCGTAAGGTCAATGGCAAACAAATGGATCGGCAGATTCGGCTGCGGCAGCATCATCAATGCAATGCACAATATCCAGAGTAGCCGGCGCACTCTGGCACTCAGGCAGGATTCAAAGATCGCCTCTGCTCCGGCCAGAATCAGGACAGCCAAAGCCCCCCGCAGGAGTATGACGGTAATAGGGACGATCAGTTCGCTCATTTTTCTGCAGAAGCCTTCTCCAGAAGCTTTTTCAGCGATTCGATCTCGTCATCGGAAAGTTTCTCGTTGCGTACCAGACAGGTCACAAAGTCGCTGGTCATGCCGTTAAACAAACGGTTCAGCAAACTGCGCCCGGCCAGATAGCGGTACTGCTCGCAGCTGACCAGAGCCGAATAGATAAAAATATTTTCTTCCTGACGGCGTTCCACGGCATTTTTCTGCAGAAGTCTGCGCAGCAGGGTTTTGATGGTCGGTTCGCTCCAGTCGGTATGCTGCATCACCCGGTCGGTCAGTTGCCGGGCGGTCAGCGGTGACTCCTGCCATAACTCTTTGAGCACTTCAAGTTCTGCATCTGAAATGGAAATCTTTTTATTCATCATCGGATATCCTTGTAGTTGAAATTGATGACTGCCGCCAGCAGAAAACAGCTTATGTATAATGCCAGCGAAGCCAGATTAACGATCAACCGTCCCCAGGGGATCGGATCAAGATAAAAAACAAACGCATTGTTCATTATTTCGGAAATCAGCCAGGGTTTGATGGCTGTTGCCAACGGCATACTGCCGACAACGTAGGATACAAAATACAGCGTCACCACTGCCACCACCGCCGAACTCATGCGGTTGAAGATCGTGGAAAACCACAGCGACATCGCCCCCAGTGTCATCAGCGAAAATGAAAAATAAAGCGATGCACAAACATAACTTATCAGTGATTCTCCGTTGCTCATTACTACGATCGTCGAGCCGAAAAGCCGGTCAGGCAGCAAGACCAGCTGCACCGGGGCCAGATCAAACAGCCATATTCCGGCTGCGATCCCCCCGCAGGCAAAAATAACACTGTAAATAAAGCCCGCCAGATAGATGGCAATGAATTTACGCAGAATGATACCGGTACGGGAGCGGGGGCGGGCCAGATAAAGTTTGAGTGAGCCGTCCTGCATTTCACCGGCCACACAGTCGCCGCCCAGAGCCGCCATGACTATGGGCATAAGCACCAGAAAGGTCGGCAGCAGTACCAGCCGGGCAAAAAACAACCCGTCCAGATAACGCCCGGCTTCTGCAGAAGTCATGCCGAAATTGACAAAGATCCTTATGACCACATGGCGGGAGGTAACACACGCCGTGTAGCAGAGCAGAATAAACAGAATATATCCCGCCAGCGGAATAAAATTCTTCTTCTGGTGTACCATTTTTATCAATTCATGCCAGATCGGTCTGATCATATTTTACCTCCGGCGTTATTGAGGAAAAAATCTTCCAGCTTCTGCTGTTCGCAGCTGAAGTGCTGCAAATGCTGACGGGCTTTGAAAAGTTCATCGCTGACCTGATACGGTTCCACGCCGGGCGGCATTTCCATATTAATGGCCCCATTTTCAAAGTACGGCAGCGATGCTATCCACGGCGCATGCTGTTCAAAGGCCCGGCGCAAAAATTCCATAGTCTCTTCCATATTGCCGGTAACGATCCGCAAACTGTGTTTGCGGCCCAGCAGTTCATGCAGATTGCCGCAGGCTTTGAGTTTGCCGTCCACGATCATAATGATATTATCGCAAATCATTTCCACTTCGCTGAGCAGATGACTGCTGATCAGTACCGTTACCCCGAATTGGCGGTTGTAGTCGCTGATCAATTCCCGTATTTCCACGATACCGGAGGGGTCAAGCCCGTTGGTCGGTTCGTCCAGAATAATACAGCGGGAATCCGGCAGCAGAGCCAGAGCTATGCCCAGACGCTGTTTCTGGCCGGTGGAAAGTACCCCGGCTTTCCGGTCAAGGATATTGCCGATCTTGAGGAAGTCGGTCACTTCAGACAATTTCTTTTCGTAAGCCTGACCATGGCCGCCGGAAAGTATTTCCAAATTACGCCGTGCCGTGAGGTCAGCGTAAAAGCTGGGCCATTCCACAATGGCCCCCAGATGCTGCAACGCCTGACGGTGCCGGGTATGTACGTCATAACCGTCGATAGTCACATAACCGCAGGTGGGATGGATCAAGCCGGTTATCAGTTTGATCAGGGTACTTTTGCCGGCTCCATTAGGCCCGACCAGAGCGGTGATGCAGTTATCGCATATATTCAGCGATACATCGCTCAGGGCAGCTTGTTTGCCATAATATTTGGTCAGATTTTTACAAACAATACTCATGGTGCATATTCCTGCAAGGCGTCAGTGGAAATCTTGCTCAGCAAATAGAGGCAGTTGACTGAACTTGATTTGCCGGAAGGACCGTGAAAAAATCCGCCGTCAGTAAGCAATGGCAGCTGGAGTTTCTGCTGTTCACTGCGCAAATTTTCTTCATTGGCCCGTTTGCCGTTTATATCCAGACTGCTCATCCACTGGTAGCTGCTGCCCCAGGCGGCAAAGAGCGTTTTGCCGTTGGTATCAGTTGAAGGTGAATCCGAAGGGCACTCAAAAACTTTATCGGTCTGCAGATAGCTGTAAAGTGTTTCCGGCAATCCCGGCAGATCTGCTTCGCCTTCCGCCGGATTTTGCGGATAGGCCCGGCAGCTGGGCAGATAATCTTTGCTGTCCTGAATATACATTTCCAGAGCTGTGCCGATCTGTTTGAGATTGGCAATACAGCTGGTGCGCTTGCCGGCTTCGCGCGCCGAACTCAATGCCGGCATGAGCATTGCCGCCAGAATGGAGATAATGGCGATCACCACCAGCAGTTCAACCAGAGTAAAACAGCAAAACGGTTTTGGTGCAGATTTTTGCATGATCTTTTATTCCTCAGTGTTCCATGATTTTTATGGTTTTGATCCAGAGTTTGGTTACGGGAGCGAACTGTACACGTTCTTCCGGGGTAAATTCAGCAAAGATCACCCGGTTGACCTCTTTGACAAAAAGTTCAGCTTCCCGGCTTTGCATCTGCCGGGCAAATTTTTCCCGGGATTTTGAACTCTGCAGCAGAGTCCTGTAGTTCTGTTCGGCCTTATCTTCCAGATTTTTCAGCAAACTGCTCCGCTCCCGCACCGGCATCTTGCGCAGCTGCTCCAGCGAAGTGGTCACTGCGTCGACCACCGCCGCCTGCCGGATACGTTCCCGGTCGGCAGCGGAACGTTTGTTCAGCTGTTTACCCAAATGTTCCATGACATTTTTGCGTTTGTTGGAAAGCATGGCCGGAGATATGGAACGGCTCAATGCTGCTTGCAATTCGGCATCGCTCCAATTTTCTTTGGCCAGAATTTCTTCCGGCGACAACGCTTCGTCCGGCGAAAAAATAATCACGCAGCACAATACAGCAATCAGCGGAATCGCCGCCGACAGAGCAATCAGCGCATGTTTACGCCGGTTGGACTGATTTTTAATGATTTTATTCATAAAATCTCCATTAGAGTTACATTTGTAATCTCGATTGCTTATGCAATTCCAGTCTATTATAGAAACAGGGAAAAACGGAATGGACATCGTCTATTTAAAGTTACACTTGTAACTTGCAGTTGTCAAGTTTAAAAAGCGTTTTTTCCGGATTTTTGTTTTCAGCTGTTGGTTACGATGCAAGCCTGGCCGGGCAGGTGATCAGGCAAGTACAGTTCAACTGTTCAATTCACCGAAAACATCCCGCAATTCCTCATCGCTGGCGGTGCGGATGCTCCGGCCTTTGCGGGCGAGTTTTTCGTTGACCTTGATGGCGGTTTCGGTCATCTTTTCGTGGGTTTCTTCCGAGCCGCCCATCAAAATAAAGTCTTCGCCTTTGGTGTAGCGTTTGTGACCGTCTTTATTGTCAAACCCCATGCCCAGCAGCATACGCTGGCGCAGTTCGTCATCGTTGGCTTTCATACTTCTGAACTTTCTCCGTTAACTGCTTTTATCAGTTCGCTCAAACCGGCGTGATCCAGCTGCCGGCCGGGGGCGATGGCTATGCAGAGCGGCCGCTTCCACTGTTTGACCGTCTTTATTACCGGTTCGATATGCCTGAAGAGCAATTTGTTCCCCAAATCGCTTTCGTAGCAGAATCTTATGCAGGCGGTATCAAACCGGAAACTGTGCAGAAGTTTTTCCCAATCCACTTGACTGTTCAGTAATTCGTGCGGATGGATATCCAACGCCAGATCGACCCGGTAATTGTTTAATTTGTACAGCAGTTTCAAACTGTTGCTTATGGCAGTCTGGCCCGAACCGGGGATGCGCACCGGCAAGGTCATTTTAAGATCATAATACTCCCGGTCACCGGCGGTGCTGCGCAATACATCGTTAAAAATTTCCCGCCGCTGCGGATCGTGGTACAATACCTCCCAATCCGGATCCACACCCACCCAAGCAGCTCCGCAGCGGTTGGCACAGGCAAAAAGCTCCCGCAGCTGTCTTTTGTAATCCGGCACGATCACCTGATTTTCCGGAGTCAGCATACTGCTCAAACTGGCGGAAATCAAATTGCGGAAATGCAGAATTTCCAACTCCTGCAGCCAGGGCAATTCATTGCGCAATTCAGCTGCATCCAAGACCAGCTCGCCGGACAACTCCAGAAATTCCACGCAATCCGGCAGATTGGAGTACGCAGCCAGCTGCTCCCGGTCAACGGCGTTGAGCGAGAGTCCGCATTTAAGGTAATTATTGCCCGAAAAACTGTTCATTTGATAAAACCGGCTTCCCAAAGTTTATCCATGGTGACATTGCCGCTGCGTTGTTGCTGCACTTGCCAGAAACGTGCCGCATAGCGGGCCATCAAGTCCGCCTCCAGATTGACCTGCATACCAACTTTGCGCTCCACCAGAGCAGTGTGTTCCCGGGTTACAGGGATCAATTCGACCGTGAACTCGTCGGATCGCACCGCTACAACGGTCAGCGAAACTCCATCAATGGCGATCGAACCCTTTTCGGCCACCAGACTCTGCAGTGATTCGGGCAATGCCACAGTTAATTCCATATCGCCGCCGGGGCGCTCCTGCCAGCGTTTGACCGGAGCATGAGCGTCAACGTGGCCGGAAACCAGATGACCGTCCAGCGGACTGCCCAGCCGCAGCGCCCGTTCCATATTGACCATGCTGCCCGGCGGGAGCAAGCCCAGATTGGTGCGCTTGAGTGTTTCGGCCAGGGTGTGGAACGTCAACACGCTGCCCTGCTGGGATTCCAGCGTCAGACACGCTCCATTTATGGCAATACTTTCGCCAAAGGTCAAATCGCTCCAGACATCGCCCGGCACTTCGATTTCCAACGCCAGCGCGCTGCGTTTGCGAATATATCCACGTTTTTGTATAAGTCCGGTAAACATCTATTTGGCACCCTTATTCAACAATTTGCCGCTGATGATCAAATCACATCCGGCGCGTTTTACATTTAATTTATCCAGCTGCAGCGCGTCCACGAGCTTTTGCGGATCGACTCCGCCGACCACCGGGCGGCTGTGGCGCCCGGTCAGCAGTTTGGGCGCAATGTGGAACTCCACTTCATCGACCACTTGAGCCTGCAGTGCTGCGGCCGCCAGTTCGCCGCCGCCTTCCAGCAGCAGTGCAGTGATATTTTCTTCGCCCAGTTTGCGCAGCAGAAGCTGCCACTCTTCACGGCTTTGCGGCGACACGCTCCTGACATTTTCATCGCCGGGGAAAAATTCCTGCCGGAGTTGCTCACTGCTCATTTTTGTATAGATCAATTTTTTCGGCTGACAGGGCCAGTCTGCCGGCTCCCGAACCTGCAGCTGCGGGTGATCGAGCCGGACGGTTTCGCCCCCGACCATGATCGCATCGCACCAGCGGCGCAGCTCCTGCACCCGGCTCCGGGCGGCGGCGCCGGTTATCCACTTGCTGTCACCGCTAACGGTGGCGATCTTGCCGTCGAGCGTCATAGCCATTTTCAGCAGAACGTAAGGCGTTTTGCGTGTTATGTGCGAAAAAAAAGCTTTGTTCAGCTCTCTTGCCTCCGAGCGGCAAACGCCGTTTTTGACTTCGATCCCAGCCTCCTGCAATATCCTGAACCCCCGTCCGGCGTGCAGCGGGTTGAAATCTTCGGTGGCGCAAACCACCCGTTTGATCCCGGCTTTTTTGATTGCCTCAGTACAGGGCGGGGTGCGGCCGAAAGTGGAGCAAGGTTCCAGTGTTACATAGATCGTGCCGCCTTGCGCCGCAGCTTGGGCCGCATTCAGAGCGTGTACTTCAGCATGAGGCGTACCGGCTTGGTGGTGAAAACCTTCGCCGACGATTTTGCCGTCTTTGACGACTACGGCTCCCACCATGGGATTGGGCGCAGTCATACCCCACGCCTCGCGCGCGAGCGCGAGCGCACGTTTCATATATTTACGGTCACTGTTATTGATCGGCATTTATCCGGGGTGTCCTTTTTATGCTTCTTCGCTGGTAAAGAGGGCCTGAGCATACATTTGCGCATCAAATTCCTGCAGATCCTCCGGAGCTTCGCCAAAACCGGTGAAAAAGGTCGGCAATTCAAATTCCCGGTGGATCGCCACGGCCATGCCGCCTTTGCCGCTGCCGTCAAGCTTGGTCAGCACCAAACCGGTAAGGTTGGCCGACTTGCTGAACTCCCGGGCCTGACTCAAGGCGTTGGAGCCCAAACTGGCATCCACGGTCAGCCACACTTCGTGCGGACTGCCCGGAGCGGCTTTGCCGATGGCCCGGACGATTTTACCAAGTTCATCCATCAAAGCCTTACGGGTCTGCTGGCGTCCGGCGGTATCGATCAAAACCACATCGGCGTGGTTTTCCACGGCAAAGCGGGCGGTCGAAAATGCCACGCTGGCGGGGTCGGAATTGGCGGCGCCGGATACGACTTCCACGCCGGTGCGCTTGCCCCAGAGCTGCAGCTGTTCAACGGCGGCGGCCCGGAAAGTATCGGCCGCACCCAGCACCACTTTTTTGCCGGCTTGCTGCCAGCGGGAAGCCAATTTGCCGATGGTGGTGGTTTTGCCGGAACCATTTACGCCGACCATCAATATGATCGTTGGAGTTCCGGCAGCTGCCCAGTTGATCTGCCGCTGGTTTTTGAGCAGGATCGCTTCGACCAGATTGGCGGCTTCGGCGTAAATATCTGCGCTGGTGGAAATCTTGCCCAGATCATACTCTTCTTTGAGCTCTTTGACGATCTCGCCGGAGGCTTTGACTCCAAAATCGGCGGCGATCAGGGCAAATTCCAGCTCCTCAAACATGGCAGCATCCCACTTCTTTTCGCCGGTAAAGAGCGTGGTGATCGAGCGGGATACTGTAGTTGCAGTCTTTTGCAGACCGCGTTTGAAAACCGAAAAAATCGACATTATTACGCCTTTACTCCCTCACGTTCAGGGCGGTTCAAAGTCTTTTTGACCGCATTGAGTATGCCGTTGACAAAGTCGCACGCCCGTTCGTCGCTGTAATCACGGGTGATGGCTACTGCTTCGTCAATGCTCACTACCGGCGGCACATCCGGGAAGTTGAGCATTTCGGCGATGGCCACTTTCATGATGCTGCGGTCAACTGCGGAAATGCGTTCCGGGGCCCAGTTGATGGCCACATCTTTGATCGTTTGTTCGATGCGTTCGTTGTCGCTGACACAGGCAGCGATCAATTTTTCGGCATATTCCCGGCACTTGCGGCCGTAGCGGTTGTTGCCGAGGTTGTGTTCTTCGTTGGCCTGATCAAGAAAAGTGTTCCAGCTGGCCGCCGAAAAACTTTCTCCGGTGAGGGCGCACTGAAAGAGATACTGCATGGCCAATTCACGGCCGATACGTTTGTTGTGCATACGTTCCGGCGTGGCGCCGGAGTTCTGATTTTCGTAATTCATCGTGGAAACCTCAATTCAGCAGCTTATTTATCCAGCGCGCGGTTGAGGTTGGCCATTTCGATAGCGGCATGAGCGGCGTCGGCACCTTTGTTGCCGGCTTTGGTGCCGCTGCGTTCGATCGCCTGTTCGATGTTGTCAGCAGTGATCATGCCGTAAGTGACCGGTACGCCGTATTCCATGCCCAGCTGGGCCAGACTTTTGGCTACTTCGTTATTGATGTAACCGGCGTGGGGAGTGGCGCCCTGAATGACTACACCCATGGCGATGACGGCATCATATTTTTTGCTTTCGAGCATTTTTTTGACCGCAAAGGGTATTTCGTAAGAACCGGGTACCCAGGCCAGAGCGATGTTGTCGGCACTGCCGCCGTGGCGGACGATGGTATCGACTGCGCCATCGACCAGATGACTGACAAAAAAGTCGTTGAAGCGGGCTGCGACCAGACCGAATTTCAAACCATCGGCCTGCAGATTGCCTTCAAAAGTTTTGATGTTTGCCATAATATTTTTCTCCTGTTATGTTAAAATTTGTTGAAAATCAAATCAAATGGCCCATCCGGTCACGCTTGGTGGCCAGATAGAACTCATCTTCCTTGCCGGGCGGGATGACGATCGGAACCCGCTCGGTAATGGTTATGCCGTAGCCGGAAATCCCGGCGATCTTCTGCGGATTGTTGGTCAAAAGCCGGATGGATTTTACGCCCAGATCCAGCAGGATCTGCATACCGATGCCGTAATCACGCAAATCGGCGGGGAAGCCCAGTTTTTCGTTGGCTTCGATCGTATCCAGCCCCTGATCCTGCAGTTTGTAGGCGTGGATCTTGTTGAATATGCCAATGCCCCGGCCTTCCTGCCGCATATAAACGAGGATGCCGGAACCGTTTTCGGCGATCATGGCCAGAGCTTTGTGCAGCTGTTCGCCGCAGTCGCAGCGTTGGGAGGCAAAAACATCGCCGGTCAGACATTCGCTGTGGACTCGCACCAAGACATCTTCTTTGCCGTCCACATCGCCATAGACCAGCGCAACATGTTCGAGGTTATCGACCTTGCTGCGGTAGGCCTTGATGGAAAACTCGCCGAAGGCTGTGGGCATCCGGGCAACTTCGCCCCGTTCGATCAAACATTCATGCTTGCGGCGGTAAGCGATCAGATCCGCTACGGTACACATTTTGAGCGCATGTTTTTTGCGGAATTCCATCAGCTGCGGCTGTCTGGCCATGGTGCCGTCATCATTCATGATTTCGCAGATGACCCCGGCGGGAGCGAGTCCGGCCAGACGCATTAAATCCACGGCTGTTTCAGTATGCCCGGCCCGGCGCAGGACGCCGCCTTTGCGGGCAACGACCGGGAAGAGGTGTCCGGGCTTGATGAAATCTTCCGGAGCAGTGGCCGGATCGACCAGAGCAGCTACCGTGCGGGAGCGGTCGTAGGCGGAAATGCCGGTGGTGGTGCCGAATTTATAGTCAACGCTTTCGGAAAAAGCCGTGCGGAAAGGATCCGCCATATTGATCGGCACATTGAGTTTGAGTTCAGCGGCCCGTTCTTCGGTGATGGCCGCACAGATCAGGCCCCGGGCGTGCATGGCCATAAAGTTGATAGTTTCGGGGGTGCACAAACTGGCAGCGGCGATCAGATCGCCTTCGTTTTCCCGGTTTTCGTCATCGGTAACGATCACCATTCTGCCCTGCTGCAGCTCGGCGATAATATCTTCGATCGGATCAAACAAATATGCCATAATAAAATCTTTCCATTAAAATTGACCTTGCTCACGCGCGCGCATGTGCGCACATGTTAAACTATAATTTACAATCTGATAAAAGTTTTTGCAAATAAAAGCCCAAAAAAACTTTTTTCTTGACTGCGGATTTTGGAGAATAAAAACTTAATATTGCCAGACAACAACCGCATTACGGTCATGGCCACTGCGCCAGCTGAACCAACAGGCCTTACCACCCAAAACGATAGCTTGTCCGCCGTAGCCTTGTGCGGAGGTGGCTGCCGGGCAAGAGCCCGGCAGCTCCGTACCCATCCGTAAACATCCGTACAACAAAGCATCTCCCCAGGCGTGCGTCTTACAACTCTGCTCCGTCAACGACGTCCCCAAAAAACAAGCAAAAATCTACAAAAAAACTTGCATAATTCTTGCAGTTGTGATAAATTAACAGCAGTTAGTAGTATATGCTTGCATTTTTGTAATGTTATGAGTTATGTCGCATAATATACATTATGTTAAGTGAATTTAACCTCAAAAATCCTCTTTTCAGCTTTTAAAAAGCCTTCTCTTGAGTGTTTTATTTTTTTATAAGTTCTTGAGTATAATTTTCTTAAAAAAATTGCTACTTAACATAATGTATATTATGCGACGTGATGATTGGTTGGTTTTCTTCTAAGTGTTTTGTTGTTAGTTGTTTGTGTTTTTTTTGTGAAGAGAAATATTTTTGAAAATATCGGCGGTTTTTAAAGTTATAAACCAAGAGAAAGGCAGGATATATGGCCAAATATGACGTTTTTAATGGAGTTACCAGTTCCGGAGTTGAACTGTATAATGGCAGTATGTATATTTACAGCGGCGGCGTTGCCGAAAATACCATTATGACCGGATACAGCTGGATGTATATTTCTCACGGCGGCATTGCAAACAATACGGTTGTAAGCGGTAACACAATGATTGTTGAAAACGGCGGTCTTGCCAACAGTACTTTTGTAAGCAGCGGAGCTACACTTATTGTACACTCCGGCATTGCTTCAGATACTGTTTTAAACAACAATGGCAGGCTGACTGTCAACTCCGGAGGGACTGCAGCAAATGTTTCCATGGCCAGCGACAGTGTTCTGGAAATATATAACGGCGGCAGTGCCGTAAATGTTTCGGCGGGTGCCGGAGCTTATATTGCGGGATTGCGGTTGACATCGAGTCAGTATTTTTCTGTTATTGACAATGCTATCCATGATCATGTTTCCAATCTTGTAACAATTCATGGAAAGTGTTATTTGGGTAATGGCGGTATATTGTCGGATGCATTAATTGGCTATAATGGAGGGTTCTATAACCACCTATATATAAGTGATGGTGGTCTTGCCAGCAATGTTACGTTGGCAGGAGGAAAGTGTCATTTATATGTGCAGAATCTGGGGACAGCTGGAGTTGTTACTGTACAATCAGATAATAATATGAGTGTTTACGCTGGCGGCTTGGTCAGCAGTGCAGTTATAGCCAATGGCGGGTCTGCTTATGTAGCCAGTGGCGGTACCATCAACTCTTTGGTGCTGGCAGCAGGCGGTTGGTTGAATGGCTTCAGTTTTGGATATGCTTTTGCAGATCAGAATATTTTGCATATCAGCAACGGTCAGGTGGCGGTGGATTTTTCACATTCTGTCGGCCTTGCGTCTTCAATTGTTACCTATAAGTACAATTTTACAGTAAACGATAAAAATCTGTATGTTGAAAATGGTCTGCTGCAATATGCGGCGGTGCGGGATCACTCCAATATATATGTGCGAAATTCCGGTATCGTCAATAGCATTACTTTAAATTATGCTGGCAGACTTACCGTACAAAATGGCGGCCATGCCAGCAATATATATTTGTCGGGGGTTAGGGATTGGCGCTGTGCTTTGCATATTGAAAACGGCGGTTCAGCTAACGGAGTTTATGATTTGGGATACGCTGATGTTCACATTTCCAGCGGCGGCATATTAACCAACGCTTCCGGTTGCTACATTCATATTTCCAGCGGCGGTTCGGCAAATAACATTTATGGTGGATATGCTTTGGTAAGCGGAGGAACTTTAACTAATTATACTGCAACTTCAGCAGCAACCGGCATCACTCTGGAGAGCGGATTTGTTAACGGTGCCCTTATACAAGGCAGTGTATTCACTAATACTCGAGATGAACGAAGTTTTATAAATGTGAACGGTGGAGTAGCCTCCCATGTTACAGTGCAAAGTGGCGGCGGTATAGATATTAACAGCGGGGGATCTGCTGTATACACTTCGGTCAATCAAAATGGAACCATGCGCATAAGGTCCGGCGGCTATGCAACCAATATTATAGAAAATGGCGGCTGGGTCGAAGTGGAGGCAGGGGCAAGTGCTTCTTTTGCCTCCAATGTCATCAGTACATTGACGATAGAAGAATATTCCCATAACAGCAGAGCAACAGTTCATTCCGCCACCACCGTTTTAAATGCTTATGTTAAAGACGGCAGCTTTTTAACGGTTTATGATCAGGGAACTGTTTCTGCTGTATACGAGAACGGCGGATGTGTGGATATTAAAGAGGGGGCCAACGTTAATTTTGCATCTAATACTTTTACCGGGGTATATGTTGACTATGGAGATAGCGCAACCGTTCATAAAAATACTATCGCCAGCAATACCACGATCAGTAAGGCCTCTATGTGTGTTTACAGTGGCGGACTTGCAAACGTTACGGTTCTTCATGATTATGGGAAATTGCAGGTGCTTTCCGGCGGTATTGCTTCCAATACTAATGTATACTATGGCCGTTACGCTGAATTGAATGTTTCCAGCGGTGGCTTGGCGGATGGAATTGAAATCAATGCCGGAGCTGCTGTCATATCTTCCGGGGCAAGCGCAAATAATGTTAAACTCAATGCCGATGGTACGCTTTATGTTTCCAGCGGTGCTGAAGTCAGCAACATAACCTGGACTCCGTGCGAAGGCAATATTGATTACGAAGACGGTGCGGTATTTACTTTCAGCGATAAATACACCGGGGTATATTATGTATCTGACAATAAATTGACCTTCAGTGAAGAATCTGTACAAGGCATTGAACTGAGAGATTCTATGTGTATTATGGATTCCGGCATGGTCGCTTCTGCAGTGCTTTATGGCGGCAAGATAAACGTCTGGAATGGCGGAGTGGCCTCTGATACAGTAATTGCTGAAGCTGGAACTATAGAAATTCACAGCGGAGGTACTGCGATTGGAACCACAGTTAATGATCATTGGGCTAATGGATTCATTGTCAGATCGGGTGGTGTTGCCAGTAAGACTGATATAAGCAGAGTAGGTATGTATCTCTCCAATGGTGCTGTTGCCAGCGATACGGTGATAAATAGATGGGGGACCATGTGTCTTGACAGTGGAGCTGCGGCATATAATACAGTAATAACCCCTGAGGGTGCTTTACAGATTTCCAGTGGGGCTGTTGCATCCAATGTTGAAATAAACTGTGGCGGAAAATTTTCTTTCAGCGGCACTGCTTTTTATAACGAAGGAGTTACTCATGCCGGCAGTAATACAGCAAGTATCGGTTATTTAAGCAATGGCGTGATAGGTAATGTTTCCGGGCTTTGTGCTACCTACGGGGCAATTGCAATTGCCGGATTTGCCAGAGATGTATCGGTTGATGGGATAGACATGACCATTCTTTCCGGCTGTGCCGGGAGTGGGTTGACTGTAGGCGGCCATATGGCGCATTTGTACATTGAAAATGGTGGCATGGCAAATGATGTTGCTATTGGCGCAGACATGACCTTATATGGGGTTGCCAGCAATATCACTTTTACCTCTATATACAACGACCTTGTAATATCTGGCGGTTCTGCGTACAATGTGGCGTTTTCCCATACCGATATTAATGTTTACGGCGGTTTACTGGAAAGTGCTGGAGCTGTGTGTGGATCAGCTTATATTCATGATAAAGCTATCGCGAATCATGTAAATCTTTCCGGTGAAAATCAGCAAAGTTTGCGTGGCGATTGGATCCCGCGTGACGGAGTTATGCATGTTTCCAGTGGAGGTACTGCCAATTTTACAACGGTCGGCAGTCTCGGCGCTTTGTATGTATCGGAAGGAGGTGTTGCCAGTAATACAGTTATTGAGAGTGGCGGCGATATGAAAATTCTCAGCGGTGGCGTGCTTACCGGTGAATTGAATATTACTTCCGGTGGTTCTGCTGCTTTTGAAAACGCTGCCGTTTTTAATTATAACCTTACTGACCGCACTGCAGAAAGTGCTGCTTTGATCAACGATCTGTCGCTGATTTCCGGTACTCCAACTTATGCGATCACTGTTACTGCTGATCAGGCGTATGGCGTTTATCAGTTGGCCGGTGGCGCTGCCGGATTCAACGGCACTATCACAATTGGCAATGGCACCGTAACTTATGGAACGCTTGCGCTGGATAGCACCTTTAAGTACAACGGCAAGAGTTACACTATCAACAATACCGATGGTAATTTGACGCTGGCGGTCAGCAGTTATACCCAGTTCTTTACCGGCAACTTTAGCGGTTCTGCCGATATGCTTCTGGGCGCTCAAGACGGCAAAGTTGCAATCTATAGCAACAATGACGTTTGGGCGGAATTGCAGCTGGATGACGGTTGGAATGTTGTTGGCGTGGAAGATTTTAACGGTGACGGCAAAGCGGATATTTTGCGCAAGCATGTTTCCGGTTTGGTTATTGGCGAAATGTCTGACGGTGCCGGAAACTTCACTCCGCAAGTTCTTAACTCCGTTGGCACTGGCTGGGGCATTGAAGGTACTGGCGATTTCAACGGTGACGGCGTGGGTGATGTTTTGATTGCTGATCCGACCGCTGCCAGTGATGGCAATCCCGATTATCCGGCGGATCAGCCCCCGATCGGCCTTTTAGGCTATTGGAAAGGTGGAACGGAGTGGACTTTGATCAACGGTTATTCGCCAGAATGGGAAATGGTCGCTACTGGTGATTTCAACAACGATGGCAAAACTGACATGCTCTGGCGCAACGAATTTATTGGCGCCGGTGACTTGATCTACAACGCCTATTGCACTTGGATCGTGGACAACGCCAACGACTGGCGCATGGTCAGTGTTGCTAATCCCGATGAATGGGATTTCCTCTGCAGCGGCGACTTCAACGCCGATGGCTGCAACGACATCGCCATGATCAACGGTGACGGTGTAGTCGGCATCTGGGGCGTTTCAGACGGATACATGAACAGCTGGAGCATCCTCAGCGCCGTCGATACCGCCACTTGGGAACTCGCCGGAGTCGGCGACTTCAACGGTGACGGCACCGACGACATAGCCTGGTGCAACACCGAATCCGGCTTAACCGGCTACTGGCAAATCACCAACAAAACCCTCGCCAGCTGGCAAAACATAGCCACGGTGGCGTAAAACAAAGGGGTGTTGGTATGCCTCGGGGGAAGGGAAA
>SUWF01000039.1 GCA_015061575.1 Lentisphaerota bacterium
ATGGACACCGAGATTCGCGTAAAGAAAGGCGAACCGATCGAGCGCGCTCTTCGCCGCTTGAAGAAAAAGCTCGACAAAGAAGGTACGCTCAAGGATCTGCGCAACCGCCGGCACTATGAAAAGCCCAGCGAAATCAAACGCAGAGAAAAACAGCGTCGTCACCGCTAATGCGGTACAAAAAAACGGCCACCTCAAAAGGCGGCCGTTTTTTTATTGCTCAAATCATCAACTGGGGAAGATCTGCTCAAAATCATATTTCTGCTGCAGTTGCTCCATAACTTCCGCTTCCCGGCGCCGCATGACCTTGCGGTCTTCTTCGCAAAGATCATTTATTCCGGCGGCGTGCAGACAGCCGTGGACAATATAAAGCATCAGTTCATTGGCGTATGATGAATCACTGCGTTCAGCGCCTTCCCGCTCAGCAAACGGCACGCACACCAGCAGTTCCAAGCCCATATCGCCCGGGAAAAGCGCCTCCGGCTCCTCCAGATACGCCATAGTTATAACGTCCGTAGTTCCCGGCACATCCATAATATCCACATGCGCTTTGGCCATGGCTTCGTCATCCAGAAACCACACCCGGAACTCCCAATCGCCATCCACCGGCAAACCGGCCGCTGTTGCGGCCAGACGCATCGCCTGATGCAAAAGTTTTTTATTCGGCCCCGGGCGTCGGGCGCTCTTGAATGAGTACGTCGTTTTCATCGCTGTTTTCATCCTTGGGGTAAGCTATCCGGCCATGATACATAGTTGTAAGAGTCCGGGAAAAACTTTCTCTGATCGTCGAAAGTTCTTCAATAGTAAGTGCCGCATTATCCAGCTGGCCTTCCCGCCAGCGTTTGCGGAAAATATCATTGACCATGGCTTCGATCTTGCTGGCAGAAGGTTTTTCCAGCGAGCGGCAAGCCGCTTCGCAAGCATCAGCCAGACTGACGATCACCACTTCTTTGGCGTGCGGCAGCGGGCCGGGATAGCGGTAATCGCTTTCCAGCACCGGTTCTTTGCTGTTCAACGCCTGATGATAGAAGTATTGGATCAAATCCGTTCCATGATGCTGCTGGATAAACTGCCGCACCACCCGGCAGAGTTTGTACTGCAGTGCCAGATCCAGACCGTCTTTGACGTGATTGCTGATGATCATACTGCTCATGCGGGGAGTGAGTTTATCATGCGGATTGACGCCGCTTTGGTTATTTTCGATAAAATACTCCGGTTTTTTGATTTTGCCGATGTCGTGGAACAATGCTCCAGCCCGGGCCAGCACCGCATTAGCTTCAATATCCACGGCAGCATTTTCAGCCAAAGTCGCCACATTCTGGCTGTGCAGACTGGTGCCCGGGGCATTGAGATGCAGCTCCTTGAGCAGCGGGTGATTGTAGTCGCACAACACCATCAGCGACATATTGGTACTGACGTTGAAAAGCAATTCAAACAAAAAGGTCAACAGCATTGCCGAAACCGCCGTAAACAGCGCATTGACAAACGCCATAGCCGATGTAAACACCAGCACAAACGGCGCATAGCGCAAATGCCATATCATATCAAAGTCCAGCAGCCACGCCGCAATAAACACGCAGAAAAACGACCGCAAAAAGAACGTCCGATAGTTATTTGACGACCGCACCACCAAGCCGCACAACGCACTCAAAACGAACCCTTCCAGCGCCAGACTGAACGAGTCTTCGACCATCAAAGCCGACACCATAGCCGTAAAAAATCCCACATACAGCGCCACCCGGTATCCCGCCATAACGGTCAGCAAAACCGCCGGCAGCGCCAGCGGCAATGCATCGGCCACCAGTGCCGGAGGGATCGCCAGATGCGCACTGAAAAAGTAAAAATTTTCCATTGCCAGATAGTTGATCCCCAGCGACACCGCACTGACAGTAACGATCATGGCAATACTGCGGGAACTGCGGGTGATCTCCGGATGGATATGCGCCATATAAAAACCGGCAAACAATATCAGCGTCAGGCTCCACAGCAAATTATTCATGATCCGCTGGTATTTGCCTTCGTCGAGTTTTTGACGGCGCCACTCACTTTCATGAGCAGTCAATTTTCCCAGGATCTCCTCAGTTACCAGCGCATTGCGTTTGACCAGCACATCATTTTTGTTGACTTCGACCATCACTTTACCGACTTTTTGAACTGCCTTTTCCTGTTCGGCCATTGTTCGTTTGCCGTCCAGTTCCAAATTGCCGGTTTTATCCAAAAGCGCCAGCATCAGCCGTTTCAGAGCGGCGGCATCAAGCTTGGAAAATTTCTTTTCGGGGCTGTAGCTCAAGATCTGTTTCTGCAAATATTCTGCGGCACTATTGCAGTTGATAACGCTCTCCAATTTCCGCTCCGGGCGATCCCGGTTGGCACTATCCACGATCCGCACCAGCATATCCTTGCTGGGATTGTTCAATTTGTCCGGATCGATTATACCGCCATCCAAAAGATCCTGCACTTCGCTTTCAAACTGCTCCCGCAAAAGCGGATCCCGCACCAGATACGACAATCCCAGAAAAGCCGACGGACTCAACGCTGCAATTTCCTGTTCCAACGGCTTATCCGGCGCAGTATAGACCTTTTTTTCCTGCTCCAGCAGCCAACGGGTGTTGGTTGCCGCAAACAGCTCCCGGAGCCGCTGCTTTACCTGCGCTTCCCGGGCGGCAGAAAGTTTAAAATAGCGAGGCTGCTGCGCCCGGATTTTCTGTTCTTTTGCCTCCGTGGCCGCTTTATCCAAATACACAAAGCCCACCCGCGAAAACAGCGTTACCGGCGCCAGCTGCCCGGCCACCAGTTTGGGGTACGAGCGCAGCTCCGGCAAAGTCAACACCGTAACACATACCCCCAACAATATCAGCACCAGTGCCAAAGTCAGCACCGGCGAGCGGTCAGCGGCCTCGCCCCACACAGATTCAGTCCGGCGTTTGCGGGTCCCCAACTGCCCTTCCCGCTCCATACGGCGGCGTTCCAAAGCTCTGGTTATAAAATTCATGGCAGCAGCCTTTGCTTAAAAAATATTTCAGTTGTCAAGTGCGTTAGCCGGCCGCCTTACCGCAAGCCCACTGCCCGACGGACTTTTTCCATAGTTGCAGCAGCGGTATTGCGGGCCCGTTCGGCACCTTTATTGAGAATGTTCCACACTTCGCCCGGATCTTTGGCAAATTCGTCACGCTTGGCCTGCATGGGGCCGAAATACGCTTGAATAGCTTCAAACAAAGCTTGCTTGGCGTGGCCGTAGCCGTAGTTGCCCGCCCGGTAATTGCGGCACAATTCATTGTACTGTTCTCCGGAGGCGATAAGCTTGTAAAGTTTGGCGACATTGCAAGTTTCCGGTTCTTTGACATCTTCCAGACCTTTGGAGTCCGTAACGATGCTCATGACCAGTTTACGGATAGCTTTAGGAGCGCCGAAAAGCGGGATCGTATTGTTGTAGCTTTTGCTCATTTTCTGACCATCCAAACCGGGAATCACCGCTACGTTTTCGGCAATATGCCCATCGGGCACTGTGAATACTTCACCGTAACGTTCGTTGAAACGGATCGCCAGATCCCGGGTGATTTCCAGATGTTGTTTCTGATCCTTGCCCACCGGCACCAGGTCGCTTTGATAGAGCAATATATCAGCGGCCATCAGCACCGGGTAGGTAAAAAGACCGGCATTGGGCATAAAACCTTTGGCGATCTTATCTTTGTAGCTGTGGGCGCGTTCAAGGAATCCGACGGTGGTAATGGTGTTGAGTATCCACATAAGTTCGGTGACTTCCGGCACATCGCTCTGGCGGAAAAACACTGTGTGATTCACATCCAGCCCGCAGGCCAGAAAATCCAGTGCCACATCAAAGACCCGCTGCCGCAGCGCCTCCGGATCAGGGCTGGTGGTCAAAGCGTGATAGTCGGCAATAAAAAGATAGCTTTCGCCCAGTTTCTGAAACTCCAGATTCGGCAGCATTGCCCCGAAATAGTTTCCCAAATGCAAAGTGCCCGACGGCTGAAAACCCGAAAGAATACGCATTATAAAATCTCCAATTTTTACAAAATCAGTGTTTTTTACTATAAATTACTATAATTTACCATCATTTTGCCATGATTGCAAATAAGCAGCACTTGCATTTATGCCGAAATCACCTATATTATTATAAAGTTTCAAAAAAATCAAAAATTATAAACCAGACAGCAGCCTGATGATGGTTTCTGTTTACCGGATTATTTATCCGGGAAGCCGGTTATTGCGGTTGCTGTGTTTTGCAGGAAAAAGAGAGTATGAAAGTATTTTTTGCTTTTGCCGGGCAAGGTGCCCAGGCTGTCGGTATGGGTAAGGATCTGTACGACAAATATCCGGCTGCCAAAGCGATCTTTGATGAAGCAGATGCCACCCTCGGCTATTCGATCAGCGAACTGTGCTTTGAAGGCCCTGCCGAAAAATTGACCGAAACTATCTATTGCCAGCCGGCGATCTACACCATGAGTGTTGCTTGCCTGGAAGCTTTCCGCAGCCGTTTCGGCGAAAGCGTTATCCCCACGGCCTGCGCCGGTTTGAGTCTTGGCGAGTACGGTGCGCTCTACGCTGCCGGAACCTTCGGCTTTGCCGAAGGGCTCAAGCTGCTGGCCCGCCGGGCCGAACTCATGGATAAGGCCTGTAACGAAACCCGCGGTGCCATGGCTTCGGTACTGAGCACCGAACGTTCGGTGATCAAGGAAGTCTGCGGCGGCTGCGAAGTGGATATTGCCAACTACAACAGTCCGGCCCAGGTGGTGATCTCCGGCGACAAGGCTCAGGTGATCCGGGCGATCAAGCTGCTGCAGGAAAAGGGTCTGAAAAAGATCATTCCGCTGAACGTGGCCGGAGCGTTCCACTCCCGCCTGATGAAGAGTGCCGGTGTGGGACTCAAGCCGGTGCTGAACGCCGCCGGGCTCAAACTGCCGGAAGTGCCGGTCTATCACAATCTGACCGCTGCTCCGGCGACTACGCTGCCGGAACTCAAAGCCAATCTGGCCGGTCAGGTGGCCGGTTCGGTGCGCTGGGAAGAATCGGTGCGTGCCATGGTTGCTGCCGGTGCTGATACCATGATCGAATTCGGACCGGGAACGGTGCTGACCGGACTTTTGCGCCGCACGATTCCGGATGTCAAATACTTTAATATCAACAGTGTTGAAACGCTTGAAGCGTTTACGCTCTAAAGAAAGGATTGAATTATGAGTCTTGAAAAGCGTCTTGAGGGCAAAGTTGCTCTGGTAACCGGCGGTGCCCGCGGCATCGGTAAAGCCATTTCGGCCCGTCTGGCGGCTGAAGGTGCCAAACTGGCGATTGTGGACATCATGCTGGATGTAGCCCAGGCTACTGCAGATGAATTTGTTGCCCAGGGTGTGGAAGCCAAAGCCTATGCAGCCAATGTGGCCGCCTTTGCGGATGCCGAAGCAACGGTAGCACAGGTCGTGGCGGATTTCGGTTCGCTGGATATTCTGGTCAACAATGCCGGTATCACCCGCGATACCCTGATGCTGCGTATGACCGAAGATGATTTCGACAAAGTTATTGCCGTCAACCTCAAAGGTACCTTCAACTTCACCAAGGCGGCGATCCGTCCGATGATGAAGGCCCGTGCCGGCAAGATCATCAACATTGCCTCGGTCGTCGGCCGTATGGGCAACGTTGGTCAGGCCAACTACGCCGCCAGTAAGGCCGGGGTGATCGGTTTGACCAAAACTGTGGCCAAAGAATTTGCATCCCGCAACATTCAGGCCAACGCCGTAGCTCCGGGTTACATCATCACCGATATGACCGGCAAGCTCTCCGAAGAAGCCCGGGAAGCCTTCATGCAGGTTATTCCCATGAAGCGCGGCGGCACGCCGGAAGATGTGGCCAACGTGGTCTACTTCCTGGCCAGTCCGGATTCGGACTACGTCACCGGACAGGTCATCAATATTGACGGCGGTATGCTCATGTAATAAGCAAGCCGCTGGCCAAAGATAACACAAGTTTTGGACTTTGACAAGCGGCACTTAATAAAAAACCCAACGGGGAAAAGCAGATTTTACAGTTGTAAAACTTGATTTTTTCCCGTTCGGTGCTATATTATATGCAGAGGCATTTGACCAGTGTCGTGCCTTTGGGAAAATGAGACCCTTTAGTCAGATATAAAATAAACCCCAAAAATTGGAGAAGTAAAATGTCTGCTGTTGAAGAAAAAGTCAAGAGTATCGTCGTCGCCCAGCTCGGTGTCACCGAAGATCAGGTCACCAATGATGCCAAGTTCATCGAAGACCTCGGCGCCGACTCCCTCGACATCGTGGAACTGGTGATGGCCTTCGAAGAAGGTTTCAACTCCGATATTCCGGACGAAGATGCCGAAAAGCTGACCACCGTCGGCAAAGCTATCGAATACATCGAAAGCAAAATGGCTGAATAATCAGCACTGCATCTTTGCAAAAAAATTCCCCGGCCTTAAAAGTCGGGGATTTTTTTTATCTGCAGCCAATTTTATTTACGTCCATTACCGACAGGTAAAACGGGGACGCAAAGGCCGGAAACAGGCACACAACATGGTGTTTTTCAGCGGTTCAGCTGCATCCGAAAAGTCGATTTGCCAAATATCCCGGTAAATACCGTCAGTGATAAAGGTGTGTATTTCCAAAGTATGATCATTCTTCCAGGCGGCACTGGCCACGGTTGGATGAGCTGATAAATCGGTCAATTTGAACAAACTTTCCGCAAAATAGCCAAAACCGGCCCGCAACTGTTCGAGCCCGTTCGGCCCGTCAAAAGTTAAAGTACAGTCGTTTTCGCCAAACTCCAGCTGACAGCTTTTGATGCCCTGCGGATTTTCGGCAAACAGCCAGGTTTGATTTTCGCTCCGGCGGGTGATATCGCCAACCACGGTCGGCAAACTCATATTTTTGGCCAGCTGCTGCAATTCATTCCAAGCTTCCGGAGCTTCCGGCAAAGCATCGTCATGCAGCTCCGGCAAAAGCTCTTCCCAGATGGCATCCAGAATGATTTGCATATTGCCAGTGCAGGCTGTCACTGCGATCGCCACATCGGATTCCGGCAGCATCACGGCGTATTGCCCGGCCGCACCATCGGCCCGGTAGCCGTGGCGGGATCGCCAGAATTGATAACCGTAGCCGACCTGCCAATCCGGCAGCGTATTAGCTGAATTATCCGCCTGTTTGCTGACCGCTTCGGCCAGATAATCCGCCGGCAGCAGCTGCCGGTCATGCCAGCGGCCATTCTGCAGCAGCAATTGGGCAAATTTAGCTATGTCTTCAGTAGTTAAATACAATCCCCAACCGCCGCAATTGATCCCCTGCGGGCAGTTCTCCCAAATACCCGGTGCGATCCCCAGCGGCGCAAAAAGCCGGGGCATAAGATACTCCCGCACGTTGCAGGAAGTCACTTGTTTGATCACCGCAGCCAACATATAACTGGCACCGGAATTATAGGTAAAATGAGTTCCGGGCTCAGCTTCCAGTTTGCTGCTCAAAAAGACCTTGCGCCAATCGGTTTGATCCCAGAAATATTGCGTAGGACAGCTCAAATGGCCGCTGCGCATAGTCAAGAGATCCTGCAATGTAACTTGCCGCATCCGGGAATCAGTTACAGCATTTTCATACTGCGGAAAATATTTGATCAACCGCTCATGGATATTCAGCAAACCTTCCTGCTGGGCCAACCCGACAGCGCACGATGTAAAACTTTTGCTGAGCGAAAACAACTGGTGCGGAACCGTTGCTTTATAAGGCTTCAGCCACGCTTCCAAACACACCTTGCCATGCCGCAAAAGCATGAAGCTGTTGATATATTCCATTTTTTCCAGCCGCCGCAAAAGTTTCAGCAAAGCAGCCGATGGTATACCCAAAGCTTCGGGGGTAGTACGGATAAGCTGTTTCATAGTGTTTTTCATGATCCCAAAAACTTTTTCAATATATTATGCAACTGACTCAGCGGCAAATTCCGTCCAAACGCCGGAAAAATCTGCCAATCGCATTCAGCACTGCAAATAACTTAAAAAAGGCACCTCCCGTTCTCTGGAGAAGTGCCTGTCTTATCTCAGCGATTGTTTTTGATGCGCTCTCTTACGCTCTTTTCGTAGGCATCCAAATCATTGATGGGCTGAGTCGCCATGTTCGTTTTCATCGCCGCTTCGGCCACCTTGCGGGCAACGTGCGGCACGACCCGGGGATCAAATGGTTTGGGAATAACGTAAGAAAGCTTCAGCGGATTATCGCCGTCAAACATACCGTTGGCAGCATCAGTTGGATAAGCAGTTTCAAGTTCCGCCATCGTTTCTGCATCCACCGGCATCGACGCAACTTCGCACAAAGCTTCAGCCGCTGCAAGTTTCATCTCTTCATTCACATTCCGGGCCCGGCAGTCCAGCGCCCCGCGGAAGATCCCCGGGAAGCCCAAAACATTATTGATCTGGTTGGGGAAGTCCGTCCGTCCGGTACCGACCACCGCCGCACCGGCTTCAAAGGCATCCGTCGGGAAAATTTCCGGCGTGGGATTGGCCATAGCAAAAATGATCGGATTGGCGTTCATGGTTTTGACCATTTCTTTGGTCAGGCAGTTGCCGACCGAAAGGCCCAGAAATACGTCCGCCCCCACCAGCGCATCTGCCAGTGTGCGTTTGTCGGTTTTGACCGCAAAACGCTGTTTTTCTTTAGAAAGATCCGTGCGGCCGTCGTGGATAACACCTTTGCTGTCGCACATGATGAAGTTTTCCCGCCTGGCCCCGGCAGTGATGTACAATTCGCTGCAGGATATACCGGCTGCACCGGCACCGTTGACCACAAATTTGCAATCTTCCAGTTTTTTGCCCAGCAATTTGGTGGCGTTGAGGATCGCCGCCAGCGAAATAATTGCCGTACCGTGCTGGTCATCGTGGAAAACCGGGATATTCATCTTTTCTTTAAGCGTCTGTTCCACTTCAAAGCAGGCTGGCGCACCGATATCTTCGAGGTTGATCCCGCCAAAACTCGGTTCCAGACACTCCGTTACAGCAATCAGCTTGGCCGGATCGGTCTTGCCGTTGGCCCCGAATACCTTGGATATGCACAGCGGCACCGCATCAATATCGGCAAACCGCTTGAACAGCACCGCTTTGCCTTCCATGACCGGCAGCCCGGCTTCCGGCCCGATATTGCCCAAACCCAGCACCGCAGTACCATCGCTGACGACTGCCACCAGATTGCCTTTGACGGTGTAATCCCAGACTTTTTCCGGAGCGTCTTTGATTTCCAGACACGGCTGCGCCACGCCGGGCGTATAGGCCAAAGCCAGATCCTGCTGATTATCGCAAGGCTTACTGGATACCACATGGATCTTGCCGGGAACCGGCGACTGATGATACTTGAGAGCTGCTGCTTTAAGATCGTTACTCATAATATATTCTCCATAAATTTTACGGTTTATCGGCTCAAAAAATCAATGTTTGCGGGAGCGGATCTCAAAAATGCAGGCATGGGCCAGCAGATTCGGCAGCTTAACATCCAGATAGCTGCGTTCACGCCCGATGGGAAAACTGCGCATTATTTCAATATCCAATCGGGCGCACAGTTCCCGGAAATCCCGGATCGTCCCCAAATGGATATTGGGTGTATCGTACCACTCGTAAGGCAGGTTTTTGCCCCGGGGCATCCGTCCGGCAAAAAAGAGCTGCATCCGGTTGCGGATATGTCCGAAATTGATAAATCCCACCAGCCCGCGCCGTCCGATACGGGTCACTTCCTGCAATATTTCTTCCGGATGGGCCAGCTCCTGCAAAACCCGGGTCAACAGCACACAGTCAAAACTCTGATCCTGCAAAAAATCCAACTTGCTATTTAAATCGCCATGGATGACCGGAATACCACGGGTAACACATGCACCCACCATCTCCGCATCCAGATCCACCCCCAGCGGACGGATATTTTTAACTTTTTTGAGGTAGTGCAGAAATTCCCCGTTGCCGCACCCCAAGTCCAAAACCCGGCTTCCGGACTCGATCAATTCGGCGATCCGCCGCAAATCAGGACGGCTGATAATATCATCTGCGCCGGTATCAGGTATACCCTTAAACTTGCTGCTCATTTCCCAAATTCCTCCCGCTGATTGCGCAAAAAATCCCGGATCAACGCCCCCAGCTGATCGACTTCCAGCAAAAATGCGTCGTGGCCGTAGCTGGATTCGATTTCACAGAACGAACAATTCAAATTATTGGCCAGCAACGCCTTGACGATCACTTCGCTCTGACGGGTCGTAAAAAGCCAATCGCTGGAAAATGATACGATCAGAAAATCTGCCGTCACATTTTTCAACGCCGCCGCCAACTCTCCGCCGTTGGCCAGATCGTAATAATCAGTGGCCCTTGTTATATACAAATAGCTGTTGGCATCAAAGCGTTCCACAAAACGCTGTCCCTGATGCTCCAGATAACTTTCCACCGCAAAATCCCGCTTGAAAGCAAAGCTGTAGCGGTCGGCATCCTGCAGATTGCGTCCGAACTTATTCTGCATGGATTCATCGCTCAAATAAGTTATATGCGCCAGCATCCGGGCGGTGGCCAAACCATGCTCCGGATTGACAGTGTATTGCCCGTCCTGAAAATTCACATCGCTGCGTATAGCCTGACTGCCGACCCAGTTAAAAGCAATACTCTGCGGCCCCAGCTGCGAAGTTGTAGCGATCGGCACCGCACTTTTGACCATTTCCGGATAAAGCTTGCACCACTCCAGCGCCTGCATACCGCCCATGGAACCGCCGATGACCGATAAAAGTTTTTTGATCTGCAAATGGTCGATCAGCCGCTTTTGCGCCCGCACCATATCCGATATGGTGATCACCGGAAAATCCAGATTGTAGAGCTTTCCGGTTGCCGGATCGATCGAACGGGGCCCGGTGGAGCCGGAGCAGCCGCCAATAACGTTGCTGCAGATGACAAAGTATTTTTCTGTATCAATGAACTTGCCGGGACCGACCATGGCATCCCACCAGCCGGGCTTGCGGTCAGTGATGTTATGACGGCCGGCAACGTGAGCATCGCCGGTAAGTGCGTGCAGTATCAGCACCGCATTATCGCCCTCCGGAGATAATTGGCCGTAAGTTTCGTACCGCAGGTTCACTTCGTAAAGTTTACGGCCGCAATCCAACAGCAAAGCGTTTTCTTCGCCGGGACCGAAGCAGTAATCCTGCGGAGTAGTCAAAAGCTCATTGTTCGTGCCGTCTTGCATAAAATCTCGCATTGAACTGTTTATTACATCTATACGTCCGTATAATATAGCACAAATTCGCCAAATAACAACTGATAAAAGCGGGCTTTTTCACCAGTTGCAGCAAAATTTGCCCGGAGATGCTGCTGACAAGTTTGAACTGCCGGGAGGAATTTTATTTAATGCAGCAATAGACGATAGCAGGCGGCAGATTGTTCCACACCACATGCGAAAGCGTGACCGTGGTAAAATATTCTTCCAACAGTTTGCGGAAACGGTATCCGGCCGGCAGCACCAGCCCCTGCAGATAGGCAAAAGTGCTGAACTTGCCGCCCGGCGCCAGCGATCGGATCACCGCCTCCAGGATCGAACGCTGCAGTGTTTCCGGGAAAGCCGCCCAGGGCAAGCCGGAAACCACCGCATTGAGTTCAGCAATATTTTCTGCCGCACAAATTTTATCCAGCTCGCAGGCATTGGCATTAAAGAGTTTGACTTGCGGCAGCACCGCAGCAAACTCTTTGCTGATAGCCTCGTCAAGCTCCACGGCAAAAAATTTGGCCGCCGGATTTAATTGCCGCAATATTTCCTGCGTGACCACCCCGGTACCGGGACCCAATTCAGCGGCGGCAGCGGCTTTATCCAACTCCAGCCACGTCACCAGTTCCCGGCAGAGTGCAGCTCCGGAAGGAGCGATCGCTCCCACCTGAGATGGCTTGCGCAAAAATTGTTTCAGCAATAAATAACGGCTGCTCATAATATTTTTTAATCCGGAACGTGATATTTTCAAGCGCCTTACAGATTTTTCATTGCATTTTTGAAACTTTCTGCACTGTTGGCGATGATCGACTCATCCACACAGAAAGTCAGCCGGAAATGCCCGGCCAGACCGAATCCCCGGCCCGGTACTGCCAGAATCCGTTCCTGCAGAAGTTTTTCCACAAAAATGCGTTCATCCGCCACCGGCGATTTGGGGAAGAAATAAAACGCACCTTTGGGCATCATAAATTCAATTCCGGCATCGCTGAGTACCTGCGCCATCAAATTGCGGCGGCGGCGGTAAATATCCAGCTCAATAGTGGCATCCACGCTGCGGATAAGGATCTGCTGCGCCAGCGCCGGAGCGTTGACAAACCCCAGAATACGGTTGGTCATGATCAAACCGTTGATCAATTCCGCAGCGCCTTCCAGCGCCGGATTGACCGCCACATAGCCGATACGTTCGCCAGCCAGCGAAAGCGTCTTGGAAAAAGACCCGATCACCACCGATGCGTCATAAACCGAAAATACCGACGGTACTTCGCAATTGTCATAATTCAAATAGCGGTAAGGCTCATCAGCGATCAGGTAGATCGCCCGGCCATATTTGTTTGAAGCCGCTTTCAGCACATCCGCCAACGTTTCCAGCTCTTTGCGGCTGTAGATCTGCCCGGTGGGGTTGTTGGGGGAGTTGACCAGTACCGCCCGGGTTTTGGGCGTGATAGCCGCAGCAATGGCATCGCAATCCAGCTCAAAAGTATCCGCCTTGCTGGCAACCGGCAAAAGTTTGCCCTGGAAGTTCCCGGCATAAAACGCATATTCCACAAAGTATGGCGCCGGACAGATCACCTCATCGCCCGGTTCCAGTACCGCCCGGAAAAAGGCATTGATACCGCCGGCAGCCCCGCAGGTGGCGATCACCGACCCGCCATCGACCGGCACGCCCTGTTCCCGGGTAAGATATTCGGCCAGCCGGGCACGGCACTCCGGATACCCGGCATTGGGCATATAGCCCAGCGCAAAGGGCTTATCAGCATTTTCGGCGATCTCCTGCAATGCACTTTTCACCGCCGCCGGGGCGGGCACATCCGGATTGCCCAAGCTGAAATCATAGACCTTGTCGTTGCCATATTTTTTACGCAATTCATTGCCCGCTTCAAACATCTTGCGGATCATGGATGAATTGCCCAATGCAGAAGCGATCTCTGCGGATAAAAGTCTGCTCATGATATATAACCTTTCCTGCTCTCTTTTTATTGCTTTACAGATATGACTCATTCCGGCGCAATAAGTTCAGCGATTTCCGGAGCGGCACTGCGCAGCATATTCATGCTGATTTCCAGAGCTTTTTCCGGAGTTTCGCACTCCAGAACCTGCATGGCAGCCAACTCGGCATCGGCCATCTGCAGCTTGCGCACCACCCGCCGCACCGGCCCCAGTGACGACGGCGGCATACTCAACTCATGCACACCCAACCCCACCAGCAGCGGCGTAAACCGCGGATCTCCGGCGATCTGGCCGCATACGCTGACCCAGATATTGTGTCTGCGGGCAGCGTTTATGCAGTTGGCGATCAAAGTCAACACCGCCGGATGCGTCGGATAATACAGATAATTCAACCGTTCATTGGTCCGATCGACCGCCAATGTGTACTGCACCAGATCGTTAGTACCGATGCTGAAAAAATCCACCACCTTGGCCAGCGGCCCGGCCAGCAATGCAGCGGCCGGAGTTTCGATCATTGCCCCGACAGGCAGATGCAGAGCATGTTCAATGCGCTGATCATAAAGTTCATCCTGCAATTCAGCGATCAAACGGCGCACTTCCAGAACTTCTTCCACGCAAGTTACCATCGGCAGCATCACCTTAAGGTTGCCGAACCGGCCTGCCCGCAGCAATGCCCGCAACTGGGTGCGCAGCACGTCCCGCCGTTCCCGCAGGCAAAAACGGATCCCCCGCAGCCCCAGGAACGGATTAGGCTCGGCGTACCGCTGCAAAGCCTGATCAAGTTTATCGCCGCCAATATCCAAAGTACGCACCACCACCGGTTCGCGGCCCATTTTGCAAAGCATATCCACATAGGTATTGAACTGCTCTTCCTCACTGGGCAAACCGCTGGCGTTCAAAAACATATATTCACTGCGAAACAAACCTACCCCAATACCGCCGAATTCATGGATGGTATCGACATCTTCGAGTTTTTCAATGTTCCCCGAAAGCTGCAGTACAAAACCGTCCCGGGTTTCCGCACTCAAGCGTTTTTCACTGTCGAGTTTATGAAAAAACACCAATGTTTCTTCCATCTTGCGCCGATATTCAGCTTCGGTCTCCGGAGTCGGATGCAGAATCAATTTGCCGGTATATCCATCCAGAATAAGCATATCGTTATCCCGGGCTTTTTCCATAAAATCCGCCGGGATCCCCAGCACGGCCGGCAGCTGCATGGAGCGGGCTAAAATCGCCGTGTGCGAAGATGCACTGCCGGTTTCCACCACAAACCCCAACACCCGGTGCCGATCCAGCGCCGCCGTATCCGAAGGTGTCAGATCGTGCGCCAGAATGATCCGCTGATCATCGTACTGCACATCGCCGGCCCGCCGGTGCTGCAGATGCGCCAGCACCCGGGCAGCCACATCCCGGATATCGGCGGTGCGTTCCTTGATGTAACTGTCGGGCATGACCGAAATGGCGGCCACAAACTTTTCCACCACCTTGAAAAACGCATAATCCGCCGGTTTGTGCATCGTGGAAATCATCTGTTCGACCTCCCGGGTCAAAAGCTGGTCATCGGTGATCAGCAATTGAGCATCAAAGATCCCCACATCAGAAGCATCCGCCTTGCTGCGCAAAGTTTCCTGCAAAGTCAATATTTCGTTGCGGGCAGCATCCAAAGAAGCGTAAAAGTGTTTGATTTCAACTTCGACCTGACTTTCGTCGATCGTGCGGTCAGATGGTTCGATATAAAAACTTTCGCCATGCCGGACAAAACAGATCCGCCCGATGGCATAACCGCTGCTGGCGGCGATCCCCTGACAAATAAGTTCCTGCTTGATTTCCGGCATTTTCAGCTCCTGCTAAATCATTCTTCATCAAATTTGGCAGCAAATAATCCGGCGACCGCCGCAGCGGCCTCCTCAGCATCGCAACCGTCAGTCTGCAAAGTCAGCACGCTGCCGCACGGCGCCCCCAGCATCAGCAGCGACAGAATGCTTTTGGCATCGGCAGTGCTGCCGCCGGCGGTGATCAAATTGACTGCCGCCTCAAACTTGCCTGCGCACTGAGCGACCAGAGCAGCCGGACGGGCATGTAAGCCCAAGCGGTTCAAGATTTTGACTTCAATTTCCAAAACGACTGACTTTCATTAGGTTGCTTTTTAAAAATATAAAACCCGGTTTAATATATCCCAACTTTTGATTTTTGCAATTTCCGAAGCGTTTTTTTCCCGGCAAATCCCCGCCCTTACTGCTCAGGCACCACCAGTCAGGCAGAATGCCGCACCGGGGAAGCTCTGTAGCCAAGACAAGCGGCAGGCAGGGCAAATTGCATCCGGGGATTAAAAGATCCGTTTAAGATTGCAAATACGGCAAAATGTGTTATATTATCAGCCGGAAAGTGCAATGAAATTCAGGAGGAATATATGCTTTCGATAACCAACTTGCGTGAAGGCGCACTGCTCAACAGCAATCACGGGACCGAAACCGAAGATGGCTTGATAATAACCGTTGAAGGCTTAAACAGTTACGGCACTCCGGTCAAAGTCAACAATATACCCGCGCAACAGGATGGTCTGCATTTTTCCTGCGACGTAAAACTGACTCAAAAGATCAACTGCATCGAAGCAGTGACCACTACTTGTTACGGCGATTTCATTCAGCGCATTACCGTAGTCTGGGATAAAAAGTCCTTCCGGCGCTGCGCATTTTATCTTGACGACCACATCTTTTTGTTTACCGAACTGGCCAAACAGCGTCCGGCCCGGGCATTTGATCACTTTTACCTGAAAAAGCTCAAGGAATTTCACGACCGCTACGGACTCAAAATCACTTTGAACAGCTTTTATCACAATGACCACGAAGAATTTCTGCTCAAAGATATGCCGGATATCTGGAAAGATGAATTTACCGATAACTCCGACTGGCTGAAATTTGCCCTGCACGCCTACAGCGAATTTCCCGACCGGCCCTATGCCGATGCCGCCAGAAAGGATTTTTTGCGTGATTATGAATTGCTGCAGAACGAAGTTACCCGCTTTGCCGGAGCCTCATCATATATCGTGCCGCAGGTTCTGCACTGGAACAACGTCAGCCCCGGCATCGCCGATGAATTGATCAAACTGGGCGCCACTTGTTACTCCGAATCCATGCGCACCCGGGTGATGAGTACGCCGCCCTACGAAGAAATGACCGAAAAAGAACGGGAAAATGCCTTCAGTTCCGAAATATATGTACCCTCCGCCGAACCGCTGGCCCGCCATTACGGTTTTGCCGAAGAAATTGATTATCTGGATAAGCACGGCACAATCTACGACAAAGATCTGGGCATATTCTTTGTTCACGACTGGCTGGTGATCAATCGCTTGAGTGTGGAAGAGATCAAAAGGCTGTTCAAGATCGTAAAAGACAAAGCCGACCGTTACGGCAACGATCTCTTTTCGGTATGCGGTCACGAACAATACAGTTTCCCGAGTTATTTCAACTACCAGAGCGATCACTTTGAAAAGCTGGAAGTCACTTTGAGATCAATGGTTGAAGAAGCCAACTGCCGCCCGGTATTTTTCCAGCACGGCTTGCTGGGCAACCTCGCCTGGGATAAATAAAATATTTTTTACCGGCATAACAAAAAACAGGGGCCGCTGCAACTTCGTGCGAGGTTTGGCAGCAGCCCCTGATTTTATACCGTCAATTACTTGACAATGGAAATCTTGCAGCCGCCTTTGCGGGCAGATTTATGCGCAGCATCACAAAGTTCCAGATTGCGCAGACCGTCAACCGCATTGAGCGGACGACCGGAAAGCACACTCTTGGCGTGCTTGGTGATCAAAGCCTGATAGATGTTCTGGACTTTGCCGGGAGCCAGCTTCTTCTGGGTCTTGCCGTTATCCATTTCCAAACGCATCTTGATCGGTTCATCTTCGTAGCCGGAGAGCTGGAACATGGTGCCGTAACCGCGGAGCACCGCCTGATTACCATAAATTTCGTAGCCCAGATTGGTCAGAGTACCGGCCAAACCGCCACGCAGTTCGCTGAAAGCGACCTTGGCGCTGGCCACGATGCCGTTTTTCATACCGAACTTGATGTAAGCGCCATCTTCGGCCTTGATGTCCATAAGTTTGGGCAGATAGGCCGCCGCGACCCATTCCACGGTGGAGTTGAAAATGTATTCAGCTACATAGAAGCAGTGGCTGGCCACGTCACCGATGGGGCCGCCCATTTCCTTGATATTGCTGCAGCGCCAGGAGGCAGCTTCGGCCGGATCATAACCAAAGGCAAATTCCATGTGGAAGCAGGCATCGTTGATATCGCCGAGTTTGCCGCTGGAAACGACCTTGCGGGCCTTGATGTTGTAAATGTTGTTGACCATCATGTGGTCAACGGAAAGCGAAAGCTTCATCTTTTTGGCCGTTTCGACCATCTTGCGGGCATCGGCAATGCTGGTAGCCATCGGCTTTTCGGTAATAACATGCTTGCCGGCCTTGAGCGCAGCGATCGCCAATTTGGCATGAGTTGCATTGTTGGTTGCCACATAGATGGCATCGAGTTCCGGATCTGCGATCATGGCTTCGCTGGATTCATACCACTTGAGGCCGAGCGCTTCAGCCGCACTCTTGCGGGCGGGGTTCACGTCGGTAGCACCAACGAGCACTGCATTTTCCAGAGCTTCAAAACGCCCGGTATCGCAGGCAAAACCTTCTTTGGCAATACGATTTTCGGCAATACCGCCGAAACCGATCAGACCGTACTTGACTTTTTCCATTTTTTAACCTTTCTCATGGGTTGGTTGATTTTCAAGCCTATTTTAATTTAGCGCAGGAAAACGACTTTGCAATTTCCAAAAAGTATTTAAATGCGATTTCCGGTTGGAAAAAATGCTTTTTTTGTGGTAAATATGACGGAAACGTGTTATATTATGTTTTTGAAGAGATTATTTTGTTAAAGTTTCAAACAATAAAGGTTCCTGAAATGATCCATAAAGCCAGCGAATGTAAGGTCGAAGTGCGTGAAGCCATGCGCGGCGGAGAAAAATCCGTCCGGATAACCCATTTTTTTGACGAAAACAACGAACTGCTTTCGCCCACCCGGCTCTGCGCCAAACTGGAACTTGCTCCGGGCGCATCGATCGGCTTTCATCAGCACGATAACGAAGAAGAGATGTTTGTGGTGCTTTCCGGCAGAGGCTTGATCGATGACAACGGCAATCAGCAGGAAGTCACCGTCGGTGATACCATCCTCACCGGCAACGGCGCCGGACACTCCGTAAAAAGCCTGGGGCCGGAGGATTTGCAGCTGCTGGCCGTGATCGTGCCTTTTGTCAAATAAGTTGGAGATAGTTTGCGAAGATGTGGAACCAATCACAATTGTTGGAGCTGGCCCGTACATTCGGCACGCCGCTTTATGTATACGATGCCGATCAGGTAGTGGCCAATTATCAGGCTCTGTTCAACTTCATCCCCTGCCCCCGGCTGCAGATACATTACGCACTCAAAGCCAACTACAATATCGATTTGCTTAAAGCTTTGCGTGATGCCGGAGCGGGCTTGGATACGGTAAGTCCCGGCGAAGTGCATTTGGCTCTGGCGTTGGGCTTTGATCGCAGCAAGATCATTTTCACGGCCAACAATCTGACCGATGCCGAAGTCGATGAAGTGCAGGCTTTGAATGTACTGTTCAACATCGGCAGCCTTTCGAGGTTGGAAAAATATGGCAAAGCTTATCCGGGCAGCCGGATCTGCGTAAGATTCAACCCCGATGTGGTCGATGGCGACAGTGCCAACACCGCCACCGGTGGAGATTTGGCCAAATTCGGTATTTTGATGCAGGATGTGGATAAAGTCGTTGCCATCGCAGCCAAATATGATTTGCACGTCGTAGGCTTGCACGAACACACCGGCAGCGGGCTGCAGCACACGGAGTCGGTTTTTCAGAGCATGAAAAACCTGATGGGTCTGGCAACGAAAGAGCGTTTTCCGGAATTGGAATTTCTGGATTTCGGCGGCGGCTTCAAAGTGCCATACAAACCCGATGAAGAACGGGTGGATTACGTCAAAATGGGTGCAGAAATCAATGCACTTTTTGAGGATTTCTGCAAAAATTACGGCAAAAAACTGAATCTCAAGTTTGAACCCGGCAAATACATGGTTGCCGAATCCGGAATCATGCTCACGACCGTCAACACGTTGAAGTTCAACCGGACCCGGACGATCGCCGGTTGCGATGCAGGTTTTCCGCAGTTGATCCGCCCGGTTTTTTACGGGGCATATCACCACATAGTAAACCTCTCCAATCCCGCTGGCGGGCTCAAACTCTACGATGTTTGCGGAAATATTTGCGAAAGCGGCGACCGTTTTGCCGAGCAGCGTGAATTGCCGGAGATCCGGGAATACGACGTGCTGGCAATTTATAATGCGGGGGCTTATTGCTACAGCATGGGCGGCATATACAATTTGCGCAGTATGCCCGGCGAAGTGATCCTGCGCAACGGCAAAGCTTTTTTGAGCCGCCGGCGCAAAAGCAACGTCGAATTGGCCGCAGAATTATTGAACGACAACATACAGGCATAAGAAGATGGCAGAATTTCAGGCAGCATTGGATTTATCGGGCAACGCAGCGCGCATGTGCATAGCCGACAGCACCGGCAAAGTACTGCGCAACGGCATATTGCCAATGAAGCGCAGAGAGTCCTCGCATCTGGCTGAATTTGCCGCCGGCGAGATCGCCAACTGCGGCGGAACATTAAGCGACATCAAATACTGGAGTGTCGGCATTGGCCCGGGGAGCTTTACAGGGATGCGTTTAGCGGCGGCATTGGTTGCCGGTTTGACTCACGGCGAAAGCACCGTAAAAACCCGTGGAGTCCCCACAGCAATCGCCATCAGTATGGCTGCGGGAAAAAATTTGCAAGAAAATTCAAAAATTGCAGTACTTTTTGATGGCAGAAATCAAGAAATGCTTGTATATTGTGTAGTGCGCAAAAATAACGTAGACGAAGGCTGCGGCGAAGGCATAGTTCTGAACAAAGAACAGGCAGAAGATTTTTTTGCCGAAAACAAGTTCGACCTGATTTGCGGCCAAGCCCATGAAGGCGAAGCGATCAAAGCCATATTGCCGGAAAATGCAGTCAAAGAGCTGCATCTGGTGGAAGACTTTGATTTATCACCTCTGCTGAGATCGAGCAAAGCATTTGACGGCAATTTGCGTGACTTGGTTTACATAAGACCGGCGGTCTTTACGAAGCCGATCAACTGAAAAGAGAATGAATGGTACGCCCGGATGGCGGAATAGGCAGACGCAACGGACTTAAAATCCGGGCACGAGGATGTTTAAAAAATAAAAAAATGGATGCCAGGGTGGCGGAATAGGCAGACGCAACTGACTTAAAATCAGTCACTTATACGGTGTGCGGGTTCGAGTCCCGTCCCTGGTACCACTTTTTTTTTACTATCTCTATATTCCTCTATTTTACACAATTTTTCAACTGGAAAAGTGCAGATGTTGCCACAAACTTGCCACAAGGTGTTTCACCTCAAACTGCCACTTGATAAATGACTTCTGAAAAGCCTCTATTGATATAATCGTACCGATAGAGGCTTTTTTTTACTTAAAACTGCCACTTTTTCAGGCATAATACCCCGGACGGGATAGTCCCGTTCTGAAAAACATCAATCTAATGGAGGTATTATGCAAAAAACTTACCAGAGCAAGTCCGGTGGAGGATATTT
>SUWF01000004.1 GCA_015061575.1 Lentisphaerota bacterium
ATAACAGATCCGGTGACTTCCCTCCCATGCGTTCACGGTGCTAACCGCACTGTGGCTGTTGGTAAACAATATTTAGTTTTGATAGCAAAAAGGCCGTTGCAAAACTTGACAGTTTTGCAACAGCCCCATAAATAGTCTTTCCTACTTGCGCTGCGTTACTCCTGCAGCAGATTGCGGCCGATAAATATGGGCTCGCTGGTCACATTGATCGCCAGTTTGCGCAAGGCGTTTTCATCACCGGCAGGGGGGATGTGACTCAGGTGCATTTCGCAATTTTTCAATTTGCGCAGCTCATCCAATGCCAGCTTGGCCGCCGGATTGCTGGGCGAACTGACTGAAAGCGCCGTCAAGGTTTCCGAAAGATCCAGACTTATACCCTTGTTGTGATATATCTCCTGCTTCAAACTGCCGACCGCTTTGATCACTTCCGGCGACAACAGAGTCAGATTATCCGGCAGCTTGGCCAGATATTTGACTGCATTGAGTATGCAGCTGGATGCCGCATGGAGCAGTTTGGAGTTGCGTCCGGTCACGATCGTGCCATCGTCCAGCTCCAGTGCTGCCCCGCAAAAGATATTGTCAAAACCTTTGCCCGGGGTCTTTTCGGCACTGGTCATGGCTTCCCGGGCAGGAATGACCACTCTGCGGTCGGTTTCGCTGATGCCCAGATCATCCATCAAAAGCTTGATCCGTTCGATCGGCGCCTTATCGGCCGCCCCGGTGGCATAGTCGCACATGGCCCGGAAATAACGCCGGATCACCTCCTGAGCGGAGGCCTGCTGGCAGACTTCATCGTTGATGATGGCAAAACCGACCCGGTTCACCCCCATATCGGTAGGTGAATGGTAAAGGTGTTCCGGATCCATAATACGCGAACAGATCCGGTGCACCACCGGGAAAACTTCCAAATCCCGGTTATAATTGATCGTTGGCACATGGTAGTGTTCCAGGTGAAAGCTGTCGACCATATTCACATCGCCCAAATCGGCAGTAGCTGCCTCGTAAGCGATATTTACGGGGTGTTTGAGCGGCAGATTCCAAACCGGAAAAGTTTCAAATTTTGCATATCCGGCCCGGATCCCCCGGTGATAATCGTGATAAACCTGCGATAAACATGTCCCCATCTTGCCGGAGCTGGCTCCGGGCCCGGTCACGACCACAATGGGTCTGTCGGTTTCAATATAGCTGTTGGAGCCGTATCCTTTGTTGGAAACAATCGTATCCAGTTCAGTCGGATATCCGGCAATGGGTTTATGCAAATAAACTTTGATGCCCCGGCGGGAAAGACGGTTGATAAAACCGCGCACGGCCGGTTGATTCTGATAACGGGTAACGACCACTGCTTTGACCGTCAGATCCCAATCGCCCAGCGCATCGATCGTGCGCATGACATCGGCGTCGTAAGAAATACCGTAATCGGCCCGCATCTTGCGCTGTTCGATATCCCCCGAATAGATACAAATAACGATATCTATTTTATCTTTCATGCGCTGCAGCAGTTTGATCTTGGTATCGGGATCAAACCCCGGCAAGACTCTGGCGGCGTGATGGTCGCCCATGAGTTTGCCGCCGAACTCCAGATAGAGTTTATCGTCAAATTTCTCGGCCCGTTCCAGGATGGCCGCCGCCTGTTCTTCCAGATATTTTTCGCTGTCAAATCCGCGCTTCATCTTCACATTCCGATAGGTTGAAAGTCGAACAATACTGGGATATAAATATAACTCAACTTCGCATTTTTTTCAAGTACTTTCCAACAAAAAAAGTCAAATAATTTTACTTTTACAATCGACACTGTGAAAATTTTTCATTTTTTTTCGATTGCGCCCTTGACAAGCAGCCAAAAATATGATATACTTATAGCGTGAATCGATTCAGCAAAACAAGGATCATACTCAATGCCTAAACATAACAACATTACTCTTAAAGACATAGCTCAAGCAGTAGGTGTTTCCCGCACATTGGTTTCAGTCTGTTTAAGCGGACGTTACAAAGCTGGCGGCTACCGCATCAGCGAAGCTACCGCCCAAAAAGTCCGGGATTATGCCGCCAGCGTCGGCTATGTAGCCAATACCGGAGCCAGCTTGCTGCGCCGCAGCGGTCAGCCGCCGGTCGGCCTGCTGCTCAGCCAGAACTATGGCGAAGCCAAACATATCGGAGCTATCAACACGGCTTTGAATATTCTGGAACAGGAAAACCGGGAAGCGCTGTTGATCGGGTTCCGCAGTCTGGTTACGGCCATAAAACGGCTCAAAGGAGCTGGTGTACGGGATTTTATCATATTCGGTACGCTCAGCGAAGTACCTTCCCTGCCCGGCGACCAAAAGCTGATCAAAGAACTCAAACCGCTGCTGCAAGGTATGCGCGGCTTTGCCATTGATTACAACTTTGGCCTGCCTGGCGAACAGCATGAACTGGATATTTACCGTTTCGGCATAAACCGTTCTTTGCTTATGAAGGAACTTTTTGACACCTACCGGCGGATCGGCAAGGATGGTTTTATGAGCATGGACTGGTACCCGGTCAACCACCTGCTGGAAGCTGGATATTTTTCCTCCCGGGAGTTTATTCAGCCATATAATCTGGATAGCAAAAGTTCCGATACCGATTGGAGGAACATCGGCAAAAAGCTGGCCGAACGTTTTTTGGCGATGCGCAGCCAACACCCGGTAAAATTGATTTTTGCCGGTGATTTTATCGCTGGCGGCCTGATTGCTGAATTGCGCAAAAACAAGGTGCGGATACCGGAAGATGTGGAAGTCGTCGGCTTTGACAATCTGCCGCATGGGGAATGGTTTCAGGTGCCGCTGACCAGTTTTGGTTCGCCTATTCTTGAGCACACTCTGCTGGCATTGGATGATATTCTGGAAAAAAATCCTGCGCCCCGCACTTTGCTGGTACCACCGCAGATATCGTGGCGCAGTTCCACCCAGCTGCCGCCGGAAGAAATTTTGCGTTTGGAAAAAGCGTTAAATGTTATAAACCACAAAGATATATAAAGTATAACTCAAAGAAAGGTCAACAGAACATGAAATTTGTAATTTTATCCTGTGCCGTCTTGCTGCTGCAACTTATTTTATGCGGTTGTCAGGCATTCAAAACGTCACCCCAAACCACCGCACCGCTGGGGGTCAATGTAATGGACTTCGGCGCCAAGGGCGATGGGGTCACGGATGATACGGCTGCCATTCAATCGGCGATCGATTATGTTCACAAACAGGGCGGCGGCAAGGTCTTTTTTCCCTACCGTCCCAAAGGCTATTGTCTGGCTTCACCCGGGCGTGAAACTTACAACGGCCAGAAGGTGCGCTCCCAGCTGGTGATCCCGCCGGGCCGCCCCAATATTGTGCTGGAAGGCGAAATGCCCTGCCGTTTGCTCAACAGCTATATTGTTATCAAAGCGACCGGCCACCCCACACACAACATCACCCGTTTTGGCACGATGCCTAAAGACAATACTTTCCTCTTTTCCACCTGGGATGCTCCGGAAGTGCATGATCCGCAGGAACGCCCGTGGTCGATCATTTCAGCTCCGGAAAATCCGAACACCAAAGTGGCGGGTAAATTTTCTGTCAATTGTTTTTCGATCATCAATCTGGAATTCCGGGTCAATCTCAACAAAGACAAGATGTACCCCACCCAGAGTGCGGCCAATTTGCAGAATGTCGGCAGATTGTATGTGATGAACAGCCAATTCTGTTTGAACGAACAAATCGGCGACGGTTCGCTGAATAAAGAATTGCAGGAAAATCCCTGCCATACCGTAGGTTTGATGACTTCCGGTGACCAGAACGACCATAATACGATCAGCCGGGTCGCGGTGCAGGGCTTCAAATACGGCTTTGTGTTTGGTGAACATGTGGTGGCAGATTATCTGTATGTGCATAACTGCGAAGAAGCGGTCGTGTTCCACGATTCTTCGCATCTGTCGATGATCAATCTGCTGGTGGCGCAGCACAACAAACGAATCCTTACGACTACCCGCAACGAGCTCTTTGGCCACAAAAAGAACATTGTCTGCGTGGAAGTTGCCGGTTTGAATTTTGAACCGGGATTCGACCACTCGCCGGTGATCAACGTCATGGACTATGGCGTATACGATCCGGAAAACCGTCTGCGTGGATACCTCAGATGGCATACTCCGCCGTGGGCCAGACAGGAATTCCCGATGTTCGGCGGCAAAAACTTCAAAGTCAAACATTTCGGTGATTGATAAAACTTCCTGAAAGAAAGGATCAAATTATGAGAAAATCAACTGAAGATCATTTACTCCGGCATGCCGGAGTAAAGCCCATGGGCTTTACGCTCATTGAACTCTTGGTCGTAATTGCCATCATTGCCATTCTGGCGGCCATGCTGCTGCCGGCGCTGTCATCAGCCCGGGAACGGGCAAGACAGGCCAACTGTACGGGTGCGCTCAAAAACTGGGGCCTTTATTATCAGCTCTATTTGCAGGATCACAAAGAATATGGCCCGGTGGCTGATGGAGCTTACAAATTCAAAGACCTTAATGACGTATGGTCGGTATGTCTGACTAAATTGTACCGTGACGGTGCTAATGTAGGTGACAAACAAGGTCGTATCGTCTGCCCGAATTTTCAGAATGAAGTTGCTTCGCATGGTGTTTATGTAGGTTACGCCATGTGTGCGGGGATCGGTTCGGGGATATCCGGCAGCAAACCATTTGGCAGAAGTCTTGCGCAGATCCCGCTGCCGGGCGATACGCCGTTCCTGGTGGAACACACCTATCACAGCGGAAGTTTTGACTACGGTACCTGCCCGACTTCCGGCAGCTGCTACCCCGGGGTGGCGGCTTGTACTTCGCCCAATGAAGCAACTTCATTTGTCTACAATGCCAAAACTTTTGTTTACTCGCACAGCAAGCGGGCCAACGTCACTTTTGTCGATGGCCATGTAGAAAGCCTGACCTATCAGGAAATACCCAATGACAACTGGCGGACTTGCTTCTGGGGGTATGGATCATATTTCAGCAACCCGTGGCGTTAAAAATCACCATTAATAAATTAAAATATATATAAAGGAATAAAAAATCATGAAAAAAATCACTCTTTTGACCGTTGCAGCTCTGGCTGCATTCTGCACCGTGCAGGCTGCTGACGTATTCAAGGTTCTGGAAGTCAAAGGTCCGGCCACGCTTAATCCCGGTCAGCGCGTTACTGACTGCAAGATCGTGGTGGAAGTCGTGGAAATCGACGGCGCCAACCGGATGCGTCCCGATGGGACTTTCCGCTTCCCCGCCCCCAAGATCGGCCGCCCGCTGCGGGGTGACGAAATGAAGCCGTGGAAGATCGAAAAATACAAAGTCGGCGACAAACTCACCCTCGGTGCCGATTGGACAGTTCCGGCCAATGTGCCGGTCGGGTCTGAAGGCTACTTCCTCTTCCGGATCTACCGTCCCGAAAAACGTGCGTTTGCCAAACTTACCGGTATCAGCCCGGTGGTGCGCTTTAAGGTGGCAGATCCCAACGCTCCGGCTCCGGCCGACAAGACAGCAGCCCCGGCGGCCGCTGCTCCGGCAACCAACCCGGCTCCGGCGGTGCAGAAATAAAAATACCCTGTTAAAAATACCCAGTTAAAAAATATATTTTTTCTCCTATGAAAAGGATCACAGCAATGACATTGTTATCTGCTGCTGCGTTAGCCTTGCCGCAACTTGCAGTATCAGCAGAAAATAATTGGGAAAAACTGGCCCGGCAGGATGCTCTGCACCCAATTGCTCCCGGCAAAGTTGACGGTTCAGCACCATTTTGGAACGCCTATGCCAAAAGATTTATTTATGTACCCAATTTTGATTTTACGGCCGTAGAACAAGCAAAAAAATACTGTTTTACGGTAACTGATTCGCAAGGTAAAGTACATGAATTTTACGCCGACCGTCCGGACGAACCGCTGACGGCAGTTTGGGATGCACTGCCGGTGGGCTTTACTACGGTATCGGTAACGGCATTGAATGGCAAAAACCGCATATTAGCTGATTGCGGCAGCCGCAGATTTTACCGGGCGGCCCCCTTTACCGGCAAGTATGCTCCGGCGGTACGCAATTACCGTGAAAGTGCAGTATGGGCTTTGAAGTATGTTTTTGAGCAAAAACATATTCAAAATTGGCGCAAAACCGGCCAGCCCTCCAGAAGCTATGACCTCTATTGCTATCCCAATAAGATCATAAGCAGTGTGATCAGCGGCATGTTGTTTTATGCCAGGTTTGCGCCTGAAAATAGAGAAGCTGCACTGGATATTGCGCAGAAAGCTGCTGATTATTTGATCAGTATCAGCGAAAAGGCCGGGGCCCCGCTGGAGTATCTGCCGCCGACTTATATGTGGAAAGATCATTCGGCTTATGATTTTGACGGGCAGATAATGATGATCTATCCGGCCAGTGCGGGCCGGGCCTATATGCAGTTGTATGAAACTGTGAAAGTTGAAAAATACCGTGATGCCGCCGCCCGCATTGCCGATACTTACTGCAAACTGCAGCTGCCCAATGGCAGTTGGCACCTTAAACTGTGGCAGAAAGATGGTTCTCCGGTGGTTCCGCAAGCAAAAAATCCGGATCAGCCGCCGCCACCGCCCAACTACTGTGTGCCGACTGAAATCGCTGCATTTTTGTACCAAATGGCCGAAGCAACCGGCAAAGAGGAGTATAAAAAAGCCGCCGACCGATCCGGCGTATATGTGCAAAAGCATGTAGTGGCCAACTTCAACTGGGAAGGTCAGTTTGAAGATCAAAAGCCCCTGCCACCTTATATGAACAACACCAAGCATACAGCCGTGCGCTATGCGTTAACGCTGCTCAGAAAACCGGATTGTTCAGCTGAAGAGCTCGCTTTGTGCCGGACGTTGCTGCGCTACAGCGAAGATCAGTTTGTGGTCTGGGATTCGCCCATGCCATTTTATCCGATGCGCAATACGCACAGCCGGGAGTGGTTTTTGCCTTGTGTGCTGGAGCAATACAGCTACTATGTGCCGATTGATGCCAGTGCGGCCGCATTGATCAATTTTTATGTGGCCATGCACAAAAAAACCGGTAATGCGCTGGATTTGGCCAAAGCTTGTGCGCTGGCTGACGCCGTTACCCGGGCGCAGGATCAGGCAACCGGCCGTTACATTACTTACTGGGAAAATAATTCCCGCAAAAACAATGCCGGCTGGATCAATTGCGCCATTGCTGCCGCTCAGGCTATGATCAACCTTACTCAACATATTGAAGAACTCGAAAAAAGTGCTAAATGAAAAAGATATTATTCATCATTCCTCTGTTGTTCAGCGTATTGCTGCCCGTTACAATCGCTGCAGACCGTTTTGAAGTCATCGCCCTGAGCGGGCCGGCCACTGCAGCTCCCGGCGAAAAAATCACCGTCAATATGACGATTAAAGTTCTGGATGTGGATTCTCCGGTCTATTTACGTCCGGCGGCGCAATACAGTTTCCCGGCCGACAATCTGGCCAAAAATCTGCCCGCAACGCAGATGACCCCGTGGAAAATTGAGAAATTCAAAGTTGGCGATACGCTCAAACTCGCCGCCACTTTTACACTGCCTGAAAAATTGACCGATGGCACCACCGGGTCGCTGCGTTTTATGATCTACCGCTCTAACAATCGCAGCTATGCCAGATTGGAAAAACGTCCGCCGATATACTCCTTTAAGATCGCCGCACCGCAGGCAGCCAAACTGATTTTGCCCAAATCAGCAGCGCTCCCGGTGGCGGTATTGCCCCCCTGCCCCAACGTTCCGATCATCGACGGCGACGCCGGCGATGCAGCGTGGCGCAATGCGGTGACTTTGCCGCTGGAATACAATTCGCAATCCGGCAAAAAATTAACCGTTCCGGCACAAATCAAACTGTTGACTGATTATAAAAAACTTTATCTGCTTTTGATTTCGCCGGAAAAAATCGATCCGGCAACCATTGAACGCTTCAACCACCGCGATGGATCGCTGTGGAAAAATGATGGTTTGGAATGTATTATTGCCCCCGACCAAAGCAACAACGATTATCTGCAGTTTATGAGCGATTTGGCCGATCAGCAATACGACGGATTCAATGCCGATACTGCCGGATTCAATCCTCCGTGGCAGAGCCGGGCAAAAATCAGTGATCAAAACTGGATCATCGAAGCCACGATCCCGCTTTCAGCCGTCAGCGACAAACCCGTGACCGATGGCACCGTATGGCGGATCAACTTTTTCCGGAACGGCAAAAAATACAATGCCGCCTGGAATCCTACGCTGGGCAGTCACAGTACACTCAAACGCTTTGGGCTGCTGGTTTTCGGCTCCATGCAGCAGGCCCTGCAGCAGCGCTGTCAGGTATTTGAACAAGTTAAAGATGCAAAATCGCCGGAAATGAAAAAACTTTTGCAGCAGGCCGCCGCCATCCCCACTGCGGATAACGCCGCCGATGCCGGAAAATTTATCGCCGCATTGGATCTGGTCGATACTTTGAGCGAAAAACTCCGCAGTCTGCAATTTGCCGAACGCTTTTCCGCCAGCGGTTCGCCACTGGTCGTGCAGTACGCAGATCCTTACGCTCCCGGCGTACCTAAAGCTGGCAATGCAGCTTTTGCCGGCGAACTGAAAGCAGATTTTTACCGCTCCGAAGTCCGGGATTTTGCCGTGAATCTGACCAACACCGGCTGGGAAACACTCACGGTACGCTGCGGATTGTTTGCGCCACCCAGTGGCAAATTCCAATACAACAGCCGCACAATTGACTATCTTTATACCAATTTGCCCAAATTTCAAACAGAATTTTTCACCGTGGCCAAAGCCTCCGCCTTTGACGGAACGGCCGTCGGCGATGTGCTGGCGCCCAATCCTGCCGGAGTATTTACCATTGCTCCCGGTATGACGCAGCAGCTTTATATCAGCGTCCAGGCTCCCGATGAAGCGCTGAAATCCACCGGGGTGCTGCTGATAGATTCGATCGACGGTCACAAATTTCCCAGCGTGATGCTGCCGGTTGACTTTACCGTGGTCAACAGCGAACCGGCTTCAGAGCTGCGCCCCTTTGCTTTTGGCTGGGATTACATGCACGAACCGATTATTGCCGACCGGCCGGAATACACCAAAAAACATTACGCCATGCTCAAAAAATATGGTTTTAATGCCACGCTCATCAGTAATCTGCGCCACCTGCCCCGCCCCCGGGCAACCGCCGATGGCCGGATCCCGGAACAGCTGGATTTTTCGCGGCTGCGCAAGCAGCTGGAGTTGATCGGCAAATTTGATTATTACTATCTGGATATAGCCATCTGGAATCAAAAATTGCAGAATCGGGAACTGTTCAATCTGGACTTTTATCATCCAGCTTACGGCAAAGCATTCAAAAGCTGGCTCAAACTGATTTTGGCTGAGCTGGCGCAGCACGGCATAAACAGCTCCAATCTGCTGCTCTGCCCCATTGACGAAGCTGCTGATAAACGGGCCGAAATAATCGCCGCCTGGATCAAAGAGGTTGATCCCGCCCTCAAAGTTATTATCGACAGCTCCACAGATAACATGCAGCAGCTCGCCAGCCTCGATAAATATGTGGATGTGTGGATGCCGCACATGCGTACCCTGCCGCAGGAGGCGTTGAACGAGTTTCATAACTACATAAAAGATCAAAACAAAACCCGCTTTGCCTATTACTACAGTGCCGGCGGCGAAGAAAAGATCAAATCGCCTTATGCAGATTATATTCTGAATTTTTACCGGCTTTATGCCAAAGGCTTCTCCGGGCTGGGGTTCTGGGCAGCCGGGCAGTATTACGGCGACCCCTGGTACCGCAAAGCCTATCCAGGCGTGTATGATACGTCGTTGATCTATCCTGCGCTCAACGGTCCGATCCCCTCCCGGCGGCTGGCGGCCTGGCGGCGGGGCGTGCAGGATCTCTGGCTGATGCGTTCAGCAGAAGCCAAACTGCAGAACGATGCCGCAGCCATTGCAGAACTGCGCAAAGCAGCGGCCGCAGCGGCCAGTTTCCCCGGCGATCCCGCCCGGGCAGATGAACTGCGGAAATATTGCCGCAAATTATTGGAAAAATAATATAACGATTTACCCATTAAGGAAGTATTATGGAAAAAACAGTAAAAATCGGAGTCATCGGAGCCGGCAACATGGGGCTTTCGCATGTTTACAGCGCCGATGAACTTGCCAATACCACTATAAATGCAGTTTGCGATATTGCGCAAGACAAACGTGACCGGATAAAACCGGAGATACGGGAAAAGATCGCCATTTTCAGCGACAGCAAAGAGTTTTTTGCCAACGCCGACGTTGATGCGGTGATTATTGCCACTCCGCACTATTACCATGTGCCGCTGGCCATCGAAGCGCTCCAACACGGCAAACACGTTCTGGTCGAAAAGCCCATTTCGGTCGATAAAAAATCCGCTATGGAGCTGCTTGCTGAAGCAGAAAAACATCCCCGGCTTGTAAAAAGCCTGATGCTTAACCAGCGCACCATACCCATGCACATAAAAATCAAAAAACTTATTGATGACGGCAGTTTGGGGCAGCTCAAGCGGATCAACTGGATAGTAACGGACTGGTACCGGACTCAGTATTATTATGATTCAGGTGATTGGCGGGCCAGCTGGCGTGGCGAAGGCGGCGGAGTATTGCTCAACCAGTGCCCGCATCAGCTGGATCTGCTGCAATGGTTTGCCGGAATGCCCAAAAAGATCCACGCCTTCGGCAGTCTGGGCAAACATCACAATATAGAAGTGGAAGACGAAATCAGTGCGATCATGGAATTTGAATCCGGTGCTTCCGGTGTATTCATAGCCAGCACCGGCGAAGCTCCCGGCACCAACCGTTTGGAGATCGTCGGCACCAACGGCAAAGTGGTTTACGAAGACAGCATAATAAAATTTTATCGCAACGAAACTCCGGACGATGAATACAGCCGTACTGCCACGACCGGCTTCAGCAAACCGGATCTGTGGGATATAACCATACCCTGCACGCTGCCGCCGAATTTCAGCCAGCATCAGAATATTATCCGCAATTTTGCCGATGTGATTTTAAACGGCGGAGAACTGGTCGCCCCGCTGGAAGATGGCATCCGCAGTTTGGAAATCGGCAATGCCATGTTGTTTTCCGCCCTGACCGGCGAAACCGTAAATTTGCCGATGGACGCCCAGCGTTACAGCGATATGCTTGCAGAGCTGGTAAAAAACTCCCGTTATCAGAAAAAAGTTGTAACCGGAAGCGCCGATAACTCCTTCAGTCAATCATTTATCTGATAATTAATAAATTCAAATCGCCGCCGCAGATCCAGAAAACCTCTGCGGCGGCGATTATTTGCATAAGTTCGCGCGGTTGGCGAGTAAAAGCGAAGATTTTTATACAATAAAATTTGCAAAAAGTAAAATTTGTGATATATTTATAAAACGATCGGGATATAGCGCAGCTTGGTTTAGCGCGTTTGACTGGGGGTCAAAAGGTCGAGAGTTCGAATCTCTCTATCCCGACCATTTTTTTTTGCCTTGATTCCAAGGCAAAAAAACATGAAGCCTGAAAAGGCTTCGCTTCATGGCTCGACAGAGCCGCTTCATACGGCGCAGCCGTGCTTCATGCACCGCAGGTGCGCTTCATATATTCGCCTTTTCAGATGAAGCAGCTCCATTTCATTCCGCTATGAAGCATTTTCCGTTATCACTCCAAATATGAAGCATTCGCTTCGCTCATATGATGAGAAAATGAAAAATGAGAGTTCATCCGTTTGTAATACAACAATATCCGTGTTATATTATCATCAGATAAGGAATAACTCATCATGGAAAAATCTTCAAATAAACTTGTTAATCTCTCAGTTGCTTTCGCTGTAGAAATATTAAATCTGGTAAAATTTCTCAAAAGTCAGCACGAAACAATTATCTGCAACCAGATCGGCAGAGCCGGAACCAGTATCGGTGCAAATATCCACGAAGCCCAATATGCCCATGGGAAAGCAGATTTTGTTTCCAAACTTCAAATTGCCTTGAAAGAAGCGAACGAAACCAGTTACTGGCTTTTGCTGTTGAACAAAACAAACATTATTCCCAATGCTGAATATGAACGGCTGGAAAATCTTTGCCGGGAAATCAGAATAACCTTGATTGCATCTATAAAAACAGCGAAAGGCATGGAAAATCGATAAAATGTTTTTTCCCGGTTTACTTTTCGGCGTAATCGCTTATTTTTTATCATTCCGATTAAAATGGTACTGGCGATTACTTGTTGCAATATCAATGGATGTAATTACAAGTATTGCGATTTACTATTTTGCCAATAATTTTATCAGAGATTTATAAAAGTCGCTGGTGCAACTATTTTTCGGGGCATTTTGCGTTTGTTTCGGAGAAAAAGTCCTTTTGATTGAACAGAAAAGTATTCTCTGCTGCATAAAAAGTTAAAAACAGAGATATTTTCGTGAGTTAATGAAACGAGACCATGATTTATTAGCTTGCAACCATTTGAGCTTGGGAGAATTTTCCGATTTAAGCAAAAATGGTCGACCATTTGCAGTGTATACGGAATTTCAGACACGACTTTTAGTCCTGCTGAAATTCCGTTTTTTATTTTTCCAGCAAAAGGCAGTCGGAAAAATCCGTATAAGGATGCAACGGTCGGCTTGTTTTGAGTTTTCAGAAAAAATCAGATTTTCTGCTGTTGTAAGATAGTTTCCGGATCATCAGAAATTTTTATATCTCGGTAACTCCGAAACTGCGCTCAAAATCATTTGGAGATAGATTGTGCAGTTTGTGATGTGGACGCATATTATAATGATTTGCACCACGATCATCAACACGGAGCAGCTCTATACAGACCGCTTTCTGAGATAAAAAGTATTATTGGGCAAAAGCTGTCATTTTCTTCTTATGCCGTGGAGCAGCTGGTTGTGCGGCAGCAGGCGGCATCTTATATTCAGCTTGTGCGGCAGATGTATCTTTTTGCCGGCGATCGAGTTGACCAGTTCCTGCACCTGCGCTTTCTGCGGAGCGGCCAAGCGCAAAAAAGCATTGCGGATCTCGTGCGGATCGATCGGATTTTCCACCCAATATTCCACATTTTCCGCCACACTTACGGCGGTATCACCGGCGTAACGCACAGCAAACTCCGGCAGCAGCGTATCCCGCCCGCCCAGATTGCGGGTGTTTACCACCGGGATGCCGCAAAGCGAGTATTCGCCGCAGGAGAACATCGCACCTTCCACAGCGGACAACGCCAGACCGCAGGCGGCTTCGCCAATCTTTTTGCCGATCAAAAATGAGGGGACTTTCTGACTCCACACAGCATGGGGAAACTGCGCAATAGTTTGCGTAAAATAATCTTTCTCTTTTTCGCTGTAATTGCCGATCAAATGCAGATTTTTGACTGCTGCGGCCAGCTCGTGCCGTTTAAACGGCGTGATCCTGGCGATGTAAAGAGCGTCAAATTTGCGCTGGCCGTTCCGGGCAAGCGGATAACGCCGATAATCCAGAAAAGCATTATGGCTGGCCAGATAGACTTCGTTGAACTTTTTGATGATCTCCACCTCGCCGGGCGCATTGGCTAAAATAATGAATCTGGCTTCAGGAAAGGCGTTTTGGGCTTCAGTCAAACGTTGTTCCAACTCAGCTGCTACCTCCGGCAATTCTGCCGACCAGCCCAGCTGCAAAAGCATGGTGAACTTTTCGCCCGGCGCCAGTGCCGACCGGAATGCCGGAAGATTCCGCAAAAAATCCATTTCAAACGCAGCAATGAGCTTGGGCGAATGATTTAATATGTAGGCAGGCAAATAATCAAAGAATTTCATTGTAAACTTTTCCACTCCCGGAATTTGATCAATTTTTCGGTACGATTGCGTGCGTTGGCAGCGATGTTGCCGGCAAAAATCGAAATGCAGTTACTGGTGAATTTCCCGTCTGCCACATGCAGCAGCGGCAGCGGGCAATTGATTTTCAGCACGCCCAAAGCCGGATCGATGACCGCCCCGCAAAAGTTTTTGACCTCAACTTTGCGCCAGAAAATATTTTTGTGTTCCGGCATGTAAAACACCGCCTGAATATTTTCCTGGCGGGAGGCCGCCTGACTGCCCAGCTGCCAATTCAGCGGATTGATATTGTAGACATTTTCGGGCTGCGGCGGCATTTTTTCATTATTTATACAGCTGGTCCAAGTTACGATCACACCGTAATCATCGGCCCCCGCAGCGGCTTTCAAATCATCCCAATAAAAATCGTCGGCGATCTGCTCAGCGGTCTTGGGCTGCATATCCGGCAAATAAGCGGCGATAAAGCCGTTTTCGACCGTAAGACCATCGACTTCCTGCATGGCACTGTAGAGCAGATCCGCTGCTTTACCTTCAGCCAGCAGCACAAACGGGTGCCCATCTTTATGGAAATTTTCCAGATAATATTCCAAAGCAGCAGTGACATTTTCCACATCCAACTGCTGGATCTCCGGCGCAAAAACCCTCACTCCCCGGCCAAAAATATCGTTGGTGTGCGTTTTGGTCCAGTTGAATTGAATATCATGCGTATCGCCGTAACCGCTGGGGGCTTTGCCGATATAAAACAAATCGAATTTTGAGTAATACTGCGGGATGTCATTTTCCCGGATCAGCCAGTTGTTGCCATACTCAAAAGGCGATGGAGCGGCACACCCTGCCAGCATAAACACCGCCGCAGCGGCAAGACAAAAATTGATGATTTTTTTCATTTTTTCCTCCATATCCTGCTCCGGTAGACCCGCATGATAAATAACGGATTACCTATAATATACCTGTTAAATAACCTTATCGGCTCATTATAAAGCCGGTAACACCACTCAATATTGCATTTTCTCATCCACAGCGGAGCCCGGGGGATGCGTTCAGAAACAAAATCCAGCAAGCCCCCTACCCCGATCGCCACACACCCCGGCAGCTCCGGCAAATGCTCATTTATCCACATTTCCTGCTTGGGTACCCCCATGGCCACTAACACGATATCCGGCTGCAATGCTTTGATTTCGGCAAAAACGTCTGCTTCGCTTTTGCCCTGAAAAAATCCATCTGCACATCCGACAAACTCCGCCTCTCCATTCATTGCCCGGGCTTTTTCCAAAGCTGTTGCCGCCACCCCGGGCGCACCGCCCAAAAGATAAATGCGGTAAGGCTGTTGCGCCAGCAGCGGGAACATATCCGTACCGTTGACATTTTCTTCGACCCGGCTGCCCAGGATCTTTGTGCCGATTTTTGCGCCGATGCCATCGGCAAATACTGCGGAACAGCCATTCAAAACCTGTTTGTACGCCATGTTCTTGTAGGCTATATTCAAACAATGCGCATTGATAAATGCCACATGATGATTCTGTCTGCTTTTTACCAGCTTATCGATTTTTTCCAAAGCTTCCGCCATAGTTCCCCGGAAAAATGACACGCCGAAAATCGCCGTCTGCTTGCGCAGAAAAATACCGGTCAAGCCTTGCGCCGTCTTTTGCCAGCTGAACTGCGCAGATTTTTCACGGCCTTTTTGGCTCAACTCCTGCTGATAGCCGGGATCGGTCAGGATCTTCTGTATGGCGGCAGCTATTTCCTGCGGGGACGCCGGATCAAAGAGTTCGGCAGCACCTTGTCCCAGCTCGCCCAGCGAAGAATTATCAGAGCAGCTGCAGGGCAGTCCGGCGTGCATGGCTTCCAGCAGCGACAGACCAAAGCCCTCAAAGTGCGATGGGAATATATACATTGCGCTTTGGCTGTAAAGTTCCGGCAGCTTGGCTAAGTCCACAAAGCCGGTGAATTTGAATTGCCCGCTGCAAGGCGATTTTCTGGCATATTCGAAGACCGTTTCCGCACCGTTCCAGGCGGCACCGGGCATAACTAAAGTATACTCTTTCCGCAAATTTTCCGGCAAAAGCTCAAAGGCTTTAAGCAAATTCAAATGGTTTTTGCCGGGGTGTTCAATGCGTGATATATAGAGTATCTGCTTGAGTTTTTCTGTTTCCACCGTTGCCTGCGGAGTAAAGCCGTTGTAGACCACCGTGATTTTTTCTTCGGGTATGTGCCAGTATTTGATCAAATCATTTTTGGTGGAGTTACTTATGGCAACGATGCTTTGAGCTTTGCGCACATAATGGGGCAAAACATGTTTGATGTAAAACATCCGGAATCTGTCGTACTTAACTTGCACATGATACTGGGATAAATCGTGTACCACCGCTATGGTAAATATCGGATAACGGCAGAATACCCGCCGGTTGGCGGCAAGCATTATGCAGAAATCATACTTTTTCCAGCGTATCCGCCACGGCAGGATAAACAAGCTGTAAAGCATGGAAAACAAGGCCCGACGCTTTTTTATTCTGATCAGCTCAAAGCGTTCAAACTCCTTTGCTCCATCATCTTCCACGATCAAAGTAAGCTCATGTCCCGCACTTTCCAACGCCTTGACCACCTCCCGGATATAGACCGAAATACCCGATTTGCCATTGTCAAACGGAATTGCCGAAAGCAGTATTTTCATTGCCGACCTCCACAGATTTCTTTGAATTTGGCGATAAACCCGGCTTCCGAAAATTTATTTTGGGCCGTATCCAATGCCGCTTTGCTCAATTTGGGCAAAAGCTCCGGATGTTCGTAAATCAACCGGAATACAATATTCATATCGCCCAGCTCCGGCACGGCAAAACCGTTTTTTATATCCGCCAGATACTCTTTTACGCCGCCGAGGTCAAACGCCACGACCGGCACGCCGTGCGCCATGGCTTCCAGACCGACCAGTCCGAACGGCTCCTGCCAGCGGATGGGAAAACAGAATATATCGCAATTTGCCCACAACTTTTCCGGTTCGCTGACAAAACCTGTAAAGTGTACTTTATCACACAATTTGAATTTTTCAACCAGCGTTTCCAACATAGGGCGATCTTTGCCCGCTCCGGCAATGGTGCAAGTAAATGGTATATCCAGTTTGGCCAGCGTTTTCAGCATAATATCTGCTCCTTTGCCCCGGATAAGCTGCCCCAGAAAGAGTATCCGCAAAACGCCACCGGGCATAAAATCATGTTCCGCAGCCGCCGTTTTGATAAATGCCGGAAGTTTGCAGACTTTTTCAAAACCGTTTTTGCGCAAATTTTCTGCCATAAAATCCGACAAAACCAACGCCGGAAATTTGCGGTATTCTTTCAACGGCGGAGCCGGATTCCTGCCCAGCGAACAAAGTTGGCAAATAAACTTATTGTACGCCCGATGACAGTTGATCCGCCCCAGCGGCGTGTAATAATGGTGCCGCTGACAATATATATTGTGATCGTGCGCAAAAAAGAATGTTTTATTTACCGGCAGAAATTCAAGATATTTTACATCTATAATATTGTGCAGTATTATCATGTCATTATTCTGCAGGATCTGGTCATCAACCGAAAATTGCGCTATAGAAGTAAATGCGGCCGCAAAAGCCTCCTGCTCCTGACCGCCGGATTCGATATAACGGCAATGTACTGCAAAACCGTTTTGCCGCAAAAGTTCCGCACTCTTTTGCATATAACGCTCAATGCCGCCAATGATGCCGTTGTATTTACCGATGTAAAGAATATTTTTCATTTCATCAGCTCCCGGTAAATTTCAGTAAGTTTTTCTGCAATACTCTGCCAGTTGTATGCTTGAGCAGTGACGGTGCCATTGGCAATCAAATCATTACGCCAATGCTCAAGTTTATTGTATGCATCCAGCAGACTGCTTGCATTATTATCTTCAAACAAAAGGGCATTTTTTCCGTCAATAAGAAAATCTTTCAAACCGCCCACTGCAGCAGCGATCAGCGGCACTTGCGCATCCAACGCTTCCAGAGCCGCAATGCCGAAGGGTTCGTGACGGCTGGGCAACACAAAACAATACGCAGTTTTCAATGCCTGCAAAAGTTCCACACTATCGGGCTTCAAGCCGGGTATAACGGTCAAACGCTCTTTTACCCCCAGCATTTCTGCCGCTTCGAGAATCTCATTATAATACCACGCCGCCGTCACCGGACCGATCAGCAACAAGTGAGTATCCGGGTGCGGAGTCAGCAATTCCAGCAGGAGTTTCTGGTTTTTCTGGTAATCTATCCGGGATATACACAAGATAATTTTTTTATCGCAGGGTATATTATATTTTTCCCGGAAATTACCAATTTCCGGCAGTTCCCGGTGCAGGATACCGTTGGGGAAAAGTTCAACCCGCTTGCCCGGATAACGCTCCTCAAGTTTGGCTTTTTCCTCTTTACTCAACGCCAAAAGCAGATCGGCAACGCTTTCCGGAGCTTGCCGCACCTGAAAGATCCGGTCGATGATCCCACCGTAAGCAAGTTTGAATTTCAGCGGTTTGAGCATCAATTTCATTTCCTGCTCCGGTATGGCGCAAGCTCCGCCATGCAAACTCATTATACAAGGTATCTGCATTAATTTACCGAGCTTTATTGAGTAACTGGCCAGCCGCCCGCCGGCGTGAATGTGAAATATGCTGCTTTGGCTGTAACGCAAAGCCTTGAACAGCTCCGGAGCAAAGGGGTTGCCGCCTTTTTTATCCAGCGCAAGTTTATCTCTGCGGGGCATGGGCCAGTAGGGATATATGTACGCAAACCGCCGGATCGTGATGCCGTCCACGACCTCCACACCGACTTTGTCCAAAGCGGCGGTGCAGAATATTTCCGGTGTCAGGCCTTGCGCTTTCTGCTGCAAAGCTATATTCCAGACCACACTTTCCGTGCCGCCCCACTCATCAAAGCTGAAACGGCGGACGATATGAGCTATTTTCATTGCCTGTTCCCCCGATAGTAACTGACTTTTTGCACCCAGCGGTAAATGGGCGCATAGAAAAATTCCCTGACCGCTCCATGTTGGGCCAGATAACACCAATCCCGCAGCGTTTCAGCCGCTATTGAGCGCACACAATGCAGCCGACTCATGGGCTTTTTGCCCATTTGTTTATCGGCCACGCCTTCGTTGAAAAAGCGTTTTTTGACCTCCTTCAAGGTGTAGTTGTGGGAGTGTTCGACTATTGCCTCCGGCACATAAACGATCCGGGCGGAATAGCGTTTGACCCAATCCGCATCTTCCGAATATTGGATATTTTCATTAAAGGGTTTGTCAAGCAGATCACTTTTGCGGAAACCGGATGATACCAGCGAAAAGAAGTTTTCCCAGCTTGCCGATACCTTGCCATCGCCAAACGCCCGCTCATAATCTTTGCGCACCACCAGCCAGGCATCCGGCCGAGCGAGCTGATTGCCGAAAACACAATCCACACTTTTGTCTTGCAAGGGAGCAGTCAACTTTTTCAGATAATCGTGATTTTGAGGTATGGCGTCGCTGTTGTTGAATACAATAATATCGCCTTTTGCCACACTAATCATATAATTCAGCGTTTTGCCGGGCACATATTTGCCTTCCGGTGGAGCAATGCGGCGCAGCTCCGGCACGCTTGCCAGATACTCTGCCGTACCGTCACTGGAACGGTCGTCGCAGGAAATGATCTCCACCGCATCATCGATTTCCTGCGCCAGCAGAGCTTCGACCGTCTGACGTATATACTTTATATCGTTATGCGAGCGCATCAATACTGAAATCATTTCTCTGCCCCGACTTGAAAACTTTTTACGGCTTCTTCCACTGTGGAAAAAATATCAAAGACCCGATACACTTTGGTTATATCCAGCACGATCTGCATATCGCTGCTGACCCGGGCCAGTTTTATTTCCGACTCATTTTCCAGCGCTTTTTGCGCCACGGCCAACAAAGCATCCAATCCGAAGTTGTCGATATTGACCAGTTTTTCCAGATCCAGCACGATTTTTTCGCCGGGCTTCATCCGTTCGACCAGAACGTACTTGAAGTTTTCGGCGCCCACCTGATCCAGAAACATCTGCAAATGCGCCACCAGCACGTTGTCGATATATTCAAAACGCATTTCCATAAATCACGCCCTCCGCAGTTTGCCGGTGATCCTGCCCAAAAGTTTTTTGGCCCGGATTTTTTCGGCATGGTCAAACATCATATAATAGAGTGCCGGGAAGTAGATCAACATACCGGAAACACCCGCCAGAGCCAGCAGAACAAATTCATGCAGCTGCCCCCGCAAAAGGTAATATTGCCAGTAACAGACCATTCCGGTGGCCAAAGCCAGCAAGGCTGGTTCAAACAATGAATACAACACAAAATAGCGCAATTTGATATGAGTTCGCTTGAGCAGCCTTGGCAGCACAAAAAACACAGTGCCAATAAATTTGGTCAGGATCATTGCTCCGACTACAACCAGTTCGTGCGGCTTTACCAGCAAGACGGCAATGGATATAACAATAAAAAAGATACTTTCAAAACTCTGCACTTTAGCCAGAAATTTATGCTCTTCGGCCATGGTCAGGAACTTTTCCGGAATACTCCGGCACACCAGCAGAAAATAGACAAAAAGCACCATCAAGCGGCAGATGAACGCCGCTTCAGCACTTTCCACATCGAACAGCAGCAGAATGATTCTGGGCGCATAGATCATAACCATCACCATCGCTCCGGCCGCAAAAAAATTCACCCAGCGGATGGCCCGCACCAATATCTGCGCTAAATGCATGGTGCGGTTGCGGCTGTGCAGCAACGCTGATATAGGCGAAATATTTTCCACATAAGGCAAGGAAATCTGTTGGATAAGAAAGGGTATCCGGCTCCCCAGCTGAAAGATCCCCACCGGAGCCAGACCGCAAAATATACTTATCAATAGAAACATGCCGCGCTCCCAGATCATGCGTCCGATAGAAATAATGTAAACTGCGCTGGAAAAACGATATATGCCTTTGAATACAGCCTTGTCAAACGCCAGACGTATCCGGAACCGGGGAATACTTTTCCACACCGCTATAAGCATGGCCAGCTGCGTAAACCCCATCACCATCATCACAAAAAAGAGCAGTTTGAACAATCCCCAGCCCAGCGCAAAAATAACGATCACCCCAGCAAGTTCCACGAGTTTGGAAATAATGATTATATAGTTGCGCAAATATAATTTCTGCAATCCGACCAATATTTCCGGGAACACCCCCAGCGGAAATACGATCGTGGCCGCCAGCCCGCTCAACAGCAACGCTTCCCGGCAGAACCATATATATTCTGCCGTAGCATCATCCGGCAAATGAAAGAGTTCCCGGATATAATACATCCCCACAAAAGTCAGCGGCAATATCAGCAATGCCATACTTATATGCGAAAAAAATATGCTGGAAACCGTATGGTTGTATTTTTCAATATCCTGTTTATAAAGCTCTGTAGCGGTAACTTTCTGCGCCGCCACGCCAAAGCCCAGGTCAAGCAGCAATGCGTAGCTGAAAAAACTCCACAACATGACCCACAAACCATATTGCGCTTCGCCCAAATGGCTGATCAGCCAGCGGGTGACCAGAATGCCCTGTACCAGCCGGACAAACATCGAAAAATAATTGGTCACAGTATTTTTGAAAAATGGTATTTTCATAACAATCCAGCTCTTTCTATCATTAAATTAAAGTAATCTGCAACATGTTTCACCGAGTCCGGCAACGCTGTATTGGAAAGTATCGCCGCAAAGGAGTGTTCGTTTTCCGGCGCAAACCCGTGCATGCCGTTCAACGCCTTTGCCCCCATATCCGACGGCACGATCTGGATTCCCGCATCAAGCAGAAAAATCGCATCGCCAAAGGCCCGATCCGATCGGTAAATACCGTATTCGATTTCCTCATCCTTACTCAAAAAATGCCCCGGAAACTTTTTCATTATTTCCGGAATAATACTTTCAGCCTTTTCGCTCAAATAATAAAATCTCGCCATGGTAGAGTCAAAACAAGCTCCGTAATCCTGGCCGAAAACAAGTGGACTTTCTTCCACAGCTTGCATAACATCCACCGTACCGGCCAGCGGAGTCATGCCGTGGTCGGAAATGATCGTAAAATGCACATTTTCAGCGTAATCTTGAGCTTTGCGGTAAAGCTCTCCGATGTGAGTTTCAAGGGTGTCAAGTTTGTTTTGTACCGCCGCAAAATCTTTTACTTTATCGTGCAAAGTTCCATCGAAACTTGCAGTGTAAACAAAGAAAAAATTTTTGCCTGCTTCAAGGGCTTTCCCCGCTGCCGAAAAATTATCTTCATCGCTCAAACGCCAGTTGGAAATGTGGAAATTTACCTTGTTTTTGCTCAAAACATCGTGGAGATTATCAATATGTTCCATACCGTTGGCAACAAAGAGATCCTGCTTCTCGCAGTAATCCACGAACTTCAACTTCCATATCGGCATCCGGTAAAGCTGAAAATACCCGGTAAAACCGTAGAGTTTTTTCAGCAGCCTGGAAAGATGATGCCGCACCCGCCCCCGGTTCCAGAAACTTGCCGGCTTGAACAGCCACGCCCAACTGGATATTTTTTTGAAGGGCGACTCTTCCGGGGCAAAACGGAACAAGCCCAAATGTCCGTGTTCAGCCGGCGTTTTACCCGACAAAATAGTTGGTATGGCACTGCTGGAATAGCCGAACTGCATAAGAATTTTCTTGCGGTTAGGCAAAAGTTCTGCCATGAAGTTGTGATCGTTGATGATCTTCCAACCCAGCGCATCGATAAATAAAAATATTTCAATAGTTTTGTGCTTCATATTCACCTCATGGCAATGCCTTATAGCCGGGGAGTTCCCGGAAATCACCGCCGGGCTTGCGGTTTTTCCACTCTTTTAACGGCAGTTGAGCCCTTTCCAATAAATACCCCGTTGTTACCGCTGCCGGGGCGATGGTTTCCCACACGCTGTATTCGCTGGCGGGTACACTCAAAAATTCCAAATTTATATTGCGCCGGAAAATCGGTAATAAATAAGCTTTATCCTTATAAACCATTTTCAACACATTGCGATTCAACCCGAACGTGTTGCCGTAGGGCGTGATCCCCGGGACAAATTCACCGATGTTGTCAGCGTAGCTTATCAAATCCAGAAATACCGCCGGATAGATTTTCCCCAAGCCGGAAGTCATCGTTCTGCCCAGCGGATTGGCCCCGTTGTGGAAGTCATTGGCCAAATATGCTCCCGTTAAATATTTTTGTCCGCCGCTGATTTTATGCGCCGCAATCAGCGTTACCGCCCGCCGCAGCGGGTGACTGTTGCCCCACGCCATAGAGTGTACCCAGCCGCTATCAGCAGCGTGCCATAATGTGCGGTAAGGGTAATTGTTGGCCAAATCCGCCAGCATTTTATTGGCATTGCGCAAAATCACCTTGCAATACTCTTTGCGGAACCCATTCAGTTCTTTTACCGGGAACAATTCAAGCAGCATCAAACTCAACTGCGACCATTTCCAGAAATCTCTTTTGAATGCCTCGCTTATCGCCTGAGCATTTGCCGATATCATATCAAGATATTTTTTATCGCCGGTAAGTAAATAGAGATTGCTTCCGGCTCGCAAGAGATTGCCGCCGTAAAGTTCCGGACTTTCCTGATAGCAAATCGGCTTGGCTTTCAAGCGCAGCCACATTACCAGCCGGTTGGCCGGTTCTACAGCAAAATTCCAGGCTTTTACTGCTGATGCGGTATATTTTTCTGCTTCAACAGTACTGCCGGATTTTTTCATTGCCAATGCCAGCGTGCTGACGGCGGCGGCGTACTCCAAAGTGCCGTTACAGCCGGGCATGGATACATAATAGGAGCGTTTTTCTTCATGGGGCAAACCTTCGCCGGGGCCCGGATGGCCCGTTGTTTCAAACCATGTCCCCACCCCGCCATTATCTTGCTGAACTGCCAGCAGGTGCTTGACGCCCCAGGCGGCTTCATCCAGAATATCGGGTATGCCATTGCCGCTTTCAGGAATGTTCAACTGGCCGTCAATAAAGTTTTCCGGTTTCATCAAATAAAGTGTTGCCAGATCGCTGACGATCCTTAAGTGGTAAGGACGGCGGTCGTAGTCAGCAGCATCGTGCCAGCCGCCGGGAGCAGTGATGATTTCATTTTTGTAAGGCGGATTTTGCTTGATCAGCTCAAAGTGTTTTACCTCGATGCGGTTGCCTTTGCGGTCAAAAAAGCCGAATTCTTTTTCTGCTTTGCCCCGCGGGTAGTGTTCGGCATTGCCGGAGAAACGCCCCCGGATGACGGTTTTATGGCACGCCGGACTTATCCACTCAGTAAAGGGCGGCTCTTTGGCTATACCGCAGCGTTTGTGATACAAGCCCCGGGCGTGGATATAAAATGCTTTGCTCAAAGCTTCGCTGCCAATGGTAAACTCCATGCTCCGGCCGATGCCATTTACATAAAAGTAATATTGGCCCGGCGTATTGAAATCAGAATAATCCAACTCCAGCACCTCCTCACCGGTAAAGGGTATCTTGCCTTTATAAACCGGATCATCCCGGCGCACTTTCAACTGGCCGCTGAAAACACGCTGCCGGTCGGAGCTGCGGCGGATCTCAAACGTTTTTCCGGCCAGATGCTTCAAGGGCAATGCGCCCAAACTCCCCAGCCACGCCCCCATATAGGCATACTTTTCCGGTTGTTTTACGCCGCTACCCACTTGATTGAGCTTGAATATACAACTTGGTTTATCCGGATCGTATTGCAGAACGCTGCCGGCAATATGGATTTTTTCACCGGCTTGCAGCGGTTTTTCCAAAATTACAAACTCATAAAAAGTTGTATCCGCCTGACGCAAGATGCGGCCTTTTGCATCGCGTTTGAGGCCGTTTTCTTTGATCCAGCGGCCGGAGTTTTTGACTTTATGCGAAGTATATTTATGCGGTATGGGATCTTTCAGCACCAGCACCTGCGGTGTCAGAAATTCATGCGCCATACCCCGGCAGCCAAGCGTCAGCAGCAGCATAAGCAGCACTTTTTTCATGCGTTCACCTCCACTGCATTGGCAGCAAATTTCTGACAATATTTATAAAGTATACTCAGCATGGCAAACAGCATCATCATCTGGATAAAATTCACCTGCTGTTTCATCACCCACTCCAGCGTGGACTGCAAATAGATGGAAGTCAAACCGCCTGCAACGCCAACAGGAATATAAAACAACTCGCTGCGCCGCAATCGTTTGATCAGTTTGCAGGCTGTCACATAATAATACCCCAGCCACGTCAGAAATGCCGCCAATGCCAGAAATCCGCACTCCGCACCCACCAGCAGATAGCTGGTTTCCACGATACCTTCTTTGAAATCTTTGGCAATACGCTTGTTGCCGTAACGGTATTCGCAATAGGGGTAAGGCGGATTGATCTTGATCCCCCAGTTGTTCAAGCCTACCCCCACTAAAGGCTCATCGATCATCATATTCCAAGCCGATGCGGCGAGATATTGCCGGGTCATCAGTGACTCTTTGGGGGCATTTTCAAACCGCTTGATAATGTTGGGCAGCAGCAGCAAGGCTCCGAAAAAACAAACCAGAAAAATCGGCAGCAATATCTGGATCTTGCGCATGTGGAATTGATAACGCAGCGAAAGCAGTGCCGTGATCGCACACCCGAATGGCAGGCAGACCATCGCCCCCCGGGAATAGGTTCGCATACACGCCGCCGACGCCATCAGAAAAAATCCGGCAAACAAAAATCTTTTCCACCCCTTGTTGCGGTTGAAGTAATAGGCAAAAAAGACCGGTGCCACCAAATTCATATACATACCCATACTGTTCTGGTGCGGAAAAAGACCGTTCGCCTGATGGATCCCCCGGACATGCTGAAACACCACCGTAAAAAACGTCACTGCCGCCACGATCCCGAAGCCGATCAATACGGTGTTGAAATCCCGGTAATAAAACAAATAGTAATAGGTCGTCAGGAAAACTATATACATCATGATCATTTTCCACAATTCAAACCAGCTGAAAAGTACATTATCCGCATTGATGATCGATGGTATGCATAACAAAAAATAGACCAGATATATCTTGCTGCCGGTATCCGGGAACAACGGTTTTTTCCGGTAAAGCAGCCACATGCCCAGCAGCATGGCCAGCGCAATCAAATAGACCAGCGATACTTCCATACCCCGGGAGGTGCCCCGATACGTTTCGTGCGAAAAAAAGTTGATCGATACCTGATTGAACATCATCACCGGCAGCAATACAGCTAAAAACGCATAGCGCATATACTTGCGATTCAACGTAAGTATATACCCCAGCGGCAGTATGCCCATAAAGGCAATGAAAAAAATCAGATACTTCATTGTTTTTTGCTCTGCAGATTACTGAATAAAATTCAATGCCGGGAATGTGAACGTACTCAGGAATTGCGCCGTCGGCAACAGTTTGCGGACAAAGACGTTGTATTCCGATATATTGTCGTGCGGCACATAGACCACATCGCCCGGCTGCAGCCGCACATTGGCGCAGCGGCCCTGGAGTATACCATCTATATCCACCCGGTAAAAACGGGGATTTTCCATGCCGCCGCGGATGATCACGCCATACTGCCAATGTTCCTCTTTAAGACCCAGCCCGGAAGATATGAGTTCCAATATCCCCAAATTCTGATCCCACAAGCGTTTATGCGGCCGGTGGATACTGCCGATGATACTGACCATCGCTTCCGAACGCACAGCTATATAAATATAATCGCCCTTTTTGAGCTTGACATTGTGCCAGCGGTCGCCCCGCTCGATCGCCAGCGAAAAATTCACCGGCAATATCTCGCCGTTGCGGACGATTATACTGTTCTGGTAATCCGCCGCATCAAGCATCTGGTCATCAAAGTCCCGAACCGCCGAACCGCCGGCTTTGGCAAAGAGGTCGGCCAGACGCATACCGTTGGATATAACGAACATACCCGGATTGTTGATCGCCCCGGCAATGGTCGCGGTCTGACTTCTTACATCAATGGCAAAAACGCCTAATTCCGGATTTTTGATATACTGCCCGTAGATTTTTTTGATCTTTTCGCTGGCTTCTTCCAGCGTCAAACCGGCCACCTGTACCTGTCCGGCAAACATCACGCCGATCGCACCATCGGGTGTGACCAGCGATTCCATGATCAAGTCAGGGTGATTGTAAACTCTTATGCTGATCTTATCGCCGGCATTGATCCGGTAGACCGGTTCTTTCTGCGCATCCAGCTGTTTGAGATATTCCAGCTGACGGCGTTTGTCTTCTTCGGTCAAACCGGAATGATCGACTACGCCGCTGGGCAGATTATTGACATCCGGGAACTGCTCAAAATTGCCGGTATACCGGTCGTAACAACCGCAAAAGGTAAAAAGTGCGGACAGCAAAAGCACTAAATACAACATTTTTTTCATCAGATGTAATCTCCTGAAATAATTTTTTCCACGTCAGTTACTCCGGTCAACACCGCATAGACTTTGTGTTCTTCGTCATGCAGCTTCAGCACCCGCCGCAGTACGCTGCGGTGCGTTTGCCTTTTGCCGATATAAAGCAAAGTTGCATCGCAAATATCGTGCAGCTGCCGCACCAGAATACAGGATGCGTCAAAGGGTTTTTCCCGGGATATACGAATAAGCTGATAGTGCTTTTTCAGCTCATTTACCATATTGTAAAGCATACTTATTTCGTCCGGCTCCAGCACCGACAAACTCCGCACAGGGAAGAAGGCAAAACCGTAGCCGTAACCGTAACCTTTGCCATCCCCGGAAGAAAATCCATGCAGATATTCGATATGGTGCTGAACGGATTTTTCGGCGTAATTCACTCCGGCATTGCCGTTATCGGAATAATAAAAATCACCGATTTTCTGCATATTTTTGCAGATTTTCTCCACCTCGGCTTCCGGAATCAGCCGCACCAGGATCGTATTGCGTTTGGCTTTGGTGAACTGTTCGTCAAAAATTACGGAACTCAAAAATGAACCGTCCAGCGAACAGGAAAACAGCGTCCGGGTATTTTTCAAACGCAAGATAAAACGATAGAACATTTCATTGTTGAGAATTTGGCGTTGTTCCGGAGTAAATGCCGCTTTTTCATGGGGAATAACCCCCACGGTATCAAAGAAATCTTTATGGAAAGTGGCTTCTTCGATACCGCTGAATTTGCCGAGTATTATATCGTAAGCAACAATACCTGTGGCATAAAGCCCGCTGACAAAAACTCCGGCTATACAAATGATCGCCAATATCTTGACCGGAAACATCGGAAAGGCCTTGGTTCCCGCCACCCGTTCATTGATGATTATATCGTTGGGCACATGCGCTATATTGCTGCGCACCCGGGTCACTTCCTCCAGCAGCAGCGAAATATTTTTATTGGCTGTAGCCATCAACCGCTCCACCGATTCATGTTCAGGGATCATGTGCTGCAGTTTGCTCTCTTTTGCTTTGATCAGTGCAATTTCCGCCTGCAGCGACTTCAAACTTATTTCCAGCTGCCGGAGCGCAACTTCGGCATCGTGATAGCGGTTGATGATGCCGTCAAGTCCCAGCAGCATATTTTCGTTGAAATCGGTGATCTTATTTTTGATCTTAAAAGCTTCAAATTCATTTTTGATCGCTTTATAGGCACTTTGGGCCTCCACAAAACGGGGGTTGCGTTCGGCAAACATCAACTTGGCCTTTTCGTATTCCCGGGAAGCTTTGCGCAGATCCAGAATAAATTCCCGCAACGTGGCACGATGCTTGATCACGTTGAGCGGAACAGCATTGTAGTTTTTTTCGGCCACGGCAAAACGGTGACGGGCATCCGCAAGTTTAACATCCAATTCGGCCATCGCCGCATTCTGTTCGCCCTGAATTTTCTTTACCGTATCCATCTCTTCCTTAGGGTGGATAATACCGTATTTGCGGTGCAGACCATGCAGCCGTTCGATCAGCGACTTCTGATACGCCTGCACTTCCCGCAAACGCCGCTCCCGGGATTCCAGAAAATTCCGCAATTCCGCTGTGCGGTACTCCTCGTAATTGCGGATGCCGATCGCCACAAAGGTATTTACCAGCTGCCGGACATATTCATCGCTCTCGCCGATACCGGTGATGACAAACATATCGTGCTGATCACGGAGCAATTTTACTTCAATACTCTGTTTAAGTACGCTCTTTTGCTTTTCGCTGAGGTGCATTTCTTCGATCAACTGATGAAAGATCTGCTGGCGCGAAAATACTCCCAGCACATGATTGATGCTCAACGGCTTGACTTCTTCGCTGGCCCGGGGAGTATAAAAGAGGGTGACTGAACCCTCATGCTTGTAAAGCGAGTTTTTGAATTGCACATAGCGGGCAAGCACCCCGACTAAAATAGTGGCGGCAAAAACGATTATTATGCTTTTCTTGAATTTCAACAGCGTAAAAATCACCAGCTTCTGATACATCTGCATCTTTTGCAGCTGCCTGGTTTCCGCCTGTGCGCTCAGTTCGTTATCCAAACTATCCATAACTGTTCCTCTTAATTAAAAATCAGCCAATGCCGATAAAGTTTTCCCTGCCAATCAAATTTTTCCGGTTCGGCTTGCAACGCCTCATACAAATCCGGCAATATATTGCTCACGGCCGGAAGAGTATATTTCCGCCAATCATGCAATACCACCGAACGGGTCTTTACACAATATTTCGCATAATTTTTCAGCGATGTTTCGCCAGCTTTTCTGCTGCAAAAATAAAGCTTTTCGGCCAGTTCGCCAGGCTGCGCGGCTCCGGCACAGCGCAGGATCCCCTGCCGGAAAAAATCTCCCGCTTCAGCACTCAAAACGGATAAATCCGCTGCCGCCTCCCGCCGGGGGGCTTGTTTGAACGCCACCGCTTGCCGATAAAGTTTTTTCCATCCTTCCGGCAGATCGGAACTATCTACCCAGCTCAGCCGTTCGGCGATTTTCCACTTGTACTGCCCGGAAGCCATTGCCACAGCATCGGTAACGCCCAAAATTGCCTTGCAGATATTCCGCAGAATAAAATCAATATCGCCGGAGTTTTCACTGATTTTTTTGCGGGCCATCAGCAAGCCCATGCCCCGGTTGAATAACAGTCGGCACGCCTCAGAAAACGGCAATTCCTCCGCCGGGTACTCCGGCAGATATTCCGCCAGCAAGTCTTCGCCGCAGACCAGACGGTGCCCGCGCTTGAGCTCCTGCATCATCAGACGCCTTGCGTTGTTTTTTATATCCCCAACGGTCATAATGCTGCTGAAATCAACATCCACCTGGGCGATTTTTTCATATTTCCATGCAAGATCTTTCAACTTCCCGGCCGCCTGCGGAGGCTTTTTCCGGCCAAAGACAAAAAAATCCAAATCATTGTACAATATGCCGTTTTCCCGATCCGACCTTACACCGCCCTCGCCCCGGCCGTAACTGCCGCCCAGATAGACACTCAAACCGCAGAGCGCAAGTTCCGAACTCAAATCGTTCAGCAGTTGCCCCAGCAGTTTTTCGGCTTCCGGATCGCCTCCGGCAGTAAAATTTTTATGACCGTTGACGTTCAACATAGGTAGCAAATCCTCTTTTGCCCAAACTGCGCAACACCACTTGCAGCACTAAAATACACGAACAGTGATAGTGATAATAATAGTCGTAGATCCGCCGCTGCTCCGGAGTATTCTGCAAGCCGTAGATCTCGCCGAACTGAAAAACATAGTGTTCGTTGGCCGGATGACTCTTGACCAGCTCTTTGCGGAAAAACAACACCGCCCAATACCCGGGATAACGATCCATGGAGAGCTTATAGCACCAATGCGAATTTTTGTGCGTCAGATAATAGGGCAGGATCAGAAAATAAGGTATCAGGCCGATCACTGCCAGAATCAACGCTATAAAGTGTTCCCACAACCGCAGCAGCCACGCCGAACGGTTCTGAATGGGCGAAAATGCGTAGCTGAAACTGTTGCGCTCCAGCACTCCGCCCGTATAAGGATCAATGATCAGCCCCGGCGTGACGATCTTGTTTTTGATCTCCAGCTTGCCGGCAACGTAAGTGCGGTCAAAAATTATAGCGTGTTCCACATGGCACGCTTTATCGATCAGCGCACGTTCGCCGACAATGGCATTGCGTACCACCGCTTTGCTTTCAATAAAAGTATTGTCGCTTAATACCAGCGGCCCGGCCGGACTGCAGTCATTTTTCATAACCACGTTGGTGCCGGTGTGGATATTATCCATCATCGAATAACCGGGCAGATTATAGAAATCATCGTTCAACACCTGAAAATTGACTTCAAAATAGCTTTCCAGCGAGTCGATCAGATAAAAATCGATCGTACTTTTCTGCAGCACTCCATCTTTAAAATAATAGATCCCATCCGCTGTGCCGTCATCAGTACACGGCACAAACGAGTTCAGCAGTTCTTCGAGCGTGTGCGCTTTGGGCATAAGCATACCGTGCAAAATCAGACAGTCGTCACCGCACTCCGGATTATATACTTCCAGCAAATGCCGCACACTGTCGTGACCGCCGCCCTTGCGGTAATCCAAACGCAGCTCGCCGTGCTGATATTCATACAAATGTTCCGCCAGATGCTCGTTGTAGGTCGGCCCCAGCAGCAGCATTGATTCAGCATTGCACCGCAACGCCAGATCAATAAAATATTCCGCTGCGCACCGCCCCGCCACCGGCATGATGCCCAAACTGCGATCCGGAAAATACTCTTTGCACCATTCCTGCGCTTGCGAATAGGGATTTATCAGCAGATTTTTCATCTCACCACGCCCCCTTGCCGGTCAGGATGGCCGGAATCGTTTTCAGCAATATCAGAAAATCCTTCCAGGCACTGCGGCTGGCAATGTACTCTTTATCCAGCGCGATCTGCCTGGAAAACGGCAATTCGCTCCGCCCCGAAACCTGCCACAAACAGGTTATGCCGGGCGTGATGTTCAAACGCTTGCGCTCTTCCAGCGTATAAGTTTTTACTTCCGACGGCAGCGGCGGCCGGGGACCGACCAGACTCATATCGCCCAGCAGCACATTGAAAAGCTGCGGCAATTCGTCAACACTGAATTTGCGGATAAACCGCCCCACCGGAGTGATACGGGGATCGTGTTTCATTTTGAAAATCACGCCGTCACCGGATTCATTGTGCTTCAACAGCTCCGCCTTGCGGGCCTCGGCATCAATATACATGCTGCGGAATTTGTAAAACTTGAAGTGCCGCCCATACAGCCCCACCCGCACCTGACTGAAAATGATCGGCCCGGGACTGGTCGTTTTGACCAGCAGCGCAGTCAGCAGAAAAATCCATCCGCCCAATATGATCGCTATAATAGATAACACAATATCCATCAGGCGTTTGAACGCTTTGGACGCTCCAATGGTAATATTCCAGAGCAGCATCCGCAGCTGTATGTGGTTGTGGCGGAATACACTGGGCCGTTTGAGCTCCTGGCGCAAGGCGATTATTTCTTCATAACGTGTCATAGTTCGGCCTTTCCTTTCAATGCCCGGACAAAATTCTGCAACTCGTTCCGGCTTTTTTCAAGCTCGCTGTATACAGGGATAGCGATTTGATAGGTGTAATACTTTCCGCCCGGCCGGAAGTGCCGCCGGAACCCCAGAAAACCCGGGGTGGAAAATTTTTCGCTGCTGTACCATACCCACACCAGATAGCGGTTCCGGCCTTTTTGGGCGTCGATTTCGGTGACAGCAAAGTTATCCTGCAAATAGTAAATATTTTCGGAATTGACCGTCCAGCGGCTGGTGCGCAGGCAGTGGCTGGCCGGGTGGATTTCGTGAATATCGCTGCCGCACTGCACTGCCAGCACCGATATATCGATATTAACTTTGGTGTAACGATATTGCCGGACTTGACTGGTGACAAAAAAGCGGCGGGTATTTTCGTCAACTTGAATATCCCGTCCCCAAAATTCACCGACATGAGCGGCAAATTCCGGCACCAGACTTTTGCCTTCAAAATAAATTTCTCCGGTATGCAGCAAAAGACAACTGCTGCCCAGCACGGCTGCGGTAAACACTACCGTGGATTTTTTTATCCGCCACGCAAATTTCCAATTCCCCCATATCCAGAGCAAACATCCGGCAGCCAGCAAAAATTTTATTCCCCACGCCGCATAGACCGGCACCATCAACACCAGCGATACCGCATAGCTGGAACTTGGCGTCCCCAACAGCATGATCACCGCCGCCGGCAGCAGCAGCGCCGCACTCTGCCACGAAAAAAGCAGCCAGAATGCCGCATAGATCGTCAACACCGCCGTGGCCACACCTAATGCATTGATTTGGTGATAAGCCGTAGTCAAAGCCCCCGCCAGCATCGGCAGCAGCAGAAAAAGTGCCGTAAAATCGCATTTACCAAGCTTTTCTTTACGCAAAGCCACTGCCACTGCCGGAACTGTCAGCAAGTAAAATATCCAATCAAACTGGTCGAGCCGGGAACTCCGCCACGCCTCCAGCAAATAGGCGCAATTCACCCCCAGCGGAACCGCCGAAGCCAACAGCAGAACAAGCTTTTTCATAATTCCGCCTCCCCGCTTTTTTTACTTGCCGAGCAAAAAATTTTCCCGACGGCCCCAAAAATCACCAATGCAAAAATTATCTGTCCGTAGCCTAAAACCACATGCCAGGTGTTTTCCAGAACCGTTTCGCCGAACAGCATGTACAGCAGCACAGTCAGCACGATCCGCAGCGTGTTGCCCAGTATGATCGCCGGAATGATGAATGCCAGATGCAGCAGCTTCCACAACCGTTTTTTATGCAGCATCTGCACGGCAATAAAAGCGATCAATATAAACGCATCCAACTGATTGATGCCGCTGCAGGCATCGGTTATAGCTATGCTCAAATTGGGCAAGCTCAACGAAGTTCCAACATGGACGACCTTGACGCCCAGCAAATTAAGCGTGATTCCGCTCAACATGGTTGCACTCAAACGCAACGGATAACTCAACAGCAGCATAAATTCTTCGTGATAAGGCATAAATACACAGCACCACAACGCCGGAGCCATACAGCTCGCCGCCATAAATGCTCCGCTGAAATACATCACCAACGCACAAATCAACAGCGTAAAAGCCAACGCCGTACTCAAACTGCCGGGGAAATCGTGCGTCGGCAGCAGTGCCAGAATATCAGCTCCGGCCAGCAGCAGATACGCCAGCAATTTGGTCTGCCAGTTGGATTTGCGCTGCAGCGTAACGGCAAAGGGTTTCAACATGAGTGCAATCAGCACGACCGCCATAGCCAAATCGACCAACGCTGCATCCCACATGCCGGATTTCAGCATCGGAAGTGCCGCAAAAAAAGCGATAACCCCCAGCAGTGCACCATACAGCACTCCCAGGGGATGTTTCATAAATCTGTGAAAAAATATCTTCATAATTTACTGCGGCATCTTGTTAAGTTTTTTCAAACAATCCTCAGCGACCCGGTTGCCCGGATCGACCACCAGCAGCTGACGGCAGACTTCCCGGAGCTTCTCGCGCTGTTTGCCCAAATCATAACTGCTTATACGCTGCTGCATACCATCGATCCATAACGCCTTGAGTTTGCGGCTGTATGGTGATGTGCCGGAGAGTTTGATCACCTCCGGAATCAGCTCGGACTGCCGGTTTTTCTGAAGTTTATCGCTGTAGCACAACTGAGTTTCCGGCAGTTCCGGCGACAATTTGTAAGCTTGCTGCGACAAATCCAACGCCCGGAGCAAATCGCCATTTTCCGCATACAGTTCGGACGTATTCAGCAAGATTGCCAGCTGATATGGCGAATTGGCCGGAAACTGCGCATACTTATTCAACGCCGCCTGATTCCGGCCATTTTCCGCCAGCAGTCTGGCCGCCAGAAACAGCAGCGATTGGTCGCCCTTGGCATCGGCTTTATCCAACAACTCACAAGCCGCATTTTTATTGCCATTTTTCAACAGCAGCAACGCCTGACTCCAAGGCGCATACAGCGGGTTTTTCCGGCTTAAAAACCGCAGATCCTTTTCCCGTAAAGTCGCACTGGCAAAACGCCAGTATTCAGCGCACAATTCCGGCGAAAAATTTTCCATAAAAAGTTTGGATACCAACTCAAGATCATTCCGTTTGCCGGCCAGCATGATCTCATACCGCAGCATATCCGCCTTTTTTTCCGGGAAAAGCTCCCGGTAATGCCGGATATATTTTTCCGCCGCCAGCAAATCGCCGGTCAAAAAATGTTCGATGGCAATTTTGATGATCCCCGGATCGCTGCCGAACTTTTTCAGCGCATCCCGCAGCAGCGCAGCATTAACACTTTGGCCATTCCGGCCAGTCAGCAAGATGAATTTGGCGGCAAACGCCGTCGGCCGGCGGCGGTAAAGCATTTGCGCCAGCATCACCAGTGTATCGTTTTGAGCGGATGGTTTGCTCAGAGAGCTTTTCAGAACATCTTCCACCATGCGGTCGGCCCGCTGCTGCAGATCCAGATAATTCCGGTGCGTCAGCAAATTGGCGTAACTTTGTCTGACTGCATTCAAATCATTACTGTAAATATCCACACACAAAAACATAAATGCCGCCAGCGGCGTATTGATATTTTTCCGCAACGGCATGACCAGCTCTTTCAAGGCGGGCAAATCATTTTTGGCCAGCGCAATCAAGGCATCCAGATAATAGCAGCAGAGCATGGCACTGCTGCCGTTGTCAGATTGATACTGCTGCCGAAGCTGTGCGATCTTATCGACTTGATCCAAAAGACAATACAATTCGGCCGTCTGCAAGGCAACAGCCTGATCATGGTAGATCGCCAGATATTTTTCAAATACTGTCAACGCCGCTTTGAAGCTGCGGAAATTGGCATAAAACCGCCCCAGTGCAGGTGCAAATGCAAATTCATTGAGTTTATACGCCCTGACCAGAGCTTCTTCGGAGCGTTTGATATCGTTGTTCAACAAGTAAAGTTCCGCTTGCGCAGCCAATATTTCCTGTTCCAGAAAAGCATCCTGAGCGGAAATTTTTTTCAAGTTATCCAAGGTAAGCTTTACCGGTTGATTGACCTCTTTGTAGAGGATCGCTGTCAGCTGGCTCAAAGCGTTACCGTCACTGGTGCCGCCTGTTTTATGTTTATACTTCTGATAGTTGCCATTGCGTCCGGCAGCATAGAGCAAAAGCTGTTCTTCGGCCCCGGAAAGCTGCATTTGGTGCGAAAGAAAATTTTCCAACCGCTCAAATTCCCTTGCCATCTGCAGACTTTTGAGATAATCGGCTCTATTTTTGGCACTCAACGGGTTAAGTTTGTGGGCCTTGTAGCTGTAGTAGACCAATTCGGGATAAACTTTGCGTTTTTCGGCAATGGCCCCCAGGATAATGTAGGCAGCTTCGTTGTCATCATCATCGGCAATAAGCTGCCGCAGCTGCGCTTCGGCTGCGGCCAGCGACTCGGCATCTCCCCGCTGAAAATTACTTTGCGCCTGTTTAAAAAGCTCAACGTTCTGATAGTTGGAAACAAGCAAATACCCCATCAAGCCGATACAGCCGGCAAGTATAAGCAGCGATACAGCTATCAAAATGAGATGACTTTTCCGCAGACGTTTCATCTTTTTTATGAGTAAATATCTTCAGCATCAGAGGTTTTATTGGGCGCCATAAAGTTTTTTACGCTTTTTCAAATACACCAGCGTGCCGCCGCCAATTATCAATGTGGCAATGATCCCGGGCAGCGGCTGACCGGAAGTTGGCACACCGCTTGAAGTGGAAATCGCAAATTCAAAACCGGCCGGATTGAGCGCATTCTGGGATTTTTTGCCGTAGTCAACGCCAAAATCACCCCAATTAAAGATGATGCTCTCGCCGGAAGTGCCCAGCATCCATATATCGCTGTCCTGAGTGGTGGGACTGTACATTGTGAAAGTTTCTTTTTTACCGTTGCCGGAGGTGGTTTCCACCCACAGTACGATCTTATCGCCGGGCGAAAATTCCCCCAACACCCCGCTTTTCATATCGCCATAATGCAGTTGGGGCATGGCTGCGGAACCTGAATTACCGCCGTTACTGCCGGGTCTGCCCGGACGTCCAGGACGACCGCCCTGATTGCCGCGGTAACTTGCTACATCGTCGTAGTTATACCAGCCGATATTGCTGATGACCGAATCGCCGATGGCCACACTGCTGCCGTCCAGCTTTTTTACATCCACATAAACCGTCTGTTTGGTATCCACAGCAAACCATGCTTCGCCGGTACCAGTCTGCAAGCTGTACTGCAGCGCAGCCGGAACCGGCACAGCAGATAATGCCAAAGCAGCAGCCAAAAACAGCGATTTTTTCATTTTTCCGAACACTCCTTTTTATTCTTGCGTATTTTTCTTATGCCCAGAGCGACTCCTCCCACCGCCAGCACGGCAATGATCCCGGGCAGCGGCTGACCGGAAGGCGTTTTATTGTTGGAATTGGCCGAATTGACCGTAAAAACATAGTATTCCTGAGTGCCGTTGGAACCGAAATTACCACCGGCAACACTGAATCCGCCGTTGATTTCCCGGGATTTGCCCCAGATGATATTATCCGCAGCCTTTTTATCGGGCTTGGTCGAGGTGTACACATCGCCAACATTATCTTTTACCCAGAAACCGATACGGTCTTTTTCCGTAAACGTGGCTGACACACCATTTTTGAACGAACCGGATGCGCCGGTATCAAGGTTGTACCAGCCGTAATCGGCATAGCTCTGTCCCCGGTCGATATAGTTATCCTGACCGTTGTCTTTATCTTTCCGGCTTTCGATAGACAAATCAAATGCCAACGTCGTATCGCCATCAAAAGTCAAATACCCCTGATTTCCCTTGACATTGTACTGATAGGCTGCTTGTGCCGACCCAAACATCACCAACATAACTGCAACAGAAAAAATCTTGCTCAACATATTGAAGTTTCCTTAATATTTTCCGGATCTATCGACCGATTTATTTTTGTCGTAAAACTTCCAGTGCGCTCCAGCTCAAGCCGTTTTTCCGCAACTTGCATTCCGGAGCTCTTACACACCATTAGATTATAATATAACATAAAAACCCGTAAAAATCAAGTTTTTGTCCTTCATTCTCGCATTTATTTGCGCAATAACCACACCAAAACAACCGTTCTCCGGCCGATCTGGTTTTCAAAAGCGCTTCAAACGGTTGACTTTTTTACATTTTGTGCTATATTTCCAGCTCATTTACAGCGCTGGAGAAGTAAAAAATGGAAAAATGGAAGAAAATTCTGGCCGATGCCGTATGCGACCCAACTGAATTGGCGGAATATTTTCACTTGCCGCCGGAAGATTTACATAAAGTCAATGCGGTATTTCCCTGCCGCATCCCCCGCACTATGCTGAAAAAGATCCAGTCGCCCGGCGATCCAATTTTCCGGCAATGTGTCCCGGATCCGGCAGAATTAACTGACAGCAGCGAACTTATGAATGATCCACTGGGCGAGATACGCTTCAAAAAAAGCGAGGCTATCGTGCAGAAATATCCGGATCGATGTCTTTTTCTGGTTTCCGGTGAATGTGCCATGTATTGCCGCTTCTGTACCCGCAAGCGCAAATTCCGCCAGCCGTTTATCATCACTCAACAGGATATTGACGAAGGACTTGACTACATTGCCAACCATAAAGAATTGCGTGACGTTTTAATATCCGGAGGCGATCCGCTCCTGCTTGATGATGACCAAATTGAATACATTTTGCAGGGCATCTGCCAAAACGATCATATCAAGATCATCCGCATCGGCAGCCGTGCCCCGGCAGTATTGCCGGAAAGAGTCACTCCCAAGCTGATAAAAGTGCTGAAAAAATACCATCCGCTGTATATGAATATCCACTTCAACCACCCAGCTGAACTGGATGGAACCGTCTGCAAAGCCCTGAGGCGTTTGGCAGATGCCGGAATCGTCCTGGGCAGTCAGACTGTTTTGCTCAAAGGCGTCAACGACGATCCCGAAGTTATGCGGCAGTTGATGTGGAAGCTGTTGGAAAACCGGGTAAGGCCGTACTATATTTTTCAGTGCGATCTGATCTACGGAACCTCGCACTTCCGCACTCCTCTGCAAACCGGTATTGAAATAGTCAAAGCACTGCGCGGCTGGTCATCGGGCATGGCCAATGCGCATTTTGTCATTGACCTGCCAGGCGGCGGCGGCAAAGTTCCCATTGCGCCGGATTATCTGATCGAAAGATGCGGCAAGTACCGGAAATACCGCAACTACTGCAACGAAGAATACCTTTACTGCGATATCGACCCGGCATGATCACATCCTGATCCTGACCTCCTGCATTAGCAGTATAAATCACAATAAAGTAAATGCAGATATTTGCTTTTTCGGGAAAAAATGTTATATTTATATAACAAAAAATCTGTAACGTTTCAGAAAAACATTCAAGGAGCTATCCGCAATGGCTGTTTCAACACCTGCCAAACGTGCCACCATCACTTCCATAGCCAGAGAGCTGGGCTTTGGAACCTCCACGGTTTCATTCTGCCTCTCGGGCAAGGCGGCTCAGTACGGCATCAAAGCAGAAACGGCCCAACTTATTTGCGCTCACGCTGCCAAGGTTGGTTATGTGGTAAATTCAGCAGCCCGGCAGCTGCGCGATCAAAACACGGCCCCGCTGGGAATATTGTTCGATCCGCAAATGAGCGCCGGAGCAATGCCCATGCAGGCACTCAGCCACGCTTTGACCGAACTGAATAAACGCAATATCGAAGTACGGGTTGTGGCTGCTCCGACCTGGGAAGGCACCGTACAGCTGCAGCAGCTGGGGTGTAAAGAAGCGATCGTATTTTCAGCTTTTACCGAAACTGTCGGGTCGCAGCAGGACTTGGCAAACTCACTGGAACAATACCACTCAGCGGCAGAAAATATCAAACTTTTCTGCATAAACTACTCGTTTCATCACCAGGAACAGCCGCTTTTCCCCAACATCATCCGGCTGGGTATTCACCGCGGCATGGTCAATCAGGCGTTGAGCGATTATCTGCTCAAGCAGAATAACGGCGGCATGATCATGATTTCAAGCTGGAGCAAGATCGATCCCGATAAGCAGCATCACATTATTATGGATCAGCAGATCAATGCAGATAATTCACCGTATGAATTGGGGCGGGTCTGGGCGCAGCACTATCTTGCTTTGCGCAAAAAACACCGGATCATCGCCATTATGAGCGGCGACGACCGGATCAGTGCCGGACTGCTGGCTGAACTGCTGGCCAATCAGGTAAAAGTGCCGCAGGATGTCCGGGTGATAAGTTTTGACAATCTGGATTTTGGCGGCTGTCTGCCGGTACCGCTGACCAGCTGGGGCGTTCCGCTGCAAACTCATGTGCAAATGGTGCTGGATCATATTCTGAATAACCAGCCGCTTCCGGAGCGGGTATTGAGTATTCCGGAATTTTCGTGGCGGTGCAGTTCCGGCTTCACGCCGCTTGAACAACAGGAATTTATGCAAATAATTACAAATTTATGCAAAAACCAACGATAGGAGAAAAAAATGCTAAAAAAACTTTCAGCTGTTTTTTGCAGTCTGGCCGCACTCCTGCTGAGTGCCGATCCGATCGAGCTGCAGCAGGAACTCAAGTTCGACACTGCCGTTAAAGGCTCCACATCCATCCAGCTGGATATACCGCCTGTACAGCTGCCGCCGGGCAAAAATGCCGTGCTTAAATTCAATGCCCGGATCGTCACCCCGAACTATGCCGGATGGGGAAATTTGCTGCAAATTGTCTTGAACAACAAAGTGTTGGACAACACGACCGCCAATGGCGAACAGCGCATACTTTTCCGCAGCAGCAAACTCAAAACCTCCAAAGCCAAAACTCCCACGCTGCATTGGTTCGGCAAAAACCGCAACAACACCGCTTTGATAGTTTTCTATGCTCCGGAAAACGCCAGCGAGCTGGCTCCGCAGATCCTCAGCGACCGTGCGGCCGGATTTGACTACGCCATACGCATCGATGATCTTTTGCGCAGCGGTCAGCCCAACAAGCTCAAATTCAACTATCTTTTGCAGAAACGTCATGTGCAGAACCGCAATCTGCAGCTTGTCCTGCGCAACATCACTATTGATTTTATCGATCAGGCAACGCCGCAAGCAGACTCGCAGCCGGTTATGGTGAACGGCGAAATCATGCTGCGTAGCCGTCTGGCACTGGACGCTCCGGCCTCCGGAACCACCGATATAAAAATCGACTTCCCGGCAGTGCAAGTTCCCCGCGGCAAAGTACCGGTGCTGGCCTTTAACGCCCGCATCGCCACGCCGTCCATGGGCGGCTGGAACAATTATTTGAAGCTGAAACTGAATAACAAACGTATCGACCGGGAAAATCCCGATGGCGAATACCGCTTGCTCCGCCGGGGCATTTATATGCAGAACAGCTTGCCCAAAGAGGTCAACCGGGACTGGTGGCGCAGCAAAAAAGGCGATCAGGCGCTGCTGATGTTTTTTGCCCCCGAAAGCGCAACTGAACTGGAAAAGCGTGTAACCGGCAACCGGGAATGCAGATATGACTACGAAATCGATATCAGCGATCTGGTAAACCGTTTGGAAATCGGTGCTGACGACCGGATCGAAAGCAACGAAAATAACTCTTTGCAGTTATCCTACTCGCTGATGCGCCGTTATGTGCAAGGCAAAAACATCCCTTTGATCATCAAAGATCTGCGCATTAAATTCCTGGATAAAAGCGAAGTTGAAAAAGTCCGTCCGCAACCGCAGGCCACCGTCAAGCGCAATGCTAAAAAGCCCGTTGCCAGCCTCTCCGGCAATGGTGCGGTGCTGGAAGTTGCCGCCGATGGAACGTTGCAGCTGCAGCTGGCGGGAGAAACCGTTTTCATGGACAGCTTTTTCAGTTATCCGGCTAAACCAATGATGAAATACAATGCTTTTGGCCATAATCCCTCCGGCAATGCCGCTGATTGGCAAGTCAACGTTAAACAGGAAGCGCAAAGTCTGTATTTGACTGCCCGCAGCGGAGCTTTTGAAATCCGGCGTAAAATCACGTTCGACGGCAGGCGATTCAACTTCCTTGATCAGCTCAAAAATATCTCTCAAGCCAATTCCGCATTGGCTTTTTTTGACCGTTTTTCCGGCAATGATCTGAAAAGAAATTCGGTCAAACTGGCCGGACAAGCCGATGTGCGGGGAACCGTGGATTTTTTCGGCGCCAGCAATCCGACGGTTTTTCTGCCCGGCAAAAAATCCGCCTGGGGTGTGGTTTACGAAGATACCGTATCCCGGGCGCAACTGCAGCTGCGCAGTCAGGCGGCTTTGTATGAAGCCGGTTCCGTGGGCTGCGGAGCCAAGCCCAACGATACAATTGAACGCGAATTTGCAATTTATCCGCTCGCCGGCGGCGATTACTTTGATTTTATCAATCAAGTCCGCCGGGATTGGGGCATGAACAAATTCACCATCCCCGGCACGCTGGCTTTTTCGCCCCGGGGCCAGCAGCCGGATAAGCCCAACAAACTCGCCGTGATAAAACCATGGTTTGAATTTTGCTATTACGGCAACAACAGCGATTTGGACGGAGCTTTGATGAGCCGTCAGGAATTCACCGCCAAAGCCCAAAAGCAGCTCAAGCAGTTGCGCAGCAAGCGTGCAGATGTAAGAGTTTTTGCCAGCATCGAAAATAATCTCGTACCCTTCGACTGCCGCCAATATGATTGGGCCAGACAGATCCGCCAGAAAGGCGTCAAGGAAGCCCGCAATGCCGAAGGTATCCGCTACGGACAGTTTCTCAGCAAAGAGCTGACCGAAAAACTCGATGCAGTTACTCCGCTCAAGGACTCCATCATCCGTTCCGCTGACGGCCGGGCCATGATCGACAACATGTACCCGAGCACCCCGGTGATCAATTTGATGGTGCAGCCGGAATTGGGCAACAGCCGCTATAAACAAATGATCGAACAGATCGATTTTCTGATGGATAAAGTTGGGGTGGACAGCATCTATATTGACCAGTTCCAGCCCTACACGATCGGCGGTTTCAGCGAAAACCGCTGGGATGGCCGCACCGTGGAGCTGGCCCCAGACGGGTCGATCCAACGTTACCGCTACAGTTACGCCCTGACCGGCGCCACCGCCCGGGCGGCGATCATCAAGCACATCACCGACAAAGGCGGACTGGTGCTGACCAACGGACAAAGTATGAGCAAAGAAGAACAAGGCTTGTTCCGGCTGGCGTTTCAGGAAATGGAAAATGACTCCGTAAATCCAATGCTTTTTATCGATGAATGTCCGCCGGAATTCCGCTGGCAGAGTGTAAGCCACCTGGGTTGTCCGGTAGCACTGGGGATCCGTCCCCGCAAATATCTGGATGTTTCGGTCCGTCCCAACCGGGCCGCTGAAGCGCTGACCAAAGGCGTGATAACTGCTCTGCGCAACGGGCTGCTTTACTATGTATATATATATGATATCCACACCGATGGCAAAAGCGACTCCGGCAGTTTTGATATGTTTGAACGGATGTTTCCGTTTACTCCGGTGGAGCTCAACGCCGGTTATCTCATTGGCAAAGAGCGCATCATCACTGCGGTATCCAAAAAATTCACTGCAGGCGGCAGTCAAAAACCACGCTGTACGCACTACAACAAACGCGGCATCCCTGCTCCGGCCAAATTTGCCGTCACCGGTCAGCCCGGAGCCTGGCAAGTGGAAGTAAAATTGAACGATTGGAATGAAATAGCTATTATAGAAATAAACCAATAACAAATCATCAAACGAAAGGTCAAATCATGAAAAAATCTTTTACGCTGATCGAACTCCTGGTTGTAATTGCCATCATCGCCATCCTGGCCGCCATGCTGCTGCCCGCGCTTTCCGCCGCCCGGGAACGGGCCCGGCAAAGCAGCTGCATAAGCCGCCTCAAGCAGCTGACGTTGGCGGAAGTAATGTATTCCGGCGACAATAACGACTATGTCTGCTGCTTTTGGAATACCCGCAAAGACCGCTATTATGTCAACACTTACGGCAACGTTGGCCAGGGTCATGCCTCCATGGATAATGCGATCTGGCAGCTGGGCACCGGCGGATATTTCGGCACCACCTACGAATGGTCTATCAACTCCGGCATGGCTTTGACTCACGCCAATAAAAAGGATTATGTGTGGCTGAAAAACAATATTTTCACCTGCCCCAGCGACACTGCCAACTCCAATATGGACAACGGTACCAGCAGTTATATCGAATACAAATTTGACGATGTGGCAGCCTATGGCGGCACCACCGGCAATGGCGGAACTTACAGCGGCAGTTCCACGCTGAAAAAGTATGACAACGCTCCCCGGGTGATCGTAGGCAAACACAGCCCGGACAACACCATCTGGCTGGATACGTTCAAAAGTGGTGACGCCACAAGCTATGTACTCAATCACCCCAGCGGTCAGGTCAACTGCGGCAAACTCGGCGGCCACGTCGATACCGGCAATGCGTTGCCAGAACCAGCTAAAGGTCAGATCCACGTTCTGGAAGTGTTTGATAAATTAGCGCTCAAATAAGGTGATCAAAAAAACCATTCAAAATCCAATAATGAGCAAAAACACAACCGGATAAAAAGGTAATTCGGAAGCTGTTGCAAAACCGTCAAGTTTTGATGTAACCCCAAAAATTCGGACGGGTTAAATTATGTGGAATGGGTTCGGTATTTTACCGGACTCATTCCTTTTAATTTGCTATATCGTGCAGAAAAAAATTAAAAATATTGCTTGCGACCTGAAAAAAAATTTGTATTTAATGCGGTACGGAGCTACATTACTCCTCAGATAGAGTTCATCTGTCGGAATAGATGGAAAGGAATAAAATATGAGCAGATTTGCAATAATTTTAACTGTCTTTGCCTTGCCATGGCTGCCGCTCTTTGCTTCGACCTTTGAAAAAAGCCCGGTGTTTGATTTGAAATTACCCATCAATAAGATCTTGCTCAAAACCTGGGAACAAAACTCTTTAGCGGTTCCGCCGCCAGCTTCGGATGCGGTTTTTCTGCGGCGGCTTATGCTCACGGCTGCCGGACGCTTGCCCACAGCCGATGAGGTACAGGGTTTTCTGGATGACGAAACTCCCAATAAACACGCCGTCTGGATCGAAAAAGTCCTCAACTCTCCGGAATATGCCGATATGCAGGCCATGCGGTTTGCCGATATGCTCCGGATCAAATCGGAATTTCCCATCAATCTCTGGCCCAATGCTGTGCAATTTTATCACCGCAAGATACATGACGATATTTTAAGCGATCGCTCGCTCAAAGATATGTTTTATGAAATGCTGACCGTTTCCGGCAGTAATTTCCGGACAGCTTATGCCAATTTTTTCCGGGCCAGCGCCGACCGTTCGCCGGAAGGGTTGGCTAAAATGGTGCTGCTGACCACCATGAATATGCGCGAAAGTGCTTTACCGGAAGAGGATTTCAAAGAATTCGCCAAACTTTTCAGCTGCATACGCTACAAAAGTACCTATGAGTGGAAAGAGGAGATCGTCTACAGCGATTATATCCCGCAAACTTTTGCTGCCGCATTGCCGGACGGTCAAAAACTCGCTGTCGATACCGCCCGGCAGGATCCCCGCAAGATCTTTGCCGACTGGCTGCTGAACGAACAGAATCCTTACTTTGCCCGGGCGTTTGTCAACAAAGTCTGGTACTGGGTATTCGGCAGCGGCATATCGCCCCGGGCGGATCAGTTGGAATTGATCAAAGAAAGCGGCTTCTGGGATAATTTGCTGGGCAAAAAAAGCTCCGGCAGCAACGAACCGTTTTCCGAAGAACTGCAGAATTATCTTATCAAAGAGTTTCAGCAGAATAATTACAGTCTGAAGCATCTTTACAGAGTCATTTTGAACTCGATGGCTTTTCAGGCATCGTCGCTGGATCAGAGCGAAGCGCTGCTGCGCTTCCATGCGGCATATCCGGTACGGCGGTTGGAATCGGAAGTATTGATTGATGCCCTGGGCAGCATCACCCGCAGCTATGACCGCTACATGAGTGTGATTCCGGAACCATTCACTTATCTGCCCTACAGCAGCAAAGCGATCAATATTGCTGACGGCAGTATTTCCACCGGGGTGCTGGACAGCTTTGGCCGTCCGCCCCGGGATTCCGGCCAATTCTCTGAGCGCAATACCGCCAGCACGGATTCGCAAAATCTTTATTTGATGAATTCGGCGGCGTTGTACCGGCGCATCAATGAGTACAGCCGCAGCCTGCAGCGCCGCTACCGGGACGAAAACAGCCGGCTCAACCGGCTCTATTTGGATATATTATCCCGTTATCCAACCGGCAAAGAGCGCAAGGCGTTCCGCAAATACCAGCAGAGTCTGGAAAAAAAATTCCAGGGCATGGTCTGGAGCGACACGGTGTGGGTATTGTTCAACAGCAAAGAATTTCTCTTTTATCATTGATACAGGAGGTTTGAGTTACTATGATCGACCGGCGTGAATTTATTAAAATGATGACTCTCTGCGGAGTGTATGGAGCTTTCAGCCGGGTATCCGGCAAACTGCTGGCGTCCCCGGTGCGGCAAGACCGGCAACCGGCTAAATCGGTTATCGAAATCTGGGTGTGGGGAGGCCCTTCGCATCTGGAAACCTTTGATCCCAAACCCAATGCCGGAAGAGCCTACAACGGCGACCACGGCGATATAGCGACCAATGTCAAAGGCATCCGCATCAGCGAATACCTGCCCAAACTGGCGCAGCAGGCGGATAAATACTCGATCATCCGCAGTATGTGCCACGGCACCAACGGTCACGAAACAGCCACCTATCTTATGCAAACTGGCCGGATGCCCGGCGACGGCATAACTTATCCGGCGATCGGGGCAGTACTGGCCATGCTCAAAAGCGGCGAATACAAAGGCAAACTGCCGCCTTATATAGCGTTGACCACCAATAAAGGGCGTTTTTCGGAAAACGGCTTTTTAAGCGACCGTTTCAAACCGCTGGCTACCGGTTCCAATCCCAATAATCCGCGCTTTCTGGTCGATGGTTTTGTCGCTCCGGGCGGCATCAGCAAAGAGCATGTGCTCAAGCGCCAGAAATATGCGGAAGAGCTGGATTCCTTCAGCCGCAGCATCACCAGCTGCCGGGAATTGCGGGAGTTTGAAAGTGCCGGAGCTGCTGCGCAAGCTGTACTCAACGGCGATGATGCCAAAGCTTTTGATTTGAATCTGGAAAGCGACGCCGTGCGCAACCGCTACGGCCGCACCCGCTTCGGACAGTGCTGTCTGGCGGCCAGACGCCTGGTGGAACTTGGGGTACCATACATAACCATCAACGCTCAGGGCTGGGATACGCACAAAAAGCATTTTGAATCAATGGAGCGGCTCGGCCCGGAATTTGATCAGGGCTTTTCGGCCCTGCTGGAAGATCTGCACGAAAAGAAGCTGCTTGATACCACGCTGATATGGTGTACCGGTGAATTTGGCCGCACCCCCCGGGTGGATTATCACGAACCCTGGAACGGCGGGCGCAACCACTATTGCCGCTGTTTCAGCACAGTAGTTGCCGGTGGCGGCTTTGCGGGCGGCAAGGTGCTGGGCGCCTCGGATGCCCGGGGTGAATTTCCGGTGGATCGGCCGGTTTCGCCGGTGGATTTGCTGTGGAGCATCTATGAATTGGCCGGGATCGATCCCGCCAGCCGGATGCCGAATCCGCGCAATCTGGATCTTACCATCCTGCCGCGTGACGGCGGAAAAAATAAACTCAAAGAACTTTATCGGGAGCAGGTATGAAATTTTGGTGTTTTTTCCTGACAGCTGCAGTTGCAGCAATATCCGGAACTTTACAGGCAGCGCATATCGGCTTTTTGATGCCTGCCGGCGGTCAACAGGGTTCCACTGTGGATGTGATCATTGGCGGACAAGCGTTCTGGGGAGTAAGAGAAGCGTGGATCAGCGGCCAGGGTGTAACGGTCGAATCCGTACAGTTTGTGCGCAATCTGCCGCTGCCGGACGGACGACAGCGCCGCTGGATCAATCAGGTTTTGCGCAATTATCACCAGAAAAAGCCCAACAACATACCCAAACCCGAAGATCAGGAAGGGTGGCGCAAACACGATTTTTATGACCGTTTATACGACTTGACTGACTGCGAACGGGATATATTGTACCGTTTTCTGCTGGTTCCCCGCAACAGCCTGCAAGCGAGTCCGGCGATTGCCGGGCGAGCCATCGTGCGGCTGAAAATAGCCAAAGATGCACCGGTCGGCGAACGGGAATTCCGCCTGATCGGGCGGGATGGCAAATTGAGCAATCCACTTAAATTCATAATTGGTAATGTGCCGGAATTCCGGGAAGATTTCTTCCCCTATCCCCCGGCTAAAAAAACGGTTCCGGAAATAACTATCCCCGCCGCCATCAACGGCCAGATCACACCGGGCGAAATCGATCACTTTCAGTTCAAACTCGCCAAAGGCAAAACTGTATCGTTCAGATTGCTGGGACGCTACTTTAATGCGTTCATCGGCGACGGCGTGCCCGGACACTTTCAGGCAATAATGGAAGTGCTTGATACCAAAGGCAAAGTGCTTGCCTATGCCGATGACCACTACTTTGATCCCGATCCGGCATTGACTTTTACCGCCCCGGCTGACGGTACTTATGTACTGCAGGTGCGCGATGCGCTCTACCGGGGCCGGGAAGATTTTGTCTACCGGATCAACGCCTTTCCGGGCAAGCTGCCGCTGCCGGAAAGCCCGGAGCCGAAAATCGCCAAGCTCAAAGTCATCGATGCCGGGAATCTGCTTTTATCCGATCCGGTCAGCTATCCGGTGATGATCAAACATGTCTTGCACAAAGCATCCGGCAACAATTACAAACTCAAACTCAAAAAGGGCGAAACCGTTGTGCTGGAAGTCTTTGCCCGCCGTCTGGCGCTGCCGCCGGATATGCGTTTGATCGTCAAAGACAGTTCCGGCAAGATCCTGACGCATAACGATGACGCTCAGCGGCTCAAAGCAGGCTTGATCCTGCATAATTCAGCTGACCCGGTAATAACTTTTACTGCTCCGGCAAGTGATACCTACACGGTCAACGCAGCTGATACCGCAGCGCATTACGGCGCAGCGTACAAATATTATTTAAGAATAGATAAAGAGCGCCCCCGCTTTGCCGTTTACAGCGTGCCTTCTGCGCTGCATCTGACAGCCGACAGCGCCAATCCCATCACGCTGGTCGCCGAGCGGTTCGATAATTTTAAGGGCGAAATCAAATTAAAGATCAAATCGCCAGCCCATTACCGTTTTGTCGGCAGCGACACCATCCCCGCTGACTGCGAACGCACCACGCTGACGATCACCGGCAAATATGACAACAAACGTCCGGTACAGACGGTAGTCATTGAAGCATCGCACGGCGATTTTACCACCTGCGTGATCCCGGGCGACGAAGCTACGCAGGCCTTTGCCTACACGCATATAAATCCGGCGCAAAACTTCTTGACCCGGGTCGTTCGCCGTGGCATTGGTTTTAACTGGCAGCAGAAAAAACCGCAGATAGTTTTGAATAATAAACCGGTAACGCTGACTGCCAATTTGACTGCCGGCGGTTTGCCGGTTAATGTGGAAGTATCGCTGCAGCCGGTGGACCTGCCGGAATGGATCAAACTTGTTCCCAATAAAAAATCCCGACAGAAAACCAGGCTGATCAAGCTCAAGAAAAAACGCACCCGCTTGGAACTGCCGTCGCTGCAAATAACTTTGCAAGCCACCAACAAGGCCGCCGGCAAGGAGGCTAATGTGTTGTTTAAAGCCACTTGGACGGTGGTCAGCAAACCCGATAAAAATGGCAAAGTCCGCCGCTACCACAACGAAGTTCTGCTGCCGGCATTGCATATCAAAGGAGGTAAAATTTGATTTTTTCGCACAGTAATTTCAACAGCGCTACCGGTATCCGGGAAGATTTTTTTGCCATAACGCCCCGCCCCGGGATAGATTTTGCCGCCGAAGTATCCACGCTGCTGGCCGAATATGAACAGCGGCTGCCCGAGTTCGGCTGCTCTCTGGCCAGTGAAATGTTTTTGCGTTTTCACCTCAGCGACGTCACCACGCAAAGCCCGGTACTGCAAAAATTGCTGACCAACCGGCAGGTGTTTGTATCCATCGTGGGCCAGCAGCCGACCGAAACCGGCAGCCGGGTGGCGTTGGAAGCCTGGCACTGGAGCAATGCTGCCAAAAGCGGAACTTCCAACCAGTTGCAAATATCTTTGCAGAATTATCAGCCATTGTGGTTCAATTTGCCGCAATGCAGTTCGCAGGGCAGTTTTGACCAGACGGCCGAAGAATTTGCCTGCCTCAAGGATTTTCTGGCGCAGCACAACGCCAATATCAAAGATCACACTGTCCGCACCTGGCTGTACTGCCGGGATGTGGACAATAATTACGCCGGATTGGTCGATGCCCGCAATAAGTTTTTTGCCCGAAACGGTTTGACTGCTGATACTCACTTTATTGCCAGTACCGGCATTGAAGGTCAGAGCAGCGATGTACATCGCTTAGTGCAGATGGATTCATTGAGTTATCCGGATTTGCAAGCCGGTCAGATGTTCTATCTGACGGCTCCGGAGATGCTTTCGCCCACGACGATTTACGGAGTAAGTTTTGAACGGGGTACCCGGTTGATTTTCGGTGACCGCTCGCACTATTTTATTTCCGGCACTGCCAGCATCGACAAAGCCGGCATGGTCGTACATGTTGGCGATGTAAGAAAGCAGACCATGCGTATGCTTGACAATATTGAAGCGTTGCTGCAATCCGGCGATGCCAAAATCAGCGATATTGTTTGCGGAACGTTGTATTTGCGCGATCCGGCTGACAGTGCGCAGGTGTTGAATATAGTCCGTCAGCGTTTGGGGCGAACACTGCCGCTGGTAACGGTCAAAGCTCCGGTTTGCCGTCCAGCCTGGCTGGTGGAGCTGGAATGTATAGCCATAAACAATAAAGGCAACGCCAACTACGCTGACTTGAAGTAACCGTCTATACCCACGACCGGGGTTGTGGCAAACACCTTGCCGCAGCCCCGTTTTTTTGTGCAAAAAACTATTGACGGATTATATATCAGGTTATTTGAATATGGACTTGGCTGCAAAATAATTTTTCAGGATCACTTTAAGAATTTTCAGTGAATCGCTTACTGCTTTGAAATGCGTCCGGCTGTTTTTATACACCGTTTTTATTGGTACTTCACAAATCGGATAGATTTTGCCGTTGGCTGGATTACAGCACTCCCACAGCATAAGTGTTTCAAACTCAAAACCATCTCCCGGTTTATCCAGCAGTATTGCCATGAAAGATAACGGTATGCCCCGCAAGCCGCTCTGGGTATCGGATACCGGACAATGCAAATATTTACGGAATAAATACCGACTTAAACAATTCCCCAGATAGTTACGCAGCGGAACACTTTTACAATCAAAACTGCGGCAGCCCAAAATCAACGCTTCCGGATGTGTCTGCAAATGTTCTGAACAGGTAATTATATCTTCAGCACAGTGCTGACCATCGCAATCGGCAGTCACAACGCCCAATGCCTGCGGAAAATTTTTCAGCACATAAGCAAAAGCACTCTTCAAAGCCCGGCCTTTGCCCAAATTGCGTTCATGCCGGAGCAATATGCAGTTATCCAGCTTTTTAACTTGCTGAAAAATATCTTCTGCCGCCGCTGAACTACCGTCATCGATCACCAGACAGCGCAACCCATTCTGCCGGAGTTTTTGCAATAGTATCAGCAGTTCCGGTGGCGGGTTCAAAGCCGGAATCACCACCAGAAAGCGCGACAAATGCATTATTCGGCCACTCCGGCGAGCGCCGCATCAAAAACAGTTTTGACCGGAACATTCTGCTCCGCCGCCAGTGCTTTGACGCTTTCGTATTCCGGATAAATGCGCACAATATCCTGCCAGCAGCACTTTTTGGCCCGCACGGTTCCGTAGATAGTCTTTACCGATACAGCTTCCCGGCTCATACAGCTGCGTTCCACCGGATAACGCCGGATGCCGATCGTACTGCTTTCAGCAAAAATGATCCGTTCCAACGTTGGCAGCGCTGCCGCCGGAGCAATCACCCGCAGCAGATAGGCCGGACGGTTCTTTTTCATAAAACACGGCGTAAAATGCACATCCCAAGCGCCGTTGGCCAGCAGTTTTTCCATCGTACAGCCCAACAGTTCGCCGCTGGTATCATCGATATTGCTTTCCATGACCCACACTTGATCTTGGCTGTTTTCGACAGCTTCTATAAGCATGAGCCGCAACACGTTGGCCCGGCCGAAATCCCGTTTACCCACGCCGATACCCACTTTTTTGACCAGATATTTTTCCGGCAATTTATCCTGCGTCCGCAGCGCTGCGGCTATCGCCATGCCGGTCGGCGTGATCATTTCGCCCTGCACATCGATCTGCCGGAAAGGTATATCGTGCTGAATGGCCATATTCAGCACCGCCGGAACCGGAATGGGCAACTCGCCATGCTGACATTTTACAAAGCCCCGACCTTCGGTCAGATTTTCCACCACGCAGCTGGTAATATCCAAATCGTCGATCAGCACCGCCGCCGCCACAATATCCACAATGGAGTCAACGGCGCCGACTTCGTGAAAATGTACTTCCTCTACCGGGCAACCGTGCGCTTGAGCTTCCGCTTCGGCTACGATCTGAAAAATCTTTCCGGCCAGACTCCGGGCCCGATCGGTCAACTCGGCATGGCTGATTATATGTTTGATCTCCGCCAGATTGCGGTGTTCGTGGTGATGGTCGTGATGATGGTGCTCGCAGTAATGGTCATCGTGGTGGTGATGGTCGTGATGGAGGTCATCGTCATGCTCGTGGTGATGATGCTTCAACTCGTGATCGCCGCCGTGGCAGAACACCTTGAACACTCCACCGGCGATCCCGTAAGATTTTCCCTGCCCGATCTGGCACTCAAATTCATCGTGCATGGGCAGCGTGGACAACGCTTTCAACAATTTTTCCCGGTTGCCGCCCAGCTCCAGCAAAGCGGCAACGGTCATATCGCCGGCGATCCCGGACGCACCTTCAATATACAAACATCTGCTCATATCTTACCCTTTGGTATTCAATGCATATAACACAATCGCTCCAAACATCATCACTGCGGCCAGCCCTTTAAGCAGCCAGACCGAAGCACTGGCTTTCTGCTCCAATGCCTGCCAGCCGGCCCAACTCAACCCCACGCCCAACAGTACTGAAATCACTCCTCTGCTGGCCTGCAAAACATTGCCGAACGCTGCCCCCACAATGCCGAAACACACATAGAGTCCCAGCATGGAAACCACCCAGCATAATGCCTGCGGGATCGCCCCCCGGAGCATTTTCCGTTCGATCCGGCACTTTTTCATCAGCAGCGCCGCCCCGACACCGCTTACAATGTAATTGACAATAAAGCCGCTTACGCCGCCAGCGATCGTATTTTCTGCTTGCATATTTTCAACCACCATCTGCACGCCCAGATCAGAAAAACAATAGCCGATCAATGCCAGAAATATATACCCCATACCGCTCCAATTCAAGCGGCCTTTCTGATAATTTATCAATACTCCGGCGACTACTGCCACAGCCATTGCCGCCAGCTGTACCGCCGAAAAGCGACTCCCGAAACAAACAAATGCCAGCAGCGCAATGATCACGATTTTCAGCCCCATAAGCGAGGCGATCCGGCTGGATTCAATATACTTCTGAGCCGAAAAAAATCCCCAATGCCCCACCACCAGCCCGGCATCGGTCAGCAATATGCTCCCGGCCATGTGCCAGGTGAACAGATTTTTTGTCAGCAAAAAAAATGGTGCCGCCAGCAAAGCGATCAAGCCCACCACGACCAGCGAGGCAACGGTCAGCTGCAAGGAGTTGCCGTACCGCTGCAAAAAATATCTGCCGCCAATATAGGAACATGACTGCATCAACGCCGCCAGTAAACCGCTGCAGATACCGATCGCCATGGGGGTCATTTCTGCAATTCCTCAAAGCGCATTTCACTGTCGATCGCCATGATCGGATCGATCACCCGCTCAAATTCGCCTTCCATGATCGAAGGCAAATCAAAACTGCTGACGTTGTAACGGTGATCAGTCACCCGGTTTTGCGGAAAATTATAGGTGCGGATGCGTTCGCTGCGGTCGCCGGTACCGATCTGCGATTGTTTATCGGCAGATTGTTTGGCTGCTTCTTCAGCTTGCCTGGCTTCCAGCAGCCGGGCGTACAAAATACGCAATGCGATCTCTTTGTTGCGGTGCTGGCTTTTTTCCTGCTGACTGGCGACCGAAAGTCCGGTGGGCAGATAAGTTACCCGCACGGCACTGTCGGTAGTATTCACACTCTGGCCGCCGGGGCCGCTGGAGCGGAAAACATCAAAACGCAAATCTTCGGGGCGGATATTGATTTCTACCGCTTCGGCTTCCGGCATGATCGCCACGGTCACCGTTGAAGTATGCACCCGGCCCGCAGCTTCGGTCACCGGAACCCGCTGCACCCGGTGGACGCCGCTTTCAAACTTCATGTGCATATAAACGTCATCGCCGGATAGCGAAAAGGATACATTTTTTATGCCGCCAAGCTCGCTGGAGTTTTCTTCCAGCAACTCCACTTTCCAGCCTTTGCTTTCGGCATAGCGCATATATGCCCGGCAGAGTTCTCCGGCAAACAAAGCTGCTTCGTCGCCACCGGCAGCGGGGCGGATCTCCACGATGATGTTCCGGGAATCATTTTCATCCGGCGGCAGCAGGGCTTGCCGGACTTTATTTTCCAAATCTGCACATTCACTGCGCAGACTTTCCAGATCGCCCTGGGCAAGTTCCAGCAAATCCTCGTCATTTTCCTCGCTCAGGAGCAGTTCATTTTCGCTGATTTCCTCCAGAGCTTTCTGCCAGCGCCGGAAATTTTCAAACAAGCCCTTGAGTTTGCGGTGTTCCTGAGAAACACTTTTCAGCTCAGCACTTTTTTGATATATCGCCGGATCAGCCAGCTTGTTTTCCAACTCGCTTGCCCGCTGCTGCAATCTCTCCACATGTGCTGCAATATCGCCGGGAGTCATATTCTAACAACTTTCTTTACTTCAATACAGGTAACAAAAAATCCCGCATACTTCATTGGAAGTACCGGGATCTTTAACTCCGGCAGTGCCGTCACCGGCAACTGACGAACCCAAGTGATAAGCTCAAACTCAGTCGGCTTTCTTGCCGTAACGCTTGTTGAACTTGTCGATACGGCCTGCCGTGTCAACAAACTTCTGCTTACCGGTAAAGAACGGGTGGCACTTCGCGCAGATACCGACCTTGTATTCGGGACGGGTGGAATTGATTTCCCAGATCTCACCGCAAGCGCAAATCACTTTGGCCGGGCCGTAATTCGGATGGATATCCTGTTTCATTCTCTCTCTCCAAAAGTTTATATAGTTGAAATTTCAAATACAATCCTATCTTGTAAGCGTTAAATATACCACCAAATTCTGATTTTTTCAAGTTTAAAAGCTTTTTTTTTTGCAAAACAACCGCTTTGGTATTATTTTAATGTAAAATAAGATGTCAAAACAACAGGATTCCCAATATGAAAAGCTGCAACAATTTGTTTACTTCCGACAGTTATGATACACCTGAAAATGTGCCGCACGCCTTTATGGATAATCTGCTGCTGCGCAGCCGCTGGTATTTTTACTGGAAAAATTTCGGTATTTTTGTCCGCACCGGCAAGTGCGGCCAGCGGGGAGAACTTGATGCTTACAATCAGGTGGAGTTTTCCAACGGCAATACCAGATTGCTGGAAGCGGTCGGCGGAAAACTGCACTTACGCGGCTTGAACAATATTGATAAACTCAACGGACAGCCCGCCGTGATCGTGGCCAACCACATGAGTTTGTTGGAAACAGCTTTGCTGCACTCAGTCATGCGCAGCCGGATCGACTTTACGTTTGTCATCAAGCGTTCGCTGTTCGATGTCAAATACTTTGGCGATATTATGCGCAGCTTGGAAGCTATCGGCGTTGACCGGGTCAATCCGCGGGATGACTTCAAAGTGGTTTTGACCGAAGGAAAAGAACGGCTCAGCCGCGGCAAATCCATCGTATTATTTCCGCAGGCCACCCGCAGCGAAGCGTTTATCCCCGAAAAATTCAACACCATCGGCATCAAGCTGGCCAAAGCAGCCGGGGTTCCGGTGCTGCCGCTGGCACTGAAAACCGATTTTCTCGGCAACGGCAAATTGCTCCGGGATATGGGGCCGGTACATCGCAACCGGGAGGTTTACTTTGAATTTGCCGAACCGGTGATGGTCACTGACAGCGGTAAAGAGCTGCACGAAAATATTATTGCTTTTATCCAGTCCCGGCTGCAAAGCTGGTATGCTGCTGAAGGACGCACTCCGCCGACAGCGTAAAGTTAACTGTTATTGCGTTACCGGTAATTGGTGCAACAGTTCGTAAGCTTCGGCAAAATTGCGCTGCAAATGCTCAGCGCAGTGCGCATCGGCACTGACCACGATCGGAATCTTGCGCCGGAGCGCTTCCTGCAGGATATCCGCTCCGGGATACGGCTCGGCGCACGGTTTGAACCAGCCGGACGTATTCAGCTCGATCGCACCGGAGTGTTTTTGCACTGCATCCAATATTTTTACGGCATGATCATAATATAATGAATTATCGATCATGCCGAATTTTTTGGGCAGATCCAAATGGCCCAGAAAGGTAAACACTCCACATTCAGCAGCACCCTGCAATTTCTGATAATACTGTTGACAGATCGCTGCTTTTTCTTCTTCGCTCAAAGGCAGCCAATCTTCCCGGGCATGATCAACCGAAAAAACTCCGCAGTAATGCACCGACCCGATCAGATAATCAAACGGATACTCTTTCAGCCGGGCGGCCACCTGAGCAATATTTTCAAAGAAAAAGTCCACTTCCAGCCCCAGTTTGAGCTGAAAATCATCATCTTCATATTTTTGCTTGAGCTGCAGCAGACTATCCACATACTCATTCAGGCGGCCGTGATCCATTGTCCACTCCCGATAATCAGTATTATCGTAAGGTACTTCGGCCCAGTGATCGGATATACCTAAAACTTTCACATGGCTTTTTTTTCCGGCAATGACCATATCCTCCAAAGAATCAGCGCCATCGCTGAAAACACTGTGATTGTGCAAAGAATATCCGCAACCCGGCCCGGGAAAAGTAAATTTCATAAAAACACCCCGTTCTTATTTTTTGCTGCTGTCCCAAGCGGCCTGCTTTAAGGTCAAGTTAAAAGTACTGCCGCTGAATTTATAATTTTTATTGCCCTGCTCCGGATAATAAAGAGCATGAATAACTATCGTGTAGGTTCCCGGCAGCCAGTTGACGGTGGAAAATTGCCGCTCCACGCTGTGTTCTTCCACCCGGGGAAACCAAGCCCAGGGCGCCAATTCTGCAGCATCGTAGCCGGAATCACTTTTGTGCGGGGTGAATTTGAGCCTGGCATTTTCAAAAACCTTCCCGCTGTCTTTGCGATAAACAAAAAGCCGGGTGGCATGAAAAAAGAACGGCTTGCGGGACTTGCTGGAAATTTTTACTTTGATCGTATCTCCCACCGCCGGAGAAGAATTCAAAACTTGGCCCGTCAAATACAAATAAGGCCGTTCGTCCGCACCATGAACATTCCAGACAACTGAAGACACCAGCAACATCAACACTGCATAATATTTCATAAAAACAACCTCCTGATCTTATAACGATCCTGTTTCCGATAATATATACTTGTTTTTATAAAAATACCAACATTCAACGCTGATTTTTCCGCTGCTTGCCGTAACGCATCCCGGCGGCTGGAACCAGCGGCTTTAAGTTTGACCGCAAATAAAAACTGCTCAACTTCCGGTAACCGGCAGCTTGCATAAGCTCATCCCAGTTGGCCGGCAGTTCGATCCTGATCGATACATAACCTCCGCCCGGCAGACACATGGTCTTGTTGCGGCTGGCATCGCCGGTGATCAATATGGCGGTTTTGCCTCCGCTCATCACCGGGACAGTTTCCAACTCCTTTTTGCCGCTCCACTTCAGCCAGGGCGGCACCGCAGTAGCAGCAGCGGATTCTTTGCGCCCGATCCGGGCGGTGTGCTGTGCCAAAGATATATTGCGGGAGCTGCGGGCACTGCCGGGATTGCCCCAATAATTGGCGTAAGCCCGCTCCGCCAGCGGCTGGCGTGCGGTGGCAATCAAAGCTTTTTCCAAAGCACTTTTACTGCGGAATTTTTTGGCCAGATCCCGGGCCACATATTCCGTTATCAATATTGTCCGGTAAACAAACGGAGTGCCGCTGCCCAGCGCAAACTGTTGTTTTTCCACTGCATCCCAGGCGATCATTTCCATGATTTTCTGCGGATCATCTGTCGCCGGAGCCAGATTGTTGCCCCAATTCAAAGCTGAACCAGCCGTCAGAACATTGTCGTTGAGCTGATAGCCCTGCTGCATGTGATAAGGGCGCCAGGCAAGCGCAACCGCTGCCGCTTCGTCCTCGGCCATGCACCACGGCATAAGATAGCCAAAAGTTCCCATCCGGTTGCTTTTGATATGGTATCCGGCCAAATTGATCATAGCCAGATTGATAAAACGCCCGATCTGGGCGTTGCGCATATTGCTGATCATACCTTGCGAACAATCCAGTTCCAGCTGCCTTGCCAGCGGACCATTGATCCAGCAATAGGGCGTCCAACCGTGCGTACTGGCCAACGTCCGGCGGAAATTACCGTCACATAACGCCTTGGTAAAAGCGATCAATATGGGCATAAACTCCGGCGGACACCCGGCCATAACGCCATTGACCGCCACTAATTTAATTGTCGCTTTGCGGTAAGCTGGCGGTATTGCTGCAATCACATGTTCCGGCGGCAGATCGGTATATTTAAGAAACTCCTCCACCCGGCTTGGCGTCGGCGGCACAATGGGCAGGCCGTCACTCCAGTTGTTATCAGCAAAATATTGGTTGACTTCAGCCGGGCTGCCCTTGAACACCCGTCCGGCGCTGCCGGATAAAACGGAGGCAGCGGCTTTTATCTCCTGCTCTGTAAAATTACCGGTCAACGCCTTGATTATTTGCGGATACAATACTTTGCGGGTATTTTGCAGCAATTCTTCACGGGTGTGACTGGCAAATGCGCCCGGATATTCCGCCACCCGGGGTACCGGCACTCCGGCAATAGCACCCGCTAAAACTGCTTGCTGGCTGAATCCCGGAGCGGCGATCATCACCGCTGGAATATTTTCGTACTCCGCTGCAATACATGAACCCATTTCTTTGGGAGTGCAAAGCCCGCAGCCGCCGTTGCCGGAAATGACCGCATTGACCTTGAATTGGCGCAATTTCCGGACAAATTCATCTTTCTGACGGCGGATAACTCCCGGTCCCGGCCACGGCCCGGCCGAACCGATCTCATTCAACAGCAGCACCTTGGCGGTCGGATAATTTTTCATGATCAAGCGTTTAAGCTCCGGATGCGTGATCGAAGCCATAAAACTGCCGCCCACCAGCGCAATGGTCTTACCAGCCAAGGTGGCTAATCTGGGCGCCTGCCGGATTTTTTTGATCGACTGTTCGCCCACCGGGCTCAAGACTGTATCTGCCGATTCATTGCCGCTGCTGCCGGGCAATCGGCACACGCCAACGGTGCTGCATGTTTCAGTTCCGGATAAACATCCCATCACCCCCAGCAGCACAATGGCTGTCAGTAAAGTTTTTTTCTGCATAAAATAAATCCTTCCTGAGTTTGTTACAATTACAATAAGATCAACGTTTGTGAAGGTGATTTTATTTTATGCAATGCAATGATCCGGCGAAAATTACCGGCTTATCATCAACTTTTGTCAGCCGTTTTACGGGGACGGCAGCCGACGGCATTTTGCAGCTGTTTGATCAGAAAACCTACCAATACTGCCGCAATCAAAGTGCCTTCCCTCACGCCGGTTATGTTTTGAAAAAATATCAGCGAAAAAATTATTGCCGACAATACGATCGAAGAATCAAAGCAGATCTTGACCACCCCGAATGGCCATTTATACTCCTGCGCCAATACCCGGATGAAACCATCCCCCGGCATCAGCGAAATGTTGGCGCTGAGCTGACAGCTGATCCCGGCGGCTAAAAAGCAGCACCCCATGATCACTTCCGCCAATCTCAACAAATAATTTTCCGGAATATAAAATCCCGTCAGAAACATCCCCAAATCAATAAAAAAGCCGAACACCAGCAAAGTCGGCAGCTGCAGCAGTTCCCGCCACGGATAACGCCGTTTGAGCAGCAGCATCTGCCCGGCAATAAAAAATATATTTATTACCACTGTCGCCATGCCCAGCGTCCACGGCAAGACAAAAGTTGTAACATACGGAAGACTGGTTATCGGCGACGTCCCCAGCTCCGGACGGGTGGAAAGCGCCACCCCCAGACCGGCCAATACCAGTCCGAGCAGAAAAAGACTCAAACGTTTCAGCATATTGTTAAGGAACTGATCAATTCAGTTTGCCGGAACTCCGGAGCTTGCGGTAGTACATAACCAGCACCAGATCGGTCGCAACCATGATGGCATTGAGTATATACAGGGCGATCACCCAGTCAAAATGCTCGATTTTATAAATGATGCCGGAAATATAACCGATTTCTACCAGCCAGAGAAAACCGATGCTTTTGCCCACCGGATTCTTGACTTTGACCGTTTTCCAGATCGACACCGGCCAGCTGGCACCAAAACACACCAACATGATCGCTTCAAATATATTCATAAAAATCCTCCATCGATATTTATATCATTTCAATTAATATAACACCAAAAGCAGTTATTTTCAATTGAATTTGCAGCAATTATTTCCACTCCAGCGGCAGTTCCAGCTGGATGGTGGTGCTGTTATCCTCCGGAAAACCGGATACACTCATACCCATCAAACGAACTTTCCGGGGGCCGGCTTCAGTCCGGCTCAGCAGGATCAGTCCGATTTTTTCCAGCGCATCAGCTTGAGCGATCCGGGCGGGCACGGTCATGCTGCGGGTTACGGTGGTGAAATCATCGTAGCGGATCTTCAGCGTAACGGTTCGTCCGGCGAGTTTTTCCTGCAGCAGCAGTCGGGATACTTTCCCGGCAAGATCCCGGAGCAGTTTCCGTAAGCCGCTCATATCCGATAAATCACTTGACAAGGTTATTTCCCGCCCCAGCGATTTACGGCTTTCCCGCTCCGCCACCGGACGCAGATCCACGCCGCGGACTATGTTGTAATAAAATATCCCCATCTTGCCGAAAATGCTGATCAAAGTTTCCAGCGGCAGCGCATAGAGTTCAGCTCCATTGGAAACATTGAGTTTATGAAAAAGTTTGGCTGTAGCCTGCCCCACGCCATAAAACTTTTCGATCTTCAAGGCAAATAAAAACGCCTTGGCCCGGTTGGGCGGAATCACCGTCAACCCGGCCGGTTTGCGCCAGTCGCTGGCAACTTTGGCCAGAAATTTGTTGAACGATACTCCCGCCGAGGCCGTCAAGCCCGTTTCCTCATAGATCCGGCGCTGCAGATACTGCGCCAGGCGGGTCGCCGATGGTTCGTTGAATTTGTTGCATGTTACATCCAGATAAGCTTCATCGATGGAAAGCGGCTCAATAATATCTGTCACCTCATGAAATATCTCCCGGATGCGGTGCGATATTTCCCGGTAGCGGCGCATATTGCCTTCCACAAAAATCCCGTTTGGGCACAAGCGCCGGGCCGTTTTGGCCGGCATGGCTGAATGTATACCGTATTTGCGGGCTTCGTAACTGGCGGTACTCACCACGCCACGCTCTTCCGGACGGCCGCCTACGATCACCGGCAAACCGCGCCATTGCGGATGATCAAGCTGTTCGACTGAAGCAAAAAACGCATCCATATCCACATGGATGATCTTGCGTTTGATCAATTCATTGCGTTTGCTGTTACTCATGATGCGCACTGTTCACAGTCCGGTCAAAAAAATCCGGCGGCAGAACTTCGGTTTTGTCTTCCATAACTTCAGCGGCGGCAAATCGTCCCGGCATCAGCTGCCGCATATATTCAGCAAGCGTCACAATGGTAGGGCCGTAGCCGTCTTTGTAAATATAATACTCCAGACTGCGGGCTAATTCAGCACTGTCTTTGAAACGCTCGCCCGGACTTGCAGCCAACATCCTGCGCAATATATCGATCAACCCATCCGGCAGTTCCTCCGGCAGCACCGACCAATTTATGTAGTTGCTGCGGATCTGCTCAATAAGCGCATCCCGACCGGAGTAAACATCCCGGCTGTAATGGTTGCTGAGCATATAAAAAAGCACCACCCCCAGCGAATAAATATCTGCAGCACAAGTCAAATGCCCCGGCGTCAGACACTGCTCCGGCGCCATAAAGGCCAATTTGCCCGACACCAGTCCGGAATCCCGCATGGTGGCAGCCTTGGCGATCCCGAAATCGGTGATTTTGGGCACCCCCTCCTGATTGATCAATATGTTATGCGGACAAATATCACAATGTATGATATTCAGCGGCTTACCCGAACCGTCCCGGCGGCTGTGCGCATAAGCCAGCGCCCGGGCGGCCCGGCTGGCAATAAATACGGCCAGTTCCAGCGGCAAACGCTTATTCATGATTTTGTGAAACTCCACAAAGTCATAAAGCGATATGCCGTCAACAAATTCCAATACAAAAAAGTATTCGCCATCCACCAGATCCAGCTGATAGATCTGCACGATATTTTCGTGCACCAGATTGGCCACCAGTTTGGCTTCAAAAATAAACCGCTCCACAAAGTCACCGTCTCCGGCATAGCGCGGCAGCAGCGTTTTGATCGCCACAACTTTTTCAAACCCCTCCACGCCTTTGAGTTTGGCTTTCAGAACCGATCCCATGCCGCCGGAAGCGAGTTCTTTGATTATTTCGTAGCGGCTGTAACTTTTTATAGCTTTTTTCATCAAACTGAATCATCCTTTGAACTGCCGCAGAATTTTTTCGACTGCTGCAATATTTTTCTGCCGTCCTGCCTCCCGGAGCTGGCGGCATACCGGAGTAAAAAATTTATTCCGGAGCAGAAAATCCATTTCCATATTCCACCACGTCACATCGTCATACTCCAAGCCCTGCAGCTGCAGTTCCAGCCGGAACATTCCGGCCCGTTCCATAAAACAATCCCGTCCAATATATTCGATATCAGCATCGCAAAGAAGTTCCCCCGCCGGAGTGAGCGGACAATAAGGATAGACTGTTTCCAGAATCAATTCATGTGCCCGCTCCACCAGCTGATCATTGATCGCCCAAGCCGCTGCAAACTTTTTGATGTAAGGCAGAGCCAATGCCTCGTTGGCTTCCGGCGCAGTCAGATAACCGAAATCGTGAAAGATCGCCGCGATCCGCAAAGCTGCATATTCTTCCGGAGGCCAGTCGCCGTGCTGAGTAAATTCCATTACCGCATTGCACACTTCCAGCGTATGCTGAGCATTGTGATAGGTGCAGTCCGGCGATAGATAGGTTGATAAATAATCCAGCGCCGCACTCTGCAGAGCATTTATTGTAAAAAAACCTGTCATAATTTGCCTTTATTTAAATTCGGTGATAAATTAGCACGAGGAGTCAGTAAATGCAAGAAAATAATTCAGAGTATCCCCAAAAAAGAGTCCGCCGCAAGGATGTTTCCGCCTGGGAGCAGACTTTGCGATGGCTGGATATAAAATGGTACAGCGAAAGTAAACTGCGGGAAAAACTCAATTCACGCCATTATCCGGTCGCTGAAATCGAAGAGGCTATCGCCAGATGCCGGGAATATAATCTGATCAACGATGCCATGCTGGCCGAAGAATTTGCCAAAAGCCAAAGCGCCCGCGGCCGGGGATCCCGCCGTATTGCCCACGAGCTTTACCGCCACGGCCTGACCGGCGACGCAGCCAAAAATGCACTGGAACAGATCGAAGGCAATGATGAAAGTTCAGCTCAAGCGGCATTGCAGAGTAAACTCAGCACCTATCAGCGAGAACCCGACTGGCGCAAGCGGCGGGAAAAAGCGTTCCGCTTTCTGGCCAACCGGGGCTATCCGCTGGATATAATATACAGCACTCTGGACAATGAGCCGGATTTGAACATGCCCGACTGAAAAAACGCTGCCAGCTTCAACAAAGCCGACAGCGTTCTCTGTAGATATTTACAAAATCATCAAACGTATACTTTGGGATCGATCTGTTTGCTGGCATCATAGAGCAAGCCCAAATCGACTTTGGCATCCGCCTGCAGCGAAATCATCGTGCGGGTATGGGTGATCCCCGGAATATCCCGGGTCATCTTATTGGCAACCACATCAGAGAGTTCTGCGTTGGAATTTACCCGGATCATAACCACCAGATCAAACTCCCCGGCAACGGTGTAAACTTCAGTGACCCCGGCAACATTCAACAACGCTTCCGTAGCCTGACGCAACATTTTCCGTTCGACGGTGACCAACGCAATACCGGTAACCATAACAACAACTCTCCTTTGCCGGAAAATAGTTATTATTAATTCCGCAACCTGTTTTCCGGCTGACAGTTCCGGAATCAGAAGCCTTGCAGGAACAGCCCTGAAAGACCTCCCTTCAACCTACAGTAGCACAATAAAAACCAAATGCAAATAAAAATATACTTTTTTGCATAAAAAACTTTTTCCTGACAGGCAAAAAAACAACTTTATGCTATATTGATAGGAACGGAAACAATTTTATCTGAGGAGAAAATCATTTATGAAACTAAGCTTTTTTTCCAGCTTGCTGGCCGCTGCTGCATCGTTTTTTGCCGCCGGAACGCTTGGCGCAGTCGAAACCAAAACGATCATGTTTGTCGGCGACAGCATCTCGGTAGGTGTCGGAGCATCGCATCCCGGCAAACGGTACTCGACTTTGGCGGTCGATATGCTCAATAAAGCCGCCGGAAAAACTCTTTATAAGGAAGTAAATGTGGCGATTTCCGGTTCGACCATGACCGATCAGCCCTGGCCGTCCAAACATGCCTCAGGTTATCCTTACCGCCTGAAAAATGTATTGAAAGTCAAACCCGATATTCTGGTCATTCAGCATGGCGTCAACGATAACGGCGTGGGCTGTTCGCTGCCGGAATTTTCCATGGCCTACCGCCGCTTTGTGCAGGAAGTCAAAGCCAAGCTGCCGCAGACCGCTATCGTCTGCATGACCGCCTGCCCCAGCAAATACGAAGACCCCGGCTACGATATTTGGCTCAACAGTGCCAACGTGGCTATTCAGGAGATCGCCGCCTGTGAAGAAACTATGCTTGCGCAGGTCAATCTGGCGCTCCGCAACCGCCTGGAGCTATTTCCGGATTGCTACCACCCCAACGATGAAGGCTGCCGCATCATAGCCGAAACTCTGGTCGCCACCATCCGGGAAAACCGCCGTTTGAGCCGGAACAACTTTGATTTTGTCGCTCAGCGCCCCGGCACTTACCGGCTGTGCGGATATATCTTTCAAATCCCCGAAGCCACCGCCGCCAACAACAGTTATACTTGCTTTTACAATGTAGGCAAAAAAGGCTGGAGCTATTCCAGCAATGGACCGGTCAAAGTGACCAGCCCCTACAAATACTACTTTTCGCCCATGAAGTGCGAGCTGGAAAACGGCGCTAAGGCACAGTTCACCTACCGCAAATACTTCAAAAACGGTATCTGGCAGCTGCCCGGAACCGGCAACAAATTGATCAAAGCCACGCTCACTGCTGAAAAAGGCAAATAAACCGCTTAGCTTCCGGCAGGCTCAAGCAAAAAACAGGGCTGCTGCATCCTTGAAAAAAGGATTGACAGCAGCCCTGATTACTGACCGGATTCAGGTTACTGCCAGAAATCGGTCTTTTCTTTAACCCCGCACTCCTGCGCTTTATAAATTGGATCCACTCCAGCCCGCCGCTGCTCAATGTAGTTATCCAGCGCCCGGTAAGCCACACCGCCAATAATAATGCACACCGGTATATTGATAAATGCCAGTATGCACTGCGCAATATCGGCAATGCCCCATGCCAGATCCATGCGCATACCGGCACCCAAAAAGATCAGCACCGTACCCACTGCCCGGATGATAAACAACGCCCGCTTGCCGGGTTGATGGCCGAATATGTAGGCAAAACAATTTTCCACATAGTAAAAATTGCCCAGCAGGGTAGTAAAAGCAAACAGCAGCATGGCTATTGCAATAAAAATCGGGCCGACAATGCCGAACGTTTCCTGCAGAGAGTGCTGCACATACATAGCCCCCGCCAACTCACTGACCGGCTTGACTCCGCTGGATAAACACATCAACGCTGTAGCCGTACAAATCAAATTGGTATCAATAAATACCGACAGCATCTGCACCAACCCCTGTTTGACCGGGTGCGATACATTCGCAGATGCGGCTGCATTGGGAGCTGATCCAATACCTGCTTCGTTGGAGTAAAGCCCCCGTTTAAGCCCCAGCATCAGCACCGAACCGGCAAAACCGCCGAAAATCGCTTTGAAGTTGAACGCATCACGCATAATTTCCACGATCATGCCGGGTATGTTAGTAATATTGATGATCAATACGATCAAAGCAAACAACACATACCCCACCCCCATGACCGGAACCAGCGTCGCCGTAGTTTTGACCAGCCGGATACTGCTGCCGGAAATTGCCAAAGCAAACAGCAATGCCGTCACCCCGCCAAAAATCCAGCAGTGCCACGGCTTATAAAAGCTGAACGTTTCAAACGAACTCTGCAAATTGTATGACGCCAACATGTTGTAGCCCACGCCGTAGGTAAAAATCAGCGCCAGAGCAAATACCAGTGCAAAAAATTTATTATGACAGGCACTTTCTATGTAGCACGACGGACCGCCATAGCTGCTGTTATCAAGCTTGCGCCGTTTGTAGATCTGCGCCAGCGTGGACTCCACAAAGGCCGATGCACCACCGATAAGCGCAGTAAACCACATCCAGAACACCGCTCCGGGGCCGCCCAGACAGATCGCCGTCGATACCCCGATGATATTCCCCGTCCCCACCCGGGAAGCGGTTGAAACCATCAAAGCACCAAACGATGACACATGCCCGGGAGTGCAGGGTTTTTCCTTCAAAACCCGGAAACATTCCGTAAACATTCTGAACTGCACCAAACGGCAGCGCAGTGTAAAGTAAAGTCCTCCGGCAATCAGAAGCGTTGCCAGCGGCCAGCCCGTAAAATACATCAGAAAATCATAAAATTTACTCAACATTTTTTTCATCCCGTTTTGAGGCCTCTTAAAATTGCCTCTGTCTAATTATTTTTTATCCAAACTCATCTGCAATGCTGCAGCCCGGTTGCTGGTGATCGCATCCACCCCCATTGCCGCAAAACGCCGGGCTGCGGCCTCGTCATCCACCGTCCACACGGCAAAGGCAAATCCCGCTGCTTTGACTTTATTTACATATTCCGGAACAATGAAGTTCAAATTGCAGTGTATATCCACCCCATCGGCCCCCAACTCCTGCAATTGCTTGATCAACTCATCAGCAGTCGGAGTCCAGGTGCCTTGCTGACTGACTTTGAATGAGGTCAAAAACAGTGCCTTGCGCTCCGGGTAACGGGCCTTGAAAAGCTTCACGATATTGGCGTGAAAACTGATCATCACCACCTGCTCCGGCGGCACTGCGGCTTGATCAAGCTCTGCAATCAACGCATCGATGACCGCCGGATCATTATTTTTGATCTCCACATAATAGACCCGCTCCTGCCCCAGATACTGGAGTGTTTCCGCAAAAAGCGGGATCTTTACTTCCTCAAATCCCGCCTTGTTGTTATTGGCAGTCAGGTTCTGCAAATCGGCATAACAACTTTCTTCGATCACCATAGACCTGGAGCAGGTACGCTGCGTATCCGAATCATGGCAAACAACCAATTTGCCGTCAGCGGTCAGATGCACGTCACACTCCATGCCATCGGTTCGGCGTTCCCGGGAAAGCCGGAATGCCGGCAGCGTATTTTCAGGCGCATCCCAACTTTCCCCGCGATGTGATATCCACAACATAAAAAAATCCCTCGGTTAAAAATCCTTCTCTGACCAAAACAACTCCACTGTCTGCACCTGTGCATTGACCCGCAAACAGTCCTTTTGATAATTTACCACCAGACAATTGATTTGTCAAACTTGCAAAGTATTTACTGCTGATGTATATTAAACTAAATCAGTAAATCTAAGGATTTTTTATGCAAAAAAATGTTTCTCTGGAAGAAGCCTGGCGCCGTAAATATCCGGAACAGGTCGTACTTGTCCTGACCAAACACGACGATGGCAGGATCAATATAATGGCTGTAGGCTGGATCGCTATAGTATCGGACGATCCGGGCATGTTCATGATCGGGATCGACGATCAGGCGTTTACTTTGGAACTGATCCGCCGGAACCGGGAATTTGTCATTGCTTATCCGGCTAAAAATATGGCGGATGTTACCCGCTATGTAGGTACTGTTCACGGTCACAATATTGATAAAGGCAGTGCATCCGGATTGGCTTTTACTCCGGCAACTGCAGTCAACGTACCGCTGTTAAGCGATGCTGTGGCTAACTTTGAATGTGAAACAGTTGCTGAATACCGCCCCGGCAACTGCCCGCTGATCATCGGCAAAATCGTGGCGTGTCACGTCAATACCGATGACAGCATACAGCGGCTGGTCAATGCCGGCAGCGGTTATCAACTTCAATAAATCCATCCAATATGTGAGGTCATAAATATGGGACTGAAAGCAGCGATCTGGGGATCGATCATCGGGGCGGCGGTCGGCGGGCCGCTGGGAGCCATTATTGGCGGCAGTTTGGGCGCAATGTGCTTTAATTCCCAATCCTCAAATACCCGGACCGACAGCAGCGACCAATTACATCAGCAACAGCAGCAGAAATTTTACGAACGCTTTTTTCAATGTCTGGGCAAACTGGCCAAGAGCGATGGCCGGGTCAGCGAAGTCGAAGCCGCATTCGTTAAAGAAATTATGAAAATGCTGAACTTTGACCCGGAACTGAAGCGCCAGATGGGCAAGGCATTCAATACCGGACGGGATTCGCAGGAAAGTTTTGAAACCCTGCTGAAACGCCTCAACGAAAGCGTATTGCTGTTGAACGGTGACCGGGAGCTGCGCAAGATGCTGGTAGAAACTTTCTGCGCACTGGTCGCCTGCGACCGCACAATATCGCCAGCTGAACAAGTGCTGCTGCACCAGGCTGGAGTGATCCTGCAGTCGCCGGAAACCGTATATAACTTTTTCACCCGGCAAAACCAAAGTTCGGAACACACCTATTCCAACGATTCCAACCGCCGCCGAACCGATTCAACAGCTGTCAACGCCGGATCCGAATTGGATAGATGCTACGCCATACTGGGAGTGAGCTCCGATGCTTCAGATCAGGAAATCAAAAAAGCCTACCGGAAAAAAGCTGCTGAATTTCATCCCGACAAAGTTCAGGGTACCGGACTTTCGGAAGCGTTCATAAAATTTGCCAAAGAGCAGTTTCTGGAAATCAGTCAGGCTTACGAAACTATTTCCAAACACCGCAATATCAAATAACGTTTGATACCAATTGATGTTTTTACTTGCGGCGGCTTTCGGCTGTTTGGAAAACCACCTCCACCTGACGGCTGCGGGGACCGTCAAATTCGCAGAAATACACCCCCTGCCAAGTGCCTAAGTGCAATCTGCCATTGCGCACCGGCACAGCCAGCGATACGCCCATCAAACTGGATTTGAGATGCGCCGCACTGTTGCCCTCGCCATGGCGGTAGTAACTCTCGTTTTTGGGGATCAGAGCGTCAAGCTTTTTAAGCAGATCGTGCCGGACATCCGGATCGGCATTTTCGTTGATCGTAAGCCCGGCGGTGGTATGCTGGCAAAAGATATGACAAATGCCGCATTCCAAATCCTCCGGAATCAAAGCATTGATCTTGCCGGTTATATCGATCAACTCACAATCCCGATTGCTGTAAACTGCTACTTCCGCCATACTCTGCACCCCTTTTTTTCTGATTTGTTAACGCCGCTCAAAAAGCTTGCGCAATTCGTTCTGGAAACCTTCGATATCCGCTTGCGTCGGCTGACCGGATACCTTGTCCAGCCCCAAACGCCCCAGCTCGTCGATCAACCATTCGCCAGTCACCCCGGAAGCAAAAGTGACCGTGCCGTGCGCCAACGCTCCCGGCCGGGCCAATTTGCTCAATTCAACCTTGGTTTCGCCACCGGCAGCAGGTGCTTCTTCAGCCTGCTGCGGTTCATCAGCAACTGCATCAGCTTCCGGCAAACCGCCTTCTTCGACGGCGGCCGGTGCTTCGGGTTGCTCCGCCGGAGCAGGCGCCTTTTTTTCCTGCGGGTCGAACTGCGACCAATCCACATCTTCCAGCTCGGCTGCCAGCAAACGCAATTCCAAAAAGGTCATCTTGCAATCCAGCTCGCTGACCAGCAGCGTTTGAATATCAGTAAGTTTAACTCCTTCGTGCAATTTTTCAGCCACGAATCTTTTGATCATCATATCGTCCATAAAAAACCTCTATCGTTAAAGTGCAACCGCAGGGTTGCTGTCTGATGACAATTCCACGTTTACCGGCTGTTTGGCCGGAGCGGCCGCTTCAGTTGGAGCCGTCGGCGATACCTCCAATGGTTTGACCGCTTTATCCAGCGCCTGTTCCGCAGTTTGGGCTGCGGGCGGTACCGCCGCTGGTGCTGCCGTCAATTTGGCCCGTTCTGCCTGATACAACTTTTGCATTTCTTCAAAACGCTTATCGCTGACCAGCAGCAAAGCTTTGACCTGCTGTTCGTAGATCGCTTTGCCGGGAGCAGCCAATTCTGCCTGCTCGCCGAAACTGTTGGTATAAATATACGCTCCACCGGCATTGCGGCCGTCACGATTCCAATTACTGATGCGGATACGGCCGCTTTCCGGAGCGGCCATACCCAAACGGATCTTTTGGATCGACACCACATTTACCGCTTCTGCTCCATGCTCTCTGGCCAATGCGGTAAGTTCCTGACGTATATCACCGGCGCCCCGGTTATCCGGCAGCGTTACCATCGCCCGGCCAATCGCCCGGAAGCCCTTATCCGGCATGGGATTTTCCGGAGAATATATAACAACCGGGGCCGCTTCATCCAGCGCAGGAAAACTCTGCCCCACATATTCAACATTTACGCATCCGGCTGCCGCCAGCAGCCCGCAACCCAGCAGCACTGCTTGAGTGATCTTGCTCCACATTTTTCAACTCCCTGCCGGCAATCAAATACCGGTTCGTCTGACGTTAAACTCCAACACCCGCCCGCGGCGGATCTTGCGTACATAAAATTCCGCATTGTTGTACTTCAGCACATCACCAACTTTTGGGACCCGCCGCAGCTGACTGCAAAACCATTCCGAAAGCACCATGCCGCCGGGCGGTATGGCCAAAGGTGTTTCGCTGGCGATCATCGAAGTCAACACGCCGCCGCCAATGACCCAAAAACCCTCGCTGGGCGAATAGAACGTCTTGGGCAGCGGATCAAATTCATCATCCAGATCACCGATCAGCTCCTCGATGATATCTTCCATGGTTATCAAGCCCAAAGTCCGTCCGGAACTGTCGCGCACGATCGCCAGATGTACATGCTGCAACGCAAAACGCTCCAGCAGATTGGCCGCTGTATCTTCGGGAGATACAAAAGCGATCGGCCGCACAATATCCCGCAGCTTGGTCCGCTCCGGATGCGCCCGGAACGTGGCGACCAACTCCTTGAAATTTATATATCCAAGTACCTTGTTGCGGTCGCCGTTTTCGCACACCGGATAGCGGGTGTGGAAATCTGCCGGCGTGGTATTCAGCGCCTCTGCCGGAGTCTGCTCGGACGATACGAACGATATATTTTCCACCGGCAGCATAACCTGATCCGCCCGGCGTTCCGACAACTTCGGAGTAGCCAGCAAAATATGCTCCTGCTGACTGCTGATCTCCTTTTCCCGGCGGGCCAGATTGGCCAAGGCGGCAATTTCTGCAGCAGCCGTCGGCTGATTTTCATCATTGCGCACTTCAAATGGGCGGTTGATCAAATGCACCAGCTTGATCAACGGCTTGAGCAGAACGATCATCCCCAGTAAACCACGGGCACTGACAGCCAAAATACGCTGATTGTAATGTACGCCCAGCGTCTTGGGCAATATTTCAGTATACTGCACCATCAACAGCGTAAATCCCAGCGTAAACAATCCCAGCCAGGCCGCACCAAACAACTTGGCAAATTCCGCCCCGGCAACCGCAGCTCCGATCGTATGGGCAGCGGTATTACAGATCAATATCACTGCCAGAGAGTTTTCAATATCCTGCTTGACCCGGGAACAAATTTCTCCCCGGCGGGGATTTTTTGTCGTAATTTCCGCCAGCTGACTGGGCGTCAAACTCAACAATGCCGACTCCAGCAATGAACACATAAACGACACGATCAATGCCATGCTCATGCTGGCAACAAGAATTATCACTGACAATATCATGACCACACCTCCGGCATGGTCAATGCGCTTTTTAACGGCCGCCAAACTTTATGACGGCCGCATCGCTTGTCCCCGTTTGCGCTGCTACTGCCAGGCTCCTCGGCATTTTCTCCCATTGCTTCCCCGCTGACCAGTGTCAGCGACCGATGCGTGTTGCTAACTGCACCATCCATAAATGCGTCTACCAATATACCTTTCTTTAAATTACTTCCACCGGAATACGCTTCCGGCAAATATTGATTTAACTGATTATTTCTTTTCTTCAGCCGCTTCCGCTTCCCGGAGTATCTGCTGATTTTTGATCTTGGCCCGGATGATCGCCGCCGCCTTGGGATTGGCATTGGCCAGATAATCCTTGACCACCTGATTGCGGATTTCATTGTAAGGCGCCAGACCGCGGCGGCCGCGTTCTTTATCCGAACGGATGCCTTTCTGATAATCCGCATAAACCTTCTTGGCCATCAGCTCATACATGAGCAGCTTTTCTTCGTCGTCATTGACCGCCGCATTAAGTGCATTCTGGATGAACGCATTGATAATGTCGGTGATCTGCTTGAATGTAGCAGTGGCAACGATTTCTTTGAGTTCTTTGGCCAAAAATGTTTCAAATGGCGGATATTTGACGGTTTTGTCATCCTTCTGCAAAATTTCGTAGACTTCTCTGGTTTCCTTGAGCCGTCCGAAATAGAACAGAAATACCGCCGCATTTTTCATAAAATTGATCTTGCCGGTACGGAAACTTTCCAGATTGTTCGCCTTGTCATAGGCCCAATCATAAGTGCGGATCGCCGACATGACAATATCCAGATTCGGCGCAATGATCAAGTATCTGTAACCATCCTGATGCGTCCAGAGGATCCGCCCGGCCCGCATCATTTCCTGCAGACAGGTTGCAATAATGCGCGAACACTGCATATCATGCCCGGTGACCCGGATACCTTCGCTGGCCCAGTAGATAGCCTGTGCTTCCGGCAGCCGCCAATCCATAGAGCCGTATTCCAAATTGAGCTTTTGGATAAAATCCGCCCGCAGCCGGTATTTATCATAAAGCCAGATCGTGCGCAGCGCCGCATCGATCTTATCGGCCTTGGCCGCATCTTTCAACTCTTCAACGAACTTCTTATCCAGCAAAGAATTGCTCCGGAAGTTATCGTTCAATGCAGCAAAGTTGGCAAAACCGGCCCGGTTGGCCGCCCGCCACATGGGGTCATCGACAGGAAACATCTTCATAAAGCCATCGACTGTGTACGGCATGGTGCTCCAGATCTCCCAGCGGGGTTCCAGCGTGATGATCGCTTCCATTTCCGTTGCCAGACGGGCTTTGTAGTAATAGCTGGCGTTATCCAGCACGTTACCCATTTTCTGCTGGAAAATCACTGCCAATTCCCAATAGAGACGGGGCGCACCCGGATTGTAGAGCAAAGCTTCATCCCGGATCAGCTTGATCCCTTCCCACACCCAGTACCAGCGATCCTGCCATAGTGAACAGGTTACTGATATGTTGTAGGCCATGTTCCACGCCAGATAGGCTGTTGCACCGGCAAAACGGGGCTGCAGCTTAGTAATCCAACTGGCCAGCTGAACCATTTCAAAGTAATTTTTATCTTCCTGCAGCGAGGCAGCACGCAACCAGAGCAAGTCGGCGATCAATCCCCGGAAACTGCCCAGTGCCATGGTCGTAAAAGCCACCAGCGGCGGCGCATTGTTTATCTGACCGGTAAAAAACAAATCATGCTGACGGATCGTTGCATCCAACTTCCGCTGCGTGGCACTGATTCCGAAAATCAAAACCAGCGAAACCACCAACGCCAACGAATATTTGCCTATTTTTCCAAAGTTAATCATTTGCGAATCACCAATCCCAGTTCACGACGCCAGAACACCCAGACTCCCAGCAGAATAAACGGCAATGCCCGCAGCAGAAAATACTGCGAAAACAAATCAACCAGATAAGAAAATTCCACCAATTCACCGCCGGCGATCTTCTGGGAGATCTCAAATTCCTGCAGCGGCGCAATGATCAACATCATGATTTTGCCGATCCAGTAACCGGCGTATTTGGAGGGATCCGACAACTGACTGGTGGTCATGATCAACGGCGCAACACTGCCGAGGAACATATAACTGAGGACAGTAAAAATAGCCGTCGGCATGGAAAATGCCGCCGCAGCTGCACAGGATATGCCTGCATAAACCATGATCATCAGCAATATCACCAGCAAACCACGGATGAAGTTACCGGTAAAACCGGTGATCTTGATCAGCAGTTTTGGTCCGTCGATCGTCTGAAAATAGATCTTATCCTTGGCGTTGTCGATATTTATGTAGCGCAGTGCCACATGACCGTCTTTATCGACCACCGCAGACGGCAGCACTTTTTCATGAAACTCACCGGCATAATTCTGTTCCGGCATCGGCGACAACGGTCGCCAGGTACGGCTGTAATCTTCTTCCGCCACCGGAACGGCCTGTTCGATTTCCTGACCGTTGCCCACAGATTGTTTGCGCTCCACAAAATAGCCTACCCACCAACCGGTGGTGTTGCGCTGAGCTTCGGTATCGACCTTGCCCACATAAAGACGGTAACGCAGATAGATGGGATTCTGCATATTTACCGGCAGTTTTTCGTATTCCCATTCGCCAAACTTCTGGAACAGCACTTCGGAACGCTGCCGCAACATTTCTTCGCTCAGCCCTTTGCGGATCTCATCTTCCATTTCCGCAGCGTTGGCCGTCACATGGCCCCGCCCGGCTTTTTTCATTTCTTCCAGCTGCTGCGCCAAAGCCGCACTGGTCAACTTCTTCATATCCGGCGGTTTGGGGTAGTATACCCGACGCCCGACCATAACTTCATTTTCGATCCGTGTCTTTTCTTCGGCCGGAAAGTCATTCTTGGCAAAACGCCACATGACCACCCCGAAAATCGTCATCCCGGCCAGCAGCAAAAGCACGCCATGCAGCAGCACCACACTGATATATTTGGCCAGAAATATCCGAACTCTGGATACCGGCTTGGCCACCACCATGTGCAGCTGATAGCTGTCCACATCCTGCGTCATGACCAGACTTGATATCCACACCGTCGAAAGTGCCAATATAAACCCGACTGTACCCAGACTGTATTTGAGCGCGATCTGTATGTAGGAACGCGCGCCTTCTCCGGAGCCGGAAACTGTCATCGGCAACGCCACTGCGCACAACACCAGCAAACCCAACAGCAGCTGGAAAATGTGTGAACGCAATGCGTTACGCAATGTCAGCTTTACGATTGCAGAAAATGCCCTCATAATATATACTTTCGTTCACCAACTGTTGTTAACGGTTTTTCAAAAGGTCATCCAATTTGGCATCAGCGGCTTTCAACGCCTCCGCATCAGCCTTGACCTTGGCTTCATCTTTATCGACTTTCGGCGCACTTTCGTCGGCAGTCAATTCGGCAACCCGCTGTTCCTGAGCTGCTTTCAGTTCGCTGGCCAATGCTGCGGCCACATCTTCAGCCTTGGGCTGTTCTCTGACCGGCTCATCAGCTCCGATAAGCGATTCAATGACCGCACTTTCCTTATCTTCCGCCGCCGAGAGGTATTCAGCTATGCCGCCGCCCAACGCTCCGGAAGTTTCCACGCTGTCTTTCTTGGCCGTGGCAATAACATCCAGGAAAAACTCTTCCAGTGTACGGCGCGGATGATCCATAACAAATTCTTCGCCCTTAAGATTTTCCCGCAATATGGCAAGCACCTTGCTCATCGCATCCTGCGGCAGCGTGGGCGTAATTATACGGGTCGAATCGCTGACCGTAAGCAATTCATTCAAACTGCCCTGCGCCCGGACTTTGCCGCCGTAAAGAATCACCACCCGGTCGCAAATATCTTCCACATCGCTCAGCAGATGGCTGGTGATCAAAACGGTTTTGCCCCGTTTTTTCAATTCCATGATCAAATCCTTGACTTCCCGGCAGCCCAGCGGATCCAGACCGCTGGTCGGTTCGTCAAAAATCAACAGTGACGGGTCATTGATCATCGCCTGCGCCAAACCGATACGGCGAGCCATACCTTTGGAAAATTCCCCTACCCGGCGGTGACGGGCATGTGCCAACCCCACCATATCCAGCAGCTGATCGATGCGTTTGCGGCGTTCAACCCGGGAAAGGTTGAAAAGTGCGCCGAAGAAATCCAACGTTTCTTCAGCAGTCAAATATTTATAAAGATATGACTCTTCGGGCAGATAGCCGATTTCCCGCTTGGTTTCCACCGCCCGCGGCGCTTTGCCCAACACCGTCAGCTGACCGGCCGTGGGATAAAGCAGCCCCAATATCATCTTGACCGTAGTCGATTTGCCGGAACCATTCGGCCCCAGCAACCCGACGACCTCGCCTTCCTTGACCGTAAAATCGATCTCGTTGACCGCCCGGGCTTTGGGTCGGTTCCAGAAATCGCGGAACACTTTGGTCAAGCCTACCGCGCGAATCGCATCTTCTGCCATATTTTTTCAGCCTTTCCTGAATTGTATATTGCCATCCGGACAACACTTTTTATCCGGATGGCAGCACTTTTATTTTTTCTTCTTGTTATCTTCCAGAGTAAGTTCTTCGCCGGTACGCACCAAACGCGCACTGTTGAAGATCACAACCAAAGTACTTAATGTGTAAAGGATCGCCGCCCCCACCGGAGTCATCTTGCCAAAGACCAGCAGTACCATGCCGCCAAAGACAAAGAGTATACCGATGCACAAATTCTGATAAATGACCATCCGGGATTTCTGCGAAAGGTCTATCAGCATTGGAATACGACGCAAATCGTTAGTCATCAAAGCTATTGACGCACTGTTAATAGCAATATCGCTGCCGATTGCGCCCATGGCGATCCCCAAATCCCCTTCGGCCAGAGCCGGAGCGTCATTTACCCCGTCCCCAACCACAGCGGTGGGATAGCTTTTCTTGGCATTTTCCACATATTCGACTTTGGCTTCCGGCAGACATTCGCTGCGGAATTCATCGATATCCAGCACATTGGCCACCTTTTCGGCAACCGATTCCCGGTCCCCGGTGACCATCGCAACGTGACGGATACCCAGATTGCGCAGATCCTGCAATGCTTGAGCGGCTTCTTTGCGGATCTTGTCGCTCAATCCGATCCAGCCGATGATCTCCCGGTCACGGGCCACAAAGACCACACTCAAGCCTTCGGTAGCTTCGGCATCAAAATCTTCCGGCAGTGTCAACTCCTGACTTTCCAGCCAGGCTGAACGGCCAACGGCAACGGCCCTGCCGTCGATCATGGCGTTGACCCCTTTGCCGTGAGTTTCTTTAAATTCAGTTACCGGAGAAAGTTCCAGCTGCGCTTCATTAGCCAGTTTGACCAATGCCACCGCCGTCGGGTGATTACTGTTGGCTTCGGCCGATGCCGCCAGCTTGAGCATTTCTGCAGGGGTAACTTCGCCGAACGGCACCAGCTTGACGACCGAAAGCAAACCGTCGGTCAGCGTACCGGTCTTGTCAAACACAAATCCCCGGATACGGGCCGCCAATTCCAAATGGCTGACATCTTTGATAAAGATCCCCAAACGGGCCGCAGCAGCCACCGCCGCCACAATAGCTGTCGGCGACGCCAGCATGATCGCCCCCGGACAGGCAATAACCAGCAGCGTAATAACCTTGGATATATCGCCGGTGAACCACCAGGTGATACCAGCCAGCATCAGGATTGTCGGCGTATAATATCCGGCGTAACGGTCGATAATACGCACGATCGGAGTACGGGAATTTTCGGCCTGCATGATCATGCTTTTTACCTTGCCCAGCGTAGTATCTTCGCCCAGGCGGGTAACTTTAAGTTCCACCAGACCGGTGAGGTTCTGCGTACCGGCATAGACATCATCCCCGGCGACTTTATCCACCGGCATGGATTCACCGGTGATGGAGGCCTGATTGACGATCGTTTCTCCGGAAACGACCAATGCATCGACCGGAAAGTTTTCGCCGGGACGCACCCGGATAATATCGCCAAGCTTGAGGTTCATCACATCAGTTTCGACTTCTGCACCATCTTTGACCAGGTGCACCTGCGTCGGAGTAAGTTTGACCAACTCTTCGATGGAGCGCTGCGCCCCGGAAGCAGTACGGCTTTCGATGATGATCGTAATCAGCAGAAAAAATGCGATCACTCCGGCATTCTGAAAATGTCCGCCCGCCGTCTGGTAATTTCCGCCGGCCAGCGCCGCCAGAATAGCCAGCGCCACCAATTCATTCATGTAGACTTTACCGGAAAAGAGGTCTTTTACTGCCGTATATATGATCGGCATCGCCAGCACAAATGCGCCAAACTGCGCACTGAACGTGGCCGCAAAAACCTGTCCGGGCAAAAAGTAACTTAAAATAAAGGAATTTGCCGTCAGCATTCCGCCCAACACCGCAAAAGCGACCAGAACCAAACTGCGCTTGCGGGCGTCATCCTGAGCAACTGCATTACTGCTTGCATTATTGATATTTGTGCTCATTTTATTTTTTTCCTCCCTGGGCTTGAGCCGGTGCAGTCTGTTCGGGTGCTGCAGCTTCGGCCTTGGGGATTTCCGGACTGAGTTTGAGCCAGAGTTTACCGCCATTGCCGGCACCGAGGACAAACTTCTGATCGATCCCGCCGAGAACTTCGGCCAACACTGCATTGTAGCGTGACATCAAAGCTGTACGCGGATTTTCGTTGTATTCCTTGAGAAAACTTTCAAAGTAAAGACTTTCGGCCTTGACATCCGCCACGACCATCGTCCGGTAATTTTCGGCAGCAGCAACGATGCGGGAACTTTCTTCGCTGGCCTGCGCCCGGATATTGACTCCGTATTCACGGGCTTTATCGATCATAGTACCCTGTTCGGTACGGGCCGCAGTCAAAGCATCAAAAAACGCCTGCGTAACTGCCGGGGTCATGACCTTACCATTGATCCGCACTTCTTCAATGACTACTCCGATATTGAGGTCGGCAATCATTTTGCGGTAACAGCGTTCCACAGCTTCCCGATATTCGGTCTGTCTGGAGTAGAGAATCTCATCAACCTTCCAGGCGGCAGTCGTAGTAATCACGGCGCTTTCCAACATTCTGGCCAGCAGCGTCCGGGGACCGCGGCGGCCCAATTCGCTGCCTTCATCCACGACGATTTCATCCGGACCGGCCGGATCAGCCGGCACCCGCAGCGTCTGGTAGAAAAGAGCCGGATCGCTTACCTGAAAACGGGCACTCCAGCTGGCATGGATGATATTGGCATCCGCCGTCAGCAGATAACGGTCACGGTTGGGCTGCAGACCGGGCAATTCGCCATTCGGCCCGGGAGGCGGCAGCTCGTTAGGCATAACACCGGCATTGAAAGTAACTTGCAGTGTTTGTGGGCTGGTCGGCACCACCACTTTGCTGGTAACCGGATCCGGCAAAAACCAATGCCAGTCGCTGGTGTAGGTCTTTTCGTACTTGCCGAAACGCAGCACGATCACCGCTTCCTGCGGAGAAACTGCAAAGTAACCACCCAGCGTAAAGAAATACACCAGCATGGCAAAAATCAGCCCCACCAGAGCCAGAAAGACCCAGTGGCCGGCTTTCATAAACGCCCGGACACCGCCGCCGTACTGATTGTACAGCTCGGAATCAGGCGCATTATTATTTTTGTTGTAATCCATAAAACAGCCTCATTATTTGGCGCTTTTTACCGGAGAAACAGGAGCAAGCTGGTCAGCATTGCTTTTCAACAGCGTAAAGGGATCGGTATTGGTATCCAACACCAGCGTGGTCTTGCTTTTCATGATCGCCCGCAAGCTGTCGAGTTTGCGCAAAAATGCAGCCAGTTCCGGATTCTTGTCAAAAACCCGCAGATATTTGGCAGCTTCCACGTCGCCCTGAGCGCTGATTTCCTTGGCCTGCGCTTCGGCGTTGGCAATGATGTTGGCCCGTTCTTTATCAGCAGCAATGCGGATCTCTTCGGCCCGGAGCTTGCCTTCGCCCAGATACCGCTGAGCAGCCAGCATACGATCCTGATTCATGCGTTCAAAGACCTTGCTGCTGACCGCTTCCGGCACATTAAGCGTGGTGATACCGGCCGAGCAGATTTCCAAACCGTAAGGACGGGCTTTTTCGGCCATATCATTTTTGATTTGTTCAGCAATGGCGTTGAGCCGCATATTGGCAGGATTGGTGGTCAGGATCTGATCAAACTTATATTTACCGAAAGCGGCATTTTTAGCTCCACGCATCCAGATATCCAATTCATTTTCGGCTTTCTTGAAACTGGTCATACGCTTGGCAAAAACCAGCGGATCGCTGATTTTGTAAGTAATAAACACTCCGACCAGAATGTTTTGTTTATCCGCTGTGGCTGTTTCTTCGATCTGCCCTTCCCGGCCGCCGAAACAATGCAGACGTTTATCATACTTGGTGATTTTTTCAAAAGGATACGGCCAGCGGAAGTGCAGACCGGCTTCCGGATGCTCGTTGAGCATCTGCCCCATACGTTCCACTACTGCTACTTCCGTAGTGCTCACCTGATAGGTGAATACCGCCACCAGCAACACTGCAAATACAAACACCCCCAAAAGGAGTGTCGGCCAATGTTTGAAAACCTTGCTTGACATGATTAGTGCTTACGCCTTTCTTTTATATAAATTTCAATCTTTTACTCATTCAAATTGGCATCAAAGAGGTTCAAACGCTCTTTTTCTTCCAGATTAAGCTCGTACACATCGCCCTGCAGCGAACTGCTGAGCACATACTTGCGGACATCCTTGCAGTCTTTTTCCAGAAAATCAAGATAATTTTTCAACATAAACAACTTGGGCATAGTTTCATACGCCTGCAGCTGCTTGAGAAAACGTTCGCTGACCGCTTTGGCCACCGTCGCAGTCTGATAGCTCCGGGCAGCGGCCTGCTCCCGGATCGCCAACGCATCCGCCTTGGCCTGCGGCAGCACCTGTTCTTTGTATGCCTTGGCCGCCAGAACCATCTTTTCGCGTTCTTCCATGGCGCCCAGCACCTTCTGGAACTCGGCCCCCACCTGAGTCGGCGGATGGATACCCACTAAATTAGCGGCAATGATCTTGACCCCCAGCTTCTGCGCATCGCACTCTTTCTGGATACGCTGCTTAAGTTTTTCTTCGGCTTCCCGACGACCGCTGGTGATTACCTGATAAAACGGCGCACTGGCCAGATATTCAGTCACGACCATGTGACCGATATTTTTGATCACTTCCCGGGCGTCAACACTGCCGTAAACGTAGTTAAAGACTCCTTCCGGCAGCACATGGTACTGGATGGGCATGGAAAGACCTACAAAGTAAAAATCCCCCAGCACATCACTGCTTTTATCGTCACCGGAAAGCGATACATCATTGGCTACGATAAAGTTATTATTTCCTTCGCCATGTTCAGCTGTCCACAAAACCACCCGCAAATCGTCTTTTTTCTTTTCTTTTTTGGGTGGCGGAGCATGGCCGTGACCATCATCTACATATTCTTCTTCCTCTTCCTCATGATCATGTTCTTCGTGCCCGATGATCACTTCGTAGATCTGATCGCAGGAATATTTATCAATGGTTCCGAACGGCCACGGCAACGTAAAGTATATGCCTGGCGGCAGCGGTTTTTCGGTATTGGTCAATTTCCCCAGATTGGAGCGCAGACCAACTTCGTTGGAATTGACCTCGTGTATCGCCGTGGACCCCCACAAAAGCAGCACCCACAACAGCAGCAGCGGAAAAATCGCCCGCTCCACAAAACTGTACATCCATGTTGAAGAAACCTTGAAGCCGAACTGATAATCCAGCATATCCGCAAAGTTGCGCATCACCCCGCCGGGTTCAGTAAAGAGCGCCAGGATACGGCTTTCAAAGACCGGTCGGGATTCTTCCAAAGTCCGGGGACGGTAAAATTCCACCACAAAACTCAGCAGCAATTCAACTGCCAGCACCAGATAGATCCCCAGCAGGATCCGGGCGATCACCGGATCGTAATCTTTCATGCCGGACTTGAAGCAAAGCCCGGAAACCACCGCCGCCGCCGATGCGATCGCTCCGGCGATCATCCAGGCTCCGAAAGGCCGCAGCCAGCGGAAAGTATCTTCATGGGACTGTCCATTATAAAATGCTCCGGCAAAGAGTGATATAACACCCAGCACCGCTGCCAGAAAAACCATATACATCGGATTTGCCGGTGCCGAGTGCAGCACCGCTTCACGCAATTCAGCACTGCGTTCACTCCAATGCTGGAAAAAGAGCAGTGCCAGCACGGCAATCAAAATCGCTCCCGCTACGCTTAAAACATAAGGAGCATACTTAACATAATTGTCAAAAGTGCGCTGCTGAGTAAAGCGAGCATCTTCGTCCACCGCCAGCATGTTGTTGTCGTGGCGTTTGGCGAGCAGGATCTTTTCTTCATTTTCAATCGCCGCACCTTTGGCAAACATGCCGTAAAGAGTTGCTGCCAATCCAAAGAGCGTTGCTACAGTGTAAGGTATCACCACCACTGCGAACGCATCGGAATTGGCAAAAGAGCTTTTGACCACGCCCAAAATCAGCAGAAGCAATGCAAACACCGCACTGAGGACAGTTCCGATGGCGGAAAGTTTGGTCATCACCCCGGCATTATCAATGGCGGCGCGGTAGTTGATCGTTTTATTCATACTGCCGACTCCCGGAATCGTTTTGCCGAAACCTTGTTTTTATTGTTTTTATTATACATACAATTATTTTATTTTTATTCTACAGATTATCAAAAACCATATTCAGTTCAATTTTTATCCATGCTGCAGCATTATATCCGGAGGCCCCCGGGAGTCCGGCAGCTGCCAGCAAACCACCTCCGGACTTAAAACATCCTCTCCCCAACGGGGCTCATACACTGCAAAAAACTGCACCTCGTCCTGGGCAGTCGGCAGCAAGCCGATAAATTCATTGCCAAAGACTGCCTTGATCTGTCCACCGCGGTAAACGATCGCTCCCGACCGGTTATCCCACTTGAAATCCACCGCCTGAGCCGGAGTCTGCCAGCTGAGTTCATTTCCGAACACGCAGCATTCAGCGGGACGGCAGGACGCCCCCAGTGTAAAAACTATCACACTGAGCAGCAATAAGTTACCGTATATTTTCCGACATTCAAACATAATCTTGACACAATAATCCTATAATACAATCGTTATACAATAGCATTACATCACTATAAAATCAAATCTGCAAGCAAAGAAATCTTTATTTATCTCAAGGTTTTATCAGATCAACCAGCCTTGACAACCAGGCAAACTGCGGATGCTTTTGCCCATATCGGCAATAAAAAACCCCTGCCTTTTTACAGACAGGGGGTAAAGTAATCAGGAATTACTGATTATTTGCTCTGAGCATCGAAGAGATCACCCAGGGTGACCATGTTGTCTTCGGGTTTGAGAGCAGCGGCAGCGGCATATTCTTCGCCGGCAGCCTTGAGGTCTTCTTCGTCAAACTGTTCGGTGACAGCCTTGATGGAGAGGCCGATGCGGCGTTCGTCGTGGTCGACTTTGATCACGCGGGCTTCGACTTCATCGTTGACGTTGAGGACATCCTTGACCTTTTCCACATGATCCTTGGAAAGCTGGGAAATGTGGATAAGACCGTCGATTTTGTTGGAGAGTTCAACAAAAGCACCAAAAGCGGTGATCTTGGTGACTTTGCCCTTGACCACATCGCCGATCTTGTAGAGCTGTTCGATGTTTTCCCAGGGGTCATTTTCCAACTGCTTGAGGCCGAGGCTGACACGCTGCTGTTCGGGATTGATGTCCAGAATGACAGCTTCCACTTCATCACCGGCGTTGAGCAATTCAGACGGATTGTTGATCTTGCGGGTCCAGGACATGTCGGAAACGTGGATCATGCCGTCGATATCGTCTTCGATTTCAACAAACGCACCGTAGCTGGTCATGTTGCGGACTTTGCCCTTGACCTTGCTGCCAACCGGATGTTTTTCCAGCAGCATTTCCCACGGATTGCGGTCGAGCTGACGCAAGCCGAGGCTGATCTTCTTGTTTTCTTTGTCGATATCCAGCACCACAGCTTCGATGGTTTCACCCTGGCTGACCACTTCAGTCGGCTTGGTGATGCGCTTGGTCCAGGACATTTCAGTGACATGCACCAAACCTTCCACGCCGCGTTCCAATTCAATGAACGCACCGTAGGGCATGATGTTGACAACAGTACCGCTCACGCGGCTGCCGACGGGATACTTGGTATCGACTTCGTTCCAGGGATTGTTGGTCTTCTGCTTGTAGCCCAGGCTGACGCGTTCCTTGACCATATCGATGTCGCGGATAAGCACTTCGATTTCCTGATTGACCTGCAGCATTTCGCTGGGATGAGAAATACGGCCCCAGGACATATCAGTAATATGCAGCAGACCATCCACACCGCCGAGGTCGATGAAAGCACCGAAATCAACGATGTTCTTAACTTTACCCATCCGCAGATCGCCGACTTTCATTTCGCCGAGGAGCTTGCTGCGGATATCGCGCATGGTTTCTTCCAGCAGTTCGCGGCGGGAAACCACGATATTGCGGCGATCGGTGTTGATTTTGAGGATCTTGACATCGTATTCGTTGCCAATGTATTCATCCATATTGCGAACCTGGCCGACATCGATCTGGCTGCCGGGCAGGAAGGCTTCCACACCCTGAATATCAACAATAATACCACCCTTGACACGGTGCTTCATAAGACCCTTGACCACGGAACCTTCGCCGCATTCGCTGGTGATACGGTTCCAGGCCATCATCGCGTTGGCCTTGTGCACGCTCAAAACGGGCATGCTGTTTTCGTTTTCGCTTTCTTCGAGGTAGACGCTCACGACATCGCCGCGGGAAACGCTTTCCCAGTTGGTGAATTCAGCAGCGGGGACAAAACCTTCCGCTTTGTAACCGATATCGATCAAAGCTCCATCGGTACGTTTTTCGGCAATTTTACCTTCGAGGATCGTGCCGGGCACAAATTCCTTCTTGGCAGCAGTAATGCCGGTGAGAAGTTCCTCCATGGAGGGCATGTCGGCGAAATCAACGAAATTACTCGTTTCGACGTCGGGGGTTCTGAGTTTTTTTACCATTGTTTTGTTGTTCTGTTAGTTTGTTTTGGTACTTTATTACTCACGGCAAAAACCGGCACCATTGCCGGAATTTGCCACAACGATAGCTTTTAAAATACATGCAAATCCGATATTTACAAATTTTTTTCATCACAAAAAACGCTTTTTTTACCAAAATATTGCCCGCTTTACTTTTTTTAACATCAAAAAACGGCTTGACACTTGCATTTTTTAACGACTGTACTATATTTATTATAGTATTTTTTATACCATCAAAAAAGCAACTGCAGTCAGGGTGGATTTGGCAAATTGCTTTGTTATAAACGGAGGAGAGTGATGTCAAAAATATTTATTCTGCTTTTGTATCTGATCTTTGCGCTGCAGCCTCAGTTCTGCAGCGGCAGTGACTATAAAACGATTTTAGGCGGCAAAGACAAAAATGTTGAAGAAGGACTGATCTTCAGCAACAAATACGCCCAGATGGCTTTTTTAAATTCCTCAATCCACAGCGGAAGTATCACCGGCGGCGATTTCGGCATCATGCCCCGCAGTGACGTCAACGGCAAACACACGCTGGATGAAAGCGAAGCCCGGATCCGGATGTTTTTGCGGCCGGATGTCCGGGTGCGCACGGCCATGCGCCGGCCAACGGCCATACACGGCGAAGCTGACTGGCTGCTGCAGAAAGCACCTCAAGGCGTCAAATATTCCAGAAAATACAAACGCGATTCCTACGAAGTAAATGCATTTCTGCAAGTGGTCATGGATCCCGTCAACGCCCGGATCGATTTTGAAACTGTTTTACATAACAGCGGCAAGCGGGCATGTCTGGTGGATTTCACTCCGGAATTTACGTTTTTACGCAACGGTGTTGAACCGCTGCAGCTGGAGCTGCGTCGGGAAATCATCCGTTATGTTGACGGTGTGCGCAAAAATTTTCTGAACAACGAAACTACCATCATGGATCCCAAAAACCGCAATTCCTGGTGGTGGCGCCGGGTGGCCCGTGACTACAAAGGCTTCAAAAATTATTTCAATCGGGAAATCATCCCCTTTACGCATCCGCGACTGATTCCGCCGGATATGTTCGGATTCACTGAACTTTTGGGCAATACCACTTTGATCTGGGTGCCGGATAAAGCAAGCTCCATGAACCAACTCACTGTTGAGTGGGAAGCTGAACACGGAAGCGCCGCTCCACTCTGGACATACAAACTGGAGCCGGGCGAGAAAAAAACTGTTAAATTCAGAATGCTTACTGTTAAAGGACTGCGTCACTTTGACGAAGTTGGCGATAGATGGGTCTTCGGCTATCATGCCGAAGGTGATCTCTTGAGTGTGCTGGCTGTGCCGCTGGCGCCCCATGACCGGCTTTCGCTGACTACCACGGTCAGCGATTCACACAATCAGGTTTTGATCAATCAGCGCAGCGAGATCGCCGCCATGACGCCTTATGCGCCAGGCAAGGTCGATTTGCGGGCCTCCACGCCGTTTCAGATCAATGCGGTATATCCGATAAAACTGCTGCTCAGTTCGCTGGAAGACAATTCCCGGATCCTGGAAGCCGCCGGCAATATCGTGCCGTAAGCTTTATCAGATGATAACCGGCAAGCTCAATTACTGCAAGCAGTGCGCAGCTGACGGTACAATTCGGCAAAATCCTGAGGCAAAGGTGCTTCAACTTTGATCATTTCTCCGCTTATTGGATGCGGTATTTGCAAGCGCCAGGCGTGAAGCATCTGCCGGGGCACTCCGATCGCCTGCCGGGCTCCGCCGTAAACCTCATCACCCAGCACCGGTGTTTTCAAACCAGCTAAATGCACCCGTATTTGATGCGTCCTGCCTGTATAAATACGCACCCGTACCAGAGCGACCCGCAGTTTTCCCAGCCAGCCATCAGTCACGACTTCATATTCGCTGATGGCAGTTTTGCCGTTAGTTTGCACCACCGCCATTTTCTGCCGGTTGACCGGATGCCGTCCAATCAGATTTTCGATCCGGCCGCGCCGTTCCTGCGGCACTCCCACAGTCAGCGCCAGATAGGTCTTGCGGGTGGAACGTTCCGCAAAAGCGGCTCCCAGCTTGAACTGTGCCTCCGGAGTGCGGGCGATGGCCAGACAACCGGAAGTATCCTTATCCAGCCGGTGGACGATCCCCGGACGGCTGCCGTCCGGCAATTCAGCCGAACGCAGCTCCGGATAACGGCTTAATATGGCATTGACCACCGTACCATCCAAGTTACCGGGGGCCGGATGCACCACCACCCCCGGCGGCTTATTGATAACGGCCATGTGTTCATCTTCATAAAGCAATTCAAATTCAAAAGGCTCCGCCGCCGGCAGTTCGTTATTCTGCAGTTCCGGCAATTCCACATAAATATGGCATGGACGATCCAGCATAGTTTTGTTGACAGTAATTATCACATCATCGACTTTGACCGCACCGGATTTAACCAGTTTCTGCAAATAAGAGCGGGATTGTTCCGGCAGCGCATCGGCCAGAAATTGATCAAGCCGCCGGGCACCGCCAGCTGGTTCAAAAACTAATTTCCGAATCATTCTGCGGCTTCCAATCCGGAGTTTTCTGAACGTTGCGCCGTCCGGTAAAAATAGATCAAAAGCCCGATCCCCAGCGGTATCATGCCAAAACCGATCACCTGCGCCGGCGTAAAGCCACGCACCAGTTCCACATGATCGCCCCGGAAAAATTCGTCAATAAAACGCAAGACTCCGTACGCAAGTATGTATGCGGACATCGCCATCCCCCGGCGTCCTTGCCTCACCAGATAAAACAGCACAGCCGCCAATACGATATTCAACAGCGCCTCATAAATCTGCACCGGATGCAGCGGCAAGGCACCGTAACGCTTGAACGGCTCTGTCCCCGGCGCATAGCTGTACGCCCAAAACAGCTGCGCCGGTTTTCCATAACAGCAGCCATTGAAAAAACAGCCGATCCGTCCCAGCGCATGAGCAGCGGCCAACGCCGGGGCAGTTATATCCAATACCCGCACAAAATCCTTGCGGCAAATCTTGCGGATGTAGTAAATAAGCGCAACAGCCGCCAAAATAAACCCGCCGTAAAAGACCAATCCGCCCTGATCGACCCGAACGATCATAGCCGGATGCTGCCGGTAAAAACTCCAATTCAAACACACATAAAATATGCGTGCGCCCAACACCCCGGCCAGCATGGCCAGCATGACAGTATTAGTCACCTGATCTTTGCTGAGCCGGGCATGACGGCGGTTGAGCAGCATAAGTCCCAGCGCCAGCAGAAAGCCCAATGCCGCCATCACGCCATACCAACGCAAAGAAAAACTTCCAATCGAAAAAATTACCGGGTCCATAAAAAATCCTTGAATCACTCTGAAAAAATCACTATTTTGCAAGTATTAAAATAGCTGTCAGATACAAAAAGTCAACTATTGACAAGCTCAAACTTGCAAAAAGCTTTAAAAAAATCACTTTCAATATTGGATTTTTTTAAAAAGTGCAGTAAATTATGTAATGAAGCAACCCTATGGTGTAATGGTAGCACAAATGATTTTGGTTCATTTAGTCGAGGTTCGAATCCTTGTGGGGTTGCCATTTTTTTGCCCTGAATCCGGATAAAAAAAACACAAAGTTTCCCTTGCTGTATTTTATTATCTGCTGCATGGCAATGCTCAGTTTAACCCCTACCGGACAGCAAAAAACGGGAGCATCGGCATCGGCCCGCCGGCCGCTGTGAGCTCCCGTTTATTTTGCTGAAATTGCAGCTTATTTGGTCAGATCGATCACGTTGATCCATTCCACTTCCGGATCTTCGCTGAGTCGGCGCAATTTATCTTCATAAGCCGCCAGCAAAGCCGGATCATCCATCATCTCGTAGCTGTGTCCCCAGAAATAGAAAACACCGCAGGAACGGGCCTTTTCAAACTTCTGCCAGAATTCCGGATCCTGAAAATGGCAGTTGCTCTTCAGCTGCAGAAAATCTTCGCAAGGCAGCACCGAATCCGTATACAACGTAGTGCGGCCGTAAGCAAAACCAGCTTTCCGCAGCAAATCGCAAGTTTCGGCAGTAAAACGGCCGCACGGCCAGGCAAAACCGCGGCACTCTTTTTGAAATTTATCTTCAATGATCTTTTTGGCCGAAACCGCATCCGACAAAAACACCTGCGGATCCACCCAGTCTGCCTGCAAATGACACATGCCGTGCGAAGCGATCTCAAACCCTTCGTAAACGCTGACCACTTCGTTCCACGCCAATCTTCCGGAATGATACACACCTTTGTAGAGATGGCCGGTATCGGTGATCCGGGCATCTGCACGGTGCGAACCGGGATTGAGGTTAAAGGTGGCTTTGGCATTGTATTTGCGGCAAAGTTCAGTCACTTTCAAATCGTTGAGCGGACCGTCATCCCAACACTGACAAACCTTAATCATTCTTAATCAAACTCCATTATTTTTGTGGTGGAAAGTCATATTCGGTTTCCAATAAATCACCAATGCGCTCTATGGCGTTGACTTCGTTCGGCCCCTCTACGGTCAGTTCAGCGGTTTCTCCGCACGCCAGACAGAGGGCCAGCAGCCCCATGATGCTGTTAAGTTCGCAGCTTTCGCCACGTTGCGAAGTCAACACAAAAGTATGATCGGCAAATTCCGCATTGACCGCATTAAGTATTACGCTGGACGGACGGCAATGGATCCCTGCCCGATTGCGGATACTTACACTTCTTTTCTGCATAACTACTTGGCTCCTTTCCCATAAAATCAGCTGCGATCGGCAGCATACGCATGAATGATCTTTTCCAACAGGGCGTGGCGCACCACATCCCGGGTAGTAAATTCGATGATCCCGATTTCCGGTATTCTGTCCAGCGTATTCAACGCATGAACCAGGCCGGAACGTTCGTGGCGGGTCAAATCGCTCTGTGACGGATCCCCGGTAACCACGCAGCGGGAATTGTATCCCAAGCGGGTCAGAAACATCAACATCTGCTCCTCGGTGGTATTTTGCGCTTCGTCCAGAATAATATACGCATTGTTCAGCGTGCGCCCGCGCATAAAAGCCAACGGTGCAACTTCAATCACATTGCGTTCGATCAAATTGGCGGCCTCGCCCGGATCGAGCATGTCGTAAAGTGCATCGTACAATGGCCGCAGATAAGGCATGATCTTTTCTTCCAGACTGCCGGGCAGAAAACCCAACGTTTCGCCCGCTTCCCGGGCCGGACGGGTCAGAACTATGCGGCTGCAATTACCCGCCAGCAATTCCGATACTGCTACTGCCATAGCCAGATAAGTCTTGCCGGTACCGGCAGGGCCCACTCCGAAAATCACCTCTTTTTCCCGCAGGGCTTTCAGATATTCCAACTGATTTTTACTGCGGGGCAACACCTCCCGTTTGCCGCTGCCGACTTTGATGCGCCCGGCAAAAAGCGCCTTGAGATCGCCTTCTTCACTGCGGCGATAGGCCTTGATCAGCTGCTCGATATCCTGCCGGTCAAGCTCCCGCCGCCGCAACTGATGCAGCTGCGACAACTCGTTGAAAAACTCCAACGCACGTTCACAGGATTCCTCGCTGCCGGATATGGCCACTTGCCGGTCACGGGGCACTAAATGCACCGTCAACACCTCCTCCAGCTCGTTCCAATTCAATGCGGGACGGCCGGATATGCGCCAATCCGGAGTCAGACCGTTTTCAAAATAAAAAATTGTTTCCATGCTCTTTGTTATAAACTGAAAAAGTGCGGCACACTGCCCGGCAGCGTACCGCACCTTCTGGTTATCAGATCACCATTTCAGGCAACTTACGGACGGGGGATCTGCAGTTTCATCCCCGGGTAGATCGTTGTCTTGCCCTTGAGAATGTCCTGATTGGCTTCCTGAATACGCTTCCAGGCACTGGCACGACCGTAGAACTTGCGGGCTATAGCACCCAGAGTATCATTTTTTACGACCGTATAAACCTCAGTCTGGCCAGCCGGAGCTGCTGCTTCGGCCACCGGTGCAGGATCTGCCACCGGCGCAGGCGCCGGGGCTTCTACAGCTGCCGGAGCTGCCGGAGCCGGAGCATCTACCACCGGAGCGGCATCCACAGTCTGAGATTCAAAACTGCTGTTCGCCCCGGCAGCAGGATTGCCGGCAGGATTCTGAACCAAATCATCCCGCCGGACGGCCCGCGGAATGGATTCCGGAGGCTGCCATGCACCATAATTTTCTTTGAAATTTGCGGCCCACGCCTGTTCTTCGGGGCTCAACTGAGTCTGGTCAAGCTCCGGAGCGCAACCCGCAAGCAGCATCGCCAGCGCACCGGCACCGGCCAACATAACAACGCTTTTCATAAACTTACGCCTCCTGTATCCATTGATTTATTTGTAACGCTTGAAAGCAACCACACCATTGTGACCGCCGAAACCGAGGTTGATGTTCAACGCCACATCGATTTCCCGCTTCTTGGCCACATTGGGGGTGATATCCAAATCGCAAGCCGGATCCGGATTTTCGTAATTGATCGTCGGCGGCACCGTCTGATTGACGATAGCCTGCACGCAGACAATGGATTCGATACCGCCGGCAGCGCCCAATGCGTGACCGGTGGAACCCTTGGTACTGCTGACCGATACTTTGTAGGCGTGTTCTTTGAGCGCAGCCTTGATCGCCAGCGTTTCGTACTTATCGTTCAATTCGGTACTGGTACCATGCGCATTAATGTAATCCACATCTTCCGGTTCCAGACCGGCATGACGCAGCGCCATCTTGATCGCCGCAGCAGCGCCCTGCCCTTCCGGATGGGGGGAGGTAATGTGATAAGCATCGCCAGTAGCGCCATAACCGACCACTTCGGCGTAGATCGTAGCACCCCGCTTGAGCGCATGTTCCAATTCTTCCAACACCAGCACTCCGGCACCTTCAGACATAACAAAACCATCACGCTCGGCATCGAAAGGACGGCTGGCGTGCTTGGGATCATCGTTACGCGAACTCATAGCCTTCATGCTGCAGAACCCGGCATAGCCCAACGGCACGATCGCCGCTTCGGCACCACCGGTGATCATCATATCCGCATCATCGCGCTTGATCATCCAAAATGCTTCGCCGATGCTGTGACAGCCGGAGGCGCAAGCCGAAACCAAACCGAAGTTCGGTCCCCGCACATTGTAGCGCATGGAAATATTACCGGAGGCCAGGTCGCCGATCATCATCGGGATCATCAACGGAGAAATACGTCCCGGACCTTTGCTCAGATAAGTGGCATCCTGTTCGCACATGGAGCCCAAACCGCCGATACCGCTGGAAACCAGCACACCCACCCGGTCACGGTCAATGGTGCAATCTTCGCTGGTAAAATCAGCCTTGGCCTGCGCCACTGCTTCGTCAGCAGCAGCAATGGCATACTGACAGAAAAGATCCAACCGCTTGGCTTCTTTAGCGGACATATACTTGGTAACATCAAAATCTTTGACTTCGCCAGCCACTGCCGAACGGAAACCGGTCGTATCAAACCGGGTGACCTTATCCAGACCGCAACGGCCCTCGGTGACTGCGGCCCACAACTCCGGAACACTGTTGCCGACGCAGGAAATCGCGCCGCAACCGGTAACCACCACTCGTCTTTCTTTCATCATCAGAAATTCACCTCAATTTATGGTATGGTACAATATTGCAAAAATATCCTCACTATATAAAATACCACACAATTCGGATATTTGCAACTTATACCGGATTTTTTTCCCGGATTGTCCGGAAAAGCGTCATTGACTTTACCGGACAATCACAGTTATTCCAGCTTTTATTTTTTGACCGGAGCCTTTTCCACTGTCGGCAGGGCCGGATTGGCCGCCGGAGCGTCACCGCCCTTGGGCGCAATACGACTCTTGGCTTCCGGAGGAACCGGAGTCATTGCCTTGGGGCTCTTGCGCACGAGCTTATTCAACGCCACCGGCTTGCAGCGCATCATAAGCATATTGCGTTTTTTGAACTCGATTTCACCATTTTTGAGCACTTCAAAGTGGTCAACGTCGTTCAACTGCGCCATCATCAGCATTTCGTAATCCAGATGCGGTCCGGCCTGCAAAGTAGTGACCAACGCACCGAAACGCAGCAGATTCGGAGCCGTCACCGCAAAAGAACCGTTGAACACATTCACCCCGGCAAAACCGCTGATCTTGCCGTTGCGGTGAAATTCAATATAGGCCTGCACATCCGCCGGCAGCGTGATGGCATTTTTGCCGTCAACGCCTTCCTGACCTTTGATATAAATCGGCACCCAGGCTTTTCCGCAGAGGATGTTCAATTCATCATTGCGGTTGACCCGCTGTTGATGTTTTTCAACGATTTCCCGGATCTTGGGCTGCTGGGGTTCTTCCGGCATCATGCAGCAACTGCAAAGGATCGCTGCAGCCGCCACTCCGCCCAAAACACTGTACAGAGATTTCATGATCTGTTCCAACTCCCTGTATCACACCGGATCAATGGCATCCGCCGCAGCTGCCGCAATCGCATCCGCAGCTGTCACCGGCAAAGTGTTCAACGATCTTCTGCGCCACCTTTTCGGGGGTAAAGCCGAATTCTTCAGCCAGAACCTTGTACGGAGCGGAAGCGCCAAAGGTATCCAACCCGATGGCCAGACCTTCGCTGCCGACAAACTTGTGCCAGCCGAAGGTGCTGGCTGCTTCGATGGAAACCCGCAGATCACATTCCGGCGGCAGCACCGAATCCTGATATTCCTTGCTCTGCTGCAGGAAGAGTTCCTGCGACGGCATGGAAACAACCCGCACGCCGATTTCCTGCGCCCGGAACATATCCGCAACCTTGAGTGCCAGACCGACTTCCGAACCGGTGGCGATCAGAATCAGCGAAACTTCTTCATCATCGCTTACCACATAAGCACCCTTGGCCACATCCACCTTCTTGGCCATTTCTTCATCAAAGGCATCCAGATTCTGACGGGTCAGCAGCAGCGCCACAGGTCCATCGGCCTGCAAAGCTGCGGCCCAGGCACCGGCGACTTCGTGAGATTCCGCCGGACGGATAACGGTCACGCCGGGGATGCTGCGCAGCATGGCGATCTGTTCGATCGGTTCGTGGGTCGGACCATCTTCGCCAACGTAGAAGCTGTCGTGAGTGAAGATGTAGATCTGGTGCAGTTTCTGCAGCGCCGCCAGACGGATGGCCGGCTTCATATAATCGCTGAAGACAAAGAAAGTCGAGGTGTAAGGAATCGCCGCACCAAAGAGGGCAATACCGTTGCCCGCCATACCCATAGCCAATTCACGCACACCGAAGTGCAAGTTGCGTCCGGCCCGGTTTTCGGGACCGAAATCGCCGCCGACCTTGACGTTGCTCTTGGTGGAGGGAGCCAGGTCAGCAGCACCGCCCCACAGCGCCGGAACCAATTCAGCAGCCTTCTGCAGCACAGTACCGCTGGAAGCACGGCTGGCAGTGGGCTTGTCGATCGGAGCGACCTTCAAAAGTTCTTCCAGCAGGTTTTCCGGAACTCGCTTGTTCAAAAGCTTGCTCAGGATTTCCGCCTTATCGGGGTTGGCGGCCACATAATCGCCATACTTGGCTTCCCATTCAGCGGCAGCAGCCTTGACTTCGGCCACCCGGGCATCGCAGAAAGCACGCACGTCATCGGCCACATAGAAGCTGTCAGCCGGCAGACCCAGATTAGCCTTCATGGCGGCAACTTCATCGTCGCCGAGCGGTTCACCGTGGACGCCGCTCGTGCCCTGCTTGTTGGGCGCACCGTAACCGATGGTGGTTTTGCCGATGATCAAAGTCGGGCGGCCGTCGGATTTCTGAGCTTCAGCCAGTACGGCGTCGCACTTGGCAATATCGTTGGCGTTGTCGCAATAAAGCACGCGCCAGTTGTAGGCTTCAAAACGCTTGCCCACATCTTCGGTGAAGGCCAGACTGGTGTTGCCTTCGATGGTGATATTGTTATCATCGTAGAAACAGATGATGTTGTCAAGCTTCTGATGACCGGCCAGCGACGCTGCTTCGCTGGTGGCACCTTCCATCATGCAGCCGTCGCCGCAGATGATGTAGATCTTGCTGTCCAGCAGACCGGCTTCATCCATGCCGCTGACAGCAGCCAGATATTTGGCGGCCATGGCCATACCCACAGCACTGGCCATACCGCTGCCCAGCGGACCGGTGGTAATATCCACACCGGCGGTGTGACCGAATTCCGGGTGACCGGGGGTCTTGCTGCCCCACTGACGGAAGTTTTTGAGTTCTTCCATATCCAAACCATAACCGAACAAGTGCAGCAAGCTGTATTCCAGCATGGAGCCGTGGCCGGCGGAAAGCACAAAACGGTCACGGGCAAACCAGCCCGGGTTGGCCGGATTGAAGCGCAAATACTTGCTGAAAAGCGTCACAGCATAATCAGCGTTGCCCATCGGCATACCGGGGTGACCGGATTTGGCTTTCTGGATAGCATCAGCACTCAAAGCGCGGATGGTGTTGGCGGTACGAGCGGCAATTTCTGCATTCCAACTCATAGCAAGAACCTTTCTTTGATTTTTTTTCAGTTTTATACTGGTATTTTTCGTAAAAACAGCTAAATTGTATTTAACGCATTTTAATTTAACCTCTAAACAAGTTAAAAGCAATTTTTTTAACGATATTTTTTGCACATTTTTGTATATGAGCGAGCGATTTATTACCTCTACCCTGAACCGTAAAGACGGCAGCAGCGATAATCTGCTGCGTCCGGCCCGTTTTTCTGAATTTCCCGGCCAGCAGGATGCCAAAGTGCTGCTGGAGCTGATGGTCAGTGCGGCCGTCAAGCGGGACGAACCTTTGGAACATATCCTGCTTTCCGGTCCGCCGGGGCTGGGCAAGACCAGTTTGGCCTACATTATTGCCAACGAAAAAGGCTGTTCTCTGAAGAGTTCCAGCGGCCCGGCTATTGAGAAACCCGGCGATCTGGCCGGACTGCTGACCAGCTTGACCGAAGGCGATATATTGTTTATTGACGAGATCCACCGTTTGAATCCGGTGGTCGAAGAGTATCTTTACAGCGCAATGGAGGACTTTTTTATCGACATCGTGCTGGAACAGGGCCCGGGAGCAAGATCGGTGCGTTTGAATATACCGCACTTTACTTTATTGGGAGCAACCACCCGGCAGGGGATGCTCTCGGCACCGCTGCGCAGCCGTTTTTCGGTCAACGTGCGGCTGGACTACTACGATGACGCCAGTTTGATGGAAATCATCAAACGCAGCGCCCGGATATTGAATACTGATATTGAGGACGATGGCGCTCTGGAACTGGCCCGCCGCTGCCGGGGTACACCGCGTATCGCCAATAATCTTTTGCGCATGGCCCGCAATTACGCTCAAGTCAAAGCCGACTCGGTGATCACTGCCGAAGTGGCGGCGCTGGCCATCAACATGCTGAAAATCGACCCCGACGGGCTGGATGATATTGACAACCGGATACTGGAAGCGATCATCCGCAATTTCAACGGCGGCCCGGTCGGAGTAAAAAATATTGCGGTAACAGTCGGCGAAGAAGAAGGTACTCTGGAAGAGGTCTACGAACCGTTTCTGATCCAGAAAGGCTATCTTATCCGCACCCCCAGAGGGCGGATCGTAACCGCCAAAGCCTACGAAAAACTGGGGCTGCCGCCCAGCGCTGCGGCCAGAAACAACGACAACAGCAATCAGATGAATCTTTTTTAAACATAAGTATAAGGAATTTGAAACATGAGTGCGATTTGGGCGGAAAATCTGTTGAAACTGCAAGAATTGGATATGGAAATACGCAATTTGAAATTGCGTTTGACGATGCTGCCCAAAGAAGCCGAAAAGATCCAGAAGCAAATCGCCTCCGTGGAAAGCGGCGTCCGCAGCGCCCGTGAAAAACGTGCGCAGCACGAACTGGAGCTCAAACAGACCGAATCACAGATCGCTGAACTCAACGATAAAGCCGGCAAATTGCAGGAACAATCTGCCCTGGTCAAAAAAAACAGCGAATATCAGGCAATGCTCGGATCGATCGCCATGCTGAAAAAATCGATCAGCGAGCTGGAAACCCGGCAGATCGAATTGATGGACATGCTGGAAAAAGATACCCTGCTCATCCGTAAAGCCGAAGCCGACGCTAAACCGCAAACCGCCGGGCTGCGGCAGGAAATAGCCGAACTCAACGAATTGGCCAGCGACATAAAAAGGCGGGGCCGGGAACTCCTGGCCAAACGCCCCGAAGTGCGCAGCATGGTCGATAGCGAAATCCTGCCCCGTTACGAACAGATCCTGAAAAAAGGCACCACCGTTCCGCTGGTCTGTATTGAAGCGGATAAATGCGGCAACTGCCATTTGCGGCTGACTCCGCAAACGTTGAATCAGGCCAAAAACGGGGCGATTTGTTTTTGCGATAACTGTATGCACATAATCTACAGTGCGGAAAATTGAGCAGAAATATTTGCAAAATTCAGCTGCTGGGATTATATTTCTGATATTGATCAAACAATAACATAAAATCAACAACGAAAAATGGGGGATTCAGCAATGTCTTGCTCCTTTACCCGTGCCATGCTCCGGACATTTTCCGGAACTGCCGCACTGTTGGCTCTGGCGGGCTGCAATACCGAAAGCAGTCTGTCCGAAGCCGCCGCCAATGGCGAAGTCGAAGCCCAGTATGATCTGGCAATTTATTACAGCGAGCTGGAGTCGCCGCAGCAAGCTAAAGCCTTTGACTGGATGAAGCGCGCCGCCGGCAGCCGCTTCCGCCCGGCGATGAAAAAACTCGCCGAATACTACCTGGCCGGTTACGGTACTGAAGTAAACTATCAGCAGGCTGCCGAATGGTTCAGAAGATATCTGGAAACCACCCGCAGCAGCGAAGAAGCTCTCTTCAATGCCCGCAAGATCCTGCTGGGCGCTGACAACCGGCAGGATACCATTGCCGGATTCACGCTCTTCAAGATGGCGATCATGCACGAAAATCAGGATGGCCGTCCGGATTCCGATATTGCCCGGGCCGCCGCCGGAGAGATGATGACCCACACCGGCAAACTCTTCAACTGGCTGCTGGCCGCCCGCAATTACACCGATGCAGGCAAACTGCTGGAATATGTGGAAAAATGCCATAAAGAATATCCGCAAGCTTTTGCCGACAACAGCGGGAAGCTTCTGCAGGATATGCGGTCGAATTTTATCAAACATCTGGAAAATTGATTTATTGATCACAACATAACCAACAACATACATAACTCTGAAGATAACAGGATATACTATGAATAAGATCAAATTTTTGTCGCTCTCAGCAGCTTGTGCTGCGGTGCTTTTCTCCGCCGCCGGATGCCGCAACCACATTCAGGATATTGACACGACCATGACCGACTACGAACGTTCGACCGTGCGGGATGTGCCGGTAGTACAGCTGCTGGAACGGGACGAAAATAACGGTTCGCTGCGCTTCAAACTCACCGGCAATCGGGAATCGGAACTTAAAGTTTACGAAGTACACAATACCGTTTCCCGTTTTACTCCCTATCAGGGCTGGCGGGAACTTTATGAAATTCCCATGGGCCTGGGCCTCTTCCCGGTCGGCATCTGCAGTCATTTGCTCAACGTTTTCAGCTTCGGTATCTTCCCCTACCGCTGGTGCTGGGCCATGGATTGCTACGGACTTACGGCACTCAATCCTTTCCTGAACAACGAATCCAGCACCCGCTTTGAAGATGAACCGCTGCGCAGCCGCCGGGATTTGGTGGATACCCGCCAGGAAAGTACCGCCTATATCATGCACCAAACCGACGTCATGTTCAAGATCGGCGACAAAACCAAGCACAAGCTTACTGACAACACCGGCGTAGTGACCTTTGATCTGATCGACCTCAAAGGCATGGGACTGTCGCTGGATGGTCACGACCGGGAATTTAAGGTCTTTGTAGGTTCAGCGGCCACTCCGGCCTACACCTGGGTACTGCCCCGCAGTGTGCAGAGCCGGCTGCTGCAGGCTCGGGAACTGATCCAAAGTTACCTCAAAACCCCCTCTCCCAAAGCGTTGTACAACACTGTCATAAAGTTGGAAGAACTCAAATTTTCCAAGCTTTCTTACATGCTTGAACAAAGCGAATTAAAAAAGCATGACCAGAAATTTGCTAAAGAATTCTATGCCGCCGGCAACAATAAATAACAACTGGTTAACAAGGAGTTAAACGTTATGGCTCAAGTTGAATATTTTGATTTCGGGCGCGACATCTATCTGGATGTGGACAGTTCCTTTGACAGCGCCAGCCACGCCGGTTTGATAATCAACATCAAAGGCGAGCTGGATCTGGTCTTTGGTTCGACCTCCGGCGAAGGCGCATTAAGCGACATGTACACCATTGCGCTGGCCCCCGGCCAGACGGTAGTTCTGGATGTGCAAAAGACCACTTCGGTCAACACCTCCAAACTCAAAGTCGGCACTTTTACCTACAATTACAATCAGGATGACGAAGATAATGCCGAACGGGCAACCGCTGTTAGTGACGGTCACGGCTTGACGGTGGTAACTGCCGCTGACGGCAATACCTACCGGCTGCTGACCAACAACAGCAGCTACACGCAGGAATTTTATGTATCTGTAGCTATGGTGCGCAGAACGTTTGACTTCGGTTTGTCGGATGTGGATGATATAGTTGATCTGGTGGAGGAAGTCGATGACCTCTATGACGATGAATGGAGCGACCGGCTGGAACGGGTGCTGGATGAAAATATCAACCCCACCCGGGATATGATCGATATCCTCAAAGAAGAATTTCCGGAAGTCAGAGATATTGTTGCTGACGCCGAAGATATTCTGGGCACCAACCCGCTGCTGACCTATCAGCTCAACGTCACCCGGCTGGTGGATAACGAAGCTCCGGTCATGAGTTCAAAAATCAATGCCGAACTGCATGGCGATGATCTGTCGCTGACCTGGAACGACGCTGCGGACAACTTTTTTGTTTCCGAATACAACGTCAAACTTTACAACAGCAGCAATCAGCTGGTCAAGCAGCTTACCACCCCGATCAAAACATTCTACGCCAACGATTTAGCTCTGGGCAGCTACACGGCAGTGATCACCGCCCGGGACTATTGCGGCAACTGGAGCAGTGCAGTCCGGGAAACGATCACTGTTGACGGTACAGCCGACGGCTTTAAGCGGGGGGCATCCGGCAAATTGACTGCCAAAGTCGAAACTGCAGTCGATACTTTTACCATCACCGAAAAAGATATCTACCGCTGGCAGGACGTGGCACTCTTTCCGGCAGCGAACGGCACCCTGACGCTCAAGCTCTATAACAGCAAAGGCAAAAACATCGCCACCGCCACCTATAAAAATGGTGCGCTGACGGTCAAGAAGGATTTTTCGCTGGCGCCGGATACCTACACTATCAAAGCCACTTCCAGCGTAAATGGCAGCTACTCCATGGCGTTGACCAAGCTGGAGATCCAGGCCACGGCCAACAACACGCTGCCGGCCGCCAGCACCATTGCGCTGGATAAAGACGCCCATACCACTGTGGCCGGTTATGTCGGCAGCGGTGACGCTGCGGACTACTACAAACTGGCAGTCCCCGGGGCCGGGCTGTTGACGGTCACGCCGGAACTAATGGACAATAAGATGCTTATTGAAGTATACAACACCGCCGGCAAAAAGATCAAATCGGCCACGGCCCAAGCCAATAAGCTCAACGGTTTGACCAATGTATTGATCACCGAAAAAGCCGCTTACATTGGTATTGTATCTTCCGACAAAGGCAAAGGCGGATACAACAATAATTACTCTGCATCGGTGTCGTTTACGCAGTTCAAAAACTCTGAATATGATTCCATGTACAATCCACAGAGTGCCATTGGCCTCGGCGCCAGCGAAGTGGAAGGCTGGATCGGTTACGGCGATCAGTTTGACTACTATTCGCTCAATTTGACCTCGCCGGGATCTTACACACTGGAAGCCACTCAGGCTTTGTCCGCTTCCAGCAAACTTACGATCTACGTCAAAACCGATAAAGGTTACAAAAAAGTCAAGAGCGTTTCCGGCACTAAACCCGCCATCAAAGGCGTAGTGCTGGATTCCACCCAGCAGTATGTGGTGGAACTGCAGACGCCCAAAGCCGCCAAAGGCGCGCAGACCGATTATGCGCTCAAGATCAGCGGTATTGAATTTACCAATGCCAACAAATATCTTGATCACCAGCAAGCGGTTTTGAACAACACCTCCAACGCCCCCCTCTTGAGTGTGGCAACGCAAGCCAAAAGTTTGATCGACGATGAATGGGTCGGTTACGGCGATGAATGGGATTACCGCCGGATGGATCTGAGCTGCTCGGGGGGGTACACCTTTGATTTCACCACCGATGGGCCTTCCGAACTGGGCATTTACCAGGCGGTAAGCTCGGCCAAAGGAGTCAAACTCAAAAAAATCAAAACTGTTTCCTCCACCAAAACCACGCCGGTCAACGTACAGCTCAAAAATCTGGTATTGACTGCCGGAACCTATTACATCGGCGTACGTTCGACCAAGCCCGGCAACAGCGCAGGTGCCAATTACTCGGTTTCCATCAATGGCGCTACGGAGTTTTACACCAAGTGTGACAACGGTCAGAATAATTTCTGGAGCAGTACAGCCGAAAGCATTTCCACCACGCAGGACGGCTCCGGCTGGGTGGGTTTTGCCGACGCTGTGGATGTATTCAAGATCAACAGCGATGGCGCCGGAGTCTACACGCTCAATCTTTCCGGCATTGCCAACAGCGTCAAACTTACCGTTTTTGAAGTCGTTGGCAGCAAAGAAAAATCCCTTACCAATATCACGGTCAAGGGCGGCAGCAAGACCACGGCGGCGATTTCGCTGGGTACCGGCAAATACTACGCCCGGGTGGAAGCCACCGGAGCCAAGAAGGGCAAAAACAGCGATTACACGCTGAGCATGACCAAACAGGCCAGCTTTGACCTGACCGACAACGGTTTGATCCGGGCCCGTGATGCTGCTCCGGCGATGGTTTGGGAAGGCGCAGTGGACAAAAAAATCGACCCGACAGATTGGTTTGATCTGGCCGGCGTCAACGAACTCAGTTTGGATGTGACCAGCGGTTCCATCAAGGCTGTATTCTACGATGCCAACGGTCAGAAGATCAAGCTCGAAAATATCCGCAATGCGCAAGGCACGCTCCTCAAAGCTGCTAATTCGTTCAGCATGACTTCCGGCAACAGCAAGAGCGACAATATATACATTGCTGACATCGGTGAGTCGTTCCGCTATCTGGCCATCGAAGGCAGCAGCAAACCGGCCTCGTACATCGTATCGTTCGATTGACCGTAAATCAACTCAAAGGGGCTGTTGCAAAACTGTCAAGTTTTGCAACGGCCTTTTTGCTATCAAAACTAAATATTGTTTACCAACAGCCACAGTGCGGTTAGCACCGTGAACGCATGGGAGGGAAGTCACCGGATCTGTTAT
>SUWF01000040.1 GCA_015061575.1 Lentisphaerota bacterium
CCAAACGAGCAAGGGAGGTCCAGGAGGGCAATGCCAATGCCCTCTTGGGATGCGCAAACTCTACAATGCTGAATAAGGCGTACAAGTCTTGAAGCGCATTTATAATGATGCCAACAGCTGCCCCTCGAAGCAAATTCACGAGAAAATGCAAAAATATAACGCAGAATAACCGGATATGTTACATATTTGAGCTTAATTACTACAAATCGGGGCTGCTGCAAAACAGTTTTGCAGCAGTTTTTTTATGCAAGTCGCAATGGCTTCAGGAAAGACGCTGAAAGTATTTTATGCTCGCTCAAGATTGCGCAGACGCTCTTCGCGGAGGTCGTCGATATAGCTCTCGCCATAAAGCTGACGCAGCAGTTTTATGTTGAATTCATAAAAAAGCTGGGCATCGGGGCGGATGATCATTTCCTGCCGGGATTGTTCGAGCATCTTGCGGCGCAGTGCGGCATCGTGCCTGAACTTTTCCAAATACCGCATCAGGGTGCGGGGACTCAATTCGGTAAATTTTTTCTGCCCGAAATCTTCGATAAAGCCGGCTCCGATCACCGAGGCAAGATTTTCGTTGCCGTTTTTCATTCCAAAATCGATCAGAAAATCTTCCACCATTTCCAGACAGCGCACTTCATCGAATACCGGGAACGTTACCTCGCGCCCGCGCGAGAGGATGTTGATCGGGAAATGGTAATTGCTGGCCAGTATAAAGGTGATATTTTCCGGCAAAGCCGCGCTGCCGCCAACGTTGGTCCGGAAGCCGTACCAATCCACTTTATCCGGCTCTATATCATCAAAAAACACCACAAATTTGCGCCGTTTGCGCAACGCAAGCCGGGCAATAAGTGTTTCCAGCTCCTGCGACAAAGTTTCCGGTTCGGCCAGAATCAAAGTCAGCTCCGGCTCCGCCAGCGTGTAAGCTATGCTCATCTGGGTCTTGCCCAACCCCGGCAAACTGGAAATCAGCAGCGGCACATTGCTCTGTCCGGAAGCAAAATCACTCAAATGCCCCGCAAAAACCGACCGCACGCCATGAAAACCGAAGAACTTTTCCGGCGGCTGACTTTTTAAATTGCAAGGCAAAAACTCCTGATGATGAAAGCGGAAGATCCGGCTCTGTGCAAAGGGGTCGCGCAGCATGGCCACCTCAACGATCTTTTCGGGCGTATCGTTAAAAATGCTCCGGCCGCCCAAACAGCCGCGCACCGCCGGGTTGACCCGTTTGCCGTCAGCTAATTTGCGCAGTTCGGTTATCCCCAGTTCCACATCCAGAAAATTGCTGCGGAAAAACTCGATCTGTTCAAAGCCCATCGTGTTGGGTTTAAGGTAATCGGCAATATCGAGTTTGCGCCGGATGAGCATTTCAAAAAACTCATCTTCCAGCGCTTCGAGCAAGGTTTTGCCGGGCAGAAACCGCACCATTTCGTTCAAGGCTTCGGCACTGTCGATCCGGCTCTGATTATTGGCAGTAACAGAAAATGCCCGGAACAGCATATCCAGCACTTCTTCCTGCATGGCACGGAATACGACCTGATTGCACCCGGCGCTTTTTCTTACATCCGCAAAAAGTGTACGCAGTGCGTCCGAAGCATTGTTCAAAACCGTACTGGATAATGTACTCATTTTTTCTGCCTCTTGAAAAATTTTTTACGCTTCACGCACCGTAACTTCGCCGGGAACATTATTCAAATACCGGCCACATGGCAGTTTGCGGAAAACCGACTTTTCCGGCAGAACGATCTGCAGACTGCGGCCGCCGCCCAGCTGACGGTTGCCCCAGCTGTACAAAGCAAACAGCTCGTCCAGATCCCAGTGCAGCAGTTCTTTTTTGCCGGGCCGTTCCAGATGGCCGGCATCGGCGCAAACCTCGACATCCGGCAGCTGCAAAACCACCCTGCCGCTGTTTTCCTGCTGCTGGCGGATAAGTTTGCGCAAATATTTGCGTACCGCCGGGGCGCGGAAACAACTGCTCCTGACTTCTTTAAGCAAATCAGGTTGAATAAAAACCGTATCTTTATCCGGCGGCAGAGTTCCGGCAAAACCTCCGGCCCATGCCAGATAGTAGTTGAAACGCCACGGACGGCGCTCCACAACTTCTTCCGCACTCCAATCCACCAGTTGACTCTTCAGGGTAATACCTTCGGCGCTTTTTTCGACCAGATTACGGACCGCACCGGCACCTTTCATGCGCCAGTAATCGCCACCGATGCCGAGTTCCAGCTGTCCGCCCCCGGCATAAGTCAACAGCAGCACGGCCCACGGAGCAGCGGCGTCATAAACAATATTGCCATCAAGCGGAAGCGGTTCCAAATGCAAACTGCCGCCGGCCGTTTCCGGGAAGCGTATAACTTCGATTTTTTCAAATTCGCCGGGCAGAAAAAGCTCTTCCAGCGCAAAACTTCTGACCGCTTCGCCGCGGCCGGGCTTGACATCGACCCGGACTTCAATGAGTTTATCGCGCACAGTAAAAGTCCGGTCGATAACTGATTCGCCACCAAAAGGATAGATATTCTGCGACTCGATCAACACTTCGCTGCCGTCGATCTTTTCGTGGAAGCGGCACTTTTCGTTCAGCGCATCGGCCTCGCTGACCTTGTTGAGCCGGGCCCAGCCCCAGACCGCCAGCGTTTCGTTCCGCCGGAGATCCCGCAGCTGCCAGGAGCCGGTGCGATCCGATGCCGGAACAAACTTCCAACTTGCGCCCAGAACTTCCAGCTTCATCGCACCACCTTGAATATCTGATCAATGGGTTTGTACTGTAAATCGCGGGGTTCGGAATTACTGTACCCCAAAGGTGTGATAGCTTCCACGCTCCAGGGCGCGTTTACTTGCATAACTTCGTTCATCCGCGCTTTTTCAAACGCACAGATCCAGCAAGTACCAAGCCCTTCAGCTGCAGCGGCCAGCACCAGATGTTCCATTGCGATCCCCAGATCGATTTCGGCGGCCGGAGTGCCTTCCAGCCGCGTCCAGCAGCTGGAATAATCAGCCATGGCCACCACAATGGCCGGAGCTTCCAGCAGCCAGCTTTTGGGGTAACATTGGCCGATCGCCTGTTTCAGCTCATTATTGAAAACGATTTCAAAGCGCCACGGCTGGCGATTGCAGGCCGAAGGCGCACACTGCACCGCTTGCATGATCCTCTGCAGCGAAGCATCCGGGATCATCCGGTTGGAGTCAAAACCGCGGAAACTGCGGCGCTGTTTAAGTACATCATAAAAATCCATGGGCAAACCGAATGAAGTTTATTTGTGCAGTTTACTGCTGCGTTTGTTGATCGTACGCAGGTGTTTTTTGTACGACGTTTCGTTCATCATATCGGCCAGTTCGGAGTCGTCGATATTGTTGATCTTGCAGATCCAGCCCTTTTCTTCGGGGGAATCATTGATCAGAGTCGGTTCGCTTTCCAACTCCTCATTGACCGCCACGATCGTACCGGAAAGCGGGGCGTAAATACTCAACGAATCGCTGGCGGATTCCAGCAGCCCGATGTCGTCGCCGACAATAATATCTTCGTCTTCCAGCGGCAGCTCTATATAGTCGATTTCGCCAAGTTCATCTACGGCGTATTGAGAGATACCCACGGTGGCTTCATCGCCGCGGATCTCGACCCAAACGTGATCTTCGGTATAATATTTCATAACAATCCTTTCGCTGCCGGGGGGCAGTCCCCGCTCACTCCCTTTGTTTGTTCCAATATGATTTTACTGTATAGATGAAAAAATGCAAGTCTGCAAATGTATTTTTCTGCAAAAAAAACGCTTTTTTTCAGTAAAAACCGCCAAAAATGCCCCCTCCGGTTTATTTTTACGATGATTTGATCAGTTTGAGAAACTCGGCCCGGGAGTCGGAATCACTCCGGAAGCTGCCCAGCATGGAGCTGGAAGTCATGATCGAATTCTGCTTTTCCACACCGCGCATCCGCATACACAAATGCTGTGCTTCCATCACCACACCCACGCCCTCGGCACCGATGGTATCCTTGATCGCCTGGGCAATCTCTTTGACCAGCCGCTCCTGGATCTGCAACCGGCGGGCAAACATATCCACAATGCGGGCGACCTTGCTGACACCCAATATCCGGTCGGTGGGAATATAGCCGACATGGCATACCCCGAAAAACGGCAGCATGTGGTGTTCGCAAAGACTGTAAAACTCTATATCGCGCACAATGACCATATCATCAGATTCAGCTTTGAAGATCGCACCATGCACCACATCTTCGAGCTTCTGCTCATAGCCGCGGAGCAAATACTCATAGCTGCGGGCCACGCGGTCAGGAGTAGCCAGCAGGCCCTCGCGCTGCGGATCATCGCCGGATGCACTGATAATCATTTGAGCGGCGTTTTTAAATTGATCGTATCGGTTCACTTTTTCAATCCTTTCCATACCCCGTTGCACTCCATTACTTGCATAACATAATCCATTTTGTGATTTATTCAAACTCTTATTTGAAAAATTACCATTTATGGAGTAAATTAATAGGTTATAACGATAAAAATTCATTAAATACCGGGAAAAACCATGCAGTCTATCCGAAATGTAGCAATTATTGCCCACGTTGACCACGGCAAAACCACTCTGGTCGACCAGATAATGAAACAGGCCAAAGTCTTCCGCGCCAATCAGGAAGTCGACAACTGTTTTCTTGACAACAACGATATCGAACGCGAACGCGGGATCACGATCCTCTCCAAAAACATTTCGGTCCAGTACCGCGATGTCAAAGTAAATATTATCGACACCCCCGGACACAGCGACTTCGGCGGTCAGGTCGAACGGGTGCTTAAACTGGCTGACGGCGTGCTGCTGCTGGTCGATGCTGCCGAAGGGCCCATGCCCCAGACCCGTTTTGTGCTGGATAAAGCGCTGCAGCTCAAACTGCGCCCGGTGGTGGTCATCAACAAGATCGACAAGCCCGATGCGCGGCCGGATGCGGTCTGCAGCGAAGTCTTTGACTTGTTCTGCGAACTGGGCGCCGACGATGAACAGCTGGACTTTCCGGTGCTGTATGCCAGCGGCCGCGACGGTTGGGCAGTCAAGAATCTCAAGGATGCGCGCGAAAGCATCCTGCCGCTGATGGATGCGATCATTGACTGCATCCCGCCGGCGCCGGTGCGCGAAGGCGCGACCCAGCTGCAGGTCGCCACGCTGGATTATTCGGAATTTGTGGGCCGCATCGGTATCGGGCGTGTCTACCGCGGCACGCTCAAGCTCAACGAGCCGCTGGCCGTGATCAAACGCGATGGATCAACCAAAAATATCCAGCTCAAGCAACTGCTGGTTTTTGACGGGATCGGCCGGAAAGAAGTCGACGAAGTCGCTTGCGGCGACCTCTGCGCCGTGGTCGGGATCGAAGATATTGATATATCCGACACGATCTGCCATAATGAGCATCTGGAAGCCATGCCGCCGATCGCCATTGACGAGCCGACCATTTCGATGCTTTTCAAGATCAACGATTCGCCGTTTTTCGGCAAAGAAGGTAAATTTGTTTCCAGCCGCCATCTGCGCGAACGCCTCTTCCGCGAGTGCGAGCGCGACGTAGCGCTGCGGGTGGAAGAAGTCGGCGACGGCTTTATCGTTTCCGGCCGCGGCGTGCTGCATCTGGCGATCCTGATCGAAACCATGCGGCGCGAAGGCTACGAACTGGCAGTCGGCAAACCGCGTGTGATCCTCCGCGAAATCGACGGCGTACAGTGCGAACCCGTGGAAGAACTCACCGTGGATGTGCCGAACGATGCGGCGGGCAAGATCATCGAACTGGCCGGTTTGCGTAAAGGCGAACTTTTCCACATGGAAGCCCGCGGCAACCGCCAGAAGCTCGAATTTGAGATCCCCACCCGCGGTCTGATCGGGTTCCGCAGCAAAGCCATGACCCAATCCGGCGGCGAAGCGATCGTAGCCAGCCGTTTCCTCAAATATATTCCGCACAAAGGTGAACTGCCGGGGCGTGCTTTGGGGGTAATGGTCAGTATGGGCACCGGCAAGGCGCAGGCATTTGCGATCGACGCGCTGCAGCTGCGCGGATTCTTTTTCATCGACCCTGGCGTTGATACCTACGAAGGTATGATCGTGGGCGAACACTGCAAAGAAAACGATCTGGTGGTCAATGTGCAGAAAGCCAAACAGCTGACCAACCTCCGTGCTTCGGGTTCAGACAAGAACCTCAAAATCGCTCCGGCCAGAAAAATGAGTCTGGAACAGGCGTTGGAATACATTGAAGACGATGAACTTGTGGAAGTTACTCCGCAAAACATCCGTCTGCGCAAGATCTTCCTGACCGAGTTGGAACGCCGCCGCAACCATCTCTGAAAAAAACTTTGGGGCTGTTGCAAAACTGTTTTGCAACACCCTTGATTATTATTCAAGTACAAATTAAGCCACTCACACGGCTTATTCTGTTCAGGGGGACTAAATATTTACAATTATGCTCAAACAAACAGTTTGAGCATAATTGTAAAAGCAATGGTTAAACAGCGCGCATGGCAGATATATTTTTACAATATCATGTTTGATGCTCAAGCATAATGAAGACAGCGAATTTTATCTGATTGTTGAAGGATACAAAAAACTTGAATTTGACCGCTCTGCAATTTGTCAGATGCTTGGTCTGAAGAAAACCAGCTATCACGAGCATTTGAAAAAAGCTCCCCAACAAAAGTAAATTATTATGGGCGATACCGGTTCTTCCGTTGCAGAAGAACCGGTATTTGTGTTATTTTTCCAGAATCGCTTTTACTTGAGCTAAAATCTCATCACTTGAGGCTGTCGAACTACTTGATAAGTTTCCAATGCTTCAGCAATCTTGCTTTGGGCTGTATCAGGCGAAGTAATACCGGATACCGCTGCTACTGCCTGCCGTTGAGCCGCATCTCCTACATGCATATAATATTGGTAACGATTTCTGAATCATCCCCCAGGATAGAAATCACCGTAGTTTGCGGCACACCGGCTTCTGCACAATATTCCGTTTTAAAATGAAAATGGCGGAGTGCGAGAAGTCCGACACGAGCGGGCGCAAGCCCGCCGTGAGCCTAGCGGCACCAGCCGTCGCGTGCTGCAACAACTTGAGTGTATTTTCAGCTTAAGAAATTTTTTTACCAATAACTGATGAGTTTTATTTTGCAAATAAAGAAAAAGAGAATATATTAAAATAGAATCATATAACATAATTATTTCTCCTAAAATGATGAAGGACAGGCGGCATTATACCGTCTGTCCTCCGTTGAGTTGTTATTTGTTTTAGATCGCCATACGGATACGCTCAATGGCACAGCGGGCTTGATGAAGTCGCGTTCCTTCTGCTTTTGAATGAGTGCGACCTCTTTGACTTTGCGGCTCAAGGTAAAAGTCAAGCCTTACTTTGTATAATGTACAAAGTAAGGCTATGTTAAACTTTGGGGGTATAAAATGGATCGGGGTAATAGTTATTTGTTTTTATAAACCGAGTACCCGAATTGCATTTTCGCGGGCAATCTTATTGAATACGCTTTCGCTGATCTTACCGCTGTCACGCAAACGCGTCAGAAATTCTGCCAAAGGCTTGAGGCAGTACATGTGCCCAGTTGGTTGACAGTTATCGGTTCCGAAGAAAAGACGATCCTGAAATTCGTTAAGGAACTTGATTGCATATTCTTCATCACGATTCATAGCATTAAAGCCGGAACCTGCAGAAAGGTCACCGTACAAATTGGGGTATTTGCGCATCAGACGGGGGACAGCGCCTTCTTCTTCGATCTTGCCAGATGGCCAGCCAATACGATCTTGCAGCGTGGGGTTTGCTCCCATTTCTGCCCAAAAGGCTTGGCTGTGACCAAAGAATTTCAAGTTGGAAAAGCGCTGTAAAACTTCTTCAAGTTCCGGCATTCCATGCTGAACTACCAACCCATAATAAAGCCCGATGAATGGAGTCAAATGAAATGTTACCGGCAATCCGGCAGCTTCTGCTCCTTTGAAAAGCGCAAGCACACGCGGATCGAGCATAGACAAGTTGGCACAAATTTCGCCAACACCTTTACAGCCTAAATCACGGTAGTATTTGAAAATCCATTCAAACGGAGCCTGATTGTTATTGGTCATCGCACGGGGATCGACATTGCAGAATGGAATAAATCTGCCATTGCTTGATTCGGCAATTTCGAGTACTTCTTCATTGGATTGTACTCCGTAATTACACTCCGGGTTTACGCCAGGCAGAATTACCGCCTGTTCAATACCAACTTCATCATAAGCTTCCAGCAATTCTTTGGGTGAAGCGTAAGTCAGTTTATCACCGGCAAAACGCGGCGGACAGGGTAAGCGGCGAGTGTGAACATGAATGTCAATAAACATTATAAAACCTCATATTTTATTATTGGGATCCCAATTTTTCAATAGAATAAATTACTTATTTACTATAGAGAATACAAACAAAATTACAATAATTTTTCCTGGTCCATAAATTGAATGATCTCATCCGCTAAAAGCGAACTGCCTTCATCATTATAATGTACCCAATCGCGGTGTAGATGCTGACATTTTTCAGTTGCAAATTTGCCCAGTTCATTGATACGCACTCCTCGCGGGATCAGAACTTCGCGGGCGATCTGATTGTAACTTTCAATTTCTGTATTGGAACGGTATGCCCAGGTCGCCTGTTCTTCGATCACCGGAGTACTGGTGGCAAAAATAACTTCTGCACCGGGAAACAGCTGATGTATTCTGGTCAAGACCCGCCCGATCATATAACGATAAACTTCTGGCGGAGTCAAAGGATCTTTGTCAAATTGCAAATCAGCAGGCACATTTTCAGGTGAAATCGTTTCGCCTTCTGCTTCGCCATCGCATCCGGAAGAATTGCAGTTCAAATGCAAAACATCCCACAAACCGTTATTCCAATGTACTACATCTATTTCCGGCAGTGCAAGCAATCCCTTCCAGTCGCTGAGTGCCCGGTAAGTGTATTGCGCAAACCGACCGTTTTCTTCGGCAAAAAAAACATTCATGCGCCCTTTGAGTTTTTCCTGTACAAAAGAGTCATACCCCATGCGGATGGAATCGCCAAGCAACAGCAGATTTTTCATTGTTTTTTCTCCTCATTCAGCATTTCAATACAGAACAACTTTTTCGCAACCAAACTCCAATACTCCGTATTCCTGCATAAAAGGCAGTGTCTGACGGTTCAATATATCATTTTCAAGCAGAAAAGATTCCGGGCCAACCGCAACTGGGTTTACAGTGGCACTGTGTAGCGGACCTAATGAGTTACGGCAGGAGGTTGTGATTTTTATTTCAATGCGGTTGTTCCCGCTTTTTAAGCTGCCCGATATATCAATGATATATGGCGCAGCAAAAACCGGCTTGAATTTTTTGCCATTGATCGTTACGGTAACAGAGTTGGCAAGGAAATACCCCAAATCCAACGTGGTGAAATGCTTTGCCATACTTCCGGTAAGTTCAACATTTTTGACAAGGTTCAATGTGCCGCTGAAAAATGGGAATCCACATCTTACCAGTTCTCCGCTTGACACCGTTCCGGTAATCGGCATAATCACACTTTCGCCGCTTAAAATCCGGCAGCCGCGCTCATCGTTATTTTTGACTTCCGGAAAATAAACTGCAAAGTTACCCAGAAGATAGATCGATTCCACTTCGCTGTCAAAATAAAGTTTATTAGCCTCACCTTCAAATATTCTGCCATTACGCAAGGCTTGACGGATCGCTGCGCTTTGAGTAAATTTCTGTTTTATCCGGAAAATATTTTTGCCGTGTTTGACAAACTCCAATGGCAGTTGGATACATTGGATCGCGCGATCTAAAAAGAATCCCGTAACGCTTATATCCAGCAGATTATCATTCAGATAATATTCACAATCATCAGCAAGTTCCAATGCCATCTGCAAATTGCCGCTGGCAATATCAAACGCGTTATCTATATCAAACCCGTAATCAAGTACAACATTTACATCCTTTTCCAATGCCAGCAGCCGATTGAAAATCGTTAATGTATTGAGCTGCCCGTCTGATAATTCACAGCCGTCAACCAGACAGTATGTTTGATCGAGCGTCAATACATTCTGCTTGATTTCAACATGCCATTTATCTGACAAATCCATTTTTTCAGACTCATCATGCAGATTTTCGGCACATAACAGCAACGATTCACCGGCTGGCAGAGAGTAGACAAATCTGGCTCCGCGGGGTGTATTGATATGATTGAGTGTTTGTACAGTTTCTCCGGTGGTCTGGTCAATGAGCTTTATCTTGCGTGCCGGATAAGGCAACGTTACATCCAATGCAACCGGATCAGGCAGTTCCGGTAGATTCAAACTGTATTCATCGTGATAAAATGAACAAACTCCGGTATTTTCATTAGTTGTGCCAAAGTCAGTCAGAAAATACCAGCGTTGCTGTTCTTCGGGGAAATACCGCCAGCAGCCGCGGACTCTTCCATATTCGTTATCTGATGTATTGCAAACTATACGCCTGAAGCCATAACAGGCAATCTTATCTGAAAAATCCTCACAGCAATCAGCTGTTTCCCACGAATTGACAAACTGCTGTTCTTCGTCAGTAAGAGCTTTGCCATCTATATATTGCAAAAACACTTCAGAGTCTTTATAACAGATGATCCTGCCGCCGTTATTGGCAAATTCTGCAAGCAGCTCCCAACTTTGTCTGGCAAGATTTTTCAAAGGCGGAATTACCACGCATTGATAAGATTTTTTGCCGATAAACAAGGTGTTACCGGTAACCTTGCCAACTTCCGAAAGCATGATTTCATCGCCGAAATGAAAATTTACTCCCGCTTTGTCCAGGTCGTTGGCAAATTGCATGAATGGTGTATAAAGCCTGATAACTTCTTCTTCGCCCATAAAACCGTGATTTTCCATCCACGCTCCGGAAAGACCGTGCAGCAATACTATCCGGCATTCGTCCTCCCCCAACGTCAACATTCTGCCCACGCGGGCAAAACTGTCGTGAAGCGGTTTGATTTCGCTCCACATCGGATGCTGATAAAAAATTGATGCCGGATAATCGCGTTTGCGCAAGCCGCGCATGGAGTAATCGCACAGATGTTGGCAAAGCAAGGTTATGCCGTGTGCCAGCTGCTGTTGAAAAAGCCACTTCATGCCACGGATATTGAAATTCCAGCCGGTACAGCCGAACGTTTCGGTAATAGTCTGTTTTATGCCGCTTTGAGCCGCCGCAGATATAAGCTGTATATCGGAAACCACATTGCTTGATTTGCTGCCCAAATGGTCATTGCCGGGGATTGAATACATAGCAAACAGCGGCATTACTGCGCCGTTGGAGCTGATTTGCGAATCGTAGCTTTCTTCCAGCAGCTGATGGCCGGTCAGCTGCCAATTATGTTTATCGCACCACGATTTGATTTCTTCAAAATAACATTCCCGGAAAAGCTCCGTACATAATCTGTAAAAGTTGATCCGGACTTTGCGGTAGTCTTCCAGTTCAATAAAAAGTTTGGGAATAAGAGCTTCAAGTTGACTGCCGAAGCGTTTTTTGTAATGTTCACTCAAAATCAGTGACCATGGAATACCGTTGCGCGAGAGCTGAGGTTCATCTGTAAAAATTCCGCACAGATTTTTCCGTACATCTTCCGGCAAATTTTCCCAGTAATAATCGTGGACATAAGTAATAAAACTTTTCACCACCTTTTTGTCCATGTTATCAACATAAAAGGGGTTGACTTCATACCAGGCTGCGTGAGCAAAATTTTTACTGTCTGGGGAGAGCAGTTGATAATTTTCATCATAAACAGCAATTATTCTATTGCTTTCAGACACAGGAACTTCTTTGCCGAAGCGCAGGTATTTTTGCTGATACTCTTCGCCTTGCGCACAAACCTTGCCGTCAGCAAATCCGCTGGGCCAACCATTTTCGTCATAAAGATAAGCATGCATACCAAGTTTGACCGCTTCGCGGACAGAGATACTTACGCAATCTAAATATTCCTGACTCAAATACGGCGTTTTAAGACCGCCTCTGGCATGCATGAAAAATCCGCCCATGCCGGCATTTTTCATTTCGTGGATCTGACGGACAAGTTCATCAGGATCAAGTTTGTCGTTCCAACTCCAAAAAGGGATCGGCCGGTATTCGCTGCCTATAAGTGAATCTGAAACTCTGCCGGTAAGTTGCGGTATCATTCGGGGATCTCCGGTGAATTATTAATAACTGCGTTCCGGTATTATATGGAACAATGATAAATTATCACGATTTTTCTATGCAAATAAAATCATGGAGCTTATACCGCGATTGGCGCCGCACAGCTCCATTGATTCAACATTTTTTTATCTGATGCTTATATAACGATAGTCAAAGGGCAGAATTTCAGGCTTGGTGTCAATGAAATCGGCTTGAGGTGCCAACGCCTTGACCAGATCGTTTTGAGTAGCACAATAAATGATACTGTAGCGAGCCAGTACCGGGAATTTTATGGTGTAAGTATTGGGTGCTGAAGCAGTAAACTGACAAGTTACGATTTCGTTGAAGTCAGGTGAAATCATATAAACATCATTAATTTTTTCTGCACTATGGATCGTTATAGAACAGTCCTTTTCAATAGTCGGATAATTGATAAATTCATATTTCTGATTGCCCGGAACAGCTACACCGCCTTGAGTGCGCGTACCGGTAAGATTCAAAAGTTTGATCACTTTTCCACGATAATTTCTATATTCCTGGGTGTACATATTCACGATTACATCACCCGGTAATGTTGTTTTCAAGGCTGATCGGCTGCTTTCTGGAATCAATTTCAACATTACTTTTTTTGCCGCAGTATCGCGGTCATCGAACCAGGTCGCGCCGTTGCCGTACCAGCCGCCGCCAATTCTGGATACAGCATATTTTTCGCCGATAAACTTATTGATAACTTTGATATCGCCCTGAAATTTGACCGGCTGTCGGGCGGCTCCTGATTCGGTCAGCGAAAAGCTTTTACCAGTGGCAATGACCTTTCCGCCGTGACGGAGAAAATTTTGCAAATCAGCAACATGTTCATCGCTCCAAGCCATCGTATTGGGCAGGATCAAAGTTTCAAAAGATTTGCCTGCGTTTTTGATATGTTCAGTTTGGATAACTTCAAAAGGGATATGTTCTTCGGTAAGCGCCTGAGCCCAGCCGAAATATTCTTTGACCACATTACCGTTTTTGTAGTTATAATTACTGACTACATTATCCTCGGGCGCAATAACCAGTGCGATTTTAGCCACGGATTTTCTGCCGTAATTAAGCGGTTTCCAGAAACTGAACCAATTTACCGGATGAAAAGAAAAATTGTTGAATTCCGTCCATTGCTGATAACCCCAGTTCATCACCGAAGCCAGCAACTGCTGGTAATAGGCTTGCGAAACACTTGAAGCATATCCGTGCAGCAGCAGTTCCTTCTGTTGTGACTGGAAAAATTTACCTTCGGCAATCGCCCGCCGATAATCCCACGGGTGGCACGGTTCGCACTCATAAAAAAGTAATTCGCCGCTGGTACGCAACGGGTTTACTCCATGCAGCAAGGCAAAATGAGCCTCGGCAGGATTATAATTGCAATTAGTGAAAAATTGCTTTTTACCTTGCTTTTTAACCAGATTTTCCAGGCGCTGCAGATTTTGACGAACCGAATCGCAGCGGAAAATCACCCATTGCCGGAAAAGTTTGCTGTTGAAATTGTGCCACACGTTTTTATCTGCGGGGGCTGGCATCTTATCGGCATAAGCAGCCAGAAATTTTTCCCGGCAATACTTACAGCCGCAGGCGGTATAGCCGGGGCCGTAGGCGATTTCATCAATCATCAGACCGTCAAGACCGGGCGCTGCCGCATAAAGTTCCTGCAGCCGGGCAAGATATTTTTCAGCAAAATCAGGATTGTTTGGGCAAAGCGGCAGTCCAAAATAATTTTTCCATTCAACTGTTTTATCCGGATCACTCAACTCCCGCATGGTCATGTCGGCGAACTTTTGTTCTATATCCGGCAGCAATCCCAAATTGCAAGTCAGGTGCATGACCAGTGGCAAATCGTTTTCAGTACACGCTTTATTCAGCAAACCAACTGTTTGCTTATATGTGGTCCACGGCATGGCTGCCCACCAGTTGCGGTCGCCATATTTTTCAGCAAATAAATAGCGGAAACTGCCGCCGACAAAGAGGGTATCGAAACCGGACTCTTTGAGCATTTTTACACTGTGTGTAATCTCCTGATAGCTGCTTTCAGGAGCAAAACGCCAATCGACAACCTGCATGGTGGTCAATTCATCGCGGCGGCTTTCGGGTGGAAAATCGTTATTGCCGGGTTCAGGCAGTTTTACCGCAGGAATCCCCGTAACGCGGATTTCAGGACGGCGCGGCGTTCCGAACGAATATTCCACTTGTTTGGCTGTAAGCGCGTAGGGCAAAAACTGTATTTGCTCGATATTGCCGCGAAAACCATTTTGTTTATTTTTACTTTCTGCTCCGGCAAAGATCACACCATCGCGGGTGGTGAATTTGTAATTGCGTGCCGCAAGCGGTTCAGTTTTAATAAGTTTGTTGTCGCAATAAAGTTTTATCGCTTCAGGTGTTACAACTGCGGCAATGCTGTGCATACCATTGGCTATCATGCCCGAAGGTATATGCACAAAAACAGGTTTGGGCGTGCAGTTGAGATAAAAGCCGAAATTATTATTCCAGCCGGCACGGTAAAATGCCCATTGCAATTTTCCCTGCCGGTCATCGCAGCGCAACGCCCAGGAGTAAGTCCCATTTTTGACAATGAAACCTTCCAGCCGTATGGTTACAGTAAATTCAGTGAGTGCATCCGGCTGAAACCCCAGAGACTCATACCGCGTTCCGTTGAAATGCTGATCGGAAAAGTTATGCACCAGATCAGCTTTGAGATGGTACGTGCATAAAGCAAACAGCAGTATGATGGGGAAAAACAGTTTCATTGTCACAAATTTCTTTCTGCTTGATTTCAGTCTTCAAACGGCTTGAAATCCGGGTGCATCTTGCTGTCGGTATTGGCAGCTCCACCCTTGATACAGTAACCATCGCTTGTTGTAACGGTACGATGGTTTACGATTTCCTGCTGGGTCAAAAAGGCTACATGACCGTCAAGATACCAGTAATTACCACCTTTGCCATGCCGGGCGGCAATGTCAGCGGCGGGATTTTTACTCGCCGGCCAGAGATTGGTGTAGCCGGTGCTGGTATCGCCGTTGTCGCCCAGATAAATGGTGTTGATCTTTTTGACCGAAGCCAGCGAACTGCCAGCGCCCCAGGTGGTGAAACGCGGATACTGGTAACCGAAGCGGTCAACATTGTAGCCCACGCCGTAATTGCCCCAGGTATCGTCGATCCTATCGCGCGACGGACACTGGAAAACCGAACGCAAACGGGTTGCTGTAGCATCATTGCTGGAAATATATTTGCCGAGTTCGTAGAAGAACCATCCGGCACCACTTTCAAACCAGCTTACATAAGCTGCCGGCAGCAGATAATCTTTGTTGTCATTGGTGTACATTGAAACCGCAAGACCGGCCTGCTTGAAGTTGGATGTACAGCTGGCGGTTCTGGCGCGTTCGCGGGCGGCACTCAAGGCGGGCAGCAGCATGGCAGCCAGAATCGCTATAATGGCGATTACTACCAGCAGCTCGATCAGGGTGAATTGTTTTTTCATGTTTTATTCCTTTCTTTTGGGGAAATATTGTTTTACTGTTCGATAAGTTTGTATCCGGTTTTGATATGACGGTTGTTCCAGTCATAAACATTTACATAAACATCCGGGATCGGGACTGTCGGATAAACGGTTATATCAAGATCAAATTCCCGTTTGCCGGTATAAAGCGGTAAAGGTATGATTCTGCCGCCCAAAACCCGGTGCGGTGCCGGCAGCGGCAAACTCTGATCGCCTTTGAGTGCTGCCATTTCACCATTGATTTTCACCACAAACAATCCGCGGGAAGCAACCAGCAAATTCGCCGCTTGAACATTTTCCGGCAATGTTATACGCATAGTTATCTGCAGTTCTTTACCTTCCGGCAAATCAAGTTGGCTCAGCGGTAGACGCATATCTGCAGCTGTAAAACTCTTGTTATTTACGGCAAATTGCCGGTTTTCACTGAAATCTTCATATTTCTGCAGCTGGCAAACACCGTTGATTTCCGGCAGATCCGGTACATTGCTGAAATGTTTCTGCAATATCAGCACACGATCCACCAGTTCGGTAACTCTCTGCGGCAAGCCGTCGGATTTTATGTAGCTGCCAACGGTTATGCGGTCGTTCACGGCATTTTTCCAGCGTGCCGGAATCGCCTTGGCGCCAATCAAAGAACCGATAATTGCTCCGGCTGTAGCGGCGGTACAATCTGCATCCTGGGCGCAATTTACTGCCAGAAGGATGGTCTTTTCAAAATCTCCATTGCCTGCCAGCAGGGCGCTGTAGGTAAAACCGCCATTCATCACAACATCGGTAAAATTATGCGATTTATATTTTTGCATGATCAAGTCATAGAGAGCTTCGAAATCGCCGGTTTCTGCCCATTGAGCATCCAAATCCTCGTAAAGTTTTTTCAGCTGCGAATCAGCCGGGAGCATTGCTTTGCCGATCTTCAAAGCGTCGGACAAATCTGCTCCGCTTAAAATGGCACTTTCGACTGCGGCATTGAATACTTCACCATAAACGCCGTCGCCGGTGTGGTCAATGGAACTGTCAAGCATAGCATAGTAGGCGGCAGTGCGTATTTTACCGGCAAAAACAGCAGCCCATATTTCTGAACGGATCGCTCCGCCCAGTCCGCATGTGAAATAGTTGTTGTGGATCCCGGAAAGTCCCGGCGCAACTCCATCGGCAAGATTGCGCAATGCTACGCCGTATTCATCCCAGTGGCAATCAATATCTTTAAAAAATGCTTGCGCCATTTTTTCAAAAGTTATTGATTCGCGCTCCTGTTCCAGCAGACGCAGCCATACCAGCTGCAGATCCAGGTCATCATTCGCAGCCGGGTGTTCCGGAACAGGAGAATAAAAATTTATTCCGGGCCGCAGAACACTGCCTTCAAACGGCATGCCGAGAGTACCACCGACATTCTTGCCGATAAAGCACCCCTGTATCCGATCATGCAAATCAATCATCAAAAAACCTTCCTTATCATAATCAAATGTTTCATGCAACTGTATAGCGCAACTGTTGCATTGCCTTTAAAATATACAAATTTTTTCCTGATTGTCAAGGGTATAAAAGCAAAAAACAATGATTTTTAAATGAAAAGCAAGCAAATATGCACCGAAAATGTTGCATGCAACAAAATTGCAGTTGTGATTTGACTTATGCGATTGTTGCTGTTATATTATAAAAATATGCAATACACCAAATTAATTTTTTGTAGTGTAACACAATAAAGATTAACGATAATCCAAGGATTTTTTAATGGCATCTAACGCTAATATCCGGGAAATAGCCCGCCGTGCCGGCTGTTCTCCCTCAACCGTATCAAGAGTATTATCCAACCAGTCTGCTAACGGTTCAGTCAAGATCAGCACTGCCACTTGTGAAAAAATCATGGCTATTTGTGCCGAATTGGATTACACTCCGAGTATTCATGCGGCAAGGCTCTTTTCGCGCCGTTCCAAAGTGATTGGCTTGCTGGCGGCAGGAGAACTGCAGTGGGATGACGAAAACCTTGCTCGGGCTTTGAGCGGAACTTGCAGTTGTCTTTCTGAATACGGTTATCGTTGTCTGCCTTTGCAATATCGGGAAGATTTTATCAAAAACAAAGAGTATTTGAGTATTTTCAGACGTTGCGAAGTAGATGCGCTTATTATTTACGGAGAAATAGAAGATCAGCCTTATCTGCATGAACTTACTGCAGAAAAAATGCCTTTTATGCTTTTGGGCAACAGAATTAAAGATTATCCGGCAGTTTCAGCGGACCAAAAGACCGGCACTGAAATATTAGTCAAACATTGCATAGAACGCGGTGCCAGTAAGTTGGTCTATTTGGATTTGTGCCGAGGTGACAGCAGCGAGCAGCGTCGGAATGGTTTTTTGAATATTGCCGGAAAGGAAGCCCCTATCATTTCAGGGGGAATCTCCGTGGCTGCGGGGTATCAAGTCGCAGCCGAAGCAATGAAATATTCTCCGGATGCCATAATTGCGGGCAATGATGCATTAGCCGTTGGAGTTGAAAAATATTTACTTGAGCAAAATAAACTTGATTTAGTGCCATCGTCGTTGTTGTTGACAGGTGGAGACAATATTGAAATGTCAAAATATTGTACGTTACCGCTATCGACTTTTGATCAGCGCTCAACAGACTGTGCAAAGCTATGCGTTGAAATAATTGTTTCGCATCTGGAAAAACAAACGCCGCTGCGTTCAGAAGTTTTGCCGGTAGAGGTAATCTTCCGGGATTCCACAGAACCCCAAATTTGAAAGGTTTTTATCAGCCCCTCAATTACCAACGTTTATGGTTCAGTGGATTGATGATATTCCGGAATATCAGGCGAAGCTGAATACATTTGCACGGAAGCTAAAGCTACTTTAATGGTCGAATTGAGCTGAAACATTTATGGTCAATACAGTATCTCTCTTTTTTACTGTCAAAAATCTTGGTGTGGAATGGTTTTTATGGTAGTTTTGAGGAATTTTTCCGACTGCAACGGACTTTAATTTTATATCCCAGAAATATCCCAGAATTCGTGATGTCAGAAGATATCTTGAGCTTGAAAGAAGTATCATCCTATTTGGGCGCTGCAACGGATTTTTATCCGAATAAAAGCTGTAAGTTGTTGAATATTATGGTACCCGGAGCGGAAACGGCAGGGTATCAAACCTTCCCCCAGCAAAATCTCATCTTCCGCCCGAAGAAACCTTTCCGGTATCTCCAGTAGCCAAACCTCTACGGATACAGCAAATATATTCAAATGGTACTTGATGGCACTTTATTTTTCCAAGTCCAGTTCCGGCAAATCGTTGGATTTAGCAAGTTTTTTGGCGTTATCCGGAGAAATAACCGAGTGCCCGATTTCTTTCTCCAGTTGCTCACGGGCGGTTTTGGCAACATTTCCACCACGGCGGGCAACATTCATATGCTCGGAAAAAGTTTCCGGATCGGTTTCTTCGGAAATATCTTTAGTGGAAACTTCCGCAAGCATATTCAAAACCAGTTCGCGGTTGGTCATATTGTCCCGCAGATTTTCTTTTTTCAAACCTTTGTATTGTTTGTACTCTTTGGCGGATTTTCCCGCCCACGCTTTATAGATAATATCGGTCAAGATGGCAAATTGCGGCCCTTCTTCAATACCGTGTTTTTTCCATTCATCGGTTAATTCTTTGCGGATTTCAATGGATTTCAACCGCTGATTGATCCAGTTGTCGGAATATCCGAGCCGTCTGTAATCCCGCAACGCCTGTTCGATGGAAAGTTCCGGGTCCTGCATCTGGTCGAGCCGTTCAGCCGCAACTTGAGCGATCCACAACTTGAAAGGTTCAGCCTTGGGCGAAGGGATCGACTGAATAATGCGGAAAATGCCTTTCGCGGTGGCACAATTCACCTTTTGCTTACCTCCGGCAGTTGGAATTGCCAGGGGGGTGACAATTTGTCCCCACCCTTTGGCAAGCTCCAGATCCCGTTGCCGCATCTTCTTGATATAGTCGGTCGGGTTCACACTGTCAGTCAACGCCGCAACCACATCAACAACGGCAAAATACCACTCTTCCGCAGTATCATCCCAAACAGATCGCACCTGCTGTTCGCCAAATATTTTTATTTCATTATGCTGTGTCATATACAAAAATTAACAATATGTTATTGATCACCTGATGAATATCATCTGCCAAAACCTCACGCAACTGCTGCTCCTGTTCACGACTGAACGCCAGACGGCGGACACCGATATTCTGTTCCTCCCGTTCTTTGCGAAAGAGGATCGTCCGGAAAGGATTTTCATCATCCCGGAATTCGGATAAGGTAGAGAAGATTTTGCGGAGGCGTTTGATTTTCCGGTTATGAGTGGAAACGGCAATATCGGTTTTGCGGAGATGTTTGGCAAAGT
>SUWF01000041.1 GCA_015061575.1 Lentisphaerota bacterium
TATGTATGCGGTTGGCGAACCTTGCATACTATAGCAGGGAGTTTGCCTTTTTAAACTTGAAGCTAAAGCTATTTCGGCAACATACCGGCTCAGCCGGTAGTTTTTTTACGCTAAAGCAATATAAAAAAACACCTCAACCGGATTTTCCGCGAGGTGTTGGAATAATAAAATATATGCTGCAGAAAGATTTATTTAAATGCCGTCATAATTTTTTCAGCAAAAAACTTATGGCCTTCGGGGTTGGGATGGACTGAATCATGTAAATATTTGGCTTTGTACTGCTCCGGCCCGACTTCTTCGATATATTTGTCAATATTTACCACTGTCAGTTTGTATTTGGCAGCCAGTTGCCGGCAGGCTTCCGCCATATCCTGCTGAGTGGCAAAGCGGGGCACTCCCGGTACGGTCGGCAGCAGCACAATAGCACTTTTGCCTGATGTTTCAGCATTTATGCGCTTGATCAGCAATTCCATGTGAGCTGTATAAACCTCTTTATTTTGCCCGCTGTTGCGGCTGTTGTAACCAATCAGAACAAAGACTACATCCGGTATTGCTTCCGCCAAATCCCGCTTCAGATAGCTCAACACTTCATAAGTATGGAATCCGCCCACGGCTCCGGTACGGAATGATACAGCCGGATTGTTGAAATACTTTTTCAGCATTTCAGTAAGCACCGCAGCATAAGTTTGAGTTGCCGGAGATTTCAAGCCGGTTCCCGCAGTGATCGAATCCCCCAGAAACAGCAGTTTTACCGGCTGCTTCGCCCGGAGTTTTTCAATAACCATCTCCAGCGATGCGGCATCCGGTGGCGGAACGTTTTCCGCAAACTCCCGGTCGGTCAATCGCAGATCCTTAATCCAATAGCAGAAAGTTGAACGTTTTTTATTGCCCGGCCCCAGTGAACGGTTATCACCGATAGCGATCTCATAGAATTTTTTGCCGGGCACCGCCGTTACCGGCACCGTGGAAAAGTCCGAAAATGGCGCCATATCCTTAAAGGCTGCGCAATACTCCACCCACTGCGTGTTTTTGACCGGAAAAACAGTTCGCAAACCCAATACCGGCGTACCGGAAATGGTCAAATTTCCATAGTTATCCGATCCATCGCCTTTGACCTTAAAAATAATTCCGGTAAATTTTTTATCAAACTTATCCACTGGCAGCATAAATTGCGTTTTGACCAGACATGGCTCAAAAAAACGCATACATTTTTCTTTGCCGTCAAATTTATAAGTCATATTTTTGTTTTTGACAGCCGATCTCCAGTGTTTTTGCGAACTGAACAAATCCAGCTGGACTTCAGCTGCTGTGGATATAAAGGCTGCGGCGGTAATCACAGCAGCAAGAATACAGTGTTTCATTGGTCATTCTCCTGTTTTTTTACATCCCGTTTGGAAACGGCAAATATCAAAGATTTAAATTTCAATGGATTATCGTGAGCTATTACCAACTCTTTAACAATTTTCCCGGGGTGCGGATTTACCCATTCATATTGATACAAAAATACCGGCCGCTTCTGCAAATCATATACTATATGCATGTAACGGGTATCGGTAGCCGTTCCGCCGGGCGGCTGGCTTTGAAACCAGTCGATCTGCGCACCCAACCGCACCGGAACAGTCAAGCTGGTACCGTCGCTGTAAATCACCTGATGATTGGCCACCGGATAACCGCGATGCCAGACATTTTTTACGCTGTTGCGAGGCACCGGCTTGCGGCTGCGGCGATATTCGGCAGTTTCAAACGCACTGTGCAGAAAAATCAGCGAAGCACACTTGCTGTTGACCGGAATTGCCACTTTCTGCATATTCGGAGTTACTGCCAAAGCCTGGTCGGTTATCTTCATAGGTATATTGCCATACTCTTCTTGAACAGGCAACCGCAGATTACCTTGAGCAGCGGGGTAATTTTCCGGCAAAAAGTCATGCAGCTTCCGGTCGATGTTCCAAGTCGCTGCCGGCGGCAAACTCAGCGGCACAATACTGCCGGAAGCAAACGCATTGCCGCTTTCGGCAAACAGCGACTGCACTCCGGGCAAACGGCCGCTGGCCAGATTAGCGGGCGCATCAACTATTTTGCCCGAAAACATATTCCATGCAGCATCGCCGGAAATAAACCATTTGTAAAGCCGCTTATACGCCCCCGGGAATTTCCACGACAATTCAGTACCAAACAAATAAAGGGAGCTGCCGAACCCGTTATAAAGTTTGGCATTGCCTTGCGGGATTTCTTCCCCGGTGCCGATATACCAGAGTTCAAACCCGTGTGCTTTAAGAGTTTTTTCATTAGGCGATGGGCTCCAAACCATAACGATCGTATCTTTCGGCAGCTGTTCTGCGGAGCGGTAAATATCAAAATTGCGCCCGTTTTTATCGGGAATAAGCATATCGTGACAGATCATCATGCGCACATTGCGATCCTTGAGATACTTATGCAAAATTAAATGAAAATCCAAAAATTTTTGTGCATAGCCAGCTGCCGCTTCCGGCGCAGTTACACCGGGCGTACGCTTTTTGAAATACCACTCATCTCCGCCGGGCGTAAAGACCTTGCAGTTGGTTGCATCAAGCAGTTCCTGCACACACGCCAGGTAAGTTTTCATATATTCCGGGTGTGTGACATTGGCTGTAGCCCGCCAGTCGCCTTCCCGGAATTCCGGAAAAATATCGATCAAAGCATCGTGACCGCCCCCGGGAAACTTGGGAATGATTTCAATAAAATGATCCCGGCAGAAATTGGATACAGCTTTCAGATCACTCATAGTAAGGTAACGCTTGTGCTTGAACTTCAGGAAGCTGGGATGACTTTCAAACAGCAGACTTTTATCGATCCGCAGCACCAGTTTATTGAGCTTGTTGGCAGCGGCAAAACGTTCGATGAAACTGCAAATATATTTTACATCAGTGCCTTCAGCAACCTCCGCTCCGCCGGGCACACTGCGGGGATGCCACAAATAAGCAATCCGCACCGGCAGATCCGGATAATCCGTTATCCGGCAGCAGGGAACCGGAGAATTTACCGTGCGCTTCATTGGCATTTTGACCATTTGAATAAAAGTCTGCACACCATAGTAAAGTCCGGCTTCATCCTTGCCGGTGATCTGCACCTGCTGCGGCGAAACATTGATCGTATACCCCTCAGATTTGACCGCTAAAGCCGGATCGACTTTCAAAACCGCCTCTGCATTTTCATTGCCGGAAATCTCCGCAGCAGCACCGGCAAAGAGCGCTAAATATCTGCGGAATATTCCGGCTGTTTTGTGCGTGCGCTCACTGGCCTGATGCCCGACAAAAATATTTTTGATTTTCCCCGCATTGAACACCCCTTGGCCGGGCTGATATTTTTTCAGCTGCGGTTGAAAATCCCTTCCGGCAAAGCGGTAGGCGACTTTTTTCTGATTGAATGCTCTTACTCCGCTGGCCAGCAGATCGCCACGGGCATTTCTGATCGTGACAAACAGCGTATAAACTCCGTTGAGATCCGGCAGATCCGTCAAACGGAAATCCAGCGTTTGCGCCTGCTTCTTGAGTTTGACCTTGACCGCAGGAACTTCAATTTTGCGATAATCAGGGGTACTGACAATAAAACCGATCCGGTATTGGCTGGCGTTAAAGCCCTGACTTCTGATCCTTACCCCGGCAATGGCACTGCCGCTTTGCCCGGAAAATTCGACCTGGGTTATATTTACTTCCCCCGGGCCGAATTTTTGCTGATTCAGCACCACCGGTGTGAACGAGGCAATATCAAAGTTGCGGTTCATACTGCTGATACCCAACACCCGGCTTACACCGTCAATGCTTTGCGCCAGCTGCATAAGCGTCAGAGTGCTGCGTCCGGGGGTAATGCCAAACCCGGTCAGCGGAAAGGTCAATCGTATATCAAGAATATTATCTTTAAACTCGATGACCTTACGGAATTTGAAATCATGCTCCAGCTGATTGCGTACCATCACTGCATTGGGATCGAACCCGTAACGTTCATCCCTGACCGTACCTTTGGCGTTGATGCAAAAATGATCATAACTGCGATTATCCAGTGCGCTGGCAAAAAAGACTTCCAACGCATCATCCTGATAAACCCGGTCATCTTTGCGTTTTTCATTGGCCAACGGCGGATTTTTGAACCGGCCGACCGAGTGGATAAACAACTCTTCTTTATTGAAAGCTACGGTAATTTTCTGCACATTACTCTTTACCTGTTTGAGTTCAGGACGCTTATAAAAAACGTCAAATTCCCGTCCGGCAGGCAATATTTCAACGACTTCCGGCATATTCTGCAGTGTCAGCCTGCGCCCGGGCGCAGCAGCTTTGCTGAACAACCGTATTTCACCGACTTGCAGCTCCGGCGTTGAATCATTCCGGAAGTAGATCAACACATTTTTAAGATTGTTCCAATTAAAAGGTTTGGCGGCCAGTTTAGGCGTAAAACGGTAGCGGTGCCGGCCTTTTTCCAACACAAAAGTCCGGTCAAGAATCACCCGGTTTCCGAAATTCAGCACCACCAGCACCTTTTTACCAGCCCCAGCTTCCGGAATTAGAAACTCAAATTCTATACCGCAAACCTCCCGGCGTGAATCAAGTATTTTACGGACACATTGGCTTATCAGCTCGCGTCTGACACTCAAACGTGCCTCAACGCGTTTTTGCGGATCTTGCGGTGTTAACCGGGCTTGGCATTGCAGGATGCCGGAGCGGGATTGCAAGGTCAGCTGTGCACCATTTTCGGTATAGATCCGATAGCTTGCCGGAGTATTATTGGCTGCTCCAATCAATGTATGATTTTTTTCGGTTGCCTCCCCCCCGGCCAACAGCCAACTCAGCGACAGCAACCAACTCAGTATACTCTTTTTCATATAAAATCAGCAATTTCAGTAATTTTTCAACTCGCCTTTATCAGTGCGGTATCCGTCACGCCAATGCGTAGACCCGGCGGAAGATGATCCCGGCATCAACTCCCACCAGACCGGATCGGCCCCCATGCCGGACTGACCGGGCGGAGTCTGATGTACAGAACCATCGCTGGCAGCATAGTTAAAATTATTGCTGTGCCGGAAAGCTACGCTGTTTTCGTGCGATTTATGCTGCAGATATTCCATATCTTCAAACGCAGCAAAGGCCCGGCGCGAAAGCTTGGTCGCCGCTTCCCAGAAATCCAGCACCAGCAGCAGTTGATCCGGATAAGCACTCTTTCCTACGGTACAAGTGGCTCCCTTATCAACACATTTTTTATAAGTGCTGTTGGAACTGCACAAAGCCACCGAAGCATTGAATGCATACCCCCGCTCAATACCATTGTAGTTATCGCTCTTTTTCTGCCCGGATGGACAGGCAAAAGCCGATACTGCGTTGCTGTCGCTTACACCGGTAACTTCCAGCGTCAGATACGCTGCTATCTGGGCATCCCAACAGATGCCATCCTGCTTTTTCACCGATTCAAAATGCGGCAGACACGGGAAATAATCGCTGTTGTCACCAGTGTATTGAATACACCCCAATGCAAGCTGCCGGAGATTGGAACGGCAAGAGGTATCTTTAGCCCGTTCCCGGGCCGCAGAAAGCGCCGGCAAAAGCATGGCCGCCAAAATTGCGATGATGGCAATTACTACCAACAGTTCGATCAACGTGAACACCCCAACCAACTTCTTTTTCATCATCCAAACTCCTTACCTTGCAATTGATTTATTTATTGAATATCATACTCTGACGGATATGCCAACTGTATGGGATCACCGTATTTTCCGGAAAAGGCGGCAATTCACCGCAAATACTTTTCAACAGCTCCAAAGTTTTATCATCCTCCGGGCTGCCGATCGTGGTCACAGCCGGGCGCACAGCTCCAGCCAGCGGATCATCACCAAAAGCCGCCACCGCAATATCCTCCGGCACCCGTACTCCACTGTCAATCAATGTACTGATCAAACTTATTGCCGAAACTGCATTGCTGATAAAAATCGTCCTGACCGGTTGTTTTTTGCGCAGTTTCAGCACATATTCCGCAACCTCCCGTCCGCCCTGACACTGATCATTCCATTCAACCGGAATAATCAAATCCGCACTCTCCGGAAACTCCGTCAGCAAAGCTTCTTCAGTTTGAGTCCATTTGGTCAAAGCCACCGGCCCCATACCGGAATCATAAGCTTTCCGCAAAAATTCCCGCTGCAGATCACTGCGGTTGAAGCCCACCCGGACAATATTTTCCGTAATATGCTCCTCCGGCAACGGGAATGCATAATTAGCCAGATAAAGACGCATACCATACTGCAGCAGCAATTTGACCTTTTGCCATTGTTCAATGCTGTTTTTTTCCACCGGATCACAACTGGATCGATCCTCCGGTTCCCGGCAGCGCCCGATCACCAAAACATCCTTTACGTCCATACTGTTGAGCGTCTGCAGAGTATTGCCCAGCTGCGACATATCTGTCCCCATAAAAATATATTCCCGACGAACTTCCTGCAAATAGCGGAAAATACGTTTGAAAGTGGAACCGAACTTACTCAAAGATCCTTCGTTGAGAAAAACGATCCCCACCGGTGGAATACTTTTTTTGTTCCGCAGTTTTCTGGCCGCTGCATTGGGTTTGTAACCATGCGCTTCCGCAAAAATCTTGACTTGTTCTTCCAGTTCCGGACGTAAGCCAAATTCCCGGGCCCGCCCGTTCAGACAAAATGATACTGCAGTTTTTGAAATGTTCAAAGCTTCGGCTATTTCACTCAAGGTCATAACAGCACATTCCCCATCTAAAACGATTTAGATTTATCTTATAACTATTTAAAAATAACATATATAGAATAAAAGTCAAATTTAAAAAGTATTTTTTTACCATAAATATTAAATTTTGTTCCTGACAAAAGCAAACTTGTTCTTTTAAGAGATACTGTTTGCATTTAATCTGCCCAATTTGCGTTTATTTTGTCAAGGCAACTTGGCTCCGGAAACTTTTTTGATAGATACGGGCTTTTACTATTTTAAATTACCATAAACAAATTATCAGAAAAACTCCGTAAAAATATTGCAATATTCTGCTTTTGGTGTTAACTTAAGAAGATGTTTTCTGCCGGAAATACAGTGGATATTTTCCGGAGAGTAAAAGTGGATTTTAGCAGAACATGCCGTGACAGTTCCTGCCCGCATGGAGTAAAAAATAATGAAGTCACCAATATATTACGGCAACAGTATGCGCAGGGTCTTTATCCCCGGCGAACGCTTACTGCTGGAGGCAGTTGATTTTGAAAATCTGCAAGTTGGTGATATTGTCACTGTTCAACGCAACCAAAGTCCCCAATATGTGCATCGGATAATTCAAAAAAACGCTGCATCTGCTGTAACTCAGGGCGACAACAATCCGGAACCGGATCAGGAACTTTTGACCCCAGACTGCTATTTCAGGCGGGTAACTGCTGCAGTGGGCAAAAACGGCAAGATCCGCCGGGTCAGCGGCGGATCTTGCGGCTTGAAAAAATTCCGGAGCAATCAAAAGAAAATGCGCCGGCGGCAGGCACTCGGAGCGTTGCTCAGAAAATCAGAAAAGTTTTTTTTCTGGCGGCAAACTCTAAGTGAATATAAATGCTTCGGCAGCGAAAAATGTTATTATTGGCACGAAAAACCGATCCTGCGGCAGACTCCCGGCAGGCAGATCGTTTATGCCAAATGGTTCTACCGTTTAAGATTCACAATCAAAGATATTCTCCCTCCTCCCGAGTCAGCCAATGCTGCTTCGGGAAAAAATCAAACATCTGCATTATTGATGGATTTTTTGCGGGAATTGGTCTGGCAAGATGCAAAAAAATGGTATACACAGCTTTCGTCTGCCGAGCAGGAAGAGTTTTTTGCTCAGCTGAATAAAAAGCATCTGCAAGCGATCGCCTATTGGGGATTAAATAATGTTCTGCCTGCCGAAAAACAGGAACAATGGCGAATCATTTATCAGAGTTTCTCAATTGCGGCGCTGAAAAACCGGGCCGCTTTGGATAAACTGCGGGCGGTTTTTGAACAGGAAAAAATCCGCTTTGCTTTGATCAAGGGGCTGGATTTAGCTTTCAGGTGTTACCCGGCACCCGCGCTGCGCAAATTTATAGATTGGGATATATTGATCCATCCGGCAGATCAACTCCGGGCATTGGAAGTTCTGAAAAAAGAGAACTGGGTCACGCCGTTCGGATATGAATTACCGGATAGTCACCACCATTTTCAACTGCATTGCAAAGATGGTTTTTATCTGGAACCTCACAAGATGTGCAGTCATTTTGATAACGTCGATCCATTGGAATTCTGGCAGCAGTGCAAGCCGCTTGCACCTGCCGGCATGGAGCATGTGTTGAGCAATGAATTGCGCCTGCTGGTGCTGACAAGACATGCCGCCGGAAATCATTACCGGCATGTACCTGTAACAAAATTGCTTTTGGACAGTGCATATATTTGCCAGCAAGGTGTCAACTGGCAAGCTTTGCGTAATTTGTCAGACCGTTGGAACTTCCCCTATTCAGGCAATCTGTTGGCTGCCTGGCCGGAATTTTTTCCAGCCCGCCTGATACAGGAGATCGCTCCGGATGAAGAGCAAGTCAAAAATATCCGCTGTTTATTGAATTTTCAGCAGGATCTGAAAAAAATCCACTCCACCGAGTGGCTGATGAATCAGGATCGGGGACCAGTCTTACCCTACATAATCAGCCATATAAAAAGTATGCAGCCATCAATTTTGCGCAGAAAATACAACTTGCCGGAGCAAGGCGCATATATACGCGTAGGCATTATGTATGTTTGGGATATGAGTGTAAAAGCGGTACTTTTTGCCCGCTTTAAGCTCTTTCCGCATCAGGGGTTGGAGCAATACCGCGACATGGTTGACAAGATCGAAAAAGATAAAAAAAGTAAATAGTGCGGTGTTTTGACGCCACACTTTTATAAGCCCACCCCGCCGCCGCAATTACGGCTGAGCAAGATATGGCGTGAGTGCCAAACGTATTCTCCAGTTAAGCTTTTACAGCGAAGCACTTTGCCGCCAGATTATGTTGGCTTGATTGATCGTGTCTTTTTCCAGCGGATCGTTGTTCAGAATGTGATCCAGAACCCGGCGGGTATTTTCCAATACCGGCACTTCGATGCTGGTCAGCGGCACCCGGAAGTATGGTGCATCCTGCAAATTATCGAACCCGATGACCTGCAGCTCTTCCGGAACCTTGATCCCATTGGCGGTCAATGCTTCGATCAAGCCCACTGCCACCCGGTCGTCGTTGACCAGTATGGTACGCACTTTCATGTGCCGGAAATCCCGCATCACCATATCTGCATAATGACGCCCCACATCAAATTCATCCCGGGCCATAAAATCCCAGCGCAGCAGCTGGCGGCGGTCGAAGATCAGCTTCTTTTCCATAAGAATAGCCTCATCTTCGTCCGATATATCGCACATAAAATTGCCTTTTCCGGCGGCGGCCAATTTTTCCATCAGCTCAATACGGGTCTGGCTGCGGTTGATCCCCATGCGGTAGATATTGTGCACACAATCCGCCGGAGCCGGATAATCGTAGTCCACACTGAAAAAGTTTACATCTTTAAGCAGCGCTTCCAATTTATGCACATCCCCCGGCTTGAACGCTCCACCGTTGAAAAAGCTTTCGTCCCGTCGTTGAAATGACTCATCAAAAACCCCGAACATGATCAGAGTATTGATCTGCAAACCTTTGAGCATACGCACAGTCGGCACCAGCCTGCCCCCGATAAATCCCTGGATAACAAAGTCCCGCTTAGCTTCGTGCAGCCGGTTCATGGCATAACGCAGCGCCACGGCACTCTTTTCAAAAGAGCTGTCCTGATTGATGATCAAACCGATCGGCGGAGTTTTATCTTTGCCGAGTTTTCCAGCCATGCGGTTGGGCACAAACCCGGCTTTTTCCGCATAATCCCGCACCCGCTGCACGGTAGCGGCACTGATCCGGTAATGGCGGTGGCTTTCCGAAAGACACAACGACACAGTCGAGCGTGCCAAACCCAACTCGTCGGCAATTTCCTGCATCGTTTTCATTTCAAATACCTCCGCTGTTTGTATATACAAAAAATTCATACCGGATGTTCAGAAAAAACTCCGGCTGCTGCCAAATTTTAAATATAACACCGCAAAGTATTTTTTGCAAATTATTTACGAAATTTCCTGTACCTGCAGATTAAGATTCTGCAATTTTTCCACCAAATTGGCATATCCGCGATAAATTATTTCGCTGGATTTGATCACGCTTTTTCCCTCAGCACAAAGTCCGGCAATAACCATAGCCATGCCCGCCCGGATATCAGGACTGGAAACCGTTGCTCCATGCAGCTTTGACGGTCCGGAGATCACCACCCGGTGCGGGTCGCAGACAATGGCGTTGGCCCCCATATCGATCAGACGGTCTACAAAGTAGATGCGGCTTTCAAACATCTTTTCAAAAAAGAGTGCACAGCCCTCGGCTTGAGTGGCCATAACGATCGTACAGCTCATCATATCGCTGGGATACTGCGGCCACGGGCCATCGGAAATAACCGGAATGTGGCCGCCAAAATCCTGCCGGACTTTGAGTTTCTGGCCTCCGGGCAGAATGATCCGGTCAGGCAGCAGAGTCATTTCTATATTGAACCGCTCAAAAACACGCCGCAGCATCCAGTAATGCCGGGGCACCGTGCCCAATATTTCCAGACTGCCGCCCAAAGCGGCCCCCAGCGCCAGAAAACTTCCTGCTTCGATATGGTCGCCGTTGACCGTACAATCGCAGCCGTGCAAAGACTCCACGCCGTCGATTTCAATAGTATTGCTGCCCAGACCGGTGATCCATGCGCCCATGCTGTTGAGCATTTCGCCCAACTCAACTACATGCGGTTCGCAGGCGGCATTAAGCAGCGTGGTATGCCCTTTGGCCAGCACCGCCGCCATCATGATCTGCTCAGTAGCAGTAACGCTGGCTTCGTCCAGAAAAAGCTCCCGCCCGGTCAATTCTTTTTTCGGCAGCGTAAAACAATACGCCCCATCGATACAATCCAATTTGGCCCCCAGCCGCTCCAAACCGTAAAAGTGACCGTCCAGCCGCCGCCGTCCGATCACGTCTCCACCGGGCGGATAGAGCCGCGCCTCCCCCAGACGGGCCGTCAGCGGAGCAGCAAATAAAATCGAGGTACGGGCTTTGGAACACAACTCTTTGGGTATCACTCCGGTAGCGATCCCGGAACCATCGATCTGCGCAACATTATCCTTGAAATCGACCTGTCCGCCCAGCGCCCGGATGATATCCATCATCGTCCGGACATCCAGAATATCCGGCATATTGCGGATCGTTACCTTATCACCGGTCAGCAGCGCTGCTGCCAGCATCGGCAATGCGGCATTTTTATTGCCGCTGACTTTAACTGTTCCATTGGGTACGGCTCCGCCGACGATGTGTAATTGCCCCATAAAAACCCTTCCTGATTCTGAAAAATCAAATATTTTCCTGGAGGTCGCTGTTGACGCTCCGGAACCGTTTGCTGTAAAATTCAAAAGCCGCCTTATAACGCTCGCTGTTGGCCGAGCTGAAACTTTTGCGGTTGTAATCACAATAGACTTCAAACTTGCCCGCTGCCGCCACCGAAAGATCCAGCGCCAGATTCAGCGAACGCATTTCTGAATCCCTTCCCGAAGCCGCATACCGGGCTAACCCTTTGGTCTTGCCCAGAAAATACCCCAGATCCGGATCTTCTCCGCTGAATGCCACACTGGCTTCAGCCATGGCGCAGGCCGAGCTGAGCAGATCCCGCATGATCTGCAAAAAGGTCAGCAGCCGCCCTTCCCGCCCGGCAGTTTCAGCACTGGCCAGAGTCATTTTTACGCTTTCAGTATCAATAATAGCGTATTCAAGTATCTCCAGCATATTGCGATAGTTGTTCAAGCGGCTGTCCAGCGGCTGTTCTTTGAGTTCATGCTTGAGCATATCGCGCAAAAACTCACACGCCGCATCCCGCCGTCCCAGCAGCGGTGGTATATTCATCTTGACCAGATAGTCCGCCTCGGAAGCATCCCGCGCCCCATCGGCCAAACCGTTGGAACGGAACAATGCCCGGCGGAATTTTTCCAGCAGATCGATTTTCAAACTCATAATATAAAAAACCTCCGAAATTCAGCCAGCGATCACACCGGAACTTTCATCCGGCAGCTGTACACCATTAATTATAGCTCCACAATGGCCGCTATGCAAGTTTTTTTTGCAGGAAAAAACACTTTTGATTTGCGCAGAGGCGTATAAGCTGTTATATTATTCACTGATTTTAAAGTTATAAGGAGTTTTGGGAATATGAAAAAGCACTTATTTTGTTTTTTGACCGTAATACTGGTGATGTTTTCCGGCATGATCACCGCAGAAGCCAAAACCGTGGATCTGGGCTTTCAGACCGGAGCGATCTACGCTGCTGAATTTACGGCCCATCCACTGGAAATCGGCGCACTGGACAGCACGCCCTACCCCTACGCCTACAAAAGCCCCCGCTACGCTGTGGTGGTGCTGAAAATGCACGCCCGGCGCTCCATCAGTCCGCTGGACTACAACCTGACTATCAATAACGTGACCGCCAGCTGCATTGCGGCGGCCAGCAATATGGAAGCATTTGTCAGCAATCCGGCTGTACTTTATCCTGACAAAAACGACTTTGTGCGTATGGTTTTTATTTTTGACGGCAACAGAGTCAAAGGCAACGGCAAAACCCTCAACGCCGTATTGCGTCCCAATATCAACGGCCGCAAAACAGTGTCGTTCAAAATTACCGATCTGGGCAAAAAACCACTTTCTGATGTCAAAAAAATCCCCGCCGGCGGAATGCTCCAATAAACCTTTGCCAGCAGAAAGAGCCCAACTATGACTTCGTATGATCATGTGCCATATTTGCCGACCTGCCGGGAAGAAATGGAAGCGTTCGGCTGGGATGAATTGGATGTTTTGCTGCTCACCGGCGATGCGTATGTAGACCATCCCTCGTTCGGAGTTTCGCTGATCGGACGCATCCTGCTGGCGGCGGGGTTCCGCACCGGCATTATAGCGCAGTTTCCGTGGCAGGATCCGGAAGTGCTCAAAGTCATGGGTACGCCACGGGTCGGAGTCGGCATAAGTTCCGGAAATCTGGACAGTATGGTAAATATCTATACTGCCGGACGCCGCAAACGCCGGGAAGATGCCTATATTGAAAATGGCGAAATTGGCAAACGGCCGCCCCATGCTCTGGTCGTATACAGCCAACTGGCCAAACGTGCGTTCCCCGGAGTACCGGTGGTGCTGGGCGGGCTGGAAGCAAGTATGCGCCGGGTAACACATTATGACTATTGGCAGGATAAATTGCGCTTCCCCGTACTGGTGGATGCCAAAGCCGATATTCTTATTTACGGCATGGGCGAACGGCCGATTCTGGAAATCTTCAACCGTTTGCGCAACCATGAAGACCTCGCCGGAATCCCCGGAACGGTCCGCTTGCTGGGCAAAAAAGCGGCCGAAACGTTTACCGTGCCGGAAAACTTTCTGGAACTGCCCAGCCATGAAGAACATCTGCAGCGCAAATCAGCGTTGATGGATTCGACTAAACTCGTGGAATTGGCCAGCAATCAACATGCCAACCGGGGGCTGATCGAACGTGTAGGCGACCGGTTGCTGGTGGTCGAACCGCCGCAACCGCCGCTGACCGGAGCCGAACTTGACCGGGTGAACGAGTTGAATTTCAGCCGCAAACCCCACCCCAAATATAAACAGAGGATCCCGGCTTTTGAAACGATCCGGGATTCCATTCCGGCGGTTCGGGGCTGCCCCGGCGGCTGCGCTTTCTGCGGGCTGGTCGCCCACCAGGGACGCGGCGTGACCAGCCGCAGCGAAGAATCCATATTGCGTGATATTGAAAAACTCACTGCCGACAAGGATTTCCGGGGCACAATCAGCGATATCGGAGGAGCCGCCGGCAACATTTACGGCAGTGTCATCAAAGACATTGAACGCTGCAAACAATGCAGACGTTCCAGCTGTCTGTGGCCCCTGCCCTGCAGTAATTTTTCCTGCGACGGCAAGCGGCTGCTGGCACTGCTGCGGGAGATCCGCAAAAATCCCCGGGTCAAACATTTATACATAAATTCCGGGATGCGGCTCGATTTGGCCAATCAGCAAAAAGAGCTGTTCCGGGAAATCATCAGATATCACGTTTCCGGCCACATGAAAGTTGCACCGGAGCATCTTAACGATAACGTGCTTAAGTTGATGCGCAAAAATCCGGCCGAAGATTTTTATGTATTCAAAAAGTTTTTTGAACAGGAGAGCCGCGCTGCCGGCAAAGAACAGTATTTGATACCGCTGTTTATTTCCAACTTTCCCGGCTGTACCGAACGCGAGATGAAAACCGTAGATGATTTTCTCAATCTGCATAATTGGAGTCCCCAGCAAGTTCAGGATTACATCCCCTTACCCATGACCATGGGCGGAGCAATGTATTACACCGGCTTGACCTCGGATGGCAAACCCATCGAAGTAAATCGGGGGCTGGCTGAACGCCGCACCCAAATCAACATGCTGAAGAAAAAACGGCATGGCGCACGCCCCCGCAACTACAACAACAAAAAGGGCAGATGATTGCGCTCGTCTGCAGCAAGCGCTATGTTGTACAGATGAGTAAAGAGTTGCCGGGCTTTTGTCCGGCAGCCACCTCTGCACGAGGCTACAGCGGACAAGCTTTCGGGGTTATACCGTGCCGCCCGTGCTGCTGGCGGAGTGCAGTTGTAAGGCGCACGCCTGTTTTGCGCGCCAAGTAGTACGGACAATAACGGACAATAACAGACGATAACGGACCCGGCGGCGAAATCGCCGCCGCTATCATTGTAGACATGCGCTTATTTATAAGACCTATAAGTCCTATAAGTCCTATAAGACCTATAAAAACTACGACTGCGGCCAAGCCACTATGGTACTACACGGCCCCCAAAAATACTGGCGGCGATCCACCTACGCACAAGGCTCCGGCGGACAAGGCGAAGCGATGCCGCCGCCCGACATCCACCTTCGCACGAGGCTACGGCGGACAAGCCTGTCGGGGTTCTACCGTGCTGCTCCGCTGGCTGGCCGACCCTGCTTGTCACGGCGTAATAACATGAAGCCGGACGGTAAGAACGGCACGGCCCACTTGCCGAGTAGTATTTCTAAAACCGAGATCGGCCATTTTTATTTTTGCAAAGGCAAAAATAAAAATGGCCAGGAAAAGGTTTGCGGAAAAAGGGATGGGGGTTCCGTCTTCGCCCTGTGGGCTACGCCGTGACAAGTCGGGGGAAGGAAAAAAACCACTTTCCTCAAAAGTGGTTTTTTCCCTTCCCCCGAGGCATACCAACACCCACTTTGTTTTAAGATACCGTGGCTATGTTTTGCCAGCTGGCGAGGGTTTTGTTGGTGATTTGCCAGTAGCCGGTGAGACCGGATTCGGTGTTGCACCAGGCTATATCGTCGGTGCCGTCGCCGTTGAAGTCGCCGACTCCGGCGAGTTCCCATTCAGCAGTTACGGCGCTGAGGATGCTCCAGCTGTTCATGTAGCCGTCTGAAACGCCCCAAATGCCGACTACGCCATCACCATTGATCATGGCGATGTCGTTACAGCCATCGGCGTTGAAGTCGCCGCTGCAGAGGAAATCCCATTCGTCGGGATTGGCAACGCTGACCATGCGCCAGTCGTTGGCGTTGTCAACGATCCAAGTGCAATAGGCGTTGTAGGTCAAGTTACCGGCGCCGATAAATTCATTGCGCCAGAGCATATCGGTTTTGCCATCGTTATTGAAGTCGCCAGTGGCGACCATTTCCCATTCCGGGGAGTAACCGTTGATCAAAGTCCACTCAGTACCGCCTTTCCAATAGCCTAAAAGGCCGATCGGGGGCTGATCCGCCGGATAATCGGGATTGCCATCACTGGCAGCAGTCGGGTTGGCGATCAAAACATCGCCCACGCCGTCACCGTTAAAGTCGCCAGCGTCCTCAATGCCCCAGCCAGAGCCAACGGAGTTAAGAACTTGCGGAGTGAAGTTACCGGCGCCGTCAGACATTTCGCCAATGACCAAACCGGAAACATGCTTACGCAAAATATCCGCATTGCCATCGCCGTTGAAATCCTCCACGCCAGCTATATTCCAAGTGCTGTCAAGCTTCAGCGAAGACCATTTATTACCCATGAAGTAGATATCGGCCTGATTATTTTCCACACTTACCAACATATCCATGCCGACACCGGCAAAATCTCCGGTAAAGAAATTACGATTGCTGCCATCAGAACTTACAATATTGCTCACTTCATACTGAGCAACTTCGCTGACATTGCCAGCGGCATCGGTGCTGCGGAAATAGACGCTGCCATTTTCGCTGAAAGTGATTCCGGCTTCATACGTCTGCCAGGTCTTGCCATCCAGAGAATATTCATTCAATACCGAGTCATCGGTAAAGGTCGCTGTAACAACCACTTTGCCGTTAGTGGCGGTGGTAATATCGGCAACGGCGATCGGAGCATCCGGAGCAACTTTATCGATGTTGGCAACATCATACTGAGCTACTTCGCTGACATTGCCAGCGGCATCGGTGCTGCGGAAATACGCCGTGCCGTTGGTGGTGAACTGCAGCGCATCAGTGTATTCGCTCCAAGTTTTACCATCCAGAGAATATTCATTCAATACCGAATCCTCGGCAAAGGTCGCTGTAACAACCACTTTGCCGTTAGTAGCTGTGGTAATATCGGCAACGGCGATCGGAGCATCCGGAGCAACAGTATCTAATTCGGAAATCAGCAGATTTAAGTTTCCATTGCTTTGAGTGAGTGCATACACCGTGTTGTTATACACCAAGGCTTCACCGTTTACAGTGACTGTGCCGCTGTTATTACCATTGCATACAACAGTAATAGAACTGTTGAAACTTCCTGCGCCCTGCGCAAGTTTATAATTACCATACGCCTGATCAGCAGTAACAGTGATCGTGTAATCCGGAGTACCGGAAATCAACGACAGATCGTTGATCAAAGCAGCACTTTCCGCAGTGCGGTTACTGATGTCAAACTCAACGATCGCCCCGGCATAAGCCGAAACTACCCCACCGGAAAGAATATCCAACTCACCAGTATGCTTCCCGCCGCTGAAGATGTACAGTTTGCCGCCATAGTTCACGGTGGTGCTGGTCGCTACTGTTCCAGAGTGTAAAGTTGCACTGTCTACACTACCCAACACCAAGCCTCTTATTGTATTAGGTGTAAAAGTTACATTAGCTCCTTCTGCTACTTCAACATATCCCCCATTCTCGATAATCGCAGTTGCCGTGCCGCCGCTGGAGATGTGCATACTGCCATGGCTGTTCACGGTGGTGCTGTTTGCAACGCCGCCGCTGGAGATGGACAGATGGCCCATACGGCCGACGCCACGGCCGTTCACGGTGGTACTGTTCGCTACGCCGCCGCTGGAGATGTACAGAGAGCCGCCATAGTTCACGGTGGTGCTGTTCGCCACGCCGCCGCTGGAGATGGACATAGAGCCCCAGTTCACGGTGGTGCTGTTCGCTACACCGCCGCTGGAGATGGACATCCAGGCAAGAAGGCTGTTCATAGTGGTGTGATTTGCAGTGCCGCCATTGGAGATGTACAGATAGCCCCCATTCATGGTGGTGTGGTTTGCAGTACCGCCGCTGGAGATGTACAGATAGCCCCCATTCATGGTGGTGTGGTTTGCAGTACCGCCGCTGGAGATGTACAGATAGCCCCTGTTCACGGTGGTGCTGTTCGCTGTGCCGCCGCTGATGATGATCTGACTGCCGCCGCTGTTCACTGTCGTGTTGCTCGCTACGCCGCCGCTGGAAATGTACATGGAATTACCAACGATATATACATTTTCATCAATAGCGGCAGAGCCATTATCTATAGAGCTAAAATATTTATCTTCTGCAAAATAAAATACACACAATATGCCACCAGCTTTTAGCGTTAAGTCAGTTGCTGTGCCGCCTCTTGATATGTACAGAGAGCCGCCGCTGTTCACGGTGGTGCTGTTTGCCACGCCGCCATTGGAGATGTACAGAGAGCCGCCGCTGTTCACCGTGGTGCTGTTCGCCACGCCGCCATTGGAGATGTACAGATCGCCCCAGTCGTTCACGGTGGTGCTGTTTGCTACGCCGCCGCCGTAGATGGTCATCCAGCCGTTACTGTTAACTATGGTATCGTTAGCACACCCATTATCATAAACATATAATCCATGACAATTCACATCAGTTGCAGTTGCCGTACCGCCGCTTCTTACATACAAAGCCCCACGGGTAAGTTTATAATTACTGATGATTCCTTGAGAAACAATAAAATCACTGCCGGCATAGCTGCCTTGAATAAAACTGTCAGGTGCAATATCCATACAAAGATCGGCTCCGGACGCAGCCTTAAAATTGCTGACATAAGCTCCTGCTTGCAGCCACGCATAACCTTGCAATTCTGCATCAAGCAAAGTGCCGCCGCTGGAAACGTATATCATACCATCTGTATTAGCAGAAACACCTGATGCCCATGCTCCGGAAGATATGTGCATTTTCCCAAAGTTGACAGTTACATTGGTTGCAGAACCGCCGCCTTTATAGTTGCTCAAATTGAGTGTTCCACTGTTTTTGACGTTTACCGAATTTACCACGGCATGATATGCAACAGTTAAACTTCCAGACAAAGTAATATCTTCTGCATAAGATGACTGAATAGCAGTCATTACTGCACCACTGTCAACAGTAATTTTACCGGCTTGTCCTCCCTGGCTGATCAACATAGAGCCGGTTGCTTTTACAACAGTATCTGAAGCTTCTCCCCCTCTGCCAACTATCATATAGCCATTATTCAAGACAGTCGTACTGTTTGCAACGCCGCCGCTGGAGATGTGTACATTGCCGCCACTGTTCACGGTGGTACTGTTCGCTACACCGCCGCTGGAGATGGTCATATAGCCCAGGCTGTTCACGGTGGTGCTGTTTGCAACGCCGCCGTTGTATATACGCATAGATCCGCCGCTGTTCACGGTGGTGCTGTTGGCCGTGCCGCCGCTGGAGATGTGCAGATCGCCGCCGCTGTTCACGGTGGTGCTGCTCGCAACGACGCCGCTGGAGATGTCAAGATAGCCGCCGCTGTTCACGGTGGTGCTGGTCGCTACGCCGCCATCGTAGATGTACATCCGGCCGTAACTGTTCACGGTGGTGCTGCTCGCAACGACGCCGCTGGCTATGTACAGATAGCCGCCGTTGTTTACAGTAGTGCTGTTGGCTACGCCGCCGCTGGAGATATATACCCTGCCACCGCTGTTCACGGTGGTGCTGGTCGCTACGCCGCCGTATTCGATGGCCAGATAGCCGCTGTTGACCGTGGTATTGCTGGCGGTGCCTCCAGCAAAAACACTCATACAGCCAAGCCTGTTGACCGTGGTATTACTGGCGGTGCCGCCGCTGGAAATAATCAAGTGCCCATACGAGTTAACAACTGTACCAATAGCTGTACCATATAAAGACATGGTAAATCGCGAAGTCTCGGCGCTAGCATAACCTACTATGGTCACATCGCTTGCGGTTCCATTTATTGTAAAATTACCTCTCCCGCTGGTTTGCAAGCCGGAGATGTTATTGATAACACCTTGGGAATCAATACTGCCAATAGTAGCAACATCGCTTCCAACATGCGTAATTGATAATTTACCATTATTGCCGTAGACTCGGGCGTTGTTTTTCAGCTGCAGATTTACCGCACTGCCGCCAGCACTACCGCCGCTGCCCAAATGCGCAACACCGCCATCTAATACAATATCGCTGGCAATAGAGCCACTGGATAAATAGATAGAGCCTCCTACAGTTCCACCAACAGCAGTTCCGCCGTACAGTAAATAAATTTTTCCGTCACTATTGACCGTGGTATTGCTGGCGGTGCCTCCAGCAAAAACACTCATACAGCCAAGCCTGTTGACCGTGGTATTACTGGCGGTGCCGCCGCTGGAAATAATCAAGTGCCCATACGAGTTAACAACTGTAC
>SUWF01000042.1 GCA_015061575.1 Lentisphaerota bacterium
AAGCGCACTATGCGACTTCGTTGTTCTTGGATTAACATAAATCCGTTTTTATCAAGAGGCAAACCACTTTTTGTTTTCAGTGCAAAAAATGAGAGACCTCTTGTGTCTCTCATAATATCTTTCTTTTAAAAAACCTTTTCCTGGCCATTTTTATTTTTGCTGAGGCAAAAATAAAAATGGCCGATCTCGGTTTTAGAAATACAATTCAGCTGGGCGGCCGTGTAATGCCATAGTGGGGCGGCCACCATCGGGGCAACACGGTAGAACCCCGACTGGCTTGTCCGCCGTAGCCTCTTGCGAAGGTGAATGTCGGGCGGCGGCATCACTGCGTCTTGTCCGCCGTAGCCTTGTGCGTAGGTGGATCGCCGCCAGTATTGGGGGCTGTGTAATTCGTCAGTTGGTCTGCCGCTGTCGTAGTTTTTATAGGAGTTATAGGACTTATAAGACTTATTTTAAGCGGTTGTGTAAGCGGCTTCCCCAAAAAAAACCGATAGTGCCGGGCTGAAAGCCCGGCAGCTCCGTACAACTCCGTAAACATCCGTACCCATCCGTACAATTCAGCTTTCACCACAGGCGTGCGCCCTACAACTGCACTCCGCCGGCAGCAAGTGCAGCACGGTAGAACCCCGACTGGCTTGTCCACCGTAGCCTTGTGCGGAGGTGGATGTCGGGCGGCGGCATCACTGCGTTCGCCGCCAGTATGGATATGTTTAAAGACTACAAAGAGCGTGGAAACAAATTCGCCGAGTTGGTAAAATCTTTATCATAAACTATCTAATAATGATAAGAAAAACTTGCATTTGTGCATTGTTGTGCTAATTTAGGTTAGATACCGATAAATACTAAAAGTGAAAGGCCTGTGCAGATGAGTTATTATGTGTCAAGTGGAGTAGTTTCCAGTGGGCTGCATATTTATTCTAATTACATGTGCATTTACAGTAATGGAAGAGCAGAAAATACCAGCGTCGGTTACAACGGTGTGCTTTATATTTCCAATGGAGGAGTTGCTGATAATAGTGTGATAAGTAATGGTGGATATATTTATATTTCCAACGGCGGTACCGCTGACCGCACTACTGTGAACACTAGTGGAAGCATGTATATTTCCAGCGGCGGCACTGGCAGCAGCACTACCGTAAATTGCTATGGATTGTTGACTGTCGGCAGCGGTGGTGCGGCTTATAACACGATTTTATCCGGAAAAGATGATGATGGTTTTTGGGGCGGTGCTGCAATGTATGTAGATTGCAGCGGCAGTGCGGAAAAAACAACTGTGAACAGCGGTGGGATGCTTTATATTTCAAGTGGGGGTACGGCAACTGCAATTACTGAAAATGGCGGTTATGTTCATGTTGAGGAAGGTGCATCTGCAACATTTGTTCCCAATACTATCAATGGGTTGGTAATAGGAGAGCTTAGTGCTACATTACATTCCGGAACCACAGCAATTAATACGACGGTCAGCTATGGATCACTTGCTGTTTGCAGTGGCGGGGTGGCAAATTATATTATTGTCAGTTCCAGAGGAAGTTTAGTGATAAGCAGTGGAGGTACTGCTACTAATATTACGGCAATGGGAGATGGTTACGTTTACAATGCTTGTTTAGATATTGTAGTTGCGTCCAATACTTATATTCAAGGGACATATCGCGGTTCCGGTTTTGAAATGAAGGACGCCAAACTATCCGGTTATCGGGTAGGTAGTGCAAATAAGCTCACTGTTTGCAGTGGAGCTATAGCTACCAGTTCTGTTGTGAATAGTAATGGAATAATGTATGTTGCCTCCGGCGGCATGGCTGATAACACCCTGCTTGGCGGAAGGCTGGAAGTTTACAGTGGCGGTATAGCCAAAGATACGGAAATTATTTTTGGAACTTTGCTTGTCAGAGGCAGTGCAAGCAATACTTCCGTAGGGGGAGGGAAATTTGGGGTCCTTCAAGGTGGAGTTGCCGATAGTACTTATGTTACCAGTTATGGCTATATGTATATTTCAAGTGGTGGAACAGTGACCGGTATTTTAACTGTGGAATCCGGGGCAACGGTTTCGGCTTACGCAGGATCTTTTGTGAATTTTAATGTGGAAAATAGAACCGTTGAGGATACTTATCTTATCAGCGATCTCAGTAAAATTTACGGTAATCCCTACTATTCCATCACGGTTTCGGCAGATCAAGCTGCGGGAACGTATCGACTGGCAGCTGGAGCACAAAACTTCAGTGGAGCGGTCAGCATTGGCGATGATACTGTTGATTATGGCTTTGTTTCCGTCAATGGCAGTGCTTTGGAATACAACAATTCAAGTTATACTCTTGTGTTGACTGATGGTGCTTTGACTTTGACGGTCGAAAACCATACGCCGCCTGAACCTGACCCTGATCCGGCAAGCGCCAATAATTTCTTTGCCGGAAACTTTATGGGCATAGGGTATGATTTATTGTTGAAAAATAATACCTCTCAAGCTGATATTTATTTTATGGGGAACAAATGGACGGAATTGCCGCTGGATGACGGTTGGAATATTGTTGGTGTGGAAGATTTTAATGGTGACGGTAAATCGGATATCTTGCGTAAGCATACTTCCGGTTTGGTCATTGGCGAGATATCTGATGGTCTGGGTAAATTCACTCCGCAGGTACTTAACTCAGTTGGTTCCGGCTGGGGCATTGAAGGTACTGGTGACTTTAATGGTGACGGAGTAGGGGACGTTTTGATCGCCAATCCGACCGCTGCCAGCGAAACTGTCGGACTCCTCGGATATTGGAAATCCGGCACCGAGTGGACTTTGATCAATGGTTATTCCCCGGAATGGGAGATGATCGCCACTGGTGACTTCAACAACGATGGCAAAACCGATATGCTCTGGCGCAACGAATTTGTTGGCGCCGGTGATCTCACTTACAACGCCTACTGCACTTGGATCGTTGACAACGCTAACGACTGGCGCATGGTCAGTGTCGCTAATCCCGACGAATGGAATTTTCTCTGTTCCGGCGACTTCAACGCCGATGGCTGCAACGACATTGCCATGATCAACGGCGATGGTGTAGTCGGCATCTGGGGAGTCAATGACGGATACATGAACAGCTGGAGCATCCTCAGCGCCGTAACCAGCGAATGGAAACTCGCCGGAGTCGGCGACTTCAACGCCGACGGCACCGACGATATAGCCTGGTGCAACACCGAATCCGGCTTAACCGGCTACTGGCAAATTACCAACAAAACCCTCGCCAGCTGGCAAAACATAGCCACGGTGGCTTAAAATAAAGTGGGTGGGACTTCTTGGGGGAAAGGAAACTTTTTTTGAGGAAAAAAGTTTCCTTTCCCTACTTGTTGCGGGCGAATACGGCCCCCCATCCCTTTCCTTGTCACGGCGTAATAACATGAAGCCGGATTTCAAAAAACCTTTTCCTGGCCATTTTTATTTTTGCTGAGGCAAAAATAAAAATGGCCGATCTCGGTTTTAGAAATACTACTCTGCAAATTGGCCGTGCCGTTCTTACCGTCCGGCTTCATGTTATTACGCCGTGACAAGCAGGGTCGGCCAAACATCGGGGCAACACGGTAGAACCCCGACTGGCTTGTCCGCCGTAGCCTCGTGCGAAGGTGGATGTCGGGCGGCGGCATCGCTTCGCCTTGTCCGCCGGAGCCTTGTGCGTAGGTGGATCGCCGCCAGTATTTGGTCGGCCGTGTAGTGCGTCAGTTGGTCGGCCGCTGTCGTAGTTTTTATAGGAGTTATAGGACTTATAAGACTTATTTTAAGCGGTTGTGTAAGCGGCTTCCCCCCAAAAAAACGATAGTGCCGGGCTGAAAGCCCGGCAGCTCCGTACAACTCCGTAAACATCCGTACCCATCCGTACAATTCAGCTTTCACCACAGGCGTGCGCCCTGCAACTGCACTCCGCCGGCAGCAAGTGCAACACGGTAGAACCCCGACTGGCTTGTACGCCGTAGCCTCGTGCGAAGGTGGATGCCGGGCGTATCTGCTGAACGGTTGTCGTTGGAGCGTTTGGGTGAACTATCTTGAAAAAGTGTTGTATAAATCCTTGCAAAAACAACTTTTTGGTGTATCTTAATAGGAATTGTTTTTTGTAAAAATATCTTAATTCAGGTAAGGAATAAAAATATGATTTTTACCAGTACCCGCAGTCAGCAGGAAATGACTTCTGCCGCCGCTATTACCCGTGGTATCGCCGCCGATGGCGGTTTGTTTGTGCCGTGCGAATTTCCGCAGTTGAGTTTTGACAAACTCATTGAGCTTTCCCAGGTCGATTACATTACCCGGGCTAAGGAAGTGCTTAAACTCTATTTGACCGATTACACCGAAGAAGAAATCGACTATTGCGTCCGTGGAGCTTACAGCAATACGTTTGATAATAACGAACCCGCTCCACTGGTCGAAGTTGCTCCCGGTACGGAAATGCTGGAACTTTGGCACGGACCGACTTGTGCATTCAAGGATATGGCGCTGCAGCTGCTGCCGTTTTTGCTGGTCAAGGCGGCCAACAAAACTGCGCCCGGACGCACTATTGTGATTTTGGTGGCCACTTCCGGCGATACCGGCAAAGCGGCGCTGGCGGGGTTCGCTGATGTGCCCAATACCCGGATCGTGGTATTTTTCCCGGAAAACGGAGTGTCGGATATGCAGAAATTGCAGATGACTACTCAGGTCGGCAAAAACGTTGCCGTGTGCGGTATTGAAGGCAACTTTGACGATGCTCAGAGTGGGGTCAAGCAGATTTTTACCAATGATGCCATCCGCAATGAGCTTGATCAGATGAATATGGAATTTTCTTCGGCCAACAGCATCAACTTTGGCCGATTGGTGCCGCAGATCGTCTACTATGTGTCGGCGGCTTGCGACCTGATCAAAAAAGGAGCACTTAAGGCTGGCGAAAAATTCAATGTGGCGGTCCCGACCGGGAATTTCGGCGATATTCTGGCCGCCTATTATGCCAAGCAAATGGGCGTGCCGGTGGATAAACTTATTTGCGCCTCCAACCGCAACAAGGTGCTGACGGATTTTCTGGCGACTGGTGTTTATGACCGCAACCGGGAATTTTACACCACCAGCAGTCCTTCGATGGATATATTGATCTCCAGCAATCTTGAGCGGATGATCTTCCACGCTTCCGGCAATGATGCAGATTTGACGGCTGCTTTGATGAAAGAGTTGAACGAAAAGGGCCGCTATCAGCTGCCGCCGGCAGTATTGGAAAAGCTGCAGAGCGAGTTTTTCGGCGGTTTCTGTGATGAAACCGGCACTGAAAACACTATTGGTGATTTGTTCAAAAACTATCACTATCTGGCCGATACTCACACTGCGGTAGCTGCCAACGTGCTTGAGCAGTACCGGCAGGCAACCGGCGATAAGACTTTGACGGTGATCGCATCTACGGCGTCGCCTTATAAATTCGCCGCATCGGTGCTGCCGGCTTTGACTGCTGAGGCGGTTCCGGAAGATGGTTTTGCGCAGCTGGAAATGCTTTCCAAGCTTTCCGATACGCCGATTCCGGCGCCGTTGGCTGGTTTGAAGGGGTGTGCGGTGCTGCACAAAACTTGCATTGCCAAAGATGATATGGCCAAGTTTGTCAAGGATTTTTTGAAAAAATAATCCGGGGGGATGATTTTTTCACGCATTTGCGGAAACAATACAGAAAAAAGACCGGTCGTTCAGCCGGTCTTTTTTTGTATTAAGTTTACAGATTGCTCCATTTGGCCCGGAACTGCCGGGGACTTAAATCACGTTTTTTGCGGAAAATTCTGGAAAAATAAAATTGATCTTTGAAACCGGCTGCTTCGGCACATTCGCGAATCGAAGCTTGCGGATGAAGTTTCCAATATTCCTCGGCTGCGCAGAGTTTGCGTTCAATTAGCAAATCTTTGAAGCAGGTGTGGTATTTATTGCGTAAAAATTGCGCCACGCTGGAAATACTTTTGTTCAATGCTGCTGCCACATCTTTAAGGTAAACGTCTTCTTTGTAATGTTCATCGATATACTTATCGATCATGGATTTTAACGGATCCGGCCGGAAAACTGCCAGTTCCCGGGCCGCAATATAATCTATAAGCATTTGCAAAGCGCCGATGATCGCTTCCTGCCGTTCATTGCTCAGTTTGGGCAGCGCAGCAAAACTCTGCTGCATTTTTTCCCGCTCGGCGTGATTCCGGCAGACCGCCAGAGCGCATGACGGTACTGTATCGGTGGTGCGGAATTGTCCGGCCATCAAAAAACCGGCCAGACGCCCGCCGATGATCACCGGAGCAATTATTTCGCGCAAACCGGCATGGCAGGTGTAGGCTATGGGAGTGCAGGATTCAGTAACTTTATCCCGCATGAGTTGATCGATGTGCTGGCAGGATTCCAATAAATCAAGATCGTTTTGGATAAAGTTGCAAAAGTCTGTGTTGGGCATGGCCTTGCCCCGGCGTATAGGCATACCGAAGCGGGAATAAAACGTCACCCGCAAGTCCAATAAGCCGGCAAAGTTATCCAAAAGTTTCTGAACTTCGTCGTTCAGAAAAAGTTCCAGAATGTTGTTGTGCTTATCCATAAAAAAACCTCGTTACACATTATCAATAAGATAACATTTTATGGAGAAATTACCAATTTTATTGCAAAAAAATTCATGTTTTTGTTGTTGCTTGAGTCAAGAAAGATTGGATTTTCAGGCAGGTTGATTACCCAAACTGCTGAAGCGCACTGACAGCGGCAAATTTATCAGAAAAAATCATGGATTTTGATTTGACTTTTGATGTATCAACGTTATATTAAATGTTGTTGAGTTTGTTAACCGGTTAACCTGAAAAGTGGTGTTTTTATGGTCAAACTTGTGGATATAGCTGCAGCGGCCCATGTCAGCAAGGCGGCAGTGAGTTACGCTTTTTCGTCAGATCCGGCCAAACGGGGGAAGCTATCGGCAGCTACGTTGGAGCGTATTTTGCAGACAGCTGCGGATTTGGATTATACTCCCAGCTGGACTGCCCGGGCTTTGGCCAGGCAGCGGAGTTATAATATAGCGCTGCTGCTGCCTGAGGAATGTACCCGCAACATGTCCGGGCATTATCTGGGGTTGTTTCATGGAGTGAGTTCGGCCATGGCAGACAGCGAATACAATTTGTCGGTATTCTTTGGCTGTGACCGGAAGTTTATGCAGAACGTTCAGCATAATCGGATCGATGGATTGGTGGTTATCGCCCGGCGGCATCAGTCGGCAGTTTTCAGTATGTTGGGCCAGCTGGAACACCCGATGGTATTTTTGAACCGTACTGCACCCGGCGAGTGCGGCAATGCCGGCAGCTGCCGCAGCGATTACCGCCGGTGGCTGGAAGAGATTTTACTGGAGTTCAAAGCCCGCCAGATCAAACAATGTACGCTTTTTTATCGTGAAGAACGCAACAGCGATCAGGAAATCCGTCAGTTGTTTGCCGGTTTATGCTCTGACTTGGGTTTGAAAAGTTCGGAGTTGAAACGGGAAAATTTCGGTAGCTTTGACGTGAATAGCGCCGATTCAGCAATGGTTTTTTGCGGCAGTTCTCCAGAAATAATCGATGTGCTATCCCGGGCAAAAAACGACAATTACGTCATGCTTTCCACGCCGGCAACCAACCGCCGGGGATTGTTGATCCAGCAGAATCTTTATTATCATGATTCAAAAAATATCGGCCGGGCAGGGGTGAATATGCTGCTGAAGATGATCGATGCCCACGCTGCTCCGGAAGATTTGACGATACCGCTGGTGCAGATTCGTGAGGCAGGCGGCAGCGGTAATTTGACTTTTGAATTTTAACTTTCATAACTTTTAACAAAGGAGAGATGATGAGAAAGTGTTTTCTGTTGCTGATCAGCTTGCTGATCGTGTCGGCGGCCGGAGCAGCGCCTCTGGCTGGAGAAATTGCCCATTATCCTATGCGTGAAGGGACGGGTACGCAGATTTTTGAGGCAAAAAAACGCTTGCCGCCGGGTAATATCAAACGCTCGTTCTGGACAGTGCGCGATACGCTGCCGCTGGTGGACTTTGGCGGCATGAAAACCAGCAGCACGGCTACGGTGCATCTGCCGGAAATCAAGATTGAAAATGACTTCACCATTGCGGTATGGATCAATGCCTATTGGTGGAAAAATAATTGGGCCACTTTGGTTTACCGCAGCGATGCAACTTACGGTTTGCGGGGGAACAGAAGCTGCCCCGGCCAGCTGCACTTCCGGGTCAAAGAGCCGGGTGTCCGGCGGGGCGCCAATTTGATGAGCAACATGGTGTTGGAACGCAATAAGTGGTACCATGTAGCGGCAGTGTTCAAGGCCGGGCAATATATGCGTTTGTACATCAACGGCAAGTTGGACAGCCAGATGACCGAAAAAGTTCCCGGCAAGCTGGGTGATGATAAAAGCCGGTTCCGGCTGGGCGGCAGCAAAAACAATTATTTTGCCGGTACCATGACCGATTTGCATTTCTATAACCGGGCTTTGACTGATGCTGATATAGCTTATCTCTACAAGCAGGAAAACCGCTTTACGGTCGATACCGGTGATGAGAAAAAGCTGCTCCCGGTCAAGCCGGCTCTGCAGTTTGCCAAATCCGGTATGCAGTTGGATATTCTGCCCGGCGGTGCAATGGAAATTGCTGATGGCAACAGCCGTTACCGGGTCGAAAGTATGTACAGCTATCCGAGTGAACCACGGATGAAATTCAATTATATTGATGCGCAGAATGAAAGCAAAAATGAAAAATCATGGCAGCTGAAGTTTGCCAAAAAATCTACGGATAAAATTGAGTTCACTGCGCAGGGCAGCACACTGCAGCTGCAGCGTACCGTGGAATTTATGGATGATAATCGGGTGCGGATCAGCGATAAATTCATCAATCCGACCGATAAAGATCAGGCGGTGGTTTTTTATCACCGCATAACTCCGTTCAACAAAGCCGAAGGCAATCACTGGTATTTGTATGGTCAGGAAAAGGCCCGCAGTCCGTGGGATGCCCGTCTGGCCAGTGCCAACCCGACCGGGTTTATCAAATTTGGTGAAAAAGCGCTGGCTTTTGTGGCCGAAGATGATATTTTCCGCTGTCACCTGACGGCAGCTGTCCGTGACCGCAGCGATGGCCGTATGGAGTTTGATTTCGGCAGCAACCGTATTGGGGTGCCGGCCGGTAAGAGCCATACAATTGAATACACATTATATTTGCTGAAAGGCGATTATTTTGATTTTATCAACCGTTTGCGCAAGGATTGGAACGTGCCGGTTCAGACGTTGAACGGCCCCTTTGGCTTGATCCGTATTGGCGCATTCCGCAGCGAAGTTTATAAACGTTTTGCGGCCGATCCGGAAGCTTTCCGCAAGGAATTTATACGCCGCAATATGCGTATAATCACCCTCAATCCGTGGTTCAATTATCATGACGGCGATATTTACAAAGATTGGAATGACTATAAAGACCACATGCAGAAAGCCATGAAAATCATCCGGGAAGCCAACCCGGAAGCCAAATTCTTAGCTTCGCTGGAAACTTATACCTACTGCATTGGTGAAGAAGATTTTACCACTCCGCCTCCGGAAGGATTCAGCTGGGAAAAAGTTACTGCCGGTACGCAGCAGCGTGTCAAAGAATCTCCCTGGAAGGATTCAGCTTCTTACAATAAGCAGGGTAAAATCAACCTTTACAGCATGAACCGAAACCTTGCCGGGCGCAAACGCAACAGTCTGCCGCTGTCGGTGCATCCGGTCAGAGGCAGTCACTTCTACCATGTGCGTCTGAAAGAGTTTGATTTCCTGCTGGACGAAGTTAAAATGGATGGTATTTATCAGGATATGTTCGGATTTTCGGCTCCCAATAATATTGTCTTCCACAAATGGGACGGTTTTTCGGTAGTGGTGCGGCCGAACGGTACCATTGGCGAAAAATATACGCAAATGGCTCCGCTGACTGCGCCCGCCCGGGCGGATTGGCTGCGCAAGATCATCAGCAAGGGCAAGCTGGCGTTGACCAACTTTGGTGCGCCCACCACCCGGGAATTGCAGACTATTCCTTATATGAATTTTTGCGAAGCGGCCGGTAAAGGGGTCGGTCGGCAGAATCTGGACAGCATTCCGCCGGATTCTTCGGGCTGTGCTATGAATCAGCTTTCCACACCGCTGGCTTACGGACCGCACCGCAGCGAAGAGATCGACGCTGTAAGATTGATGGCCCGGGTAAGAGCGTATTTGCGTTATGGCTGCTTGTATATACATACATCTTTCCGCAACAGCTTCCCGGCCAGCGGGCCCAAGAGCGGCGAATATGGCCCGATCAACCACATGTATCCGATCACGCCCATTGAGCTGCATCGTGGTTGGGTGAAGGGCAAGGAAAGGATCGTTTCCTGCGTATCTTATAAAACCATCTGGCAGAAGGAGTCCCAGCCCAGGGCGTTGCGCTTTGACGCGGTCGGCCGGGAAATACCGGTGGGTGATGCAGTGAAAATTTCCGGTAAGAATGGAAATTGGAATATTGAAGTGAAAATCGATGATTGGAAGGAGTTTTTGATCCTTGAATAAGAGTGTGAAAATCATCACATTAGGTACCTCCCATGGCGATCCGACTTATGAGCGTTTCAATACTTCAAGTTTGTTGGATATTCCCGGCTATGGGGGGATCCTGGTGGATGCCGGTACTCCGGTACTGGGGTTGCTGATCCGCAAAAATTATCCGTTGGAAAAAGTGCGGGCCGTTTTTATTACCCACATGCATCAGGATCACTTTGGCGGCTTGCCGGATATACTCAAATTCTGGGTCAAACGGCTGCCGCCCGAGCGGAAACTGAAAATATTCCTGCCGGAAGCTGAGGCTATGGAAACGATCTTTGCTTTTACTGAATTGGCGCACCGGCCGATCGCCCGCAGCAGTTTTGAAGTCAGTCAGATCGCTGCCGGAAAATTGGCTTTGGGCGAAAATCTGATGGTCGAAGCGATCCCTACCGATCACTTCAGCAACGAAAAATTGAGTTATCCCAGTTGGGCACTCAAGTTTTCGACCGCTGATAAAACAATGCTGTTTGCTGGTGATTTGGCCCGGGATTTTCACGATTTCCCGACGGGGCATCCGGCAGATGTCGCCATTTGCGAGCTGACGCATTTTGCGCTGGATAAAGCATTGGACGTTTTGCAAAAAGAGCGTTTCGGCAAGTTGATCTTTACTCATATCGGCAACGAGTGGCATGGGCTTGAAGCGGCCAAGACCTTTTCAGAGCTGGTAAAAGATTTGCCCTATTCGGCGGTAATGGCACATGACGGAGATGAGTTTACAGTATGAAAATAGCAGTTTTGGCAGATTTGCATCTGTCTGACAATTTTAACACCGTTAAGATGACGGCTCTGCAATGGGCACTGCAGGAAGTGCAAGCCGGGCAGTGCGATTTGATCTGCTGCGCCGGTGATTTGACTGCTGAAGGCAGTGATAAGCAGACCGATGAAGTTTTGAGGCGTTTGCAGTCATGCCCGGTGCCGTTTTGCTCCACCCCCGGCAATGCGGAGTTGCGGCGGTTCAGCGATGGCAGAAATGCCCGCAAGTTTGCCGTTGATGCCGCCGCAGGTGTTCCGGTCATCCTGATCGATACGGCATTGGATGAACCAACTCCGGCAGATTTGGCAAAATTAGCAGCGCTGCCCGCACAGAGCGGATGCCTGCTGGTAACCCACAATCCGATCAGGCAGTGGAGCGAGAGCGCTCAGCAAATTGCCCGGGAGGCTATGCAGCGCAACGCAGTAACGGCGGTGATAGCCGGACATTCGCACCACGATGCAGATGGCATTTTGCGGGGGCTGGATCCGGATAAAGCGTCCGGAGGAGCGCCCATGTTTGCGGTTATGGAGCAGCAACCTGACGGCAGCTGGCTGCGCAGCGATGTGGTCATGCCGGGCATAAGCCCGGAAGAGTGGAGCGATAGCGAACGGGAAGCGTTTAGGCGCAGAATTGGCATATCAACGATGTGGGAAGAAGTGGCCGCTTTTGAGTTTGCCACTGAACACCGGATCGAAAATGTGGAGCTGCGCATGGAGCTTAACTGCCCGCCGGAGCTGCCGGTGCTGATTGAAAAATGGCGGGCTGCCGGTGGTAAAGTGCTGTCGCTGCATTTGCCGGAGCTGCGGTTGGATGATCCGGAGGATAAGCTGCATAAATATGTGCTTTTGGCGTGCAAGCTGCAGTGCAACCGCGTTACGCTGCATGTACCCAAAGTGACTGCCGCCGGGTTTGCTGCGGTGCAGGAGCAATTGCTGGATAAGCTATCCGGTGATATGCAAATGCTGCTGCAGAACAATATCGTTGTCGGTATCGAAAATCTGCATACCACCGGCAGCGCCAATACCTTTGAAACCCGCAACTTCGGCTGCTGTATCGATGAATGCCGCAGCTGGATAGAACTTTTGCGCAAGCGCTTTGCAACTGATAAAATCGGTTTTCATCTGGATATTGGCCACGCCCGGAACAATGCTCCGATTTCGGGACGGGAAAATCTCAGCGACTGGTATGAACGCATGGGCAATCTGATCAATGGCTGGCATTGGCACCAGGTGGAACACCGGGAAGGAAAGTTTTTTAATCACTGTCCGCTGAAAGGTTTTTATGATAAATTGATCGTGTTGAGCGGTTTTTTTATGGCTCAAGCGGCCGGACAGCTGCGGAATGCTCCCATATTTTTGGAAGCCCGCACTTGGGCTGGCAACGTGGAGTCTTATCAACAATTGATGCAAAACTTAAAAAAGGAAAGGTTGGGAAAATGAGAAAACGTTTTACGTTGATCGAACTGTTGGTTGTGATCGCCATTATCGCAATTCTGGCGGCAATGCTGCTGCCTGCATTGTCGGCTGCCCGGGAGCGAGCCCGCAGTGCCAATTGTGTTGGTACGCTCAAACAGATCGGTATGGCGGTTTTGCTGTATGCAGGAAACAACCATGATTATCTGCCATACAGTTTTGCCGCCGGCAAGCATGCTCTGCGTGGTGCGCAGTACCGGATCAAGATGACGGATGCGTCTTCACCGGTGAATATGCTGATCAATGATGGCTGTTTTGGGGTCGAACCGCCCAAAGAAAAAGAAGAGTTTATCGATCATGCGGAACATTTCTTCAAATGTGCTTCCGACAGTGTGAACTTTCAGCGGGTTCCGGCGGCCAAAAGTGATATGGCTTCCATGAGTTACTGTTTCTGGAATTATGCGACTACTGAGGAAATTGTGAGCGATACCGGTAACGCCGGCGGCAAATGGGCCGATTGGATCCCGCAGGCCCGGCGCAGCATCGTGGGGCGTGATGAACCGGGGGCAATCATCTATGCGGACGTAGTTGGTTCCGGCGGGGTATCTTCCCGTGATGCCAACGTTAACGGAGTGGCTGCCGCCAATCACCAGAATGGCCAGTTTAATTCCCTGCATCTGGGCGGTCATGTTAAAAACAACATCATAAATCCGGCGAGTCGTGGCGACAGCTATTACAGCAAAACCAGCTGGTGCCGTCTGCTGTTGGACTTTGATGATTTTTGAGGCAAATAAAAATACTGCCTGAATCAACAGAAAATAAAAATACCTTTGATCACTCTATGAGCCCGATCAAAGGTATTTTTTTTGCTGCTGCCAGCTTTTTTTGAGGGGGGCTGACAGCAGCTGTTTATTGGAGGTTAATAGTTCCAGATGGCTTTGCGCAGATGGATGTCGGTAAAGTACTTCCAATCCTGCGGATTGCAATTCAATTCCGGCAGCAGCCAGGGCGCTTTTCCGCAATTAAAGTAACTGCGGCTGAAGAGGTAGTCTTCTTCCGGCGTCATCAACGGCTGCACCATGATCCCGCTGATCGCCCAGCTGCCATCCACTTTAAGGGTGATTTCGCCGCGGTCAATCATTACCGGCAGCAGCACGGTGGAATAATCACCTTTTTTGACTTGGAACGTCTTGACCTGGCCATTATTGACCTGCAAAGAACCTTGCAGAGCCTGACGGCGGCCGTTCAGGATCACGTTGACCAGCGCACAGCCGTTGTCGTGCTTGAACGTGTAACTGTTGGGGCCTTTGCCGCAGGCTGCGCTGTAATGCATGGGATCGACTTTGTGATCGCCGATTTTTTGCAGTTTGACCGCGGTTTGATCGCTCCAGAGCTGCATGTCAGCCTTGCTGAATTCTTTATTGAAACCGGTGGCTTTGGGATTGATCACATATCCGGAGGCCGTTGCGCCATCGGTGAATTGCAAGCGGCAGTCAACCGCCCGGCCGTATTGATAGTGATTGTGATGCTGCACATGGATCTTGGAAAAATCCGTCTTGCCGCTGCGCAGAACCACTTTCATAAAATACTTGGTGCCGAACTGCGAGTCATTGGTGGGGATCACCAGATAATAGTATTTGCCCTGCTTGAGTAGATGGCCTTTGTACTGCGAGGAAAGATCTTCAATATACAATCCCCAGACACCCATGGTCGAGAGGTCGATCGAAAAATCAACTGCGCCTCCGGTGAACTGGATGCTGCGGATGGAGTCCCGCACAATGCCGTCCGGTTCATTGCCGGTCAGGGTAAACCGCCGGGGCGGGCGGCCGCTGCGGTGCATGCCCAGATAATATTTTGCCGAAGCTCCCCGCAGCGTTTCCACCGGGATCTTCAGTGTGTAGGAGTTATTGAGTACCCCGTGGTCGATCAGTTTTACCGAGGCAACGAAGTTGATTTCCAGTTTGTTGGGATCCAAACGGGTAATTTCCCGGACAAAGGCCAGGTTTTTCCGGCTGCTGTAACCGGCAGCCAGAGTTCCGCAAGCGCCTGACTTGGCATCCTGCCAGCCTTTGAGTGTCTGCACGTTGAGCTGTTCAGTGCTGGTGAAATCTTTCCATTCATGAGCGCTTTGCCGGAACTCATCTCCGGCAATGACGGTTTGGCCATTCAACTTGACCGCTCCATCACTGGTGATCGAAAAACCATCCTGCGCAGCAAGTTGTTCCGGAACTTTGTCGCTGATTACGCCCTGGAGTTCGACCGGATGATAGAGTTTTTCCACATCGGGCAATGGGGTTGGTGCGATCGCACGGGTTTGGGGTGGTTCGCTCATCGGCGGTTCAATAATTTTCATTGCCGAGTCAGTGGGGGCCTGGATTCGCAGCTGGGCAAAAAATCCCAATTCTTTTCCCGGGACCGTAAATACAGTGGAGTTGCCCTGTTTGACGCCTTGCAGCTTTACGGTCGGGCGTTCCGGGGATTCCAGAATCGCCTGCGTGCTGCAGGGGCGGTTGATTTGGATGATCATATTTTCTTTAACTGGCGGAAAATCCACTGTTTCCGGCGTGCCGGCACCCATTTTTTTGCCAAAAGATACTTTGCTGCCGGTGTAGTTCATCAGCTGGACAAAAATTTCTCCGGCCAGTTTTCCGTCTTGCTGCTGATTGGCAATACCAATAACCTTTTCCGGCAGTTTGAGCGTGGCCGGTTCAGTGGTTTTGGCCAATTTGTGCGCATAGTTATAGAGCGTGGTGTAGATCGCCGCCAAAGCCGGGGCCGGGCGGTAGTTATAAGGTATGTTGTGCCGGATCTCCAGCTCGTAAAGAGCTTTGCCGTATTGCCCGGCCACATAGATAAAAGCCCCTTTGCCGTAAGGCGTTTTGACGATCAGCGGCAGTTTGACTTGGCCATTGCTGTATTCGGCAAGCACTTCGGAACGGTTGGGCTTGACCGGTTCCACGGCAAAAATATGCGGCACGGCAAAGCTGGATTGCAATCCGTCCAGAGAACTGCTGGCCTGACCTTTGCCGTAGGTTTTGTTCATATAACGCAAATTCATGGCTTTGCCCAACTGGAAATCCACCCGGCGGTTGCCGTATTCGTCGTAAAGCGAACTGTTGCCGCTGAGAATGACTACCCCGCCAGCGGCTGCAAAAGCTTCCAGCTTGCGGCATTGTGTGGTCGAGAGCGAACTCTGACTGGCCAGCACGATGACTTTGTATTTATTTAAACGGTTATCATAAAATAAATCGCCATCCAGAATGGTATCGAACTGGTAATTGGAGCGGACAAAGGTATCCATAATTCCCCGGAAGTCAGTCCAGTAAAAGTTCCGGTCGGAGCTGGTGCGCCAGGTTTGGCCGGACGTCAGCAGTGCTGTATCGGTAAAAGTCCGGGCAAATTCGTGCGGCATGATGCCGGGCCATTTGCTGTATTTTTTGAACGATTCCACATGTTTGGGAGTCATCAGCAGCCGGCTGCCGTGCCAGATGGCGTGGCGGGTGGCCTGACACATGGCCCACATCACATAGTGAGCTTCAGGCCGGACAGCTTCCCGGTTCAAGCTCCAGACCGGAATGTTGTAAAAGTCACCGTAAGCATTGCGGGTTTTGAGGTTGCCGATCAAACTGGTGTGGGATTCGATGGGGTTGTAGACCATATTTTCCCAACCCACAAACGGGCTGTAGAGGGCGGCGGCTTCGTCAAGGTCAATGGCTTGGGAGTTCGGATCAAAGTAGTTGGAGCAATAGGTCATAATGACCGTATCGGGTTTGATCTTCTGCAAGGCGTTGAGCATGATGTTGTTGCTTAAATTGGTCATGCGCACCCCCCAGGAGCGGAAGAGTCTTTGTTCCATATCCGGTTTTTTGAAATCCAGTTTTATCGGGAGCCGTCTTCCGGTCTGTTGGGTGTACGCATTGCGGCAGCTGTCGCATCCGCAATTCCGGAGGCTGGCCAGATTCAGTTCGTCGATCATAAAGCCGCCGACCCGGGCTTTTTCCTGAAATCTGGTCAAATAACCGACCAGATAGCTCATGAAATCATCGTTGCCGGGACAAAACCAAAAGTTGCTTTCGCCGGAACGGATATCTCTTTGCAGCCAATTGAGTTTGCTCAACATGAACGGATAACCGCGATAAGCCATGACCGTGGGTTCGTGGTGCTCAATGACGCTGATATTGTATTTGCTGCAGGCCTCCCGGACGATGCGTGCTGCTTCGGTAATATGCGGAAATTCTTCCAGATAGTTGGAACGGAAGTGGCGTCCGTTGTACAAAACTGCCGTAAAGCCGAGGTCCGCCAGTTCTTGGGCCCGCTTTTCGGCAGTTTCCACGCAAGCTGCTCCCACCCGGTCAATATTGTTGTTGCCGGCAAAGTTGCCGAACGAGGCATTGTAAAAATTCCGGTTTACATTTTTATATTGCCGGGGGAGGGTGGAGCAGTATTCAGTTTTTTTTTTAGCGAGGTACTCCGCAGCATCAGCTGCATTGTAAGCTGTTGCAGTCGGATTGGCAACAGTTATTTTCATACCGTCATTGCCGTTGACCGTGGCACCCACGATCCGCAAATGTGAGGGCGTGAAGCCTTTGGGCAAAGCCTGATCGCCGGTGGTGAAAATTTCTTTGCTGTCTTCGATGATGCTGCCGCACCAGGTCAGCTTTGGCATATTGATCACGACTTGCAGTTTCATGACCTTTTCGGGCATAAAGTTTACCGGCGTGATACGGACTTTGCCGTCGGCTTTGCTTGTTACCTGCCGGTTGCGGTGATAGCGTTTGCTGCCTATGGTAAAACCGGCAGCTGCCTTGCCCCGGGAGGAGTAGACATCAAAGAGCAGATTCCCGGAAACCTGACCGTTACCGGCCGGAGAGGAGTTGCCAATGACCACATCGCACTCTGCAACCAGCAGCGCAATGCCCCGCACCCGCTTGAGCGGAATACTCAAACCGCCGGAAACACTTTTGTTCTGGTGCGGTTCATAGCTGATCACTGCTTGGGAGGTATTGGGATCGCATTTTACCGGCATATTGCCGGAAATTACAGCTCCAACGGGCGGATTTTTGGATAAATCGCATTGGAATAACGCTATACCCTCAGCCGGCAGCAGCAGAGCGGCAACCGCCAGCCAATAAAAAATCATCAATTTTTTCAACATAATCTATAATCTCTTTTTCAACTTGATCAATAGCGGTCCCAACGGTTGTTATCGTTGCCGACTTTGGTTTTCTGGCCGTTATCAAAGATGCTTCCCACATAGGGATTGCTGGCAGTTGTGTAGGCGCTTTCGTCAGTTCCGCCCTTGGTCGGTTCGGCCGAAACGTGGCCGTCGCACCAGGCAACGTTGACCGAGCCGTTGTGGCGGGCGTGCAGCACCCCGTAACCCTTGGAGTTGGACCAGTAGGGCCGCAAGGTGTAATAACCGCAGCCGCGCACAGTCAAATCGGCACGGTAGTTATCGGCAATCAAAATGGTATCCGCAGGATTGGCCAATCCGCCGCTGGTCACTGGAGCATCGGAACCGCTGGTATCATGCAATCCTGAACCGACGTGCAGATAGTTGTAGCCGTAGTCCGGATATTCCTGTGCCCGGTACAGGGTACCTTGCCAGCTCTGGTTGCCGGTCGCTCCCGGCATGGAGGGACATTTGAACGCAAATTTTGCTCCGGGGTCAAAGTACCCCAAGTCGCCGTTGGAGGCCTGCACATCACCCAGGTAGCCGTTGACCAGCAAAATCAAAACCCAAGATGGCTTGGCATAGGAGTTGTAGGGCGGTTTGGTGAAAGTTCCTTCCTTCAGCACATAGGGCATAAACATATCTTTGTTGTCCATAGAGTAATTGAGGAACCCCAACGCCACTTGCTTTTGATTGGCAATACAGCTGCTGCCGCGGGCGCTTTCCCGGGCGGCCGAGAGGGCAGGCAGCAGCATGGCCGCCAGAATCGCAATGATGGCAATTACTACCAAGAGTTCGATCAAAGTGAACTTTTTGCTCATTTTCCTTTGCGAATTTACTTTTTGTACTTGTTGTTTTGACATGATAGATCCTTTCCTGTCAGTTGTTTTGTTGTTTATTTATTGAAATTTGAAATTGTAATTTTACCGGATGTTATCAAATGCCCCCGGGGCGGCCCGGCGGTTCCATTGGATATTTTGCGGAAAACTTTCCAAAGCTCACTGGCCAGCTTGCGGTAGTCGTTGGCCGAATAATAGATCATGCGCTTATCGTTGATAATGGGCAGATAGCCGGAATTGACCGCCAATCGGCAGTTGACTCCCAGTGAATCAAGCTGCTGAAGAATGGCGCTGCAGTCTATATTGGTCGGGATTATCACTTCCGGCGGCCCGGCCGGATCGGCAATTATTTTAGTCAGCTGCTGCGACGGCGGAATGCCAAAGCTCGATTTATCCGGCGAATAGTTGTGCAGCTCGTAACTGCTGCATACATCCTGCCACATATCATAATGAAAATCAAAACCGAACTCCCAATGCAGGTTCGGCATATAGGCTATTTTGCTGAATCCATTTTCCTGCAGCAGTTTGACCAGATCAAATAGCTGCTTCTTCCAATCCCAATCCACATAGTGCGCATTGAATGAATCCGGCAGCCAGTTGCCGATGACGTATGGTACGCCGCTGACATGCAAATGTTTGCTGAGCAATGGGTAAAAAGAGCTGTAAACAAAAATGTAGCCATCAGTTTGACGACTTTCCCAAAAGGATTGGTTGCGGAAAATTTCTTCATTTTCCACCCACATCATCAGCAAGGTCACACCGTCGTTGTTGGCTTCCTGCTGGAGCGCCTGCAAAAACATATCTTCGCTGATCGGAGTTTGCGGCAAACTGCTGCCGAGCATGAATACACTGACTACGCCGCAATGCAAACTGTAGGGAATATTTTCATTGATGCGGGTGCCGCCGGGGCCGGAAACCAGCAAGCCGGAATTTTGCAGCGGTTTGAGGGCTTTGTTCATGGTCTGCAAAGAAACATTGAATTGCCTGGCCAGCGTGCGCACCGGCGGAATGCGTTCAAAGTATTTGCCGCTGCGGATCTCCTGTTCCAGCAATTTACTGATTTCAGCATGTTTATTTTCCGGCATATATCAAAGTATCCTTTTGAACCAAATAAGCTGTCTGCAACTGTTGCATCCGGCGATAACAGCACTTCAGCTGTCAACGTTGCTGCAGCTTCCTGTACTGTTATTATTGCAAATCCGGCGCAGATAAT
>SUWF01000043.1 GCA_015061575.1 Lentisphaerota bacterium
TAGTATTTCTAAAACCGAGATCGGCCATTTTTATTTTTGCAAAGGCAAAAATAAAAATGGCCAGGAAAAGGTTTTTTGAAAGAAAAGGGGTTTGGGGGAAAGGAAACTTTTTTCCTCAAAAAAAGTTTCCTTTCCCCCAAGAAGTCCCACCCCCTTTGTTTTAAGATACCGTGGCTATGGTTTGCCAGGTGGTCATTTGTTTGTTGTTGATTTGCCAGTAGCCGGTTAAGCCGGATTCGGTGTTGCACCAGGCGATATCGTCGGTGCCGTCACCGTTGAAGTCGCCGACACCGGCGAGAGTCCATTCACTGGTTACGGCGCTGAGGATGCTCCAGCTGTTCATGTAGCCGTCTGAAACACCCCAGATGCCGACTACGCCGTCGCCATTGATCATGGCGATGTCGTTACAGCCATCGGCGTTGAAGTCGCCGCTGCAAAGGAAATCCCACTCGTCAGGATTGGCCACGCTGACCATGCGCCAGTCGTTGGCGTTGTCAACGATCCATGTGCAATAGGCGTTGTAGGTCAAGTCGCCGGCGCCGATAAATTCATTGCGCCAGAGCATATCAGTTTTGCCATCGTTGTTGAAATCACCAGTCGCGACCATTTCCCATTCCGGAGAGTAACCATTGATAAGCGTCCATTCGGTACCGCCTTTCCAATAGCCCAAGAGGCCGATAGGGGGCTGATCTTTGGGATAATCGGGATTACCATCACTGGCAGCAGTGGGATTGGCGATCAAAACATCGCCAACGCCGTCACCGTTAAAATCGCCAGTGCCTTCGATCGCCCAGCCGGAACCGACCGAGTTAAGGACTTGCGGAGTAAAAGTTCCGTTACCGTTAGATACTTCACCAATAAGCAAACCGCTGGTGTGCTGCCGCAGAATATCGGCTTTGCTATCGCCGTTAAAGTCAGTTATGCCAACAACATTCCAACCGGCATCCAGCAGCAACTCCGCCCAACCGGCGTTATTGGCATAAATCGAAACTTTTCCATCTTTTACCGACATAAGCATATCAGTATTTGCACCATTAAACGCTCCGGCAAAGAATCTTTTTGCTGTAATCGGAAGCGGCTCCGGAGTCGGTTCCGGTTCCGGCTCAGGAGTAACGGACGGAACCACCTCAAGCAGTATTGCAGCGGAATTATTTTCGTTATTGGATTCTTCAACAGAGTCAGCGCCATCAGCAACCGCCTTAATGGTGTGACTGCCGGCAGCGAGTGTTCCGGCATTAATGGTAAAAGTTCCGCTGCAAGAACCACCCGCCGCCAAGGCTGAGACTGTAACCGCACCGAGTGCAACACTTCCGGCATAAATATAAGCAATAGAGGATGCTGCAGCTGTTTCACCAATATTTTTGATGGTAAAGCTGAGGGTGACATCCTCAGAAGTATCAATACTGCTGCTGCTCAAGCTGATTGAAGCAAGCTGCAAATCAGCTGGCTTCGGCACCTGCACACTTCCGGAAACTGTCAAAAGCAAATTGCCGTCAACATTAGTCAATGCATAATTCACACCCTTGTAAGTCAAAGATTCACTCAGCGAAACGTTTCCATAAATTGCGCTGCCATCACCAATAGAGATCATCTTATCAAAACTTCCTGCGCCCTGTGCTAATTTGTATATGCCTGCCTGCTGGTAGGGCGAAACTGTGATCGTATAAGTCGGAGAACCGGAAATATAAGAGAGCTTATTGATAAGGTAATCATCATTTGACGTACGATCATCTAAAGTAAAGTCAATAATTGCCCCTTCGAAGGCTGAAACACGAGTTGGATAATGTGTTGCTGCTGATATTTGCAGCATCCCCTTATGTATGGCTCCGCTTGAAATGTGCATACTTCCCCCTGACGACAGAATAGTATTACTGGCGATGCCACCTCTATGCCAAAAATAACCGAAGTTATCTACAGTGGTGTTGTAGGCAACCCCGCCAGAAGAAACTACAAGGCACCCTATAAAATCAACATAAGTGCTATTGACGCGTCCTCCAGATAACACATACATTTCACCATGCACATTCAGCGTAGTATTATTTGCAATCCCGTCTTTTTCAACATACACCACTCCGGAAGAATTGGTGTAATCCGGTCCGAGAACAATACCTTTTTCTGTTTTTACAATTGTACTATTGGCAATTCCACCACTACGAATATATACAGAGCCTCCGGAATTTATCGTTGCATTGTTGGCGATTCCGCCACAAATATGAAGATTGCCATTAGAATTAACTATACAATTATTCGCAACGGTACCGGCATGAAGTGTTGCAGAAGAACCATTCAAGTTCAACTCCGAAATGGTATTGGACAAAAATGTAACTGTGGCTCCATTATCAACATGAACAAACCCGCCATTTTCCCTTATATTTACGGCAGAACCGTTCCCGTAAACAGAAAGATAGCCCCCTGGATGAACTGTAGCACTGTTGACCGCTCCATTATTGTACACATGAGCAACACCGCCGGAGTGGATATTGGTATTTTCCATATGACCGGAATCGTAAATATATGCACTGCCGCCAGAATTGATTCCGGTATTCCGGGCAGAGCCGCCGGATGAAACCAGCATTTTTCCACCATTATTGACAGATGTATCGTCTGCTTGTCCGGTGCTGTTTACGGAAAATCCTCCGGCATTGTTTATAATTGTTCCGGAAGCTTTTCCGTCAATATACAGCCAACCGCTCGATTCCAGCGTTGTATTTGCGACTTCTCCGCCCTGATAAACAGCGATAAAATTATCGGTATTGATTTTTGCATTGCTCAACGACCCGCCGCTGTTAACATAGATTGTTCCCGAACTGACAAGGGCAGTATCTACTTTTCCTTCAACAAAAAGTTGCCCGCCGGAAACAACTGAAACTCCGGTCAAAGTTCCTGCCACGACACCATGGTATGGACCGGAAATAACATGATTAGACGCACTTTCTGTTTTGTAAACATAAAGATTGTCCTTGATGGTCAGAAGCAGATTTCCGTTCTCAAGAGTCAAGTACCGTGAAACGACACCATTGACGATAGGAGCACCATTGGGGGTAAGAGTACCCAATAAAGTAGTTCCCGCAAAGACTTGGATGGTCTCGTTAAATCCGTCAGCACCTGCAATCAGTTTATATACCCCCGGCTTTGTATAGCTGCTGCCTAAAGTGATCGAATAGGTGGGCATCCCCGGTATTGAAGCCAAATTCCCGATAATAAAATCATCTTCGTGGGTACGGGCAGGTATATTGAAATTGATATCATAAACTGAATAAACTGCTTCGGCATTCAAATTTGTTGATATATTATTCAGTGTTGTTACTTGTTCTTTATATGTAACTCCATTGATGAGCCAATAGTCAAATTTATAACCTTTTTTGTCCCCTGCAGTAAATGTAACAGAAGATGTTTCATAGTATTTTCCGGAAGTAGCATTTTTATCTGTTCCGGTCACGGTAAGAACTGAATTCAAATCGTTAAAATTACTTTTGACTGTAACAGTATATTGCTCCATGGGGCGGAATACTGCAGATATCAGAGTATCTTTATCTACCGTTATATTTGCAGTATTTCCTGTAATATCTTGTCCATCGACAGTAAGACTGACAAACAGTTGATGTGTATCCGGAGTTGCTGCAACCGAAATTTGAGTTCCGGAAAAATAAGTACCGGCTCCAGTCAAAGTTCCGCCGCCGGCAATATTTCCGGTTACAGTAACGCTTTTCGTAGAACCGGTTTGCGTAACACTCCGGTTGCCGGATTTATCCAAAGCGGTCACTGAATAATTATAAACTCCCGGAGTAATATTAAGTGTTAACGAGTTTGTCGTGCTTACGTAGGTCGTTCCATTGAAATTAATTTCATATTGTGCAACACTTGCATTATCGGTCGCTGCATTCCAGCGTAAAGTAATATTATTCCCGGTAGAACCATAACTGAACCCTCCGGTAAATACGGGAGCTTCGAAGTCTGCTAATGTTGTAAATGTTTTTTGCCCTGCGCTGTTGAAATTACTTTTGTTGCCATTTTCATCTTCTGCTGCAACAAAAAAATAGTAGGTTTGATTTGGATTCAAATCTGTTAATTTTATGATACCATCAGAGCTGGAGGCTTCCTCTACGACATAGATTCCTGCCCAATTTATATACCCATATTGCACATAATACTTGCTTATATTTGATTCTGAATCCGTAGCGTTTATTCTGACAGTAGCTGTTTCATAAGAATAGTCGCTTACATAAAAATCTGTGATTACAGGTGCAATACAATCTAAAAAATCTACAGAAACGGTAAAATAACTTTCAATGTAAAGCGGAGAGGTGTTGCCACTTCCATTGCACCCGATCGCAAATTCAAAAATTCCAGAAAAAGTTCTTGAACATATTGCTGCTGCAGATGTTGTATCATAGAGTTTATATTCTGAACCATCGCTGAATAAAACGACCATATTACCGCTGGTAAATTGGTTACAAACGATATTTGTACATTTTATGGTTACTTTCACATCCTGATAAAATGGTGCAGATACAGTAAATGCGTGTTGTTTGAAGTTAGATCCAGAACTGCTTGAGTACCTAAGAAAGCTTGATCCGGAAAAAGTATAATCCCCATTTTCTGCTAATACCTGATGTGTTGATATTTGTGCATAATCCTCCAGGTTTCCAATGCTGATATCATGCTCCATACCCTCAACAATATGTCCGATTTCATGGTCAATGACGGAAATAACAGCATCAATATCGGTGTTGAAATCCGCCAGAACAAAAGCATTATCATTTTTGATCTGATTGCCTTTATCAATGGTCTCAGCGAGTCCGGTGAAGGAACCGTATTTCTCAAAATCATCTGTTTTACCGATAAATACAGTACTATATTCTGTACTTTCTTTCGGCTTTTCAATGGTAAAAACAATATTTTCCGCAGCATATTTGGCAGAAAGTTCCGCAAGAATGTAACTTTTCTGCTCTTCTGTCATTCCAGAATTTTCTACTTCAACATCAAGCAATATATCAAGATCATCATTCCGGTAAACGGTTATTTCTCCGTCAAAATCCAGATAAATTATTTGCTGATCCACTGCAATTTGCGGTACAACTTGCAGTCCGCCGTCATTGATCGATGTATATTGCATGAAAAAAGCTCCCCTATTTCAGATGATTTTAATGTGTATTTTGTATAATCTAACTCCAATAAAGAACTAATGCAAATCTTTGCGGGGGATTTTGTACCGATTTCCGGAGCAAATGTCGGACGTGTCGGACGTGTCGGACAAGTCGGACAAGTCGGCCGGAGTGCTGTTGCAGGGCGCACGCCTGGGGGAAGCTGCGTTGTACGGAGGAGTACGGATGTTTACGGATTTGTACGGAGCTGCCGGGGCTTTTGCCCGGCATCCACCTTCGCACGAGGCTACGGCGGACAAGCTATCGGTTGGAGGCATTTTCGGGGGTGGTGGGTGTTTTTTCTGGCGGCTCGGAAACTTTTTTGTATAAAAAACAGATAATTGATGAAAAAATCATTTCTAAACAGGCAAAATTGCAACTTTATACTATAGTATAAATGTATATGTTTTAAATTTATCAAACAAGAGATTTATCAAACGTGATCGAAGTCGAACAGGAAGCACGCAAAAGAGTCGAACGGGCGCTGATCGTAGGATGCGCTTCTGCCGCAGAAGATACCGGCAGAGTCCATGCCCATTTGGACGAGTTGTCTGAATTGCTGGGCAATCTGGATATTGCTGTCATCGGACGGGCTGTTGTTAAGCTTAAAGAGGCTCCGCACGCTCAGTATTATGTCGGAAGCGGTAAGGCTCAGGAAATTGCCGATATGCTCGAAGAACTCAACGCTGATGTGCTGGTCTTTGATATGGACATAACTCCCACTCAGCAGCGCAACTGGTCACGGCTGTGCCGCAAGGTCACTGTTATTGACCGGCAGGAAGTCATTCTGGATATTTTTGCCGATCGGGCCAGCACCCGGGAGGCCGTTATGCAGGTCGAATTGGCCAGATGGCGATATCAGCTGCCGCGGCTGGCCGGCGCCTGGACGCACTTTTCACGTCAGCGGGGTGGTTCTGTGAATGCCAAAGGCGAGGGCGAAAGTCAGATCGAACTCGACCGCCGCCAGATAAAAATGCGTATCGCACGACTCGAAAAAGAACTTTCGGAAGTCCGTAAACAGCGGGCCACCGGACGCAAACGCCGGGAACGGCACGATGTGCCGCATGGCGCGATCGTCGGGTATACCAATGCCGGAAAATCATCGCTTTTGAAGCTGCTTTCGGGCAGGGATGTTATGGCGGAAGATAAGCTCTTTGCCACCCTCGACCCCATGACCAGAAAAGTCGTGCTGCCGGATAATCAAACCATTTTGCTGACCGATACGGTCGGATTTGTCCGCAAATTGCCGCATGATCTGGTGGAGGCGTTCAAGTCCACGCTGGAAGAAGCGGTGCTGGCGGATTTTTTGATCCTGGTGCTGGATCTTGCCAGTCCGGAAATCGATGAACATTGGGATACGACCCTGTCGGTGCTTAAAGAACTTGGCGCTGATACTGATAAAATATTGGTGGTGTTCAACAAAATTGATCAGCCCCATGATGAATTGGCCCGGATCCGGGCCAGAACATTGTTCGCTAACGGCATTTTTATTTCGGCGGCCACCGGCGAGGGCGTGGATATGCTTTTGAAAAGTATTGCGCAAATCGCCAGTGAACACGCCAGAGTCGTGCAGGTCGTCATCCCCCCGCAACGGGGAGATATGGTGGCGTTGGCATACGAACGGACCACGGTGCTGGATGCCGGTTATGATGAGGTTGGTAATACGCTTATGACGCTGAGCGTCAATGCTTTTTATCGTGAAAAATTTAACGGTTTTATAAAAAAATAAGTGCAGGTTATGAGTGGATTCAGAAAAAAATGTTGGTACATAGCCCTGAGCTGGTGTCTGGTTTTTGCTGTAACAGCGGCAGAGTCGCTGGATTCTTCCCCGTGGAAGGGGTGGCGTAAAGGTTATGAGTGTTACGATAAAGCCGGGGCGTTCAAAGAAGCCGGTGACCTGGTGCAGGCGGCGGAATTTTACCGCCGGGCGCGGGATTATTTTGCGGCGATCCGCAAGCACTTCCCCGATTGGAACAAATCGGTGGTCGAAGGTCGGGTAAAACTGTGCGAAAATGCTATGCGGGAAGTGCAAACTATGACTCCAGTTCCGGCTGCGAATGTTGTTCAGACAACGCCACGGGAAATGCCGCCGGTGCAGCCGCCCCGTTATCAGCGGGAATATCCGCCGGCAGTTCCGACTCATAACAGCACCGGTTCCATGCCCCCACGGCAGGATTATCCGACTTACAATCCCAATTATTCCGGCGGATATGGCAGCGCAAACGCCGGGGGTAATTCCGGGCGGCTTTATATTGAAATGCAGTCCGAAATCGACCAATACCGTCAGCGGCTGCGCAACGCCCTTATGGAAATCGACTCGCTGCAGATCAAACTCCGCCAGAGCGAAGCCCGTTCCCGGGATATTGACGGAGTGCTGCGGGACTACCGGCTGCTGCAGGAAAAGTATTCACTGCTGGAAATGCAGTACAAAAATGCCCTTCAGCGCAATATTTCCGGCGACCGTGAGCGCTACGAAAATCAGATAATTGCCCTCAAACAAGCCAATGATGAAGCAGCTAAACGCATCCGGGAGCTGGAAAATACCACGCAAATGAAGGATCAGGAGTATGCTGTATCGCGTACTGAAGTGCTCCAGTTGCGGGATGCTCAACAGAAATTGAACAACGAAAACCGCCGTTTGCAGCGGGAAATTGAGCTGCTGCGCAACCGCTCGACTCAAGTTGAGGCCGCCCCCGGCAGCACCGGCGACCACGCTGCGCAGATCGCCCAGCTGAACAGCGAACTTGCCCGCAAAGATCAGCGCATTGAACGGCTGATGAAATTGCTGAGCGAGGATCCGGGCGATAAAAACAGTTCCAATACAGCTTTATCTGCCGAAATCAAACGGCTGCAGCAGGAAGTTGATACTCTGCGCAGCAGCGCCGGGCAGGATAATGCCTTGCGCCGCCAAATCAGCGATTTGACCGTAGCTGAAAGTACTCTGAAAAAACAGTTGGCCGATGCCAACGAATTGCTTAAAGTGCGCAATAAAGAGCTTAAAAGTATGCAGCAAAGCGACGGTAAAACTCAGCAGAAACTTCTGCAAGCTGAAGCGCAAGTTAAAAATCTGCAGCAGCGTTTGGCCGCCGCCGAAAAGGAACTCAAAGCGTTTGCCGCTCGCTACAGCGCCATCGAAAAACGTCATCAGGACCGCCTGCGGGCCGATGCCCTTAATCAGGAACAGCTGGTCAAAGCCCGGCAGCTGGCGGAGAAAAATTTGGCCGGGCAGCAGAAAGAGGTTGTGCAGCTTAAAAGCACGCTGGAACAGACCCGCCGGGAGCTGGATGAAGCGCAAAAGCTGATCAAAACTTCCCGCAGTAACGTCATTGAGCTGACCGCCAAACAGCACTCCAGCGAAATCGAATTGCGCAAGATGGCGGCTGTGCAAAAGGCTTACGATGAACTGAAAAACCGTTTTGATCTGATCAAACAAGCTTCCAATTCGGATGTTTTGACTGCGCTCAACCGCATCCCCGGTTTGGAAGAAAGTCTTAAACGCTACGAAAAAGAAAACCGCAGTCTGCTGGAAGAGATCGGACGCCTTAAAAAGAGTGTGCAGAGCAAATCCGCTGCCGCTTTGCCAACTATTGCCGGTGCCGAACGGGAAAAACTTGAAACTTTGTTGGCCGATGCCCGCAGTGCCGAAGCCCGGGGCAATGCCGAAATCGCCGTCTGGGGCTATCGGCAGGTGTTGGGCCGGGATCCGGCCAACTATGAAGCTTCTGCCAAACTGGGCAATATCTATCTGGGGGCCGGCAAATTTGATGAAGCCGTTAAATTACTGGGCAGTGCTTATCAGAAAACGCCCGGTAATGCCAAATTACTCAACAGCTACGCCCGGGCTTTGATTGGCAAACGCAATTACGATGCTGCGCTTAAACTTATTGCTCAATACAAAAAACAGCATAATAAGCAACTCAACGACGCTATGCTGCTTACTGAAGCATTGGCGTTCAGCCGCAGCGGACAGGCGGCGGCGGCCGAAAAGGCATTCAAAGCCGTGCTGCAGCAGGCGCCGGGCAATGCGGAAGCGGCGTATGAATTGGCGTTGATGCTTTCGGCGGATGAAAAGCGGCGCAAGGAAGCCGGGGAATTTTATATGCTGGCCAAGGAAAATGGTATTGGCGTGGACTCTTATCTGGAAGAATTGCTCCGCAGCTTCAGCAATCACGATACAGCAACCCGGGATTTTCTGCTGGGCAATATCCGGGAGGCGCTGCTTAAAGGCGATACCGCTTCCGCACAGTGGTATATGAATGAAGTCAGCAAGATGTTTGCCAAGGATAAAGCGGTAACTTACATGCAGTATATCATGTATATATACGACCGCCAATCCGGCGAGGTGGTCAAACGTCTGGCCAGGGCAAACGATGCTGACAGCAAATTTTTGTATGCTTTGGCGTTGCTGCAAAGCGGCAACACTGCTGCTGCCGACAAGGCCATCAAGCAGCTGCCCGCACTGAAAAAACTGCCGGAAGCTGCGCTGTTGAAGGCTTTTATCCAAAAAGAAATCACCGGTGGAAATCAAAAGAACCGTCCCGGCTATGAAGTATTGCTTAAAAAACTGAATTTTTAAGCACGTTTGTAATTGGGCAGACTGTTGAGGAATGTCCGTCCGTAGCGTTTGCTGACCGTGCGGGAATCCAGGATCACCACAATGCCGCTGTCTTCGCTGGAACGGATGAGCCGTCCGACCCCCTGACGGAATTTCAGCACCGCTTCGGGCAATGAGTAGTCAAAAAACGGATTGCCCCCCTGCAGTTTTATGCGGTCACACCGCGCCTGCATAAGCGGGTGCGACGGTACCGAAAAAGGCAGCTTGGTGATGATCACATTGCTGAGCGATTCGCCCGGTACATCCACGCCGGTCCAGAAACTGTCGGTTCCGAAAAGCACGCTGCGCACATCGCTTTTAAATTCTTTGAGCAGCATCGAGCGGGTCATATCGCCGCCCTGTGTAAGCAGACGGATGCCTTTGTTAAAGAAAAATCCTTCCAGCGCATCGGCTGCCCGCCGGAGCAGCGCATAGCTGGTGAACAGGACAAAAGCTTTTCCATCCGAAAGAGTTATGTAATCCTGCAACGCTTTGAACAACGCACTTTCGTATTCATTGCTGGCGGGATCCGGCATGGACTTTTCCACATAGAGCGTTACCTTATTAGGATCGAACGGCGTAGACAGCATTCTGGTTATGCCGTTGCAGTAACCGGTACGGTTGCAAAAATAATTGAAGCGGCGGTCAACGGTAAGCGTGGCGCTGGTAGCGATGACCGGGATTTCGCCGGAAAATAATTCCCGTGCCAGAATTTCATCCACATTCAGCGGCGAACTTTGCAATATCAGCTGGCGGGAATCCTCTTCCACCCAGTAGACGCTTTCCGGCACAGTCATATTCAAAAAGGCATCGATTTCGTCGATATACGCATCACATTGGCCCAACATGCTTTCCAACTCGCTGCGGTAATCGGCATTGACCTGTTCCCGGGTGTATTCGCCCAGTGCTGAGCGGAAATTGGCCAGCGGCATTTGCAGCGTATCGGCAAACAGGCCTTGGCGGGTGATCGGGCGTATGGAGTCTTCGGCCTGGGCCAGATATTCCTGAAATTGCCCGAAAAATTGTTTGCCCAGCGATTTGAGCGTCGTTGCCTGCGAGCGCAGTTCCAAAGCGTCAGCGCCTTTTTTCATCAGCAAGCCCCGTCCGGTATCCGGATTGTAAAGCCGGTTGATAAAAGCATTGAACCCGTTGCCGGTCAAATAGATACCTAAATGATCGGCGGCGTTGGCTTCCAGCGTATGAGCTTCGTCGATGATTATGCAGCCGGGTGCCGGGAGCATACCGGCGGTGGCATCGCCGGATTCGATCTGCATCTTCAGATCGGTAAAAAACAGTGCGTGATTGGCTACGACCACGTCCGCTCTGGCCCATTCTTCCCGGGCTTTGCGGTAGAAACACTCCCGCTGGAAACGGCATTTGGGGAAAGAGCAGTTGCCGGCTTCACAGCAAACGTAATTCCATGATTCATTTTGGATATAAAAATCGGCACTGTCCCGGTTGCCATCCAAAGTATTTTCGCTCCACTGATCGATCATGGCAATGTCGCCGGCCAAGCTCGGATGCGCCAGATAATCGGCTTGATGTTCTCCGGCGGCCAGCGACAAGCGCCGCAAACACAGGTAATTGCGGCGCCCCTTGGCCAGAGCGGCTTTGAATTTGACTTTCAGCAATTTTTGCAAAAGCGGCAGATCTTTATTGATGAGCTGCTCCTGCAGACTGATGGTTTCGGTGGTGATGATCGCCGGTTTGCAGCTCAATTTGCTGTATAATATAGCCGGAACCAGATAGGCAAAGCTTTTGCCGACTCCGGTGGGGGCTTCGATCGCCAGATTGTGCAGTTCCCGCATGGCTCCGGCTACAGCGGAGGCCATTTCCAACTGCTGAAAACGGTATTCGTAGGGGCGTCCGCCGTGGGCGGCAGATTCTTTTAACGCACCATTTTCGGCAAAAAAAGCCTCCACGCATTGCTGAAACCGAGTCAACTCTTCCTGCGAAATGGGTTTTTCGGCCACCTGAGTGGTAAATTCATCAGGCAGATCGCTGATTTCAACGTCCGCTGTTTGAGCAAATTGCAGTGTGCCACCTGACTCCGAAGCGGATAATACACCAGCTGGCAGGTGATTATCGATCAGGCAGGATTTCAGCAATTCTGAAGCAATGGGTTTAATCATCGCCGTCCAGGATCTCCCGCAATGCACTCAAGGCTTCTTCGCCGCTTTCCAGCGCATTTTCCACGCCGGTGCGGAATTCAGCAAAGTCAAAATCTTCGGCGATCGCCGCCGGATTATTAGCGATCATGAGCGCTTCGTCCAACAGCAATACTACTTCGGCCAACGCTTCAAACAACTCCGGTTTGACCTCCAATTCTCCGGCAAGATCGGCCAGTTCGGCCAGTACCGTACAGCGTTCCATCGTAAAATTCACGATCATGGCGCGGATACTCCCGCACTCCTGATCGTATTCGCGCGGATAACTTTCGGTCATGGCTTCAAAGCGTTCTTCCAGCTCGTTGAAAAAACACGCTTCCTGCATACCGTCGGCAAACGGCAGGGCGTTTTCGCCAAAGGCCCGGGCGTAAAAACTGTTGAAATCCAAATCGTAATTTTTCAGATTATCCAGCAATATAGCGTCCAGTTCCACCATATTCAGCATGGGGTAAAGCTTGGCGAGCATACTTTCCAGCGAACCGGTCTGGCCGGAACCGATGGTAATGTTATCCGGCAATTCATGGTCGTGATGGCAGCCGCAGCTGCAGTCGTGATCATGGTGGTGGTGATGATCTTCCAGCGGATCATCTTCCATACGTTTGACCAGCGTACTGCCATCCTGATCCATGGCAATATCGAATGCGCTGTCGCTCATAAGTAATTCATCCAACGACATGGCAGGATTTTTCAAAAGTTCAGGCGTTTGGGCAAAAAGCACCTGCAGTTGATCGATCACGGCGGCTCCGGGCAGATATTTTTCGGTAATATCTTCCAGACTTTTTTCAAACTTGAGCTGATAGGCCTGAAGCTGCTGCGGATGGCGGGTCTTGCCGTTATACAAACTGAATTCAAATTCGCCATTGCGGTAATCTTTGACCCGGATAAGCAGTGCATCGCCTTCGGCAAAAGCCGTTTCGGCGTAAAACTTTTTCATATCCAGCACGGTCAGTTTCAGTGTCGGATTGCTTGACTCTTGGGCTGTATCGATATTATCTGCATTTTCGGCGGCAAAAAAATCAAACAGCGTTTCCGCCCCCAGCAGCAAATGATACTTGATCAACTCTTCGGCCGGGGCGGCGATCTCCCGGGCGGACTGCTTGCGGCGGGCGCCGCTTTCCCGGAGCGTTACATCCGATGGAAACAACTCTTTGTCCATAAACGGCACAAAGCGGTGTCCCGGAACCAATATATTGTTTTCGATTTCAAAGCTTGACGGCACGACCAGAAATTCAGCATTTTTGAACAATTTTCCGGCCACTGCAAAACTTTGCCCCGGCTGGATGGTGAGCAGCGCTTCGTGACAATTCATCTCGCGGACGATCCGGGGGGCGGACTCCGCTTGTTCGCTGTCAGAAAGTTTGCAATGGCAAGCCACATCTTCCACTGTAAGCACCACGCTGTTTTGCGCAATGAGTTCGTCGATGGCATTTTCGATTTGCAGACTGCTGAGAACAGTTTTTTTTGCTTGGCTCATAACGGTATACTCCAGGTTCAGCGGGTGGCTTCTGCGGCTATTTTCAACGCCTTTTCAAAAAGGAATTTTTCGACATATTCTTTGAGGTCGGCCTGTTCAAAGGTTTTGAGCGTATCCAACGAGAGGGCGTCGTCGATAGCAAATTTTCCGGAATGAGTTCTCCGCAATGCGCTCAATACCGCTCCACAGCCCAGTTTTTTGCCGATGTCAGACGCCAGAGTACGGACGTAAGTGCCTTTGGAGCAATGCACCGTAAAATCGCACTCCGGCAAAGCTATGCGATTAGCTGCAATGGAAAATATCTCAATCGGCCGGGCTTCCCGTTCGACTTCCACGCCCTGCCGGGCCAGTTCGTAGAGCTTTTTGCCATCTTTTTTCAGGGCTGATACCATGGGCGGTATCTGCATGGACTGACCGTGGAAACTCTGGATCGCTTCCTGCAGTGATTCTTCGGTAACTTGCGACCAATCGCTTTGGCGGATGATGTTGCCATCCATATCTTCCGTATCGGTTTCAATGCCCAGCTTGAGCGTGGCTTCGTAAACTTTATCTGCGCCGCTCAAGGCGCCGCTGATACGGGTGAACTTGCCAAGCACCAATACCAGCAAACCGGTCGCTGCCGGATCCAGCGTGCCGCAGTGGCCGACTTTGGGGATATTGAATCTTGACCGCACAAAGTTTACCACGTCAAAACTGGTCCAGGTGGCCGGTTTATCGACCAGCAGGATGCCGTCGCTGCCGAAAATGGGCAGACGATGCCGTTTGGGATCGAATTTTCTCATATTTTATCCAAGATCTTTCAATTCTTCGGGGCTGAAAAGCGTTTTTACCTCTTGCGCAAAAAATTCCGATGCCGCTTCAAATGACGGAAACTTCAAACTCATGCCTGCGGCCATGGCGTGGCCGCCGCCATTGAATCGGCGGGCCAGATCGGCTACCGGACGCTGCGGATTTTTGGAGCGCATGGATATGCGGTAACTATCTTTGCCGTTGCAGCTTATGATCGCAGCGATTTCAGTTCCGGCGATCATCCGTAACTGGTCGATGACGCCTTCGGAATTGCGCCGGTCAAATTGGTATTTTTCCAGCAATTCCGGCGTTACCACCGCCCAGACCACTTTTTTATTGCAGGCCCAATAGAGGTGTTTTTCCAGCATTTCACTTTCAAAGCGCTGCTGATTGTAGGGCTTGCTGAAGTATATTTTATTGACTACCGTGTTGAGTTTGGCCCCGCACTCCAGCAGTTTGGCTCCGGAGCGCAAGGCGGCGGGGTCGGTATTGTCAAAGCGGAAACCGCCGGTATCGGTCAACAACCCCATCAAGAGGAAGTTGGCACTGCTTTCCGGAAAAGCCTGACCGAAGCTTTCGCACAATTCAAAAACTATTTCGGCCGTTGCCGCCCGGTGTTCCAGCAAATTCCATTTGCCATAGGCCGGATTATCCGGATGGTGGTCGATCAACTGCAGTTTATCCTGCACGCTTTCGGGAACATAACCGTTGGCCGTAAAACCGGCCCGGGCCGGAACTGCAGTATCCAGCAGGATCACCAGATCATAACCGGAGCAGTTTTCCGGTATCGCCGGCAAGTAGTCATATTCCTGCAGAAGATACAATTCCGGTATGCCGTCGGGCAGCACTACGGTACATTTTTTTCTCATGCTTTTGAGATATTCGGCCAAGCCCAGTGTGGAACCGATGGCGTCACCATCGGGTTTAAGATGGGTCGCCAGCAAAATATTCCCGGCTGCTGCAATGCGTTCTTTTACTTCCGCAAAACGATCTGCTGTCATTCGGCATCTCCGTTGTCGTTCTTAACGGAATTTTCCATTTCTTCGAGCAATTCCAGCACCCGGTCACCGGCGGCGACCCGGGTATCGATCCGGAATGTCAGCACCGGGGTATGCTTGAACCCCAGCGAGCGGGCCATGGCGCTTTGAAAATCCCGCCGGGCGGCGTTGAGATTATCCAACACCATCCGCCGGGTGATCTTATCGCCGCCGAAAACACTGACGCTTACTGTGGCGTTGCGCAGATCCACAGAGGTGCGCACTTCAGTTACCGACACCAGCACAGTCGGGGATGGCGATACTGAATTGCGCAGGATCAAATCGCTCACTTCACGCTTGATAAGCTCGTTGACTCGGGTCAAACGGTCAGGCGCAGCTGTCATAATCTCTTACCTCCGGGTCAAAGCGTGGCTTTTTTGAGTTCGATTTCATAAAGGTCGATCACGTCGCCTTCGATAAAATCAACAAAGTTATCCAGCCGGATACCGCATTCCAAACCGGCCCGCACCTCTTTGACATCGTCCTGGAAACGCCGCAGCGAGGCCACTTCGCCGTTGTAAATAAGCTGGTTATTGCGGAACACCCGCGCTTTGCTGCCGACTTTGACCAACCCGTCTTCCACCAGACAGCCGCAGACTTTTGGCCCTTTGTTGAGTTCAAATATCTGCAGGATCTTGGCTTTGCCCAGCTCTTTTTCCCGCTTTTCCGGTTCCAGACGGCCAGTCAACGCATCGGTAATATCTTCCAGCAATTCGTAAATGATGCTGTAAAGACGGATCTCTACCTTGGACTTTTCGGCCAGATCGTTCACACCGGGATTGACCCGGACGTGGAACCCGACGACGATCGCATCGCTGGCGGCGGCCAGAGTCACGTCGTTTTCGGTAATGGCACCTACGCCGTTCATGACTACTTCCACGCCGATCTTTTCGCTCGGCAGCTGCTTGAGCGATTCTTCGATAGCTTCGCCGGAACCACGCACGTCTGACTTGATGATCAAACGCAGGCTCTTGTGTTCCTGTTCATTGAGTTTGCTGAACAGGTCTTCGGCGCTGCTGATGGTCTGATTGGCCAGATGCAGTGTGCGGCTGGCGGCCCGGCGTTTTTCCGCTTCCTGCCGGGCGGCTTTTTCGTTGACGCAGACGACCAGTTTATCGGCGGCTTCCGGCACTCCGGAAAGCCCCACCAGCTTGACCGGCGTACTCGGACCGGCACTCTTGATGCGTTCACCACGGTCGTTGATCAAAGTCTTGACCCGGCCGAATTCTTCTCCGGCCAGCACAATATCGCCGACCGAAAGCGTCCCATTCTGCACCAGCACACTGGCGGTGGGCCCCAGACCATTTTCCACCTGAGCTTCCAGCACCGTACCGACAGCCGGGCGTTTGGGCTGAGCCTTGAGGTCGAGCATTTCCGCTTCCAGCAAAATACGTTCCAGAAGATCGTCAATACCTTCGCCGGTTTTGGCCGAAACCTTGACTACACCGACTGTGCCGCCCCAATCTTCGCAGGTCAGGTTGTTCTGCTGCATATTCAAGTAGACCCGATCGGGGTTGGCATCCGGCAAATCGATCTTGTTGATCGCCACGATCAGCGGTACTTTGGCGGCCAAGGCGTGATTCATGGCTTCCACCGTCTGCGGCATAAAGCCGTCATCGGCGGCAACTACCAATACTACAATATCCGTAACGTTGGCTCCACGGGCACGCATACTGGTAAAAGCAGCGTGTCCGGGGGTGTCGATAAAAGTAATGGGTTTGCCGTTGAAAACCACCGTCGATGCCCCGATATGCTGCGTGATGCGTCCGGATTCACCTTCCACAACGTGTGTGTTGCGCACCCGGTCTTGCAGCGAGGTCTTGCCGTGGTCAACGTGACCCATAAATGTCACGACCGGCGGACGTTCCGGCCAAGAGGACGGATCTTCGGCTTTGGCGGGCATTTCATACTCATTTTCAGCTTCTGTATCAGCTTGGGCGGGTTCGTTTTTAACGATTTCCAGTTCCAGACTGAAGTTGTTGAGCAGCTTGCGGAGCGTATTTTCCGAAACCGGCTGATTGATGCTCAAAAGTTCGCCGAGTTTCATCAGTTCGCTGATAACTTCGTTGGGCTTTTTGCCGATGGCTTCGGCCACATTTTTGACAATAAACGGCGGCGAAAGCCGGGCTACGCCGTCAACGACGGCACCGCCGGTGGCGCCGGAATTTTCGCTGCTGCGGTTTTCCTTGCTGCCCTTGCCGGGTTTGCCCGGTTTGCCGCTGCGTTCGATTTCTTCCTTGCCCCGGCTCTTGTTTTTGTTGCGGGGACGGTCATCTTTTACCGCCGGAGCGTCATCGCCGTGGTAGAGATCATCAAAATAGGCTTCCACCAGTTCGATCATATCTTCCGGTATCTGAGAACTGGCCGCTTTGACGGTGATACCCTGTCGGGTAAGTTCCGCAATTACTTCGTCAACAGATACTTTGTACGCATCTGCCAAATCTTTGACTTTGAGTTTTTTCATGATATTTCAATTGCCTTTCTCAGTTTGCCTCGAGTTCGTCCAGTGCATCCTGCAGGGCATCGGCGTCAATTCCCGGCAAATTCAGCAAATCTTCCACATCGGCATCCAGCAGATCATCGCAGGTGTGATAACCGTTGGAAACCAGTACCGCCGCCGTGGCCTTATCCAGATTGGCCGCTTCGGCCAAAGCGTTGACCACCTGTTCGATGCGGTCTTCCAAACTGCTGGCGGCCTTGTTGTTTTCATCGATCTGGATGTTGATGTTCCAGTTGATCAGCTTGCTGGAAAGCCGCACGTTCTGCGCCCGCTTGCCGAAGGCCAGTTTGCTCTGTTCGGGAGTTACATGCACCACCAGTTCCCGCTTGTTTTCCCGGACTTCGACCGACTGGATGGCTGCCGGCTGCAAGGCGTTGGCCGCATACTGTTTGATGTCGCTGCTCCAGGGCACGATGTCGATGCGTTCATTGCCCAGCTCTTTGGTGATCTCTTTAACCCGGGTGCCCCGCACGCCCACGCAAGCGCCGACCGGGTCGATGCGTTCGTCATTGCTGCGGACAGCAACTTTGCTGCGGCTGCCGACTTCCCGGGAAATGCCCATGATTTCCACAGTACCATCGTGGATTTCTGAAACTTCACGCTCAAAGAGCGCCCGCACAAAATCCGGATGGCTGCGCGAAACGATCAAACTGGGCCCGGCCGCTTCGGTATCGACCTTGATCAGCACGGCGTGGATATTTTCGCCTGGCAGATACTGTTCGCCCGGAATTTTTTCCTTGCTGGTCAGGATGCCTTCGGCCTTGCCGAACGAAATGATCAGCGAACCGGATTCAAATCTCCGGACAGTACCGCTGAGTATCTGGCCGATGCGGTCAGCGTAGTCAGCATAAACGATCTCTTTTTCAGCCTTACGCAGCTGCTGCATGATCGCCTGTTTGGCACTCTGCGCAGCGATACGGCCGAAGTTGCGGGGAGTGACTTCCCAATCAACAATATCGCCGACCTGGACTTCCGGAAAGCGTTCCCGGGCCCGATCAATGATCAGCTGATCAGAGTTGGGCAGCTGATCGACAACTTCCAATTTGGCCCATGCCCGGATATCGCCGGTTTTGGGATCCATTTTCACCGTAATATCGCTGGCGGGGTGTATGCTCTTTTTGGAGGCGGAAAGGATCGCCGCTTCCAGCGCACCTACCAGTTGGTCGCGGTTGATGCCGCGCTCTTGTTCGATGTACTCAAGAATCGTCAACAGTTCATTGTTCATAACTTTATCTCCTATCATAAAATTTTTTTCAATACATAATAAAAAAAGCGGATCGGCAGACCGAACCCACTTTACATCCTGCGTTTTATCTTTACTAACGCCCATGTCGTGGAAAGCAGAACAATGCAATTCAGTGTTTGCAGCAATCTGCCCTCAATATAATATACAAGACTTTTGGCAAAGTATCAAGGGCAAAATCTTTTTTTTATTAAAGTTTTACGCATTTTTTTGCTTTTTTGCGGTTTGCAAAGCTTTTTTGACGCATTATATTAGTTGAAAAAGCAACTCAGGAGTCAGAATGTCATCATCGGTCAAGACCAATGCGGTGCGGCTGCTGGAAAATGCCGCAATCAATTTTACAGTGCACGAATACGATATCAGCGACGGCGAAATCGATGCCCAATCCATCGCCCGCAAACTCGGAGTGGAGGGCGATCAGGTTTTTAAAACGCTCGTTGCCGAATCGCCGGATAAGGAACACTTTGTTTTTGTAGTTCCGGCAGTCAGCTCGCTGAATTTGAAAAAAGCGGCCCGCGCTGCCGGAGTCAAAAGCATTGCCATGATCAAGCAAAAAGAACTTTTGCCGCTGACCGGTTATATCCATGGCGGCTGTTCGCTCATTGGCATGAAGAAACTTTTTCCGACCTTTATTGATGAAACGGCCATATTGTTTGAGCATATTTTTGTTTCCGGGGGCAAAGTGGGACTGAATCTGGAAATATCGCCGGAAGATCTGGCAGGCTTTGTCAACGCAGAATTTGCCGATCTGGCATAAAGCATTTTGTGCCTTGAGTACAGTCGTACACGCCCTTGCTGCTGGCGGAGTGCAGTTGTAAGGCGCACGCCTGTTTTGCGCGCCAAGTAGTACGGACGATAACGGACAATAACAGACGATAACGGACCCGGCGGCGAAATCGCCGCCGCTATCATTGTAGACATGCGCTTATTTATAAGACTTATAAGTCCTATAAGTCCT
>SUWF01000044.1 GCA_015061575.1 Lentisphaerota bacterium
TATCATATCTGCCTTGGGGCTTGACTCCGAAGTAACCTTTAAACAGCAGTTTATTACCCATTTCATTCAAATTATGCCCGAAAACTTCCACCATTTCCGGATTATCTTTGCGTACGGAGCAAGGTACAAAGTTGGCGTTGTCTTTGGCGTAAAGCTGAACCGCTCCGCCGATTTTACGCAAAACATCCTGACAGGTGGCTTTTTTAGCCTGTTCCACAGCGGCGTGGGCCGAACTTACCATTACAGTAAGTACCATTGTGGCTACAGTGACGATTACTGCCAGTTCAAACAATGTGAAGTTTCTTTTCATTTTTCTTTCTCCTTTTGTGTTGATTATTTTATAGTTTATTCTGGTTATTTTTTCTTATAAAAAGCTGATTCACGCAAAATCAATTCCCCGGGTATGCGGATGATTTCCGAAACATTGGATTTTTCCCGGATCTGGCGGCAGAACATTTGTACTGCCATTTCCAGATAAGGCTCCCGGGGGTGATAAGTGGTGGTGAGTTTGGGCGCACCCAATGGTATAAAGCCGAAACCTTCCATATTGCCCAAGCCGGTAATGTGGAAATCTCCCGGTTCCAGACCACGCTCCATCATGGCTTCATAAAATCCCCATGCGATCATGTCGGCACTGGTCATGTGCAGTATGTCAGGTTCTGCCGGTATATCCATAGCGTATTTGCAAGCACTCATAATGCTGTTGAGCGGCCCCAAATTGATATATTCGATTGCCGCTTCATCCCAGCTGGAACCGGCAACAGCAGCTTGCATGATTTCCAGAAACTCATTCCGCCGATGATACAAATAACACTTTTTTATACCCCAGAGTTTGGCTTTTTTCAATATCTGAATAAAAGTACTTATATAGTCTGCCACCACCTGATTGCCGGTAGCAAGCTGATAAAATGTGGGCCACGGCCAGAGTTTGGGGCGGTCAAAATCATAAATAAGCTGCATTGAATTGTGGTCACTGTACCGGGTATCGGTGATCAAACCGTCAAATTCCCGGAAGAGGTGGGGGCTGAAATTGGCGGATTGCAAATCCTGAAACGAAAAAAGCTGATAGTCACATTGATTTTTTTCCAGCAAAAGCAGCAGAAACTTTACAAAATACGACAGCGTGGAAAAATCGCTGGTATGGGAGTCTTTCATCAAACAGGCGATTTTCGGGCGGACTATCTCCTGTTTGCGGTAAGATCCCGAACCTTGCTTGCGGGTGATCGCCCCTTCATTGGCAAGCAGATTAAGGGCCGAGTTGGCAGTCTGGTGCGAACAGTTGTAAAGCACCGCCAGCTGCCGGGCAGAAAAAATCCTGCCGGAAACGGGTAATTCGCCCCTGCCAATTTTTTTGCGCAAATCGTCAGCGATCTGCAATACCAGATTTGAGGAATTATTTTTCATAGCTGCAACCTGTTATTTACTATGTCTAAAAGATACAATTTTTTTTGTTCAAGTCAAGTTCAAGCTGTGAAAAAGCTCCAAAGATAGTGTCAAGTGTCAAGCAAAGTGTAAACTGTCAGGCACTAAAAAGCCCCTGAGGTATTTTCAGGGGCTTGAAGAGTTGTTTTTATGACAAATTGTCAGTAAGTTATGTCATCCAGCACATTTTTCAAATATCCGTTGCCGGTATGTGTGGTGCCTTTGCTGCGGATAGTTCCATCGATATTGATGCTCTTGGCATGTCCGCCCAAATAGAGTACGTTGCAGGCATTAGGATGATTGTACACGCCTTCGGTCAAAACCATACCGCCGGGGGAGGTTCCTTTGTAACCCCATGCCACGTCGTAGGCTATGGCACAGCCGGGGTCGTCGCGCCCGACGATTTCACGGCGGTATACGCCCCAGAAAAACGTAGTTTTGCTGCTGTCGGCTCCCACGGCTTTGAGGGCCAGAAATTCATAACTTATCCACCAGTTGGTGGGACGTGGGGTATAATATTTGCTGTCGCTCGGGCATTTGAAAAGTGAAGCCCGGGTATTTTCGGCCGTAGTTTCATCTTCTGCGGTAACACTGACTCCAAAATGGCCTTGTACAGCCAGTGTCCACGGCGCAAAGGTCGGTTTGGTTGTACAAGCCGCAGTGCCGGCATCGGTGGTGTTGTGTATGTCGTTTACGCAGAGCCAGTCTTTGTTGACGGTGCTGTAATTCATTTCGGCCAAGCCGATTTGCTTGAGTTTGTTCATACAGCTGGCGTTGCGGGCCCGCTCTCTGGCTGCCGAGAGTGCCGGCAGCAGCATAGCGGCCAGAATGGCAATAATTGCAATTACGACTAACAGTTCGATCAGCGTGAAGTTTTTTCTGTTTTTCATAGTTACTCTCCTTGGTTATTGAGGTTTATATTTTAGTTTTTGAAGTCAGTCAAACGATAAATCAAGGTGCTGCAAGGCTCCATTTTTACCCGGATCCGGCTGCAGTTGCGAGCCAGTTCTTTATTGCTCAACGCATCGCTGACGGTGCAACGCTGCGGCAAATACAGCATAAAATCCCGGGGAGATTCGTAGCCGTTGTGCATAACTATATAGTTTTTATTGGCGTCAAAAGCAATGCCTTCCTGAGTATAAATATGCACTCCGGCACTGCGGCAGATATTGCGCAAAACTTTCTGTTCCAGCCGGGGAATGACCGAATAGACCGAGCGCCATGAACCCATGTTTTTGAACGCCAATGCGCCTTGTCCGTCGGCAAAACGGGCAGCGATTTCAGCTTGTTTATCGACAATGCGGAAGCGGGGACCGAATTTATCGCTGTGCATCCGTTGGGTGGCCGGAACCGTAAAGCCGGCGGCTGCCAGGCGGCTGCCGGGCGGCAGGTTGGCGGTAAGGAAATGTTTCCCGATTGCCGCTGACATCTTTTCTTTGCCGGGCAGCATGACTGTTTCAATGCCGGTCAATTCTGTTATGCCTTTGACATCAAGAGCATTTTTGCGGATGTAGCCGGGCGCATAAAACCAGAGAAATGTGGTATTGTTCTGCTTGAACTCATTGAGTTTTTGCCGGTCAGCATCCGAAAGATAAAAACAATTCATCATCACATAAAGTTTGTACTGCTTGCGGGGAAAATTCCGGTGGTGCAAATCACTTGTCATATATACGTCAAATGGCGCACCCAGTTTGAAAAACTCCGGATAAAACATCCAGTTGATCAAATTATTCGCCAGAGTAGGGCCGTGGAAAAAGTCCAGATAGCGGGGGGATTCGGTGCTGAATATAACTGCGATCTCCGCTGCGGAGCGGTAACCGTCAGCCTGGGCCTGGCGGTAAAGTTTATCCATCCGGGCCAGCATCCCGGTAATTTCCCGGGTTCCGGTCCACGAGAGGGCTTGAACTCCTTCGCCACGGGACATGTCGGCAAACCAGGCCCCCAAATTGCGGGTTATATCTGCCCCCAGATTGCGCTGCAGGATCGCCCGGGATTCCCGCAAGCTGCGGGTGTGTCCGTAGTTGCGGGTTCCGGTGTGATAGTAACGGGTATCATCATCCAGCAGATACATGCGGCCGTGCAGTTTGAAACTGCTCCACGGAAAATAGGTGATAAATGCCGTTCCGCCCAATCTGCCCGAATAACTTGCCGCTCCCACATAGCCGTCGATCGCCGGATCTTTGAGCAGTTCCGGCAGATCAAAATTATTGTTATTGAATATGCCGCCCGGAGTGTTGTAACCCTGCATGTGGGCTATGACAAAACCGTAATGTACAAAATTTATGCAGCGATTGGCAGTCAAACGCTTGTTCTGGCGGCAAATATCCAGCAGCAGACTGCTCATCATAGTGGGCACAAAGTCCATATAATCAAAGGTCATGCAGCCTTGGGCGGGATCACGGAATACTCCGTCGTGGAGGCCGCTGCGGGTCAATTCGCTTATTTCCGGAGCGGCATTGTCGAAGGTGACTTCCGGCTTTTTCCACGCTTTGCGCAGGGCATCCACATCGTTGTTGTAGCGTTGGCGCAGAAATTCCCGGAAAGCGTCGATCGCCTGCAAATTGAAATCGCCCACCGTGAGCTTGCTGCGGTCGGTTTGCCAGAGATTTTCCGAAACACCGCCGGTAACGCTGTCAGGCATACCGCAGATCCACGGATGAAAACCGACAATGTGCTTGTAATATGGCTGTTTCTGTAAAAATTCGATCAGCGCACGACTGAACTGTAAACATTCCTGCCGGTATTTTTTTGAAGCAAACGATACACCGTCTTTTTTGCCGGAGGCCGTTATAAGCATTTCATCGGGATTTTTCTGCAGCCAGCGCAACGTCGGGCGCATATCCCACAATACCACCACTAATGATTGCGGCGCAACACTCAGCAGCGTTTTGATGTTATTATCAAGTTCTGCAAAACGTTCTCCCCAGCGGGTACGGTCGGCATCGATCAAATTACCGTAAAGCAGAAACTGGTGGATTTTTATATCAGAATATTTACTGGTCATAAAAAGCCGTTCCGGATCGGTCAAGTGCATATAACGCCAGAAAAAAGGCGTATGTACCTGATCATCCAGCAAAAATGCCGCCTGATTTTTAACGTAGGCAATTTGGGCTTTTTGAACTCCGGCGTTGGGCGCAGCTGTAATGGGCGCACTTATTTTTATTTGAGCGATCTCATATTTATCAACCCCATTGATACTCAGAGCCTGACCATCTTTGCGGCCTTGGGCTGAAAGATAAAGTTTTTGTTTGCCGGATGGCGACCAGGCTGGCAATGTAAAGTCGGCGGTGATTTCCAGCTGGCGTTGATCCGGAGATGACTTAACGTTGCCGTACATCGCCGCAAACGGCTGGCCCTTACTGCGCAATGTGCCGGCCAGCGAACCGGCTTCCAGCAAAAAATCGTAATCCTGCTTTAAGGGGAATTCGGTCTGCAGTTGGAATTTCAGCTGCAGTGTTTCGCCGGGCCGCCCCCGGTAAAGCAAAGAGGCCGAAACCGTTGAAGCTTTTTCGCAAACTCCGGATGGATAATAAGCTATCTTACCCCAAGGACCTTCCGGCGGACGTTTATAACAATATGAGGGCTGCCAGGATCTTTCGTCAAAATTTTCGGCATCGCTGTTCCAGTTAGCAGCAGGGGCAGGGGAGCTTTTCCAGTCGCTGCCCGTACCGATGCGGATACTTTTATCAGGATAATTCAAGCTTAATTCGGCAATAAATTCTCCCCAGCCCCATTGGCCGGGATTGCGGATAAGATCGGCTTCGGCAGCGATCACGTTTTTACCCTTTTTAAGATATTTTTGTACCTGACAGGGGTGGATCTGTACCGAACCGCTATCGACTTCTGCGCCGTTGATAAACAGCTTGTAATAGTCGTTGGAACGGGCTTGCAGCACAGCATTTTCCGGCAGTTGATCCAAGGTGAAAATCTTGCGGAAATAACGTTTTTGTGCCGGTTTGTGTACTTTATCCGGTTCATTATACCATATATACCAGGCATCCCAATAGGGTTTTGCTGCAGAGGTTCCGGATTGCACCGGGCCGTATGCGGATAGCTCCGATGCCGCAACATATTCACCGGACGACGGTTGCAAATGAAGCCGCAACCGGGTGGTGCTTTGCTGCGGAAAAGTAAAACAGCCACTGGAAATTTGCTGACTGTCAAATCGTTTGACGGGTGTCCAAGTGTTATTGGCCGCTGAATAACTTTCCAACGAAGCTTCTTTTATATTACCAAGTAACCCGTCAAGCTGCAATGTATCAACTTGCCGGGGAAAAGGCCAACGCAATTCCAGAAAACAGCTTTCTCCGGGTTCTCTGGTTTGCCAGAATGTTTGCAAATCATTATCGCACAAGTTGTTTGTGTAGCTGCTGGCGTAATCGGCAAAGGAAGATGCTGTAACTATGCAGCGCCTGCTTTCAGCAGCCAGATTCACGGTATTGGATTTTTTTTTTGCTGCAGGATTTTCTGCGGAGCGGTGCTGCTGATAAAGCGCTTGGATTTCGGAGGCGCTCAGTTCACGGCTGCTGATCAGTAAATCGTCAAAAACAGTATTTTCACTGCCCAAGCCGCCCCAACCGGGCAGCACTTTGCCGAAAGCGGCATTGACCGGAATAAAAGGCGGTACATCGATCATACTGCCAACGGATTTGCCATCGATATACAGCACAAAAAGCTGCTGCTCGTTCCAGGTAAAGGCCAGATGATGCCACTGGTCTTTCTGCCAATAACGGATATCTTTTTCGACCCATTTTTGAGTTTTTTTCTGTAAATCACGGAAGTAGAGGCGGAGTTGGTGGCTTTTGTGCGGTTTGTAGAGCAGAAGTTGTTGGTCGGGAGTGCTTAGTAAGGTAAAAAAGTAGCCTTTTTCGCTGCTGGGATGCCACTGGGGTTTTACCCACAAAGCCACTGTTCCCGCCCGGCGTCCGGCAAAGATTTTTTGCGTTGGCAAAGACACGGTGCCGTTGCTCAAAAGCATACCGTTGCCGGAAATCCCGGGAACGACTGCTGTGCGGCCGGTGCTGCGCAAATAACTGGGGGGATTGAGATCAAAATTTTCTTTGAGGTCAACCGGTTCAGACTTGACGGTCTGTTTACCGGCAACCAGGGCACAGCCTTGAAGGTATTCCTTGTGTATATCGTCGGGGGAAGGGGCCTGAGTAAAGAGTTTGATCCGGCTGATGGCACTTTTTTCGCTGCCGATAAATCCCCAGCTGCTGTATGGGGTACCGATCACCAGATTCTTCCAGCTGATCGTTGGCAGCTGATTTTGTTCTTTGATAAGTTGACCGTCCAGAAAATACCGGAGTTGTCCCCGCTGAAAAGTCACAGCCAGCTGATGCCACGAATCTTTTTGCCATAATCCGGCCCGGTGAAAATAGGGATGTGACTCCGGTGAACGCAGATTGAACGCCAAATCAGTGCGTTTACAGAATTTGCAAAGCATAAGATCCACTGCCTGACGGTTGCTGCTGCTGCCTTGCAGCGTCATAAAAAAGACAAAGTTTTGCGTTGACATCTGCCAATCCAGTGGTTTTACCCACAGCGATACGCCCCACGAATCGGCGTTGAAATTTTTATTCAGCGTAAAAACAGCTTTGTGTTTGCCGCCAAAGATCCCGGCCGGGGAACCAACGCCCTGCGTGTATTCCAAGCTGCCATTGCTGAGCAGGCAATCCGGCGAGCTGAAAAGCAAATTAATTGCGGCACCGTTAACGCTGCAAATCAACTGAAACATAGCACATAGCAGTGCCGCTTTCCGTAAAAAGCTTTTATTCATTTACAATTGCTCCTTATCAAGTTGCCGGAACTTTCGCGCCGGATGAGTTGCGGCTGAATAAATACTTGCTGCGGATCAGTTGACTCTTCATTGATCTGCTGCAGGAGTATATCCAGCATAAGTTGATTTTTTTTCTGCTTGTCAAAATCTACAGTTGTCAGTGCCGGAACATAATAGGCAGATTGTTCAGCGTTATCCATACTGACGATATCCAGATCTTTACCGGGAGTCCGGCCCAGATCCCAGGCGGCTTTTATCAACGCCAGCGCCATAAAATCCGACCGGGCAAATACGGCGGTGGCTTCCGGAGCTTGCAGCAGCATTTTCCGGCCTACTTCGTAAGCATCGGCGTAAGTGGCGATAGTTTTATTGACATGACAGGCCGGAGCGAACTGCAAATCGTATTCCGCCAGTGCTTCGGCAATGCCGAGATCGACCGGTGAACCGCCATCGGCAAAGGTGGCGATTTGGCGATGCCCCAGCTCCAGCAGATATTTCATGGCCAAACGGGCACCGTTTTGCAGATCGGGGGCCACAAAACTTACGGCCGGATTATTTATATAGGCACTGAACACAAATGGTATATGATATTTCTGCAGCTGCTCGACCAGCAGTTTTTGCGTTTCCAAATTTGACGGAGTGTACAATATAAGTCCATCTACTGACCCATGAATACTTTGCAGAAAAGGTTTGATGGTTTCCGGCCGGTAAATATCGTTCCAGAAAATCTTGAAATTATAGTTATGCTGAGCAGCCAGATGCATAAGCTCCAGCGAATTTTCAATATGCAGCGGATTCAATGTCGGCCAATGCAAGGCCCCGATCGAATATGTTTTATGCCCATGCAGCGAGCGGGCCGCCTGATTGGGGACATAGCGCAATAAATCTGCTGCGGCCCGGACTTTTTCCCGGGTGGCGGGCTTTATGGCACTGTGATTATTCAATGCCATGGAAGCTGTAGATACTGCAACTCCGGCATATTTGGCCACATCCACGATAGTTGGACGAGCGGACATATCGAAAATGGATTTATCTGATTTTACTGTCATAAAAGCACTTCTATGGAACAGTTGTTATATTTTTGAAAGGTTTCAAATGTTATAGCATCACTTAAAAAAAATGCAAAATAAAAACCAATATTTCTTGTTTTTTTCAAGAGGACACTGGCCGGAAAGTGATTTTTTGCAGTGAACGGAAAGAGCTTTTTTATATTTTTCCGGCCGCTTAAAAGATAAGGCCGCAGCCCAATTAATTATTGGTCTGCGGCCTTATGTGAGGCTGACAGCTTATTTTTCAGCCGCCCGGCGGGCGGCGGCATACGCCAAATAGCGGTTGTAAAGATGTCCGGCCGCCGGATAGCAGGAATCCGGACTCATAAAGTGCGGCAGTTCAAAGGAAATTATCTTGCTGCAATATTTTTCGGCGACTTCCAGCTGCTGAAGAGCCGGACGCTTGGTATTTCCTCCGGAATAGCCACCATCATCGTAATGTTGTGGATGGGTAAATAATATTTTGATGGAAAATTCTGGAGTAAAATTTGACAAAATAAAAAGAGCGTGTTATATTATTCCTCAGAAAAACTGCAATCGTTTGCAGAAATTGTATCGGAGTGTTACTCATACTGATATAAAAACAGAGGATAAGCCATGACTATCAAGGATATAGCCAAACATTTCAATATCAGTCCCAGCATGGTATCCCGGGCATTGAGTGGTTCGGGGTATGTAAAAGCTGACAAGCGTCAGGCGATCATTGCCTACGCCCGTGAACATCATTTTCAGATTTCCAGCACCGCTTCGGCGTTAAAAAAAGGCTCCAAAGATATTGTAGGTATTTTGACTCCGTGGACAACTTTCAACCAGATCGATTTTTTGAGTCAACTTATGAATATGCTTTTCCGCAACGGGAAGACTTACCGGGTGGAATTCGGCTGCGGTGCAGAGAATGTTGAGCGTTTGATTGCTGCTCCGGTGGAACAGATATTGGCAGTAAATATCCATCAAAATCAGTATCAGGCAGTTTTGCAAGCTCAAAAAAATGGTATAAAAGTACTGAATATCATGGGGTATTGCGAGAATGTCCCGGCTATACGCCCCTTTCATGGCAGAGCTTTCTTAAAATGTTTTGAAATGCTTTACAATGCCGGACACCGGCACATAGGGTATGCCGGAATAGACTTTAATTGGCAATCAGATGAAATTCAGTTTGACTACCAGCGGCAGGTAAAAAAAATCGTTGATGAGATTGCCGGTAAATACAATATATACTTTGCTCCGGAAGACCAGTTTTTCTTTCAGCAGGATGGATATAAATGCGACGAAGAAAAGCTCATTGAGTTTTTGAAAAAGCGAAGACACACGGCAATGATCGTGTGGACTGAACAAATGCAGACTGCTGTATATGCTGCGTGCCGCAAGATCGGTTTGAAAATCCCCCATGAGCTTTCGCTGGCGGGGATCGGCGGGCATTTTATGCTCAATGGCTTTGATCCGCCACTGACTCATTACCGTTTTGACTACAATGAATTGCTGAAAAGAACGGAATTTTTTGTTAATAATCCGGAGGAAATACCCTTTTATCAGGAGGTGGATTTCAAGTATTACCCCGGAGAAAGTATCGAACAATTAAAGTAATCAGGATAGGATCAGATCATGAAAATCACCGGAACATTTTTAGATGAGATCAGCCACGATATACCTCATCAGAATTGGGGAGAAAAAGAGTGGGAAAAAGACTTCCAAAGCATGAAGCTGGCGGGGATCGATACGGTAATATTGATCCGTTGCGGTTACAAACGCTTCATAACCTATCCGTCGGAGGTTTTGATGAGAAAACGCAACTGTTACAGTCCGCCTCTGGATCTGGTGGATCTTTTCCTGCGTTTGAGCGATAAATACGGCATGAAGTTTTTCTTCGGGCTTTACGACAACGGCTGTACCAGCAGGGCGTGGGAAGTCGGAGCCCTTATGGAAGAGTTGGATGATGCCAAAGCAGTTGCCGAAGAAGTGTGGAGAAAGTACGGTCATCACAAGAGTTTTCAGGGCTGGTACCTCAACCACGAAATAAGTGCGGGCAAAAAGAGTTCGCAGGCACTGGAAGAGATGGTAAAATACAATCAGCTTTTGGGTGGATTTGTCAAAGATATTTCCGGCAATCTGCCGACTATGATCTCGCCCTACATTGCCGGGGTGAAAAAAGTTGGAGCTGATAATGCGGTGGATATTAACGAACACGAAAAAAATTGGGACAATATCCTTTCTGCCTTCAAAGGCAAAGTCGATATTCTGGCATTTCAGGATGGGCATTGCGATTATGAAGAATTGCTGGATTTTATGCAGATAAATAAATCTATTGCCGACCATTACGGCATGACCAGCTGGACAAATTGCGAAAGTTTTGACCGGGATATGCCCATAAAATTTTTGCCCATAAAGTGGGAGAAAATGCTCTTGAAGCTGGAAGCTGCTGCCAAAGCAGGTGTGGATAAAGCAATAACATTTGAGTTTTCTCACTTTATGAGCCCAAACAGTATGTATCAGTCGGCACACGGTCTGTTTGACCGCTATATGGAGTATATTCAAGAAAAATAATACAATGTAAAAAGGAGAGTAGTATAATGAAAACAAATTTGATTTCCAAGTCACTCAGTCCCGACCATGGTCGGGTGAAGCTCAATAGCTTCACCCTTATTGAACTCCTTGTAGTTATTGCCATTATCGCCATATTGGCGGCAATGCTGCTGCCCGCTCTTTCGGCAGCCCGGGAGCGGGCCCGCAGTTCGGGGTGTACCAACAAATTGAAAAATCTCGGCTTGCAAGCTAATATGTATGCAGACGATAACAGCGATCACTATTTCATATTTAAGGTGGGCAGTGCTTATTGGTGCGGCAGTACCAGCCACCCGTTTGCTCCATATTTGGACAATATCTTCAAAACCAGTCTTAACAGTGGTACCGCTACTCACGCTGAAAACAGTCCGCTTAACTGCCCGACCAATACCGCAGGCAGAGCCGGTTGGCCATATGTTGATTACGGAACTAACATACATCTTTCCAATAATCCTGCTTCCGGTGTCTGGAATATACCAGCTCCCAGAACTGTAATTACTGATCCTGCAGAATGTCTGCTCTTTGCCGACGCTGTTATCACCGGCAACGATTTGAGTGTATCCAAAGGCAACGGTACGCTCTGGAATGGATGGAAAGAGGATGACTCAACCAGCGTAGGTATCTGGTTTGGACACAGCAAAACTGCCAATATAGCTTTTTGTGACGGTCATGTGGAAGCCCGCAATAAAGACGGCTTGACCAGCGATAACTTTTACGCTTATAAAAAATAACTCTGGAGAGAAAAAATCATGAAAAGTAAACAGCTCTTTTTTGCCGCCGTTTGTGCGGTTTTAGCAATCAATGTGTGTGCTGCTACTATGCTTCCCAAACAGTGGAAAGCTAACAAATCCACGATCAGCGTTGCCGCTGATGGCGTGATTTCCATCAAGACCAACGACAAAGCAAAAACTGCCGGGATCAATGGCATTATCCGCAACCTTACTCCCCAGCGGTACAAAGTCAGTTTTGCCGTTAAGGGGCAGGGTAAGGTTCAGTCCGCGTTGAACAGCGGCGGCATTGCGTACAGCAAAGCGGTCAAACTTACCGACCAGTGGCAGAATGTATCGCTCACCTACTTTCCTAAGTCTAAAACTATGAGCATGATGATTTATTCGACAATCAGCAATATTGCGGAGTTTCAGGTCAAAGATATTGCCATTGCTCCTTGCGAAGTGCCGGAACTTGCCGCTGCTGATATTGAAGCCAAGCTCTTTCTGCCCGCCGATTTCCCCGGCGAAAACGGCAAACTTTACAGCAAAAAAGATTCTGCTGTCGGCAAAGCGGCTTGGGGTAAACGCTGGTACAATGTTATGAAACTGCCGGTTCCGGCAAATTCCAAACCACTTTACTACTATATCCACGCCCAGAAAACCGGCGATGTGAAGTGTGCAGTGAATTTGCGTACCGATTCCCAGAATGTCTATACAGCTGCTGTTACAGCTCCTGCCAATCAGTGGCAATGGGTCAAGGTCGGCCCGGTCAATGCGGTGGCGGTCTATCCGGAATTTTACATCAACTACTCGGTTGCCGATGCCAAAACGGTTATCTGGGTGGATAAAGTGGTGCTTTCCACCAATGCCGCTTTGACCGATGCCGATTTGGATAAAGCTGAATAAGCGAGTTGGAAAAAATGAAAAAGTTTTTAATTTGGGCAGCACTTTGTGCTTGCACCGGGGCGGCTTGGGCTGCAAATAACGGTTTGGTGGCGGTGGGCAAAGCTGCCGACAAGATAGTTATTGATGGCAAACTGGATGATGCTGCCTGGCAGAACAGCGTAAGTCTGACGCCTTTTATTTTGCAGAAGCAGAACCGTTTTGCCACTGAGCAGACTGTCGCCAAATTTTTGTGGGACGATGAATATTTGTATGTGGCGTTCCGCTGTTACGACAAAGCCCTTGATCCGGTAAATAACCGTATGCCGGATTTTAAGGCGGCAGTAAAAACTGGTGATACTGATAAAATTTTCAAAGATGATTGCGTTATTTTGATCTTGCTCCGTAATGGCAAAAGCTATGATTTTGCCATCAATGCCAACGGTGCAGTAGTGGATGCTTCCGGCCAGTCCAAAAATCTCTGGATGAGCCGCAATCGTAATTGGAACAGCAATATCCAAGTAAAAATTGACCGTTTTGAACGCACCGCATTGGCTAATTGGAGCGTGGAAGCGGCGATCCCGTGGAGAAGTTTGGGCGGCAAGCCTCAAAGCAGTGATCAATGGGGGCTGGTGACCGGAAGATTTCAGCAGGGAGCCAAAGAAATCAGCTCGTTCCAGATTGTCAGCGATGGTATGCACGCTGCCAGTACAGCGGGAAAACTCAAATTTATCAAGCAAATAATTCCGGGCTGCGAGCCGCAGAAAGTGCCGCTGTTTATGCCCGGAAAAAATCTCTGGGATTTCAAAACTTCCGGCAAAGATTATCTGCAAGTCACCGGCAAAGTAAAGTTTGACCGACAAAAGGTGCAGTATAACCGGGCTAAAGGCAAAAAAGCACTGCTGCAGCTGCCGGTGGTGCTGGCGGGCAACGGCGAGTTTGCTTTCAGCTGGAGCGTGGAAAATCCGGCCAGTTTCACCGAATATTTGCGCTCGCCCGAATACACATTCCGGGTCAGCGCCAGTATGCTCAAGCACAATTTTAAGAACTCGGTTTTGCTGGTCAACGGCGCAAAAGCCGGGGCAACGGCGGTGCTTTCCAGCGGACTGAATTTGTTGGAGCTTAAAGGCAGAGCCAATGACGGATCAATTACCGTTGGTGATCATAAAATCACTCTTGAAGACAACGGTAAACTCAATTTACTGCTGGAAGATTCTCTTTTGTGGCCCAACTGGCTTGCCGAAGGCGTTTATATCAACAAAGGCGGTATTCAGCAGTTCCTTTTTATTCCCCAGGGGGTGAAAGGCTTTGCCTTGAGCGATTACACCATAAACTTTGATTTGCCTGAGGGCTTTGAGCTGCCGGGCGCCTCCGGCTACTACAAAAAATGGCAGCTGGAATGCAAAAAAGCCGGCATTGTGGAATATGGCAAACAAAAGTACAACCGTTATTCGATCGTGGTCAAAAACCAAGTCCGGCACAACACCAAACTCCGCAAGCACGAATTTATTGCGGTGGTGGTCAAAGCTCCGGAAGTGTTTTCTGCTGCGGAAACCACGCTTTATTATCATATATCAAGCTCAAAAGCCAATATCAAAGAAATGCCGATCCCGGTAAAGGTCAAACTGTTGGAGAAACTCAACGGCAAGCAGCCGGAAAAACTTTTGATCGAACTCTGGACCGGTTGGCTGGGCAGTTTGGATGATACAACGCTTTACCGGCACTTCGGGGATTTTTTCAAAGCCGCCGGGATCAACGAAGCCAACGGCTTGCTGAATTCTTACCCGGGGATCCGCCACTTCCGTTTGATAAGTTTTCAGGATTGGAACTTTTCCTGTGCCGACTATCTGGCAAAACATCCGGAACATAAGATGGGGCAAGTTTACAGCCAGGTCAACTACCCCATGGTATGCAGTACAGCAATGGTCAAAGCTCCGGCATTTGAAGAATTTTTCCGCAGCCGGCTCCCTGCATGGCACAAAAAGTGGAATAACCCCCACAATATCCACTGGGACTATGAAAACCGGGTGTTTGAAACGTATCTTGCGTGTTCCTGCGACCGCTGCTTGAAAGACTTCCAAGCTTTTGCCAAGCTGGATAGCAAGCCCACGCCGGAACTCATCAAAAAATCTTACCGCAAAGAGTGGACGCGCTATATGAATATACGCATGGCGGAAGTTTCCGCCTTGTTCCACCGTTCCATAAAATCGGTGCTGCCGGGCGTGGATTACAGTATCTATTCGGCGTATCAAAGCGAAAGCAGCAAATCTTTCTACGGTTTGGACTGGAATTTGCTCAAGGATAAAGTTGGCATTGCCGCCTGTGGGTACTCCCGCAATATTGCGGAACTTGAAGCTACCCGCCAGGCTATTGAAAATACTCCGCTGATGCTGGGTGAACTCGTTTACCCATACCGTGAAACCGAACGTATGGCACCCAAATATGCCTCGGCAGCTGTTTTGATGCGCCGGGCTTGTGATGCAACCAAAGGTATTCTGATTTACGAATATCCCACCTTGGATGGCAGAAGCTTTGCGGCAATGGCAGCAGTCAGCCGGATAATGAGCGATCACGAAGAATTTTTCCTGCGGGGGGAACGTTGTGCGGAAGTGCTGCAGATCAAAGGATTTGATCCGGCTGATTACGAAGTTTTGCAAAACAAAAAAGGCGATTTGCTGGTGATTTTGCTGAATCCCAGTCGGAGCCGCCGCCAATTTGAATTCTGTTTGTCCGGAAGTGCAGTAGGTGATATAATCGATCTGCAGACCGCTCAGGTCGTTACCGCTCAAAAAGTTAAAGGCAGCATTAAAGGCGACGGCTTTGCTGCTTACCTTGTCCGGAAATAAAATCAGCCTGACAACCGTTGGAACTCTTGATTTGTCCGGAGCAGCACTGCGGCCGGATAAATCAGGAGGCGGGACGGGGTTTGTAAGCGCTGGAGATTCATTGACCAGACGGCTTGTTGTTTCATGTGAAATGTGCCCCCGCCTGGGGAGGCACCATACAGAAAAATCAGGAGGAAATTTGAAAAAAAATTACCAACAGCTATATTATTCCAGGTAAACATTTTTTTACGGGAGATCTTTATGAAAAAGCTGTTGTTCGCAGTAATCGCTGCTTTGACAATTGATTTATCCGGAGCGGTTGCGCTGCCGGATAAATGGGAGATTAGTTTTTTTAAACTTGATGAGAAGAGTTTTCTTAAAGGTTTGTCGGTCACTGCAGATCCGCAGCCGGTTGCGCTTTCGGAAAAAGTCCTCAATCTTGATACGATCGCCCAGGGCGCTGACAGTGCGGCGATCCGTGGAGTCATTTGCACAGATAAAGCTCAGACGGTTTGGCTGGGGATCGGCAGCAAGCTTTTCAGCTTGAGTTTGAACGGCAAAATGATCTACGATTTCCGCCAATACGGTTTGGGGTATGATGTGGAAAAAGTTTGTGTGCGTGACCACGTTATACCGCTTGAACTGCAGGCCGGACGCAATGAAATTTTATTCAATACCCGCCGCACCAGCTGGAGATATGACTATTGCTACGGCAAAGAGCGTAATATATCCTGGGATCTGGCATTGAAGATACTTGCAGATTATCAGCCGGTAAAGGCAGAGCTGGCGCATCCGGAAATGGCTCTGCGTCCGGATCGTGACAGCGTAATGTTCAGCTTTGTCACTACCCAGGCGATCCCCGCAGGAGTAGAATATCGCAAAAAGGGCGATACCGTGTGGCAGCGGGAATACGATACCGTGGGCGATCTGGTCTTGAGAGAAAAAAGCCGGGTCCATCGGGTACGGATAAGCGGAATTGCGGATTGGGGCGATATAGAGTACCGGCTGGTGCTGTTGGAGCCGCCTGCCGGACAGGATGGGTTGCGGAAACCCTGCCGTTCGCCCCGGACTTACAAAGAAGTTTTTACGCCGGTAAAGGTGCTGCGCAATCCCGATAAAAAAGAATTCAGTTTTATCTTGTTTGGCGATACTCAACTGTCGCTTTCCAATAGCTGCCAGACGGTAGCGCAGCGTCGGGATTTATTAAAGAAATTGCGTACTTTTCCGGAATATAAACAAGCGGATTTTCTGGTGCATGTAGGCGATACAGACAGTTACATCCATGATGTGGAAAAATACTTGCTGACCAATTTATTTAATGATTTTGCGCCCGGAGATGGCGAAATGCTCCGCTCATGGCTGCTGGTACGCGGCAATCACGATAGCAACGGTATTGCTGCTGAAGATTGGTATGATTACTTTCAGATGCCGGACGAAAAAAGCTATTTTTCATTTCAACTTGGCGATGTATTTTTTATCGTGCTGGACTGCGGAGAGTATTTCAGTGCCGGCAAACTCAACGCTTTCAACGGGCCGCTGTTGGATATGAAAAAACTTATGAGCAAACAAGCCCGGTGGCTTAAACAAGTGCGCCGTTCTGAAGCGTTCCGCAATGCCAGGTTCCGCATAGTAATAGCGCACGGAGAAATGCAAATAGCTTGCAACAAATTCAATGATAAAATCCGGGATTTGGCATTGAATATGCTGCAGGATAATTCCGACGAAGGGCGCATCCATCTGTGGCTGTCCGGACATTGCCACCGTTACTGGCGGGCCGCCCGCAACAGTACCAGTCTGGTGAGCAGGATCAAGCCGGTAAAAGCTCCGGCACTGGCAGTGTCGCCGGTAAACTGGCTGACGTGTGATGGACCCAAAGGAAATTCGGCCAAACCGGATTTCAGCTATATAGCAGTGAACTGTTCGCCGGAAAAATTGCAGGTCAGGGCGATCGACGAAAACGGTAAAAAATTCGATGAATTTGTAATTGACCGGCAAGGCAAGCTGCAGACACTCTATCTGGATGAAGAACTTAAAGATCATCCTTTGCCGAAAAAATAATCACGTTTTTATCTCCTGTCCGCCGGGGAGGGCGACGGGCAGGTGCAATTTGAATAGTATTGGGGCGGGGGAGTGTTAATCCTGCATCCAGATCGCCGCCGGGCGGTTGAGCGAAAAACTCCGGTTGTAAGCCAGATAACAGATCCCGTCATTTCCATCAAAACGCCAGAAACGGCTTTCGCGTGCCGTCCGGCTCTCCGGAAAGCCGCTCAAGAGCCTGGCTTCCGGCGGAATTGCTGATACTTTCCCGGAATATTCATCCGGCCCCTGCGACGGCAGAAAACCTGCCAGCAGCCATTGATAGGCCAGAGCCTTTTGTGAACACTCCAAGTGGTAATGCTTGCAGAAGTCCAGCAGAAACAGGAACCGCTTTTTCAAATCCCATACCGCCATCGAATCGCCGTTGGCATGATGGAAAAAATCCAGCAGTTTCACCACAAAGTCCGGACATTCCTGACTGGCGATCCACACGGCCGGATGCAGCGATTTATGATTGTAAGTCATATCCAGCAAACGGGACAGATCCCGGGCTTGCTGAATATCTTCCATCGTCATAGTGGCTGTTTGCATTACATCCCATGGAGCGGTCGGGCTGAAGCAAAGCGCGTGTTCAGAGGCAATCTGGCGCATGGGGGTGCCGGGCAGAACTTTCAACACTTCCAGTTGGATCTCGGCAGTATGTACACTCATAAGCGCAGCAGTATCGTGCAGAATATGCTGCCAACGCTGTCCCGGCAGCCCCGCCAGCAAATCGGCGTGGGTTTCAAAGGCCGGAATATCGCAAAGAAATTTCAACCCGGCCAAAGCCGCATCGACTTGACTGCACCGGCCGGAAAGCTGCTGCACTTGCGCATCAAGACACTGGATGCCCGCTTCGATATGCAGTTGCCCGGGGTGCGCCCGCAGTAATTCCTGCTTTAACCCCTCGTCCAGAAATTGCGGATGCAGTTCCAGATGAAAACGCATAGAGGAAAACTCTTCCCGGAACATTTTCAGCAATGCCGCCCCCCGGTTACAAGGCAGATTAAAGGTTCGATCCAGCAGCCGCAGCTCCTTGACGCCCCGCCGGGATAATAACTTTAACTCTTGGCGCACCTGTTCCAGCGAGCGGTAGCGGGTAGGGCTTTTGCCGCTGGTGCAGTAAAAACAATTCATGGGGCATCCCCGGGAGGTTTCGATCTGCACAAAAGGTTTATCGGTCACAAAAAATGGATCAGTTGCCGGGCAGGGGGATTCGGCCCAGTGGTCGTAAATGGCATTACCCTCAGCGGGCAGGATCGAGTGCCCTGGAATGGTTTGATCATCAAAGTGCAGCAAATATTCATAGAATATATGTTCGCCTTCGCCCCGGAAGACGCAATCCAGCCATGGATACAGCGTTAATAACTCCTCTGCGCCATCGCCCAGACATTCGGGGCCGCCCACTGCAATTCTGCAATCAGGCTTCAGGGCATGATAACGCTGTAAAACATCCAAAGCAGTCTGGCGATTAAAGAGATAAAGATCAGTGACCAGAAGATCGCAGTGTTGGTTGTATATATAGCGTACAGCCTCAATTATATTGCTGTCATTAGTCATATCATAGCGGATCCACTCCCAGTTGGATAATTCCCGACAGGCGCAATGCAGCAGCGGAAGCGCCAGTGAAGAATGAGAATAAGAACTGTTGACCGTCAAAAACACCAAACGGTGTTGCGGAAGCGAAGTTTGATCCATAGCAAAAACTTTCAAAAATAATCAAATATACCGGGTAGTTAATATAGTCCATTAACCCTCAAAGTCAAATATTTTAAGCTGCCGCCGCAAATCAAATATAAAAAATAACCAAGTAACAGAAAACAGCTCTGCAACTTGTCTGCGGCAACCTCTTTCAGCGCAGCGGCGATATAAAGCAGCAAATAACCGTAAAATTTATTTTAACTGGCATTTGGAGATTTATATCAGCGCAATTTTTGCGGTGCAGCTTTAAAAAAATGGAGCCAATGATCGGAATCGACCAGATGGACGAGAGTCCATCGCAGAGCCGCAGCTTGTCTGCGGCAACTTCTTTTAGTGAGAATTGCGATTGGCTCATTTTGAGCCAATCAGCGCAGCGGCGATATAAAGCAGCAAATGACCGTAAAATTTATTTTAACTGGCATTGGGAGATTTATATCAGCGCAATTCTTGCGGTGCAGCTTTTAAAAAAAATGGAGCCAATGATCGGAATCGACCAGATGGACGAGAGTCCATCGCAGAGCCGCAGCTTGTCTGCGGCAACCTCTTTTAGTGAGAATTGCGATTGGCTCATTTTGAGCCAATCAGCGCAGCGGCGATATAAAGCAGCAAATGACCGTAAAATTTATTTTAACTGGCATTTGAAGATTTATATCAGCGCAATTCTTGCGGTACAGCTTTAAAAAAAATGGAGCCAATGATCGGAATCGACCAGATGGACGAGAGTCCATCGCAGAGCCGCAGCTTGTCTGCGGCAACCTCTTTTAGTGAGAATTGCGATTGGCTCATTTTGAGCCAATCAGCG
>SUWF01000045.1 GCA_015061575.1 Lentisphaerota bacterium
CCTGGGCATTGCCTTCAAAAACATGAATGCTGAAGAAATCGCCGACATTGTGCGTTATGAAGGCAATGCCCAGGGGTTCCGGGTGTTGACCAAGCTGGAAATGCCCGAAAATTATGGCGGTATGCAGCTGACATGCGCTACGCTGGGGGCCGTTGCCAAATATCCGGTGACTTCCTCGGCCCGGCTCCGTCCGGCTGGGGTGGCGGGCAAAAAGTTCAATTTTTTTCAGTCCGATCGGGAACAGTTCCGGGAGGTGGCCGAAACTTGCGGGCTGCTGCCGGTGGGCTGCTGCGGCGAGGGCTGGTGCCGTCACCCGTTGGCATTTCTGGTCGAAGCAGCTGATGATGTGACCTACCGGATCGTAGACTTTGAAGACGGCCATCTGCTCAAAATCATTGACTATTGGGAGCTGGAGTCGCTGATGCTCCGCATTATTGGCGATAACGGTGAAACCCGGGAACGGCTCAAAGCTATCCCCAGCGAACGGCGCAAGGTGGAAATGCTGCGGGCAATGACGCTGGGCGTGCTGGTCAAACAGTTGACGGATGCTTTTCTGGATCACGAAGATATGATGTTAGCTGGCGAGTTGGAAAAACCGTTGATCGAATTGATTCCTGCTGCCGGGATATTGGAGGAGATCTATCAGATAAGTTTTGAAAAGATCTATACTTATCGCCGGGCAGTGGAGATCGGCGTGGCCGGTTATGAGCTGACCAGCGGCCTGCTGGATGTGCTGGTCAGTGCCGTTGAGGAGTATGTGGATGCGCTCAAGCGCGGCGAAACTCCGGAGCCCCGCAGCCGCCGCCTGTTGAGCCTGCTGCCGGAAAGCTGCTGTATGCCGGAGAATGCAGAGTGGATGCAGAGTGCCTATTGCCGTCTGCAGCGTATTCTGGATTATTTTACCAGCATGACCGATACTCATGCGGTGGCAACATTCAAGAAGATCAAAGGTATTTCTTTGCCGGGAATGTTGTTTTGAAATCAGCAGTGAAGAGGTCGGCAGGGCTGGAAAAACGGGATTTTTCAGAGAAAAAACGAAAAAAATGCGTGATTTTGCAGATTATTTCTTGCCTGAACGGCTAAACTGTGATATATTAAAAGACTTGAAGTTGTAATTGTTTTAAACATTTTAAACATAAAAAGTAATAAACAAACAGGCAAATGGAGCAGTTGACTCCGGAGAGTTGGCAGATTTGACCGGCAAATATTATCGTGGCTGGCCGGCAGCTGCAGCGGAAACCGGAACTGCACCGCAAGCTAAAAAGAGGAAGAAAAATGGCAGTCAGAATCAGAATGAAACGTACCGGCGGCACCAACAACAGCTGCTTCCGGGTGGTGGTAATGGAACAGACCTCCCAGCGTGATGGCAAGGCGATTGAAGAAATCGGTTTCTACAATCCCAACAGCAAGGTCGAAACCCTCAAGGTCGATCGCTACGACTATTGGCTGAGCGTGGGTGCACAGCCCAGCGATACCGTCAAGAGTGTGGCCGGCCGCATCAAAGCTGGTGTGGTGTTGGCGGATCTTGAACGCAAGCCTTCTATTTCCAAGAAAGCCAAGGCCAAGCTGGCAGCTGAAGCTAAAGCCAAGGCGGAAGCCGAAGCCGCAGCCGCTGCTGCCGCCGAAGCTCCTGCTGAAGAAGCTCCGGCCGAAGCGTAATAGCATTTGCTGAAAAACCGAGATATCAGGTTGCGATCCTGCTGGAGATTTTTGGCAGGATCGGCAGGCAGCTCCGGTATCCGGCGGAAGTCGGTTGCAGATTCTGAATCGGGTTTGGACTGTGCGATTTGGTTGATAAAAGTTCAAACCCCGGCGTCCTGCAGGGATTTCCGGAGCGGATTGGAGATATAGAAGAATGTTTAAATCGTTACTGAAGTTGTTCGGGATCGGCGGAGGTAAGTCCTGCTGCTGCAATTGCGCTGGCGGCAACGACAAGGTTCGCGAACTTGAACACTTTGTGGATTATGTAGTCCGGGCGTTGGTCGATTATCCGGACGAAGTGAATGTCTCTTCCACGACTGGCGACAATGGAACGGTCATCCGCATTGATTGCCGCAAGGAAGATATCGGCAAAGTCGTCGGCAAACGGGGCAAGACCATTATGGCGATCCGTTCGCTGGTGTCTGGAGCCGGCGGCCGCCTCCAGCAGCGTATTTCTGTAGAAGTCGCTGACTGAGGTCGATGCCCGGCCGGGGAAAGAAGGCAGAGGCTCTTCATGAAAATTGAAGTATTGACGCTCTTTCCGGAGATCTATCCGGGACCTTTGGGTTCCAGTGTGATCGGTCGGGCAATAAATAAAGGCATCCTCGCACTGAAGGCAGTGGATCTGCGTGATTACACGCACGATAAGCGCGGGACAGTTGATGATTCGCCATACGGCGGCGGTCCCGGAATGCTTATGAAAATCGAACCGCTGGCCGAGGCGCTGGACGATTTGCAGGCTCCGGGCAAGCGTATCATTCTGCTGGGCCCGCGCGGGCGCAGATTTGATCAGAAGATCGCCCGGGAGCTGGCAGCGGAACAGGAACTGCTGTTGGTTTGCGGTCATTACGAGGGGCTGGATGAACGGGTGCGGAAGTTGTTCCCCTGTGAGGAACTTTCCATCGGTGACTATGTGTTGACCAGCGGTAATCTGGCGGCAATGGTGGTAATAGATGCAGTGACCAGATTGCTGCCGGGTGCGTTGGGTTGCGATGAATCCGGAGAGGATGAGTCTTTTTCGGAGAATTTGCTGGAGTATCCGCAATACACCCGTCCGGTCGAGTTCCGGGGATTGCGGGTGCCGGAAGTGCTGCAGAGCGGCGATCATAATGCGATTGCCAGGTGGCGGCGGATCGAAGCAGAGAAACTGACGTGGCGAGCCCGTCCGGATCTGTATAAAAAAGCGGTGTTTGAACGCTTGAAGCAAATACCGATGAAAAAGTGGAAAAAAACAACTAAAAAGTTTTTGATACAAAAGGAGAAATTGAAAAATGGAAATTCTCAAGAAAGTCGCTCAGGAATACCTGAAGAGTGAAGTGGCCGAATTTTCCGTCGGTGACACCGTTAAAGTTTATGTGAAGATCGTCGAAGGCGACAACGAACGTATTCAGGCTTTTGCCGGTACGGTCATCGCCCGCAACGGCAGCGGTATTGCCGAAACCTTTACCGTGCGCCGTGTGGCTTTCGGCGAAGGTGTGGAACGTGTTTTCCGTGTTCACAGCCCCCGTATCGACAAGATCGAAGTTACCCGTCGCGGTAAAGTCCGTCGTTCCAAGCTGTACTACCTGCGTGACAAGGTCGGTAAGGCCGCCCGTGTCAAGGAGCTGCGTGACGCCCGGTAATCGGTATGGCAGGACATGTTCAAGGCGGCGTGAAAGTTGATTTTCTCGCCGCCGGTGACGAACTTCTCGCTCTGGAACAGGCAAAGTATCAGGCGGGATTTCGTTTTGTAGTGGGTATTGACGAAGTGGGCCGCGGGCCGCTGGCGGGGCCGGTGGTGGCGGCCGCTGTGGGATTCCCCCAGGGAGCAAAAATTCCGCATGTCAATGACTCCAAACAGCTCAGCGAGGAAAAGCGCTTGCTGCTGGATGCCGCCATCCGGGCGGTGCCGGGAGTGAAAATCGCAATTGCTGAGGTATCGGTCGAAGAGATCGACCAGATAAATATATTGCGAGCCACCCATTTGGCGATGCGTAAAGCCGCCGGAGAGATTCCGGAAGCGGATTGTCTGCTGGTGGATGGTTTGCCGGTTCCCGGTCTGCCGTGTGAGAGTTTTGCGGTGGTCAAGGGGGACGCTAAATCTGCAAGTATTGCAGCGGCAAGTATTGTGGCCAAGGTCTACCGGGATAATTTGATGGTGGAGCTGGATAAGCTCTATCCCGGTTACGGTCTGGCAGAAAATAAAGGTTACGGTACGGCGGCGCATCTGGCTGCGTTGAGGCAGCTGGGAGTTACGCCGATACACCGGAAGAGTTTTGCTCCGGTGCGGGATATACTCGATCCGCCGCCGGAACAGATGGAATTGTTTTAGGTATTTTTGGGTGAGAAAAATGTTGAAAATACTGTTTGATCCAAGGAGGGATTCCCGCGTTACCGACGCGGGGCAGACTTGCGGTTTTTAAGCGGCGCAGCAAGCTGGCGCTGCAGATGCAGTATTTTTTTTAACATTGAACCCCTTTTCAGATAGATAATAGAGAGTAATAGAAAATGGCTAAATTCCCGATTGAAACGATCCGGCACAGTGCGGCGCACGTCATGGCCGCTGCCGTGCAGAACCTTTTTGGAGATGTAAAATTTGATATTGGTCCGTCCACCAGCGATGGATTTTACTATGACTTTGATATGGAACACCGGCTGTCGGTGGAAGATCTGGCGGCGATCGAAGAAGAAATGCGCAAGATCGTCAATGCCAAAATACCTTTTGAATACAGCGAAATGAGCCGGGAAGATGCTCAAGCGCTGCTGCAGGGTAAAAATCAGCCCTACAAGCTGGAACGTCTGGCGGATATCGAAGAAGGTTCCAAGATCACGTTTTACACCATCGGCGGATTTTCGGATCTCTGCCGTGGTCCGCACGTTGAACACACCGGCCAGATCGGTGCGTTCAAGCTTATGAATGTGGCCGGCAGCTACTTCCGGGGCGACGAAAACAACCCGATGCTGCAGCGCATTTACGGGGTGGCTTTCCCGGATAAAGCGGAACTCAACGCCTATTTGCGGATGTTGGAAGAAGCCAAAAAACGTGACCACCGCAAGCTGGGCAAAGAGTTGGAATTGTTCAGTTTTTCCGAAAATGTCGGTCCCGGTCTGGTCTTGTGGCACCCCAAAGGTGCGTTCATCCGCAATGCGTTTGAAACTTATTGGCGCGAAAAGCATTACAGCAACGGCTACGATCTCTTGTACACGCCGCACATCGGCCAGAGCATTTTGTGGAAGACCAGCGGACATTTGGATTTCTACCGGGATGCGATGTATTCATCCATGGAAATCGACGAAGTTGATTACTACGTCAAACCTATGAACTGCCCCTTCCATATTGAAGTGTACAAAAGCAAGCTGCGCAGCTATCGTGAATTGCCGTGCCGCTGGGCGGAGCTGGGAACCGTTTACCGCTATGAAAAATCCGGTGCGTTGTATGGTTTGCTGCGGGTGCGCGGCTTTACTCAGGACGATGCACACATTATTTGTACTCCGGAGCAGATCGAAGACGAAATCGCCCGGGTGCTGGAATTCAGCTTGTCGATCTGGAAAGATTTCGGCTTTACTGAGATCAAACCCTATCTGGCGACCCGCCCGGCCAAGGCCGTGGGCGATCCCGCCCGCTGGGAACAGGCGCTCAATGCTTTGAGCAATGCGGTGAAAAAAGCCGGTCTGGAATGTGAAGTCGATAATGGCGGCGGTGCGTTCTACGGTCCGAAGATCGACCTCAAGGTCAAGGATGCCATCGGTCGTGAATGGCAGACCACCACCATCCAGTTTGACTTCAATCTGCCGGAGCGGTTCGATTTGACCTACATTGGCGAAGATGGCAAAAAACATCAGCCGTACATGGTGCACCGGGCGTTGTTCGGTTCGCTGGAACGCTTTATGGGTATTCTTATTGAACAGTATGCCGGAGCGTTCCCCATGTGGCTGGCGCCGGTGCAGGCCCGGGTGCTGCCGATCACGGAAAAGCAGCATGAATATGCCCGCAAGGTCACGGATGAACTCAAGGCAAACGGTTTCCGGGTGGAACTCGATGACCGGGCCGAAAGTCTGGGTGCCCGCATTAAGGATGCCCGCAATCAGCGCACCAATTACATCATCGTGATCGGTGAACGGGAAGCCGAAAATAACGAAGTCGGCGTCCGGAACCGGCGCGAAGGCGAGCTGGGTGCCATGAATTTGGCAGATTTAATGAAAAAAATGCAATTTGAAGTTGCGAATAAAATAATTTGAGCTATATTAATATAATTGACGCGTTTTGGGTACGCGCCGGTAAAATTTGCATAACAGGACTTTAACAGGGAGGAACTGGTTATCGCTAAGTTGTTAAAACCCGGAGATCGTTCGTTTACCGCCGAACAGGTTCGTTTGATCGGGGCGGACGGGGAGCAGTTGGACATTGTCAGCTTGTCAAAAGCGCGCGATTTGGCGCAGCAGGCGGGCATGGACTTGGTTTTGGTTTCTGATCGGGCAGTGCCGCCGGTGGTTCGGATCATGGACTACGGCAAGTTGCTGTTTGAGCAAAAGAAAAACCTCAAAAACCAACGTAAGAACAATGTAGCCCAAAAGGTCAAGGAAGTCAAGTTCCATATCAACATCGATACTCATGACTATGAGTACAAGCTTGCCCGCGGCGTGGAGTTCCTCGGCAAAGGCTGCAAGCTCAAAGTCACGCTGATGTTGCGGGGCCGGGAAATGGCCCACCAGGATCTGGCTTTTGAATTGATGGACAAGGTTATGGCGTATCTGGCAGAATACGGCGAAGCTGATGGCAAGCCTAAGTTGCTGGGACGCAATATCACTGTATATTTTGCGCCGCTGAAAAAGTCAGGGCGCACCGCCGAGGCTGGCCGGCATCTGCCGCCCCGGGAGGATAACGAACAACCTGAAATCGATGAAGATGACAGCGAAGAATAATTCTTCAAACGGTTTCGCAAGCAAAAGGAGAAAAAACGATGCCTAAACTGAAGACCCGGAAGTGCGCCGCCAAGCGCCTGAAACAGACCGGGACCGGTAAGTACCGCCACAATAAGGCGGGTGCCCGTCACCTCATGTCCACGAAGAACGCCAAACGCCGTCTGCGCCTCCGTCAGGATGGTGAAGTTTCGGCCGCCGAAAAGAAGCGTATCAAGGTGGCTCTGCCTTACGGTCTGTAAGGTTTGAGTAAAACTCTAAACAGCTAAAACATGAGGATTTGAAATTATGAGTAGAGTAACTTGTGCAGTCGCTTCCAGAAAACGCCGCAAGCGGGTGTTGGAGCGCGCCAAAGGTTTTTACGGTGCCAGCAGCAAACGCATCCGTACCGCGTATGATGCCGTTGATAAGGCGATGACCCACGCGTATCGTGGCCGTAAACAGAAGAAGCAGCAGTATCGTCAGCTCTGGACCGTGCGTATCAACGCCGCCTGCCGGATGCTGGGCACCAACTACAGCCAGTTTATGAACGGTCTCAAGAAGGCCGGGATTGAGCTGAACCGTAAAGTTTTGGCCGATCTGGCCGTTACGGAATTTCAGGAGTTCAAGGCTCTGGTGGAAAAAGTTTCCAGTGCCAAGTAACTCTTGACTACCGAGTAGTTCGGTAATTTTTGAAATTACAGCTTGAGAGCCGTTCCTTTTTGAGAAAAGGTACGATCTCAAGCTGTTTTTTTTGGAAATGCTGCCGGAAGTATGGGCGATAGTTGGCGAACGCCAGCAGAACGTATAGGACCCATAGGACTTGTGGAAAAGTGCAATATTTTTCATAACTCCTATGAGCCTTATAAACAATAAACCAAACATAACAGGTGAAAGAAATGGCTAATCAGATCGTAGAAGCTATTGAAAAAGCGTTGACCGATGCGCAAGTGCGCCTGACGGCGGCGACCGCTCCTGATGCAGTGGAAGCAGTACGCATTGACTTGCTTGGCCGCAAGGGTTTGCTGCCGGCATTGAGCAAACAGATGGGTTCGATCCCGCCGGAAGAACGGGGCATTACCGGTAAGGCGTTCAATACCGCCCGGGAAAAACTGCAGGCCATGCTGGATGAAGCATTGACCAGATTGAACAGCGCAGCGGAGTCCGAAGCTGCCGGTATTGATTTGACGCTGCCGGGGCGGCGCATGGCGGTCGGGCACAAGCATCCGGTGGTGAAAGTTATCGACGAATGTGCGGAAATTTTCCGCCGTATGGGTTTTATGGTCGCTGAAGGTCCGGAGATCGAACAGGTTTATTTCAACTTTGATGCGTTGAATACTCCGCAGGATCACCCCAGCCGGGATCCCGGCGATACCTTCTATTTCCCCGATGGCCGCTTGCTGCGCACTCAGACTTCGCCGGTGCAGATCCGGGTCATGGAATCGCATGAACCGCCGGTGCGCATCGTTGCGCCGGGCCGCTGCTTCCGCCGGGATACGCCCGATGCCACGCACAGCATGAACTTCCACCAGATCGAAGGCTTGTACATTGATAAAAATGTGTCGCTGGCTGACCTCAAAGCAGTGCTGCGCAATTTTGCTACCGAAATGTTCGGTCCGGAAGTGCGCATCCGCACCCGGCCGCACTTTTTCCCCTTTACTGAACCGAGCGTGGAATATGACTTTTCCTGCATTATGTGCGGCGGCAAGGGCTGCAACGTCTGCAAGCAGTCCGGCTGGCTGGAAATCGCCGGGGCTGGGATGGTTGACCCCAACGTGCTGAAAAATGTGGGTTATGATCCGGAAATCTGGAGCGGATTTGCTTTTGGCTTCGGTATTGAACGTCTGGCGATGATGCGCTACCGTATTGCTGATATCCGCTGGCTGTATGAAAACGATGTGCGGTTCCTTGCCCAATTCTAAGTTGTGGAGTAAATAATTATGAAAATCGGTTATAATTGGCTTAAAAGCTATGTAAATATTGATTGCGATCTTGCAACGCTGTGCGATAAATTGACCATGGCCGGGATCGAAGTCGAAGGTATTGAAGCCGCCGCCGGAGTGCCGGAAGGCGTGGTGGTGGCCAAGATCATGGAACGCAAACCGCATCCGGACAGCGACCACATGTCGGTCTGTCAGGTCTTTGACGGCAGCGAAACGCTGCAGGTGGTGTGCGGTGCGCCGAATTGCGATGCCGGGAAAGTTGTGCCGCTGGCCAAGATCGGTACTGTATTCAACACGCCCGAAGGCTCGTTCAAGATCAAGCGTTCCAAACTGCGCGGTGTGGAATCCTGCGGCATGATGTGTGCCGCTGACGAAATCGGCGTGCCCGGCGGCCATGACGGTCTGCTGGAATTGGACGAAACGCTGGAATTGGGCCGCCCGGTGGCGGAACTTTTCCCTGGCGATGCCACGCTGGAATTGGAATTGACGCCCAACCGTCCGGATTGGCTCTCGCACGTCGGTATTGCCCGGGATGTGGCCTGTCTGCTCAAGAGTAAATTGGTGATGCCGGAAATCGTGCTGCCCCAAGTGGAAAATCCCGAACAGATCGAAAATCTGGTCACGGTGGATGCGCCTGATCTGTGCAAATGCTATGGCGCACGCATTATCCGCAATGTCAAGATCCAGCCCAGTCCGGACTGGATGCAGGAACGTTTGATCAGTGCCGGTTTGCGCCCCATCAATAATGTGGTGGACGTTACCAACTATGTGATGCTGGAACTCGGCCAGCCGCTGCACGCTTTTGACCTCGATAAACTCGAAGGCAAACGCATTGTCGTGCGCCGGGCCGCCAACGGCGAAGTTATAAAGACGCTCGACGGCATTGACCGCAAGCTTGACGAACGGGCTCTGGTCATCTGCGATGCAGTTAAACCCATGGCGATTGCCGGGGTGATGGGCGGCGAAGATTCCGGCGTCAGCGAAAATACCACCGATCTTTTGATCGAAAGTGCAATTTTTGATGCGTCCAATATCCGGGCCACCAGCCGCCGGATCGGTCTTTCCACCGATGCCAGCTACCGCTACGAACGCGGGGTGGACTTTGACGGCTGCGACCGGGCCGCCGACCGCTGCGCCCAGCTGATTCTGGAAACCGCCGGCGGCAATATCGCCACTGACCTGATCAAAGTCAGCTCCATGCGTCCGGAAGAACCGGTGGTCAAGTGCCGCTTCGACCGCATCCGTTCGCTGGTCGGCGTGACGTTGAGCAATGATGAGATCGTGGATATTCTGCGCCGTCTGGAGCTTAAAGTCGATAATGTTTCTGACGCTGACTGCGTGGTTACGGCACCTTTGTTCCGTTTGGATCTCACCCGGGAAGCTGACCTGGCCGAAGAAGTGGCACGGATCAACGGTCTGGATAATATCCCGGAAGTGCGGGTGCGCTCCACGGTGGTCGATACCATCCGCAACGATACCTATTACCGGATCCAGCAGCTGCGGGAAGAATTGCTCCGGCTGGGCATGTTTGAATGTATGCACTACAGTATGGTCAAAGAATCTTCAGCTTTGAGCGATCCGCGTTTTACGGGCGATGATCTGGTGAAGATCGGCAATCCCATGAGTTTGGATCTGGCGGTGCTGCGTCCGTCGCTGCTGGGCGAAATGCTCGAAAGCGTGGAGCGCAATATTGCCCGCCGCAATCTTTCGCTGCGTTTATTTGAAATCGGCCGCAGTTTCTGCAAAAACGCCGCTTTATTCCCGGAAGAACGTCAGAGCGTGGCACTGGTGCTGACCGGTTCCCGTCATCCGGAACGCTATTCAGCTGAACTCAGCGAGTGTTACGATTTTTACGACATCAAGGGCATAGTCGAAAGTTTGTGCGAAATGCGCCGGATCGCCGATTGGCACTTTGAAATCGTGGAAGATGCCCGCTTTACCGGCAAAAAGGGTCTGGCATTGTACATCGACGGCAAAAACGCCGGTGTGATGGGCGAACTCAACAAGAGTTACACCGCCAAATGGCGCACCAATAACGCCGTGTTTTATGCGGAAATCGAAGTCGCCAGTCTGATGGATGCCAAGCTGCAGCCGGAATCGCTGATCCCGGTATCGACTTTCCCGGCGACCACCCGTGACGTGGCATTTATCAAGCCCGCCACTCTGACTCATGCCGAAATCGTCAAGTTCGTGAACAACATTCATTTGAAGAATCTGGAAAAGATCGAACTCTTTGACCTGTTTGCCGATGCCAAAACGCTGGGCGAAAACAAGGAAAGTGCGGCCTACCGCCTGACTTTCCGGGCCAAAGACCGTACTTTGACTGATGATGAAGTCAACAAAGCCTACAATAAGCTCCGTGACCGTCTGGCCGCCGATCTTAAAGTAGAATTGCGCTGAGTTTAAAGCGTATCCCCAAGCTCCGGCTGTGCAGTTTGCTGTATGACCGGAGCTTTTTTATGCCGCCGGGAGCAGCGGGCAGGGGGCAAAATTATGCAGCAGCGTCTGCTGCAAAACTGGCAAGTTGTCAACAGACGCTGCTGGAGTACCTTAATTGGGTATATGGGCTGTTTTTTACAGCTCTTTGGGCAGTTTAAAAGCGGTTTTTATGGTGTAGATGTATTCGTATACATCCAACACGCTTTGCAGACGCATTTCGTGCTTGCGCACCCAGGCAAAGAGTTTTTGCACTGCCGGAAGGTGGTCTTTGCCGCTCCATGCTGCGCTCAAGAAATCGGTCAGGAGGTGACTTAATTGCGTGTGCAATTGCAGCTGTGCCCAGGATTCCCGCTGACATGGCGAGCTTTGCAGCAAGCCGTTTTCGATGGCGGGAGCGATTTTTTCGGCAAGAGAGTGGTATTTTTGCACATCACTTACTGCGGCAAGCTTGTCGGCGTCGGAGCCTTCGTTGCGGATCAGCGGCGGATGGAATATTTCTGAGCATTGCCGGAAATAGTCCTGCGCTGCCTGCCAATTATCGCCGTAGGCATGAGCAAAATAGTCATCGGCGATCTCTTCAAACTCTACAGCTGGATCCCACAGGGTTTTGGCCATGACCGTTGAGCCCAAACCGTGCGGAAAACAAACCCGCTGGCTCTGACAGCTGATCAGGCCGTCCAGCTGCATGGCTTTCAGGTTGCGGCAGTCCTGATGCAGGATTTGGGCCGATCGATAAAAGCCCGGATCTTTGTGGTGATCCCACATAAAGTGATAGTCAAAGTCAAAACTGCTGCTGGCCGGGCAGTGTTTTTGCCACGCCCGCAGGAACGCCATGTTCAGATCCGGTGATTCCGGCATGGTCAGGTGATTGCGGTCAAACGGCGGCAATTCGATTTTATCAACATCGTTGCCGGGCGTAAATGGCGTGGTGTAACTGCGGGTGATGGGCGCAAACATCAATATAAAACGATCGGGATTGCGCAGACGGTTCTTTTCGGGCGGCCACAGCAAATCCACATAGATCAAAAAGACCAGCTTGACCGGCAGCCGGGCCGCCGTAAGTTTTTCATCCGCCAGATTCAACAATTCAATATACCAGTCGGCCGGGCGCTGCACGGTGCACAATGGACACTCGCACTGATTGTTGTAACCATCGGCCAGCCAGAAGTGGATGGTGTTGACATCCAGATTTTCCTGCGCATATTTAACAATATCATCGGTGATTTTTTCCCGCACTTCGGCTTTGCCGTAACACAAATTGGTGTTCAACGCAATGCCGCCCCAGAGTTCCCGCTTGCCGTTGACTTCGGCCAGACAGGATTGAACTTCGGGCGGGATCTCGCCCTGATGCTGCGTCCAGCCGGGGCCGGGGATGCCCAGCGGTTCACACGTCCAGCCGTGCCCGACAGTGTGCAGATCCATGCCCCGGCGATGGAGTTCCTGCCTTATGGCAGTTGTTATAGCTTGGGCCCTTTGATTATCAAATGGTTCCGGAGTCAGCAGCGGGTTTTCTTCGTGGCTGTACCAGCGGTCGAAAAAGGTGTAGGCGTTGCGGAATTGAATATAAAATGTGTTGAATCCCAACCGCATCATCCATTCGATCTTATCCAGTACGTTCTGCAGCGACAACGCTCCTTCGATGCACTCGCCGCGATGGCTGTATCCGGCGCAGCTGGAGAGATTATATGCCTGTTCAAAGTTGATGCTTTCGGGGATGTATTCACCCAGCGCCCCCGGCCGCACCCAGCGGAAGCCGAGCATTTCCAGAAATTTGTAAACCCCGAAGATCACCGAACGGTTATTGCTGCCGGTGATCTTGCCGCCGCCCTGCCGGAAATCGATGTCAATGTTGTAGCTGTCCTGCGGTGAATCGTCAGCTTCGGCGCTCAATTCTATAGTTACATCAATGCGCTGCTCCACATTGCGGAGCTTGCCGATAAAATATTTCAGCTCCGCTGCGGCAATTTGTACAGTATCAGCATCAGAGGCAGTACGAACAAGCAAATTGATCATAACTATCCTCAGTTAAGGTTGATTTTCCGGCCGTTTTCACGGGCGGACTGGTGGGCGAGCGTACAGAGCTGCAGATTGTGCAGGCCGTTGCCGCCGTCATCCGGGGTATTGTTGAGGATCGATGCGGCGTGCTGACGGATCAATTTCTGATAGATATTTTCCGGTGTGCCAACTGTCAGATCTTTATGTTCTTTGCCGTTATCCCACTCCAGACGGATGGGCAGGATTTCGCCGGGCAGGCCGGAGAACTGCGTCATGGTGCAGTATCCGCGCAAAACCGCCTGATCGCCGTAAATTTCGTAACCGTTGGAAGTCAAAGTTCCGGCCAGACCGCCCCGTTTTTCGGCAAAAGATACCCGGACGGAACCGGTCATGCCGTCAGCCATACCGAATTTTATACAGGCGCCGTCTTCCACAGTTATCGGCAAAAGTTTGGGCATGTAGCTGGCTGCGACCCATTCGATCGGCTGCTGCAGCAGAAATTCTGCCATATAGAAACAATGACTGGCCACGTCGCCGATCGGGCCGCCCATTTCTTCGACCTTGCTGCAGCGCCAGGTGGCGGCTTCTTCCGGCGTAAAGCCAAAAGCAAATTCCATGTGGAAACAACTGTCATTGACTTTGCCGAGCAGACCGGATTTGATCACTTCGGCAGCTTTGATGTTGTAAATATTGTTGACCATCATGTGATCGACGGTGAGCGAAAGTTTTTTACTGCGGGCCATTTCCACCATGGCCGAAGCATCTTCAATGGTCGTAGCGGCGGGCTTTTCCACAATAACATGTTTGCCGTGTTCCATGGCACTCATGGCCAACGCCGCATGGGAGGCGTTGTTGGTGGCAATGTATACTGCATCCACCGCCGGATCCTGCCAGATGGCTTCTACTGAGTCATACCATTTGAGGTTCAGTTTTCCGGCGGCTTCCCGGCGTTGCGGCATTAAATCAAATGCGCCGATAAGTTCAGCGCCTTCCACGCCGTTGAACCGGCTGCGGTCACAGCCGAAACCTTCTTTGGCGATACGGTTTTCAGCAATGCCGCCAAACCCGATCAGTACATAACGAATTTTTTCCATTTTTCAAAACCCTGTAATGATTATGCTTTTAATTCAGTTCTGGCGCCTGCGAGCAGTGCTCCGCAATCGCTCATGTTGGCGATCCAGTCAACTTGCCGCTGCCGCCAGTCGGCGGTCAAACTTTCGGCAGTGCCTAAATATAACCCCGCTTTTTTGACTTTGCCAGCAATTTCATCCAAAACTTTCTTGATTTCCGGGTCATCGTAATCGCAAGGTTTGCCCATGGAGCCGGAGAGATCCGCCGGACCGATGCAAATGCTGTCGATCCCGGGTATCTGCAAGATCCGGTCAAGTTCTTTGAGTACCGATATGTGTTCGAGCTGCAAGATCACCATGGGATCGGTCTTGGCCGCTTCCAGATAGTCCGAAAAAGGTATGCTCCCATAGCAGGAACAGCGTTTGATGCCGAATCCCCGCTTGCCGAAGGGCGGGTATTTGCAGCAGCTGACCGCTTCCGCAGCTTCGGCAGCGGTGTTGATCATCGGAATGATCACCCCGGCGGGTGCCGCATCCAGGATCGGTTTGATGATGCCCCACTCGCTCCAGGGAACCCGCACCAGCGGAGCGCAGTCGCTGCCGCGAACGGCCCGGATGTGGTGCATGATCGTTTCGGGATCCAAAAGGTTGTGTTCGGCATCGATCCAGGTAAAATCACAGCCGATTTCGCCGGCTATTTCGCTGACGACCGGATCGGTCATGGTAATGATCATGCCTTTGCAAAGTTTATGTTCCCGCAATTTTTTGCGGAACGCTTCCAAATTGTTGTATTTCATGATAAATGTTTCTATTTTTTGCGGATAAAACCGCTTTCCTGCAGCCAGCGGGGCTGGGTTGATACGGCATTGAAACTGCCGAATTGACCGCTCTGCAAAGCATACATATTGTTTGGGGTATTGTAGAATTTTCCGTGGTCGAAGATGATTTTTCCGTTGGAAATAACTACTTCGGCCTGACCGCTTTGGGCATCAACAACTACTACATCGGCATCGCGGGAGGCTGCGAGTATGCCTTTGCGCTTTTCCAGCCCCAGCATCCGGCTGCCGGCGATAGAGGCTTTGAAGACAAAATCGCTCCATGTCCAGCTGCCGCTCTGCACGAGCTGGCAGCCCTTGCTGAGAGTTATGTTGCGCGGCAGTACGCCGCCGTCGGAAGAGAATGCGTCGATCACAAATTCCCCGGCAGCATTGCGCCCGGCGGCCAATTCCAGATTTTCTTTCATGCGGTTGGCCTGATAGGCAATACTGACCTGCCCCTGCATTTTCAGACAGTGCTGCATACCTTCTTCGGGGGTGGAAAGCCGCAGCTCTTTACAGTCAGGCACCAGCACGCTTATATCACCGGCTGCGATGGCATTTTGCAAACCCTGATAGGTGGCCGGATGACCGTAACGCTCCAAAGTATCGCAAACGCACAGACTGGCCGGACGGCCGTCAACGATCTTGCAGCCGATGCAGCTGGTATCGCTGAGGTTGGATTCCGATACGATTTCGGGATATTCCTGCAGCATTTTCAATGCCTGCGCTGCTTCTTCGCCCCGGCAATAGCAGTTGATATGCGCCAGGATCATCGGATGATGTCCGCTGCACTGCAATGCTTCGGCAAACCCGCTGAAATCATCCCGGCTGCAGGTGGTTCCGGCGTGGAACATAAACGGTATATGGTTTTCTGCCGCCACGGCGATGGCCCGGGCAGTACCGGTCGGAGTCAGCGGATAATGCGCTCCGGCGAGCTTGATGCCCCAGGCTCCATTTTCGATGAATTTCTGCATTACCGAACGCAGTTCAGCTTTGCTTGGTTCGCTGCTGGTAACGGTCAATCCCGGCAGGAGCAGCCCCATGAAGCCGATATTCAGCCCCATAGGGGTTTTGCTCATGCAATCCAGCGTAAAGCCGCATTCGCAGATGATCGTATCCAAAGCGGTGGTGACTCCAGCCTTGGTCAGCATGTAGTATCCGGCGTCAGTCGGCCCCTCGATAAAATGGGTGTGCGGGTCGATCAGTCCCGGCAGTACGACTTTGCCGGCGGCATCTATGACCTTTGCATCACTGCGGGGAGGCACATTGCCGAGCTGGCTGATCAAACCATCTTCGATCAGCAGATCCTGGATCTGCTCCTGCGCCGGATAGCCGCACACAGTCAGACCATTGCGAATGATTATGCTCATAATTTCGGTTCCGGATAGTTGATTTTATTGCTTTTCAAAGAGTTTAACACTTTTGATCTGACCGGAACTCTGGGCAATGCAGCCGCCATTGCGCAATATATCCAGCTGGGCGTCGGAGAATTTTTTGCCGTGTTCCGCCAGAAATTTATCCACGGTGTAAACTTCTTTGGAGCAGGAAAATGCGTAATTTCTCCACGTTATAAAGCCCAGATCGTTGGTCTGATAAAATATGCAGCCATTACGATAGAGGGCCGGTTCGCCATGGCCCATTACCATGGTGTAAGTCACCGGTTTGCCGGTCCGGTTGCTGTCGATACGGGCCAGATAGTTGGGGTATTTGCGGACGATATGGTTATCCAGAGTCCACGCCGCCACCTGCTTGCCGTCCGAAATAAACCAGTAGACCGGCTTGTGGTTGGGTTCGATCACGATTTCCGAAGCCATGACGTTGCCCGGCTTGGAGATTTTTCCCTGCACGCCCCGGGGAGTGGATTTTACCACCTTGGATATATCCTGCAGCGCCAGATCCTTTTTTATATCGATAGCGGGATCGATTTCCAGCATGATATTCAGGATTTCAGCCGTACCGGCAGGATTGCTGACCTTGAGATCCTTGAAGTGGATTTTAGCTCCGGCTTGTCCGTTGCCGTGATGACCGAACATCACGACCGGAGCGGCCGAAAAGAGTCGGCTGGCATCCGGGAACATCTTGTTTACTTCCGGCGCAAAGGATGACTCCATAGTGTCAGTTTTGTAGACTTCCACACCGTCAATTTTGCAGGTCAGGGTTTTGCCCTTTACGGTAATGTGTACATCCCGGTAATCGCTGAAATTTCCGGCCTTGTCCAGATCCGGCGCCGCCGCTATCCGGTCAGGCGTAAAGTTGATGACCTTGAGGTAGCCGCAGTTGGATATGCGGATAAAGCCTTTACCGTCAGTTATTTTGACTTTGCAGGATATATTCAGCTGGGTGTATTCATTGTTGCCGAGCCGTTTGACCAATGCGGCAAAACCCTTGCTGTTATCCACCGTAAAACTGCCGTCTTTATCCTTATTGAAAGCTCTGATGGCAGCTCCGCCAAAGAAACGGACTTCAAAATCGCCCAGCTTCTGGGGCTGGAAGTTGACGATCTCTTTGCCGGAGGCGGCATCGTTGTAAACTCTCACCTGGTTGACGCCTTTTTTCAGTGCTTCGGCGGGAACTTCAAAGATTTCGTAGCGGCCATCGATAGCCACGGGTTTCCACTGCACGGAGTTGGATTCGATTTTTATGGCTCCGGGCGTACCGTCCCACCGGTCAAGATGAGCGATTATCCGGTCATTTTTCTGCGGCGCAGTACCCATTTCCAGATAGTGATTGATCTCATCACCCGGGGCGATCTGCCAGTGGATAAAGGCATTCAAATTGCGGAAAAGCTCATAGTCTTCCGGCGAATATGCGTATCCGCGGGGGATCGCCCAGTTGAAGTTGGTCATAAAATAACGCCGGGGAAGTTTATCCAATATTGCCGTATCGGTCTGACTGGCAACCTTTACGGTACCTTCATTGGCGTAATTGTACAAGTATACGCCGTCAGCACCGGAGTGCATGGCCGTATGCGCCATAGCTACATTGGTGGCATCTACGTTGCGGTTGAGATAACTGGCTCTTTCGTTGGCGCCAAAGGGGTAGGGCTTGCCGTTGAAGGCATAATATTTGACGTTGTATTTGCGGGCCAGCGCCACCGCTTCGGCTACCGGAGCAGAGGGGCCGCAGTCCTCCTGCTGCCAAATATCGATCAAGCCTTCTTTGAACCACGTTTCAATATCGTATCCCAAACGGTAACAGCGTTTTTGCGAGTCCGGCAGCACGACCGAAAGCAAAATCGCTTTGCCGCGCTTCATGCCGTATTCATCGAGCAGTTTGCGGGTCTTGCGCATCAGATCGTTCATCATTTCGATCTCTTCGGGTTTGACCGGCATACCCAGACCGGTCGTCCGGAAAATCGGCAGATAACGGCTGAAATCCAAATCTATACCATCGACATCGTATTTTTCCAGCACCGCCCGGGTCAGCGCCAGCTGGCGGTCACGGACTTCTTTATGAGTAAAGTCCACGGCGCTCCAGGCGGCATTTTTGGTGCTGCGGGCCGGATCGGGGGCAAAGAGCAGATGACGGTTTTTTTCTTTCCACGGGGCAAAAAAGATATTGGGTTTCTGCGGAGTGTGGCGCACGTCGTGCGTATCGTTGACGCGGAAACAGAAAAATATTTCCATCTTGTTGGCTTTGCAGAAATCGATCACCCACTGGAAATAATCCTGCCCGGCATCGGCCAGCTCTTTGGCAATATTGCGCGCATTTTTAACCGGCGGATTGGCGGTAAAAAAGTCCGCTCCCGGCAGCTGCAGCGTAAAGTGCCCCATCCCGGCCGAGGCCGGACAATAGGTCAAAGTGTCGCAGTAACCTTTGAGGTATGATGTGCGCAGCTTGAGGAAATTTTCTTTGGTGGCGGGCCAATCTTTGGGAAAGTACACGATATCGCAGCCATCGTTGTTGAAAATCACCTTGCGCTGCCGTTCTTCCCGGGCCGCTTTACGCAATTTTGCATATTCTTCAGCCGTGACGGCGGCAGAAAGATCCAGCGACCCCAGCAGGAAAGCACCTGCCAGTGCCAAAAATAACTTATTCATGATGTGAAACTCCGGAAAGCAGCTTATCAGAAGAAATTCTTGATGTTGCCAAATTCGTCAAAGTATGTCCAGGTGCCTTTGTCGCCATGGTCGGAGTGGAGCATATCACTGCTTTCGCAAGCTGCCTGCAATTCCTGCGGCGTGTAAGCTCCGGCGTGGCCATCAACAAACGCCGAGTTTATGCGTCCGGCGTGACGGGCAATGACATTCATATCATTGCCGGTGAAATTAACAGCATAGTTTTCAGCATTTTGGGCTTTCCAGTAGCTGTCGCCCAGCACAAAGAATCCGCTGGGATCAACCACTTTATTGGTGACAATAAAACGTTCGTTGGTACCACCGACATATCGATACTGCGGGGAAACGGTATTACCCAGCAAAGATTGTGTCCCGGTAAGTGCGCCGTAGCAGCACTCCTATGAGAGACTGTTTGTCAAATTTTATTTGCAAAAAAATCGTAAAATAATGGGATAATCAGCAAAAGATGATTCTTAAAAGGCTCCTATGAGAGACTGTTTGTCAAATTTTATTTGCAAAAAA